>CAZLJE010000006.1:0-164104 GCA_964559835.1 uncultured Terriglobales bacterium
GGACTCCTCGATGTCCTTGAGCACGGCTTTGAGGCGCTCTTCGAATTCGCCGCGATACTTCGCGCCGGCGAGCATCGAGCCGAGGTCGAGCGCGACGACGCGCTTGTTCTTCAGGACTTCCGGGACGTCGCCGGAGACGATGCGCTGGGCGAGGCCTTCGACGATGGCGGTCTTGCCGACGCCGGGTTCGCCGATGAGCACCGGGTTGTTCTTGGTGCGGCGCGAGAGGACCTGGATGACGCGCCGGATCTCCTCGTCGCGGCCGATGACGGGATCGAGCTTGCCGCGGCGCGCGAGTTCGGTGAGGTCGCGCGCGTAGCGCTCCAGCGCCTGGAACTTCGCCTCGGGATTCTGGTCGGTAACGCGCTGGTTGCCGCGAACGGCGGTAAGCGCCTTGAGGAGCGCATCGCGGTCGATGCCCTGCGCACCGAGGAGCAACTGCGCGGGGTCATTCTTCAGGTCGGTGATGGCGAGAAGAAGGTGCTCGGTGGAGACGTACTCGTCCTTGAATTGGTCGGCCTCTTTGAAGGCGCGGTCGAGGAGCTTCTGTCCGGAATTGGAGAGCGACGGTTGAGCGGAAGCGCCGGAAACGCGCGGCAAGGCTTCAATCGCGGCCTGCGCCTGCTGGAGTACAGCGTCGGCCGAGACGCCGACTTTCTCGAGCACGGGCGGAACGATGCCCTCGCGGTCTTCGAGCAGCGCGGCGAGGATGTGCAGCGGCAGGAGCTCGGGATTGCCGCGCTCGGAGGCGATCTCGGAAGCGCGTTGCACGGCTTCCTGCGCCTTGACGGTGAATTTGTCCCAACGGATTGCCATAAAAACAGTTCCTAGTTGCTAGTTGTCAGTTGCCAGTTGAAAGCGAACCAAATGACTGCGACTGATTATAAGAACTACGGGGAGATGGCACCGTTGGCCGTCTCCCCGAAAAGTAGGTCGCAGGCGGTAGGTCGTACGTCGGATGTTGAGTATCGACCTACGACTGACGACGTACGTCTCCATAAACTTGCTGCCCAGACCGCGATTACGCGGCCTGGCCTTTGGAGTCGATGGTCTTCTGCGGGCCGGAGCCGATGTTGACCTTGATCTGCTTGGGCTTGGCTTCGGCCTTCTTCGCCAGCTTGATCTTCAGCACGCCGTTCTCGTAGTCGGCCTGGACCTTCTCCGGGTCGAGAGTAGTGGGCAGAGTGAAGGCGCGATAGAAACTGCCGTAGCGGCGCTCGATGCGGGTGGAAGTTCTCCTCTTTCTCGTCCTTGTCGAACTTGCGCTCGCCGCGGACGGTGAGGGTGTTGTTCTCCAGGCGGACGTCGATGTCCTTCTGGTCGATGCCCGGCACTTCCATCTTGACGGTCACGTTGTGCTCGTCTTCGTAGATGTCAACGGCCGGGACGAAAGAGCTGGTCAAACCTTCACTCTCGCGCGACTGAGTACCGTAGGTTTCTTGGAAGAGACGGTTCATGCGGTCGGTGATGGTGTTGAGCTCGCGGAATGGGTCCCAACGGGTGATCATCGTCATGGTAAATCAACCTCCGAGATATGTATTGTGAGTCACAGCATATTATATGAGTGTGTTGCTGTCAAGTATTTGGATGAGGCGAGGGCAAGAGAAGTTGCATGGCGGCTAACCTGTTTAGACACGTGTGGTTAGAGGGAGAGACTTGACTAAGATCATCTACCACAAAGGGCGCGAACGGGCACGAAGGAAAAGGCGCAGAGCGTCTTCTGTGATGAGGCGCTGCGGCGATCAAGGTTCTATTGCTAACCCATAGGAGGGGGCGTAGCATATGGCTTGCCAATAGGAGGCGAGCAGGGGCGCTCAAGCAAAAGCATTTGCCGATTGATGATTGCCGATTGAAAACCGCTCACCACAAAGGACGCGAAGGAAAAACGCAAACATGAGTAAAGCGGACATTTGGCAGGGGACGCTGGCGCTGATGATCCTGAAGACGCTGCAAAGCATGGGGCCGCAGCACGGGTACGGGATCGCGCGACGGATCGAGCAGATCAGCGGCGATGAGCTGTCGGTGAATTACGGGACGCTGTATCCGGCGCTGCTGAAGCTGGAGCAGGAGGGGTATGTCGCGTCGGAGTGGGCCATATCGGAGAACAACCGGCGGGCGAAGTTCTACCGGCTGACGGCGGCGGGCAAGAAGCAAGTCGAGAAAGAAGAGAAGCAATGGGAACAGACGACGGCGATCATGGCGCGCTTTTTGGGCACACGGGAGGAGATGCCGTGAGAGGCGCGCGGGCATTCTTCAGCCGGCTGGCGGAGTTGTGGCGCAAAGACAGGCGCGAGCGCGAACTGGACGACGAGATGTCGAGCCTGGTCGAAATGGAAGTCGCGAGCAGGGTCGCGAAGGGGATGCCAGAAGGGGAAGCGCGTCGCACGGCGCTGATGCGGGTGAGCGCGGAGAACACGAAGGAGCAGTATCGCGACCGGCGTGGGCTGCCAATCATCGAGAAGCTGCTGCAAGACATGCGGTTTGGATTTCGCATGCTACGCGAGAACCCAGGGTTCACGGCGGTGGCGCTGATCACGCTGGCGTTAGGGATTGGCGCGAACACGGCGATGTTCAGCGCGATCGATTCGGTCCTGCTGAGGCGGCTGCCGTTCCGCGATCCCGAACGACTGGTCATGGTATGGGAGAAGAACCCGTCGGTGGGCGGCTTCCTCGCCGAACGGCTGCCGGTGCGGATGCAGAGTTACCTGGCGTGGAAGGAGCGGGCGCGGTCGTTCGAGGACATGTCGGCGGCGATCTACGACGCAGTCAACGTCTCGGGGACAGACCGTCCGCAGCACCTCGAGCGGGCGGAGGTGTCGAGCAATTTCCTGCCGGTGCTCGGCGTACACCCTGCTCTCGGAAGGACGTTCACGCCGGAGGAGACGAACGGCGCACCGGCGCGAGTGGCGATGATCAGCTATGGGATGTACGAGGCCCAGTTCGGCAAGGCGGCGAACATCCTCGACCGGGACATCGAGATCGAGGGCGTGCCGCACCGGATCGTGGGCGTGCTGCCGCAGGGCTTCCATCTGGGCGGCATGTGGGGCGGATTCGATCGCGCGAAGCCGGAGGTGTGGACGCCGCTGAACACCAGTCCGAACCAATCGTCCGACAGAATGCAAGCGAACAACCTGATGGTGTACGGGCGGCTTAAGCCGGGCGTGACGCTGGAGCAGGCGCGGTCGGAGATGGCGCTGATCGGCAAGCAGATGGAGCGGGAGTTCCCGAAGGAATACGACAAATTCGGGACGAACGTATTCAGCGTGTACACGGAGGACGTGGCACAGAACCTGCGGAAGAGCCTGCTGGTACTGCAACTGGCGGTCGGATTCGTCCTGCTGCTGGCGTGCGCGAACGTTGCAAACCTGCTGCTGGCGCGGGCCGCGAGCCGGCAACGCGAGATCGTAGTACGGCTGGCACTGGGCGCAAGTCGCGGGCGGGTGATGCAGCAGTTGGTGAGCGAGAGCGTAGTGCTCAGCGCGGTGGGAGCGATCCCGGGACTGGCGCTGGCGTGGGCGGGAATCCGGCTGATCGGCCGACTCGCTCCGGAGGATGTGCCGGGGCTGCACGAGCTCAGCCTCGATCCCAAGGTGCTGGCGTTCACGGCGCTGATCGCGCTGGCTGCGGGTGTGCTTTTCGGAATCGCGCCGGCGCTGCACGCGTGGGGAGAGGAGGGTGTGTGCCGACCGAGGGCGGCCGGCGTACGGGTCGGACTGTCGCAGCGATTGCGGAATGCGCTGGTCGTGGCCGAGGTCGCGCTGGCGCTGGCGCCGTTGGCGGGCGCGGGGCTGATGATCCGGACGCTGAACGCGATGAACGCCCTGGACCTGGGCATCCGGCCGGAGCACGTGGTGGACGGGCGCCTCAACCTGCCGGAGATCTCGTATAAGGACGAAGCGAAGGTGCGCGGGTTCGGCAACCAGTTACTGGAACGCGCCGCAGCGCTTCCGGGGGTCGAATCGGTGGCGCTCGCAGGCAGCCCGCCAATGCAGAGCATCGGTTACACGTCGTTCCATCTCGACGGCGAGTCGGTGGACCGCGAGCAGGCGGTGGATGCGCCGCCGGTAAGCGACGGATATTTCCGTACCATGGGCGCTCCGATACTGCGCGGGCGGGATTTCACGCGGGCGGAGGCGGAGCAGGACGCGGATGTGGCGATCGTGACGCAATCGCTGGCGCAGCGCCTATGGCCGGGGCAGGACGCGCTGGGGCGCGCAATCATCTTTGGAGAAAAGAAGCCGAAGCGCAGAGTGGTCGTCGGGATCGTGCCGGACACGCGCATCCTGATCGTCGGGACCGACGTGCACGATGCGGTGTACTTCCCGACCCGAAACCTGCGTTACCTGACGCTGATCGTGCGCGCGGAGGGTAAGGTCGAGCAGGTCGAGAGTGCGCTGTCGACGACGGTGCGGGAGATGGATCCCACGCTGCCGCTGTACGACGTGCATCCGCTGACGCAGGTGGTGCGCGAGGGAGTAATGGGGCAGCGGTTCACGATGACGCTACTGATCGTCTTCGCCGGGTTGGCACTCGCATTGGCAGCAGTGGGACTGTATGGAGTACTGGCGTACAGCGTGGCGCAGCGGACGCAGGAGATCGGAGTGCGGATGGCGCTGGGAGCGCGCTCGGCGGACGTGCTGCGGATGATCGTGAAGCAGGCGCTGGCGCCGGTGATGATCGGGATGGCGATCGGGATCGGAGGGAGCCTGCTGCTGACGCGGGCGATGGCGAGCTTGCTGTTCGGCATACGGGAGTACGATCCGCGGACATTTGTGTCGATGGCGGCGGTGCTGTTCGTGACGGCGCTGGCGGCAAGCTACGTTCCGGCGCGGCGGGCAGCGAAGGTGGACCCGATGGTGGCGCTGCGATGGGAGTGATCCATTTTTGATTTTCGATTTCTGATTTTTGATTGAAGAACTCACCACAAAGGACACGAAGGAACACGAAGGAGAAAGCAAAAGCGTTGACGATTGATGATTGCCGATTGATCTACGGTTGGGACAGCCGTGCCAGGGCTTGCTGGGCGCGGGCGGCGTTGGGGCCGGTAGGGGCTTCCTTCAAATAGAGTTCGTACTGGGCACGGGCCTGGGCGGGCTGCTGCAATTCCTCGAGGGCAAGGGCGGCGATGTAGTGCGCGTTCTCGTAGCCGGCGTGCGGGAGCTGGTGGACCTTTTGCGCGTTCGCGGCAGCGTCAGCAAAGTCGTGGAGTTGGAGCTCGGCGTAGGCGGCGTTCTCGAGGGCCCAAGCGTTCACCGGTTCGATCTGCAACGACTTGCGGAGGACTTCGTCGGTGCGCTTCCAGTCGTGCTCGGCGATGAGGATGCGGGCGAGGTTGCGTCCGGCCATGGCGTATTCGGGAGTGATGGAGAGCGCCTTCTCAAAAGCTTGTTTGGCACCGGCGGAATCGCCCTCGGATGAAAGCGCGATGCCGAGGCCGTTGTATGCCTGATCGAAATCGGGGTAGAGACGTGCGGCGGCACGGTAGGAATCGGCAGCGGATTTCCACTCGGCTTTCTCGGCAGCCTTATTGCCGCGTTCGTATTCCTTTTGCGCTTGCGGCGGCACCTTTAACCGAACGGCAGGCACGGGCGGTCCGGAGGGGGCGTGATTCTCGCCATCGACGGGCGGCTTCATCTTCACGCGGATGTATTCGACGTGATTGATTTCATTGGGCTCGACTTGGAAGTCGCCTTCGTAAGTCTCGATCTCGGCGCCGGTGATGCGAACGCGGTGCTGGCCGGTGAAGCTGCTGAATTCGGCGCGGCCATCGTCCAAGGTCTGCTTGGCGGCGGCGGGGGTGCTGCCGCCTACCGCATCCTGGAGGTCGACAGTGGCGTCGCGGATACCGTGGCTCTTGTCGTCGGTGACGACGATGCGAATCTTGCAGGGGCGCGGGGCGAGGTTGTTGACCCTGATCTGCGCGAGTGCAGCCGCCGACACGAGCAGCAGCGCGGAAGCGAATACGAAATGCCGTTTCATCGAGCACCCCAGAAACGAGCGCGGCCCGAGCGGCTATTTCTGCTCGGTCGATAACAGTTTAAACGTCAGCGTGCCCCAGAGCATGCGGGCGCGCATCTGCACGGGGATATGGCGGGCATCGTCGGAGTACCAGATCCAGACGCGGCCGCGATCTTTGAGGACGCCGGCGGTGGCTTGGGGCGCAATCCGGATCGAATTGAACGTGCCGGCCGGAACTTTGACCTGCTCTTTCGCCTCGACGTGGACGGTGACGTCGAGCGTCTTATTGCCGTCGTTCAGCGGAAAAGTGTAGGTGTCACCGACGGCGAGCTTCTGCGCGGCGACATAAAAGATGCCGGAGACGACATCGGTGACGCAGGCGGGAATGTCGTTCTCGACGTGCTTGACCTCGCTGTTCTTGAGGTTGGTCTCGTCGAGGATGCTCTTATGGCGGGTGTAGTTGAAGTTGATGAGCGTCTCGCGCTTGTGGAAGCCCTCTTCGGCGTGCTTGTTGATGGATTGCGAGCAGGAGGTGCGGCGGTCGAAGACGGACTGGAAGCGGTCGTGGACAGGATAGAGGGCGGAAACAAAACCGGCGGATTCGGCGGTGCCGGTGATGCGCTGCATGTTGGCGCCGGCGTCTTCGAGGGTGAACCGCGCCTGGCCGGCGGTCCAGAGACGCCACTCGGCCTGGTAGATGAGCGTGAGGCCGTTCGGGAATTGATGTCCGGGCGGCGGCGGATGGATGGAAGAGGCGTTGGAGACCTGCGGGAGTTGTTCGGCGGCGGCCGACTGCTGCGAGGGGGCGGGCAGCGCGAACAACAGCAAAAACACGCACCACAGAGGACACAGAGGAACACGGAGGAAAGACAAAGACATTGCCGATTGTCGATTGCCGATTGCCGATTGCGACCGGCAGAAATATGGGACACGAAGGAAAGACTTCCACCGCAGGGGACGCAGAGATACGCGGGGGAAATGCAAGTTGAGGTGGTCGAGAATTCGCATTCGATAAGAGTGCGTCTAACGCAGCCACAGCAGTTTGGCTGCGAGCGCCGCGATCATTGCCACAGTACCGATGAATGCATTGTACTCGCGATGCTTACGGTAGCGGGACCAGGAGAAAGTTCCATGATCGTCAGTTCCCTTTCGTAACCGCGGAAAAAGACGGGGCACGCGGCGGGCGTAATCGTCGTAAGCGGGGAACGTCGTCCGCAAGAACTGTTCTTCGGACGCGATCACCGGCAGATAGATGGCGAGGAACAAGGCGGCGATGGCGAAGACGATCCACCCGTTGAGTGCGGCGATCGCGAAACCGATGCCAATGACGATCGAACCAAGGTAGAGCGGGTTGCGGGTGTAAGCGTAGGGGCCGGTGGTGGTGAGGGCGGCGTTCTTGGTGATGTGTCCGGAGGCGGCGGCGCGGATGGAAACACCGAGCAGCGCGACAACGGCGCCGATCGCGAGCGAGAGCCAGGTTGGACGGGCGAGCCAGATGTAGAGCGCGGCGAGGACGAAGCCGAGAGGAACGCGGATGCGGCGGGCGATGTTGGAGTAAGTCATCGCGCGGGCTCCGGGTCGCGGGGCGCGGGGCGCGGATGGCGGGACAACAGCTCACGCGCGGCAGTGATTACTTCGCCGGCGGTGACCTGAAGGAGGCCATGATCGGGTTGGTCGTGGTGCGTGTAATCGGTGCGACTTGAGGGATGGCGGAGGACAACAAGCATTTTTGATTTTTGATTTTCGATTTCCGATTTCGTAGTGCCGAAGTCATACGGGCCGTTGCGGGCGGGATCGGTGGGTCCGAAGATGGCGACGGTGGGAACGCCGAGCAGGGCGGCGAGGTGCATCGGGCCGGTGTCACCACCGATGAAGAGCGCGGCGCGGCGGGTGAGGGCGATCAGTTCGGGTAAGGTGCAGGAGATCGGGCGGGCGCTCCCGTCGGAAGCGGTTTCAACTTCGCGGGCGAGGGAGTCTTCTCCCGGTCCGTAATTCACGATGGAAAAGATACCGTCGTCGCGGAGCGCGCGGGCGACTTCGGCGTAGCGGGCGGCGGGCCACTGCTTGGCGGGCCAGCCAGCGCCAGGGTTGAGGATGGCGAAGCGGGGCGCAGGGCGCGGGGCGCGGAGCGCGGAGAGCCTGCGGTCGACTTCGGATTCTGCGGACAGGTCGACGGGAAAACCGTTAACCACAGAGGGCACAGAGGTACACAGAGGAAAAACGGAGGAAACCAGCGCCAGGTTCTGGTCGATGATGTGGGTCGCGGTGGGCTGGACGAGGTGCGTATAGAACATGGTTGCCGGTTTTTCGCGGGGCTGCGCGAAGCCGATGCGTCTGGGTGCGCGAGAAAGTTGGGCGACGAGGGCGGATTTGATCGCGCCCTGGAAATCGATGGCGATGTCGTAACGCTCGGCGCGCAGATCGCGGAAGGTGGTGCGAACGTCGGACCAGGTGGCGGCGGAGAAGGGGGCGCGTCGCCAGCCGAGGGTGTCGACGACGTGGACGCGGTCGACGAGCGGGCGAGTTCCCCACCGTATCGCGCCAAAATCGGGCGCGATAAGGGTGGGGCAACCGGACTCAGTATTAGGGGCTTCGAGAAACGGCGTCCAGCGGCGTTCGATGGCCCAGCCGATGTACGCGTCAGGATGGGTGGCGCGGAGTGCGGCGACGGCGGGGAGTGCGTGCAGGACGTCGCCCATGGAACCGAGGCGGACGATGAGCACGCGCATCAGCGGCGGTCTCCTTTTTTCATCTCGTCGATAAACGAAGTCGCGGAGTGATCTTTGGGATCGCCGACGATGGCGACCCGGCCTCCGCAGGCGATGACTTCCTCGCGCTCGGGGACGGAGTCGGCGGTGTAGTCCGTGCCTTTAGCCTGGAAGTCGGGACGCAATTCGCGGATGAGGGCGCGGACGTCGGGTTCGTCGAAAATTACGACAGCGTCGACCGGCTCAAGGGCGGAGAGGATCTCGGCGCGCTCGGTGTCGGGCATCAGCGGGCGGCCTTCGCCCTTGAGGCCGCGGACGGATGCGTCGGAGTTGATGGCGACGATGAGGCGGCCGCCGAGTTGTTTGGCGGCGTGCAGGTAGCGGATGTGGCCGACGTGGAGGAAGTCGAAGCAGCCGTTGGCGAGGGTGATGCGGTCGCCGTTTTTCCGCCACTCGGAGACGCGGTGCGCGAGGTCGGGGCGAGAGAGAAGCTTATTCATCCTCAACACCAACACCATTGCCGATTGTCGATTGACGATTGCCGATTGAAAAACCGTTCACCACAAAGGACACGAAGGGACACGAAGGAAAACAAAAGGTCCCTTCGACTTCGCTCAGGGCAGGCTCTTCGACTCGGACTTACGTCCTCGCTCAGGATGACAGATCTCATTGTGCGGCCTCGATGGCGTGGAGGAGTTCGTCGCGGGAGGCGGTGGCGGTGCCGCGTTTCATGACGACGATGCCGCCGGCGTAGTTGGCGAGGCGGGCGGCGTCTTCTGCATCCGCACCAGCAGCGAGCGCAGCGGTAAAAGTCGCGATGACGGTGTCACCGGCGCCGGTGACGTCGGCGACCTCGTCGGAACCGTGAATGGGGATTTCGACCGGAGCGCGGCGCGGCTCGAAACAGACCATGCCGTCGCGGCCGCGAGTAATGACGAGCGAATTGAGCCCCATGCGGCCGAGGACTTCCTGACCGGCGGCAAAGAGGCGGTCAGTGTCGTTGCCGATGCGGATGTGCAAAGCTTCTTCGATCTCGGGCTCGTTCGGAGTGGCCGCGGTCACGCCGCGAAAATCGAACATGCGATAGCGCGAGTCGAGCGTGATGGGTATGCCGTCGAAAGCTCCGGCGGCGCGAAGCGTTTCCAGCAGGTCCGGAGTGGCGGCGCCGTAACCGTAGTCGGAGACGAGCAGCGCGTCGGAGGCGTGGGCGAATTCGCGGGCGGCGTCACGGAGGCGATTGCGGTAGAGGCGCGGGAGTTCGGCGTCGGGCTCGCGATCGACACGCACGATCTGCTGGCGCGCGGTGTGCGTCATGCCGGCGAGGATGCGCGTCTTGGTGACGGTCGGAAAGCCCTTGAGCTTGGCGATGCCTGAGATGGAGATGTGTTTCTCACGAAAGGCGTGGAGAAGGAGGCGACCGGGTTCGTCGTCGCCGACAACGCCGACGGGAAGGACAGTCACACCGAGAGCGGCGAGATTGTAGACGGCATTGGCGCCACCGCCAGGAACGACGGTGCGCTCGCGGTGGCGGAGGATCAGGACGGGCGCTTCGCGGGATACGCGAGAGATCTCGCCGAAGACGAACTCGTCGGCGACGAGGTCGGCGAGAGCGGTGATGGTGAGGCGCGGGAAGGCGTCGACGATGCGGCGGAGGCGGGCGGATTGTTTGGCTTTCGGTGGCAAGGGGCAATTGTAATGGGCGTAGGGCGCAGGGGGTAGGGCGTAGGGAAACAAAGGCATTGTCGATTGACGATTGTCGATTGCCGATTGCCGTTTGTAGAAGCGTCACCACAGAGGACACGGAGGTACACAGAGGAAAAACAAAACAAAAGGTCCTTCGACTCGGACTTACGTCCTCGCTCAGGATGACAGGATGTTTAGAGCGACGTGGCGGGCGAGACGCCCGCGTTATGGGTTGAGATTGAGGCGCGAGAGGAGGGTGTTGAGGACGGAGGCGGAGTCGAGGAGGTCGAGGCGGAGGTGGGCGATGTGGAGGGGCTGGAGACGCGAGGCGAGGGGACCGAGGTTGATGAAGTCTTTTTCGGTGGTGACGAAGGCCGTGGCATTGGACTGCGCGGCCTTGGTGGTGAGGTAAGTGATGTCGGCGGCAGTATAGGAGTGATGATCGCGGAAGGCGACTTCGTTGGCGAGAACGGCACCGGCGGCGCGGAGATCGTCGAAGAAGCGCTTGGGACGGGCGATCGCGCAAAAAGCTAAGACCTTCACCACAGAGGACACAGAGGAACACAGAGGGCCTAAATCAACCGACCGGCGGAGTCGCCAGACGAGGGGGCGGACAGTACCCGGGCTCCAAACGAAATGGGTTTCGGGGGGAACGACGACGGCGTCGGCGCGGCCGAGCGAGCTGAGAGGCTCGCGCAGACGTCCTGCGGGAAGAAGGCGATCGCGGATGTCGGCGGGCGTGAGGAGAACGATGTCGAAATCGCGCGCGAGCTGGCGGTGCTGGAAGCCGTCGTCTAGCAGGTGGAGATGCGGGCCGTATTTTTTCTCGGACCAAGCGCCGGCGGCGTAACGGCTCTCGCCCACAATAACGGGCACACCCAGACGCTTCGCGATAAGGAGGGGCTCGTCACCGAAATCGGCGGGAGTGCCGGAGGGGTCCACCTGGAGAACCCCACGGGTCTTGCGGCGGTATCCGCGAGAGAGGACGTCGAAGGCGATGCCGCGCTGTTTCAGCATCTCGCCGAGGGCGATGACGAAAGGTGTCTTGCCAGCGCCGCCTACGGAGATGTTGCCGATGCTGACGACGGGGCCTTGCAGGCGGCGAGCGCGGAAGCGGCCGGAGTCATAAAGAAGGTTGCGCAGGCGAACGCTGGCGCCGAAGAGGGCGGAGAACGGAGAGGTCATCAGGCGTTCTCCTGGTTAATGGGCGGGATAGAAGCCGTGGGGGACATCAGGGTTTCGATGCGGCGGAGAGTGCGCTCGGTCGCGCCGGCGTTTGCCTGCCAGGTGTCGCGCGCGCGGGCTCCCATGGCGCGGGCTGATGCGGGATCGGCGAGAAGTTCTTCAAACGCTTCGCCGAGGCGAGCGGAGTCGGAGATGCGGAGGGCGTTCGCGAGCGAAAACGTGTTGATCATCTCGCGGAAGTTTTCCACGTAGGGTCCGACGATGACAGGCACACCGAAGCGCGCGGCCTCGAGGATGTTATGGCCGCCGCGGGGAACGAGGCTGCCTCCGATAAACGCGACGTCGGCAAGCTGGTAGACATCGGCGAGTTCCCCGATGGTATCGAGCAGGAAGACGCCGCCCTGGAGTGGATCTCCGTTCCACTGTGAGCGCCGCCAGAAGCGCAGCGCGGAGGAGGAGAGCAGTCCGGCGACGGCGTCGAAGCGCTCGGGATGCCGCGGAGCAAGGATGAGAAGGGCATCGGGAAAACGGTGTTGGATGGCGCGAAAGGCGTCGAGCACGATCGGCTCTTCGCCTTCCACCGTACTCCCGCAGACGAGCACCGGCTTCGTTGCGGCGGCGCGAAGCTGTTGCACAAAAGGAGAGGCAGAGCCGGCGGGAATGTCGAATTTCAGGTTGCCGACCGAATCCACGCGGTCGGGAGCGGCGCCGACTGCGATAAGGCGTCCGGCGTCGGCGCGGCTTTGCGCGAGGAAGAAATTGACGTTGTCGAGCACGGGGCCGAGCCAGCGAGCGACGATCCGGTAGCGCGGGAAAGAGCGGTCGGAGATGCGGGCGTTGATGACGCAGATCTTCGCACCGCGCGCGTGGACGAGACGGAAAAAGTTGGGCCAGAGTTCGGTTTCCGCAATAACGATGAGTGCGGGACGGAGTGCGTCGAGGTAAGGGCGCACGGCGAACCCGAAATCGAGAGGAAAGAAGAACACGTTGTCGTTGCCGAAACGTTCGCGCGCAAGCTTCTGTCCGGTGGCGGTGGTGGTCGAGATCACGAGGCGATGCTGGGGATAGCGGGTACGCAGTTGGCGGATGATGCCGCTGACCGCGAGCACTTCCCCTACAGAAACGGCGTGGACCCAGATGGAAGGCTTGTTTCCCTGACGCAGGCGGGCGGGGACGCGACCGAGGCGCTCCCGCAGTCCGGCACGGTATTTCCCGCGGCGGATCATCTGGAGCGCCCAGTACGGCAGCGTCAACACCAGGGCGACCGCCAGGACGGCGCTGTAGAGGAAGATCATCGGGCGAAGGGGTATTGTACGACCGGCGGAATGGGGTAGGTCGTAGGTGGTGGGTCGTCAGGTCGGGAAGAAGCACCGCGGGGGCGCATGGGTTCGCAGGAGGAAAGCAAAACCATTGCTGATTGCCGATTGTCGATTGACGATTGGAAAAGCAGTCACTGCAGGCTCGCAGAGGAACGCAGGGAAAACAGAAGCGTTCACACGATGGTCACGAAGGGCACACGATTGGTTGTACGACCGGGGAGTTGAAGCAAAACCATTGCTAATTGTCGATTGCCGATTGGAAAAACCGTTCACCACAGAGGACACGGAGGAACACGGAGGAAAACATTCACCACAAAGGACACGAAGGAACACGAAGGAAATGCTTGGCGGTTCCCATTTTGGGAAGCTCTCGGCGACAACTTCCGACCCAGTTCACAACAAAGCACTAACGGGTGGGTTGAAACTGTCGGAATCCTGAGCGCCGGCTAACGCGGGTGTGATCGGCGAGCAGGAAGTATCGAGATTTCAGTAGAATCGGCGCATGAGAATCGCAAAGTGGAAGAGGTACGGCGCTGGTTTGGCGGCCGTAATGGTTGCGTCGGTGGTGGCGTTCGCGGCGAAGGAATACGTCGCGCCGAAGGCGTACCCGGCGAAGACGTACCCGGCGCGTGACGCGCACGACAATGAAAAGGTGACGATCGCCGCCGATCCGTATGACATGCCGGACAAGGCATCGACGGTGTTCAACCTGGATTACCGCGACAGGGGCATGTTGCCGGTGTATCTCATCATCACCAACGATGGGGATGAGCCGATCGCGCTGACGGACCTGAAGGTACAGCTGGTCACGAGCGACCGGTCGAAGATCTCGGCGGCGGACAAGGACGACCTGTACCGGAAGTTTTCGCGGGTGAAGCGGAGAGGAGACGAGCCGCGGATCAACCCGCTGCCGCTGCCGCGCAAGGGATCGGATGCGGGCATCCCGAAGGAAGGGTTGAGCGAGTTGCAGAACGCGCCGTTCATGGCAAAGGCGGTCGAGCCGCATTCGACGGCGGCGGGATTCGTATTCTTTGACGTCGGCGGGATCAGCCAGCCACTGGCGGGAGCGCACCTGTACGTGATGAACGTGCGCGACGCGAACGGACAGCAGTTGATGTTTTTCGATATTCCCATGGA
Organism: uncultured Terriglobales bacterium; assembly: GCA_964559835.1. Taxonomy (GTDB): domain Bacteria; phylum Acidobacteriota; class Terriglobia; order Terriglobales; family Acidobacteriaceae; genus DAISJI01. Next base: position 13,991 of record CAZLJE010000006.1, read on the forward strand.
GAAGTACCTGTCTTATAGGCCCTGACGTAGCAGGCACAAGGCACAAGGCGCAAGGAAAGACGGCTTCGGACATGACTCCGGGGACGCTTTCATTTGGAGCAAACGCATTGCCGATTGCCCGATTGCCGATTGAAAAACACCCACCACAGGGGTCACAGAGGAGAACAGAAGGTCCTTCGACTGTCGCCGCAGCAACGCGCAGCGACGTCGCTCTAGCATGACAGCGGGTGATTTCGGCCTGACCGGCGGGACGCCGATGTTCCCGTCAATATTTGCGTGGCAGGCGAGACGCCTGCGTTACTTGCGCATGCCCTGGTCCATGGCCTGATTGGCGAGTTTATCGGCGGCGGAGTTGTGGGCACGGCGAACGTGGCGGATGCGGAACCAATCGAGCTTGCGGGAGAGGCGGCGCGCGTCTTCGTACAAAGGTATAAGTTGCGGTGCGCGCACTTTGTACTGGCCGTTCATCTGCTTGACCATGAGTTCGGAATCGGCGATGACTTCGAGCGCTTTGTGGCCATGTTCAACGGCGTAGCGCAGAGCGGCGAGCAGGCCTGAGTACTCGGCGACATTGTTCGTCTGGTGGCCGAGGTACTGACTGAGCTGCGCGACCGTAGTTCCCTTTTCATCTTCAATCACAACACCATAGCCGGCGGGGCCGGGATTGCCGCGCGCACCGCCGTCGACGTGCGCGACGAACGAGCCTGCAGGCCGTTGCGGGAGAGCGGGCTCGGGGAAAAGAGAGGGCGACTTCTTACGAGGATAGTAACGGAACGGCATCGGAAGTTCAGTAAAGCAAAATCATTGTCGATTGTCGATTGTCGATTGATGATTGCCGATTGAAGACTCACCACAAAGGGCACGAAGGGACACGAAGGAAAACACAAGGTCCTTCGACTCGGACTTACGTCCTCGCTCAGGATGACAGATGTTGAAGGATAGATCTTACCGGCCTTGGGCGAGTCGGGTGGCGAGACGCTCGGGGAGATCGGCGTCGCGGATACGTTGCTGCGCGGTGACGATGTCGTAAGGAACCCGGAAGTAGGTGACCTGCCATTTATCGCTGTCGAAGGTGGCGAAGGCGGCGCGCCAATCGCCATCGCGGGGCTGTCCGACAGAACCGGGATTGATGAGGTAGTGGCAGCCGCGGTCGAGGCCGAAGTCGAAGGACTCCACCTTGTCGCGCGAGCGATAGACGGGACGGATGACGGCGGCGTCGTCGCGTCCGGTGAGGAATCCGCCCTGGACGTGGGTGTGCCCGAAGAAAGTCACGGCCGGCGAACCGGGATCGAGGAGGCGCTGCGCGTCGGGAAGCATGAGCAAGTACTCGTCTTCGTCGGCGGGCGAGCCGTGCACGAACTCGACTTTGTCGAGGCCTTTCATCTTGAGCGGGCCTTGCGGGAGTTCGCGCAACCACGTGAGATTGGCGCGGTCGAGGACAGTGCGGGTCCAGAGAACGGCGAGGCCTGCGATGGGATTGAAGTCGGCCATGTTGCTGACGCCGGAGATAGCCTTGTCGTGATTGCCGCGGACGACGGTCCCATCGAGCTTGCGCGAACGCTCGACGACTTCATTGGGGCTGGCGCCGTAGCCGACAACGTCGCCGAGATTCACAACGGCGTCGTGCTTGGGAGCGGCGGCCAGGCAGGCATCGAGCGCCTCGACGTTGGCATGAATGTCGCTGAGGAGGAGAATGCGCACCGGTAGCGGATTATAACAACAACAACATTGGCGATTGTCGATTGCCGATTGACGATTGAGAAACAATTCACCACAAAGGACACGAAGGTACACGAAGGGAATAGACACAGAGGACGCGGAGGACGCAGAGGATAGGAAAACAAGAAACTGTGAGTCCTCTGCGTCAAAAGCTCGGGCTTGTTGGCTGACCGGCGGGACGCCGGTGCTACAACTTCACGCGGGCGAAGTGCCCGTTCGAAATCTCGGCCAGAGGAACACTTTCGCTGGCAGTACGGGCTGAATCGGTGATTGTCGCCAGGGGGCGGGAGCGGTCGGAGGCGAGGGTCGGGACGGATGCGAGTAGTCCGCGCGTGTAGGGGTGCGCGGGGTTGGCGAAGATATCGCGGACGGCGCCGATCTCGACGAGGGAGCCGGCATACATGACAGCGACGCGGTCGGCCACCCGGGAGACCACGGCGAGGTCGTGCGAGATGAAGAGCATCGCGAGATTGAAGCGGCGGCGGAGGTCGGCCAGGAGTTCGAGTATCTGGGCCTGGATGGTGACGTCGAGCGCGGTGGTGGGCTCGTCGGCGATCAGCAGTTGTGGGCGATTGACGATGGCCATGGCGATCATGACGCGCTGGCGCATGCCGCCGGAGAGCTGGTGCGGGTAGGAGCGGGCGCGCTGGGCGGGATCGGGGATGCCGACGTCGCGGAGGGCGTCGATGGCGAGCTTGAGCGCGGCATTCTTCTTGCCGCCGTGGGCGACGACTGCTTCCTCGACCTGGTCGCCGACGCGCATGACGGGATTGAGGGCGGTCATCGGTTCCTGGAAGATCATAGCGATCTGGCGGCCGCGGATGGAGCGCATGGCGGCTTCGGAAGCGGTGAGCAGGTCGGCATCTTGAAAGAGGATTCGGCCGCGCGTCGAAGCCTGGGGCGGGAGCAGACGGAGGATGGCTAGCGCGGTGGCCGACTTGCCGCTGCCGGATTCGCCGACAAGGCCGAGCGATTCGCCGGGCGCGATGGAGAGCGAGAGGTCGCGGACGGCGGGGTTGCCGGTGAAATCGATGGATAAGGCTTGAATGTCGAGCAGGGGCACGAAAAGCATTTTTGATTGACGATTGACGATTGTCGATTGAAAAACACGCACCACAAAGGTCACGAAGGAACACTAAGGAGGTTCAGAGTGACCCGCGGGACGCCGATGTTCCGAACTTCGAGTGGCTGCGGTTATAATTCCCCGCTCCCATGGCAACCAACTTCATCGATCGCCGCAGTTTTGTGGAAGGTCTCGCGCGGTTCGGCGTGGCCACGACCGTGTTTCCGAGCGTGCTGTACGCAATGGCCGAACAGCACAAGAAGGTCGACAAGCAGATGATCGCCGACGCCGCGTCGGTCGCAGGGCTGGATTTCGACGACGGGCAAGTCGACGCGATGATCGACGACCTGAACCAGCGACTGCGCGCGTACGAGGCGATCCATGACATGCACCTGGCGAACAGCGTGTCGCCGGCGCTGGTGTTCGATCCGGTGCTGCCGGGGATGAGCTACCAGCAGCCGAAGCGTCCGGCGAAGATGAGCCGCATTGCGGCGCCGGGGACGCCGAAGAACATCGAGGACGTCGCGTTCTATTCGGTGCGACAGCTCGGGGAATTGGTGCGGACGAAGAAAGTCTCGTCGACGGCGCTGACCGACATGTACCTGTCCCGGCTGAAGAAGTACGATCCGGCGCTGCACTTCGTCGTGAACCTGACCGAGGACCGGGCACGCGCGCAGGCGAAGGAAGCGGACAAGGAGATTGCGGCTGGACGTTATCGCGGGCCGCTGCATGGATTGCCGTGGGGCGCGAAAGACTTGCTGGCGGCGAAGGGCTACAAGACGACATGGGGCGCGGGCGGCTTCGAAGAGCAGACGGTCGACGAGGACGCGACAGTCGTGCAGCGCCTGGACAAGGCGGGCGCGGTGCTGGTGGCGAAGCTGACACTCGGCGCTCTGGCGCAGGGAGACGTGTGGTTCGGCGGCGTGACGCGCAACCCGTGGAAGACGGACCAGGGGTCGAGCGGGTCGTCGGCGGGACCGGCGTCGGCAACGGCGGCGGGATGCGTGGCGTTCGCGATCGGGTCGGAGACGCTAGGGTCGATATCATCGCCATCCACGCGCTGCGGCACGACTGGTCTGCGGCCAACGTTCGGACGCGTACCGCGGACAGGTGCGATGGCGCTGTCGTGGAGCATGGACAAGCTGGGGCCCATCTGCCGGGCGGTCGAAGATTGCGCGCTGGTATTCGACGCAATCTACGGGCCGGACGGCAAAGACCCAAGCACGCCGCACGACTACGGATTCGCCTGGGATGCGACGTTGGATCCAAAGATGCTGCGCATCGGCGTGGTGTCGGCTGATTTCGAACACGCCAAGCCGCGCGAGAACGAGCGTCCGGAACAGAGGGCGGCACGCGAAGATAACGACCGCTTTAACGACGCAGCGTTGGAGACGATCAAGACGAAGCTGGGATGGAAGCTGATCCCGGTGAAGTTGCCCGATCTGCCGTGGCAGGCGATGCGTCCGATCCTGACGGCGGAAGCGGCGGCCGCGTTCGACGAGCTGACGCGCAGCGGACGCGACAAGCTGCTCACCGCGCAGGGCAAGAACGATTGGCCGAACACCTTCCGCGAATCGCGGTTCACGCCGGCGGTCGAGTACATCAACGCGAATCGGGCGCGCATGGTCGGGATGCAGGCGATGGCGCAAGTATTCAAAGACGTGGATGTACTGGTCGTTCCGACGTTCAGCAACCAGTTGCTGATCACGAACCTGACGGGACATCCGGCGGTGATATTACCGAACGGATTTCGCGCCGATGGGACGCCAGTGAGCCTGACGTTCCTGGGCAACCTGTTCGGGGAAGGCAAATTGCTGGCCGTAGCGAAGGCGTACCAGGACGCGACGGATTTCCATCTGAAGCACCCGACGACTATTGAACCGAAGGAGCTTCAGCCACCACAGCGGTAGGCGGGGTGGTGCGAGTGGGCTTGCGGGAGCGCGCGGTTCTTCGGGGGCTCTTCACATTGGCCGCTGATGGCTTTTGCGAGGCGGCTGATCGCTTGTGCTGAGTCGCGGTCGTGTGATTTGCCTGGTGCCGCGAGCATGCGGCCAAGGCACACATCAGTATTGCGACAGCGAACAAGTTACGCATGAAAGCACCCCAAGTGGTCCAACTACTTGGATGATGGATTGAAGATGTCCAGAGCTGCTGGAGGGAGCAATTGGCGATTTAGTGATTTGTGATTTAGTGATTGCGGTGGGGTGACCGGCGCTACGGTCGAGAGCTGCGTGACCGGCGGGACGCCGATGTTCCGGTCGAGAGCTGCGTGACCGGCGGGACGCCGATGTTCCGGTTGAGAGCTGCGTGACCGGCGGGACGCCGGTGCTACGAGACCTGGAATGTTATAAATGTGCGTTCAGAGTACGGAGGGAAAGATGGCGGAGACCGAACGCAGGCAGGGAGAACGCAGGCAGGGACCTATTCGCAAAGGAGAGCGTCGTGCCGCGGTGGTACCCGTGTCCGATAAGACAACGCGTAAGGGAAGCGACCGGCGCGCCACAGACCGCCGCAGCGGCGGGGACCGAAGAAAAGCGCAATAATTCAACCCAAATCTGGTAGGCTGCATCTGTACGAGCAGTGACAGGCGGTACCTCGGATGAGGACTGCACTGGAGGAACTGTGAGCGTCATTCCCATGGGCGATTCCCGCCCGAAGATCACTACTACATCTTTGTTGGAAAAGAAGCAGAGAGGCGAGCAGATCACTGCGCTCACTGCGTACGACTACGCCACGGCGCGGGTGGTCGATGACGCGGGCATCGACGTGATCCTGGTCGGCGATTCGCTGGCCCAGGTCGTACTCGGCTACGACAATACCCTACCGGTCAGCATGGACGAGATGCTGCACCACACGCGAGCCGTGCGCAGGGCGGTGAAACGCGCGCTGCTGGTGGCCGATATGCCGTTTGGGACCTACCACGTCGATACGAGCGAAGCGGTACGCAACGCGGCGCGCTTCCTGAAAGAAGGTGGCGCGGAGGCGGTGAAGGTCGAAGGCGGAGAGAAGCGGGTGGAATTGATCCGCCGGCTTATCGACGCGGAAATCCCCGTAATGGGCCACATCGGGCTGACACCGCAGTCCGTACACGCGATGGGCGGCTACAAGGTCCAGGGAAAATCACTGAAGGCGATCGAGCAATTGATGCGTGATGCTGTCGCGCTGGACGATGCGGGCGTGTTCTCTATGGTGCTCGAAGGGATACCGCGCGAAGTGGCGGCGATGATCACGGAAGAGGTGACAACGCCGACGATCGGAATCGGGGCAGGGCCGGATTGCGATGGACAGATCCTCGTGATCCACGACCTGATCGGGTTCAGCTTTGCTCCGGCGGCGAAATTCGTGCGGAAATACGCTGACGTCGGCGAGGTGATCAAGGGCGCGGTGGAAGCCTACAAGGCGGATGTCGAGGCGGGTGGGTACCCGTCGGATGCTGAGTCGTACCATCTGCCGAAAGAGACGCAGGCGGCGGTGGCGGCGATCGTGGAGAGAAAGCGGGCGATGCAGAAGTGAGCCGATTGCCGATTGACGATTGAAAAATCTGGCGCAACTCAAATCGGCGATGCTGTCCGGCACGCTCGGGGTTCGGTGCCATGCGAATCTTAAGAACACCTGACGAAATGCATGCTGCGTGCGCGCAACGGAAGCGCGAGGGCAAGCGCATCGGCTTCGTACCGACGATGGGCGCGCTGCACGAGGGCCACCTGTCGCTCATAAGGTCGGCGCGAGAGCAGAGTGATGTGGTAGTGGCATCGATATTCGTCAATCCCCTGCAGTTCGGACCGACCGAAGACCTGGCCAGATATCCGCGACAATTCGAGCGCGACCGTCAGTGGTTGGAGGCCGAAGGCTGCGACCTGCTATTCGCGCCCGAGGTCAGCGACATGTATCCGCCGGGCGGGACGACGTACGTCGAGGTCGCCGGGATGAGTGACCGGCTGGACGGCAAGTCGCGGCCGGGACATTTTCGCGGCGTGACGACGGTCGTCAGCAAGCTGTTCCACATCATCGAGCCGGACACGGCGTTCTTTGGGCAAAAGGATGCGGCGCAGGTGGCGATCATACGGCGGATGGTTCGCGACCAGAATTTTCCGGTGGGAATCACGGTGTGCCCGATCGTGCGGGAGAAAGATGGGCTGGCGATGAGTTCGCGGAATGTGTACCTGGATCCGCAACAACGCAGGCAGGCGCTGGTGTTAAATCGGGCGCTGATGAGAGTGCAGACGATGGCGGATACGGGTGAGCGTGACGCATCGAAACTCATTGCGGCAGGGAAAGAAATCATCGGGGAGGAACCGGCGGCGCGGCTGGACTATTTCGAGGCGGTGAACTGGGAGACGCTGGAGCCGGTGTCGGATGTTGGGAACGGCGCGCTGATCGCAGTGGCGGCGTGGGTCGGGCCGACGCGGCTGATCGACAACACCGTGCTGTATGGGGTGGGAAGCGCGAAGGGGCCGAATCTGAGCGACGGGTAGGGCGGTAGGGCGTCGGTCGGGAAAGCACTCACCACAAAGGACACAAAGAAACACGAAGGGAACACAAGGCTTAAGAGTTTGGTTCTTTTTCCGTGGAGACCAGGGCTTCGGGGATGTGCTGGAGGAGTTCGGCGGTCTGGGCGTAGAACTCGATGTAGCCGCACTCGGGGCAAACGACGGCGGCGGACGGCGCCATGCCACCGGATTCCTGTTCGGGCGAGGGATTGGTCACGAGAAACACGCCGGCTTTGTGCCAATAGCGTTTTTCGCTGCGGCACTTGGGGCAGTTCTTCAGGACGAGGGATTCGAGCAAAAGCGTTTACGCTTTCGTGACTTTGCCGCTGCGCAGGCAGGAGGTGCACACGCGCATCTTCTTCGTCCCGCCCTGGACCTTGGCCTTGACCGGGCGCAGATTCACGTTCCAGCGCCGCTTGGTCACATTGTGGGCGTGGCTGACGTTGTTACCAAACTGCGGCTTCTTGCCGCAGACTTCGCATACTTGAGCCATGACTGCTTCTGATTCCTTCCAGCCTTGTGGGGCAAAACATAGATTTTACAGGAGTACGGCGGGGCTGGCAAACAGCGGGCCGGCTGGTTCCATATAAAATGAGTAGGTGCACGGAAAGCCAGAACACCGGATGCGCAAAATCCGGCATCGCAGCCCGGAACAACAGCTGTTCGACGCCATTTTCGGCCCGTTGGACCACCTCACCCGGGAAGAGCGCGCCCGCCGCATCGACGCAATTTGTCATGACTTGGACCGTCGTCACCCCGGGCGAGATCGGAGATTTAGGTGCAGAGGTCCACGCAACCGACGTGCACGAAATAGGACGTTCGTTGCTGTGCGATACTGAAAATATGCGGACGGAGCTCAATGCCGAGCCCAAAAAAGTGAAGGTCCACCTCACCGAGGGGACGGGCATGGACATCGAGTGGAAGGACGGGCACCGGAGCTCGTACTCGTTCCAGTACTTGAGGGATGCGTGTCCGTGCGCGCTGTGCAACGAAGAGCGCGTGAAGGAAAACCGCGAACCGGACGAGCCTAAGGGCGGCAAACCGGGAGCGTTGCCGATGTTCAAGCCGGCGGTGAAGCCGGTATCGGCGGAGGGCGTCGGGAAGTACGCGATCCGGTTCACGTGGAATGATGGGCACGAGCACGGGATCTACTCGTGGGAATTCCTGCGTGAGTTTTGCTCCTGCGCCGAATGCCGGGCGCGACGGCGAGGAATGAAGGCGCCGGGATCGCCGGTGACGAGAACGGTGCCGCACTAAGAGCAGTTGAAAGTTGTAAGTTGTAAGTTCAGAACCCGCCTTGCATCTTTCAGCCCGAACATCGAAACTGACAAGTTAGACCTTGCAACTTACAACCGCCGTGTCCTTTCTCGACAAACTCAATCCGCAACAGCGCGAAGCCGTGGAGACGACGGACGGGCCGCTGCTCATTCTGGCGGGGGCGGGGTCGGGAAAGACGCGCGTCATCACGTATCGCATCGCGTACCTGATCGAGAACCGGGGAGTGCTGCCGGAATCGATCCTGGCGGTCACGTTCACGAACAAAGCCGCGGGTGAGATGGCGGAGCGCGTGAACGAACTGGTCGGCGCGCGGTCGTTCGCGAAGCCGTGGATCTCGACCTTCCACTCGATGTGCGTACGCATGCTGCGGCGGGATGTCGAGCAGATGCGCATCAACGGGCAAGGCTACACCAAAGATTTTGCGATCTATGACGAGTCGGACCAGCAGCAGGTGGTAAAGGGCGCGCTGCGGCGGCTGGGCATAGACGACAAGCAGCTCACGCCGCGCACGGTGCTGTCGCGAATCTCGTGGGCGAAGAACCACATGCTCGATCCGCAGGAAGCGTACCTGAATTCGGCGGACGAGAAGACGGAGAAGATCGCGCAGATCTACGAGATCTATCGCCAGGAGTTGCGCAAGGCGAACGCGATGGACTTCGACGACCTGCTGCTCGAGACCGTGCGGCTGCTCAAGATCGCGGAGCCGGTGCGTCATCATTACCACCGGCGATTCCATTACTTGCTGGTCGATGAATACCAGGACACGAACCGCCCACAGTACGAGTTGATGCGGCTGCTCACGGGCGAGCGGCACAACGTGTGCGCGGTCGGAGATGAGGACCAGTCGATCTATTCGTGGCGTGGGGCAGACATCCGCAACATCCTGGAGTTCGAGCGCGACTTCCCGAACGCGCACATCATCCGGCTGGAACAGAACTACCGGAGCACGCAGAACATCCTGACGGCAGCGTCGTCGGTGGTCGCGAATAACGTACACCGCAAGGGCAAGAAGCTGTGGACCGACCACGGCGCGGGCGCGAAGATCGGCTATTACGAAGCCCCCGACGGCGAGAACGAATCGCTTTTCGCGGCCGATACGATAGCGAAGTACCTGCAATCGGCGGCGGAGCAGGGCGAGAAATCGCGCGCGGCGGTGCTGTATCGGACGAACGCGCAGTCACGACTGTTCGAAGAAGCGATGCGGCGCTACCAGCTGGCGTACCACGTGGTCGGCGGGTTCTCGTTCTACGAGCGCGCCGAGATCAAGGACATGATCTCGTACCTGAAGGTCGTGCTGAATCCGGACGACACGATCGGGCTGCTGCGGGTGATCAACACACCGGCGCGCGGGATTGGCAAGACGACCGTCGAGACACTGGAGCGAATTGCGCTCGAGACCGGGACATCGTTGTGGGGCGCGATCGGGCACGCGGTCGAGAACGGACTGGTGCCGACGCGAACGATCGCGGCGCTGAAGAATTTTCGCGACGTCATCGAGGGCGGGCGCGCGATGCTCGGCGGAACCTACATGAAGTGGCTCGGCGACGCGCCGGACGAGAGTGAGAGCGAGGTCGAGGAGCGCGTTGTTCCGGAAGTCTCGGCGGACGAAGGGCAGGACGCGAATTTCAGTTTTGGGTGGGCGGACGAGACTGAGGATACGGAACCACTGGCGGGGGCGCCAGCGGCCTCTGGATTTTCGGAATCATCGGACGATGCCCAGGCGGGCGCGCCGGGGCCCACATCATCCTCAGATCCACAGGAACAGCGAAGCGCGACGACGGCCGAGCTGCTCAAGTTTCTGATGGACCGCACTGGGTACATCAAGGCGTTGGAGGAAGAAGACACGCCGGAGGCATACGCGCGCATCGAGAACCTGAAGGAACTGGTCAACGCGGCGATGGATTCGCGTGACCGCGGCGAGACCTTGCAGGAATTCCTCGATCACGCGGCGCTGGTCAGCGATGCCGACCAGTACGACGCCGCATCGCAGGTCACGCTGATGACGCTACACTCGGCAAAGGGGCTGGAGTTCCCGCTGGTGTTCCTCGTGGGGATGGAAGAGGGCCTGTTCCCGCACTCGCGGACGTTCCTCAATCCGGAAGAGATCGAGGAGGAGCGGCGGCTGTGCTACGTCGGGATGACGCGCGCGATGAACCAACTGGTGCTGACGCGAGCGCGCTTCCGGCGGCGTTATGGAACGGACATGCCGGAGCCGACAGTCGGGTCGCGGTTCCTGGAAGAAGTGCCGGCGGAGCTGATTGAAGATCTCGGATCGCCCGGACGGAGTGCCGGTCGAGGGGAAGCCGGTCGAGGGCGACAGGACTACCAAGACGAGTACGCTTCGACTCACTACGATTACGAGAACGAGGACCAGCGCCCGCGGTTCGCCCGCCAGCAACAACGTAAAACTTACGACGCGCCTGCGTACAACTCGATCGAGAACATCGCGGAGTTTTTCGCGTCGCGGGGGAAGAAGTTCACGCGTCCGAAGGTGGACGTTGCCGAACCGACGGGCAAGATGGGATTCAAGCCCGGGCAGCGGGTGCGTCACCCGAAATACGGGGAAGGCACGGTGTACCAGCGCGAAGGAGAAGGGGAAAACGCGAAGCTTACGGTAAAATTCCCCAGCGGCCTCAAAAAGCTGGTGGAGAAGTACGCGCAGCTCGAAAGGGTGTAAGTCCACCACCCTTCGACTTCGCTCAGGGCAGGCTACGGACACGAAAGGAACACGAAGGGAATCATGGCTAACACAAAAGCACTCTCGAAAGACGAACGGAAGAAGACAAAGCGGACGGCGCGCAAGAAACGCGCGACCACCAGCCCGCTGAAGAAGCGCACGTATGCGCGCGGATCGGCGAAGCGCAAAGTAAAGAAGATGGTGCGCGGAACGTCGAAGCGGTAAAAGCGGCTGTAGCTTTCGGCTCTCGGCTGTCGGGCTCCGGCGGTCGAGAGCCGATTGCGTATACGCGAGCAGTAGCATGACCGGCGAGACGCCGGTGCTACGAGGGTGAATGTCCCAACTATTTGCGCGGAAGTCGATCGACAAGCTGATCGCGGAGTCGGAAGAGCCGGAACACCAGCTCAAAAAGACGCTCGGCCCGTGGAGCCTGACGGCGCTCGGCATCGGGGCGATCATCGGCAGCGGCATCTTCGTTCTGACCGGAACAGCCGCGGCGGGCGAGTACTTCCAGGCGCCGAACATCATCCACGCCCAGGTGCTCGACCTGATCGTGAATTTCTTCCGGCACGGAGGGACCGGCGGCGTGCTGATGCACGGCCGTCCACCGGCGGGACCGGGGATTGCGTTGTCGTTCATCCTGGTAGCGATCGCGTGCTCGTTCGCGGGACTGTGCTACGCGGAGCTGGCGTCGATGATCCCCATCGCGGGCAGCGCCTACACCTATTCGTACGCGACGCTGGGCGAGATCTTCGCGTGGATCATCGGCTGGGACCTGATCCTGGAGTATGCCGTCAGCAATGTCGCGGTGGCGGTGGGATTCAGTGGATACCTGAAGGCGCAACTGGCGTCGTTTGGGCTGGTGATCCCCGACAAATGGGCGGCGCCGATCCTTGCCGGCGGGGAGAGAACGGGCGCGTACTTCAACGTTCCGGCGTTCCTCGTGATGATGATCCTGACCTGGCTGCTGGTGCGCGGCGTGCGCGAATCGGCAGAGACCAACAACATCATGGTCACGGTGAAACTGGGCGCGATCATAACGTTCCTGGTCGTCGGCGGCATGCTGGTGCAGAAGCAGAACTGGCACCCGTTCCTGCCGAGCGGCTTTGGCGGCGTGATCACGGGCGGCGCAATCATCTTTTTCACCTACATCGGATTCGATTCAGTATCGACGGCGGCGGAAGAGGCGAAGAACCCGCAAAAAGATATTCCGTTCGGGATCATCGCGTCGCTGATCGTGTGCACGATCCTGTACGTCGGCGTGGCGCTGGTGCTGCTCGGGATGATGCCGTACCCGATGTTCCGCTCGGGCACCGAGGTCGTGCAGATGCAGGTAGACAACGCGCCGCAGCTGGCGGACAGCGTCAAGACGATGTCGAAGGTTTCGTATGTGCAGGCGGCGGACAGCCACACTCTGCGGGTGGTCGTGGACGGTTCCAGCGACGACGCGGACATGCTGGCGCGCGATATGGCCAAAATGGCGTCGCTTGCTGGGCATGACGTGCGGTCGACGTCGGTGAAGAATGCGTCGGAGGCGCCGGTGGCCTATGCGCTGGCGGCGCTGGGCACGAGCCGGGTGTTCCAGGCGATCATCATCATCGGCGCGCTGACAGGGATGCTGTCATCGCTGCTGGTCTTCCAATACGGGCAGACGCGTATCTGGTTCGCGATGTCGCGGGACCGGCTGCTGCCTCGCATTTTTTCCGCCGTACACCCGCGCTTCCGGACGCCGCACTGGTCGACGTGGATCGCAGGGCTCGCGGTGGGAATACCGGCGGGAATATTCGATATCGGGGACGCGGCGGACCTGGCGAATATCGGCACGCTGTTCGCGTTCGTGCTGGTGTCGCTGGGCGTGATTTTCCTGCGGCGCACGCAACCCGACCGTCCGCGCGGATTCAAAGTCCCGCTGGTGCCGCTGTTCCCTATCATCTCGGTCGTGCTCTGCGGCGGGTTGATGACCGGGCTGACCGTTATCACCTGGATCCGGTTCTTTGTTTGGCTGGGGATCGGGCTGGTGATCTACTTCGCGTACAGCCAGAGGCACAGCGAGTTCGCGAAAAAAGCAACGGCCGGGAAATGAAATTCACTTTCACCACGGAGGCACGGAGACACGGAGAAAGCGATTGTCTTCTCTATGCGTCCGTTCTACGCCTCCGTGTCTCTGTGGTGATTTGAGTGTCCGGGCCTTCGCGATTCATCCTGTCGCTTCCCAAGGCTGAGCTCCATCTTCATCTCGAAGGTTCGGTCGATGCGGCTACGCTGAGCGAGCTTTCACGGCGGCACAACACGCCCATTCCGGGACCCACCCTAGCAAAAGAAGCTAGGGTGGGCCACCCCAACAACTACGGCGAGAGTCCCGACAGCGGGCGCGAACTCAGCGAAGAGGACGTGCGCGCGCTGTACCAGTACAAAGACTTCACCGGGTTCATGATGGCATTCAAAGCTGTCACGGAGCGCCTGCGTACGCCGGAAGACTACGAACTGATCACGTACCGGCTGATGCAGCGGCTGGCGAGCGAGAACGTATTGTATGCCGAGGTGTACGTGTCGGTGGGCGTCGTGCTGTGGCGCGGGTTCGATTTCGACGCTATGTTCGAGGGCCTAGAGCGAGGGCGGCAAAAGGGCGAGCGCGAATTCGGCACTTCCCTGCTGTGGATCTTCGACGCGGTGCGGCACTTCGGAGCGGAGGCGGCGGAGCGCGTCGTGGACAAGGCGATCCAGTTCCGCGACCGCAATGTCGTGGGGATCGGGATTGGCGGCGACGAGCGGCGCGGGCCGGCGGAGTGGTTTCGCGACGTCTATGCGCGCGCGAAAAAGAATGGTCTGCGGTTGACTGCGCATGCCGGGGAAACCACCGGTCCGGAATGCATTGTGGCGAGCGTGGACGTGCTCGGAGCCGAGCGCATCGGACACGGGCTGAGCGCCGCGCAAAGCCCGGAATTGATGCGGCGACTCGCGCGGGAACAAGTTCCGATCGAGATCTGTCTCAGCAGCAATCTGCGAACGAGTTGCTGCGCGTCACTCGAACAGCATCCGCTGAAGCTCTATGTGGATGCCGGTATGATGGTCACGCTGAATACGGATGATCCGACGATGTTTGGTACTTCGCTCGCGCGCGAGTATCAGTTCGCGCAGGATGTGTTTGGATTTTCCGACGAGCAGGTGCGCGAGTTCGCGAGGAATTCGTTTCGGGCGTCGTTCCTGGCGGAAGAGCGGAAACGGGAGTTCCTGGGTCGATTCTGATCGGTCGGTCCGTGCCTACGGCACTCGTCGCATATTTTCGTTCCGCATACCCAGGACTTCGTCCTGGGCTACCAGCGATTCGTCGCTCCGCGACTCAACCACGGTGCAAAATAAAAAGGCCAGCCCTTTCGGGCTGGCCACAGCTTCGGTGCGACGCCGGTCTAGAAGTCGTACCGCAGCGTGAGCTGCATGTTGCGGGCCGACGTCCCCGCCGGTCCAGTCGTGCTGCTGAGTTTTCCGAACGATGACGGAGTCGTCAGGCTGGTGCTGAGTCCGCTGAAGTTCGCATGGTTGAACAGGTTGTAGGCCTCCGCCCGGAACGTCACGACGTGGCGCTCGGTTAGCTTGAAGCGCTTCACGAGGGACATATCGATGTCAAAGTATCCAGGCAGACAGAACACGTTGCGCCCGACGTTGCCGTACTCTCCAGCATTGGGGAAGGAGAAGTTCGCAAGGTCAGCCGCCGAGAGCCACCACACGCTACCGTCCGGTTTCTGGATCAACTTGCCGATATGGCGGTCCGGCCCGTTAAAGTTCGCGTAGGTGTTCGCGTCGTTGGAGAACGTCGTACGCGTCGAACTTACGCTGAACGGCGCACCGTCCTGGACGATGATCAGTTCGCCGAGTTCCCACCCGCCGACTGCCGTGTCCAGCCACTTCGGCCATGCAGCGCCAAAGCGCTTCCCGGCGCCAAACGGCATCGCCCAGATCACGGAGGCGTTGAGGCTGTGATGATGGTCGAAGTCGCTGATGGCCTTGTTGGCACGGATATTGAAGTTGTCTACCGGCGACGCATAGCCGTTTCCATCCGCCGCGCTGCTGGTCGCGCTGCCGCCCGGGTTCAGCGTGTCGATGCTCCGCGAGAACGTGTAATTCGCGTTCAGGCGGAGGGCGCCGACATACCGCCGGACGCTGACTTGCAGCGCGTTGTAGTACGAACGGCCGGCGTTCGTGCCGACGATCACCTGCCCGAACTGCGGGTAGTTGCGCAGGTAGGTCAGCGGAATGCCTGCCGCCGAATAGAGCGTGTAGTAACTGCGGTCAAAGTTGTTGGCCGCGGTCCCGACCATATTGTTGCCGATGTTCGAAGCGCCGAGGTTCGCGATGGCCTGACGGTTCGCACATAGCAGCGGGTTAGGTTGCGCCGAGCACGGCTGGCCTGCGACCGGAGCGTACGTCGTATTCGCCCTCGATTGCGAGTAGTTCATGAATGCCTTGACCAGCGTGTCCGTCGCCGGCGCAAGCGCTCCGTTGTAGCCGGCGCCGTTGTAGAACGCCTGGAGGTCCTTGAAGGAAGTCAGGAAGTCTCCCGGGGTCTTCAACTGGTTGTAGTCCTGGTCCATGAAGAGCTTCACGCCCAAGGCGCCCACATAACCGACCTCGAGGATGGTGTTGCGCATCAACTCACGTTGAACCGTGAGGCTGAAGCTGTGCACGTAACCGGTGCTCAGGTTGGGGTTGAACAGGACGATGCTGGTGTTCTTGGTCGCCACGGGCAGCGTCAGGGAAGGCGCCGCGGGTTTCGCCGAGATCGGCACGCAATCGTTAAAGCGGACGTCGCCTACGGGCGGGTTGCACCCATAGGAGGCGAGCTGGGCTGTGGTAAGAGTCGCCGGGAAGATGGTCGCGCTCTGCGAGAAGCCGGGCGTGTTGAGGTCGGCGAGGCTGACGGTCGAGCCGGTCATGCGGTCATAGAACAGGCCGTAGTTGCCGCGGACGGCCGTCTTGCCGTTACCCATCACATCCCAAGCGAAACCGACGCGCGGAGCGAAGTTGTTCCAATCGGTTTTGTACCAGTTTGTGCTGCGCTGGATGGTCAGGGCCGTGGATGTGTTTGTCGCCGTGACCTGCGATGCATCGACGACGGTCGCCTGCTTGCCGTCGGCCTCTACCGGGGGCAGATACAGCTCCCAGCGGATACCGGCGTTCAGGGTGAAATTGCGGGTCAACTTCCAGTCGTCCTGGATGTAGTAACCGTGCTCTTTCAGGCTGTGCTTGCGGGTACGGGAAATGCCGACATCCTGGAACGTCTGGAGGTCGTTGCTGTACCAGGTGTGCGCCACTCCGTCCATGCGGCCAAGGATGTCGTTATAGAGATACTGGAACTGTGTCTGCTGGGTTGAGGAGATGGCCGACAGCGCTGCCGGCACCGCCGGAGCATTGCTGTTGCCGATTCCGGGCGTGATGTTGTACCAGATGCCATCATCGCGGTAGCCCAATTGCGTCGTGAGGCTGATCTTGCCACCCCACTTGAAGATGTGGTTGCCCTTGGTCCAGGTCATGTTGTCGATGATGTCGTACACCGGGGAATTGCGCCCCTGCTTGTACGCGGAGCTGATCGGGTCCGTCACCAGGTTGGTGATGTAAGTCGGCCCGGCGAGCCGCTGCGGGCGCAGGAAGTCCGTCGTGGCACTCTGGTGCCCGACACGCGCCTCGTTCACGAGGTTGCTGGTGAGGATCCAGTCGTAACCGATGGCATAGCCCCAGCGATGTCCGCCCTGCGTGCCCGCAGGCATGCCGGGATAGGTAGCGTCGGCACCATTCAGCGAATCAATCGAGGAGTTACGCTGCCAGCTCCACCGCAGGAACGTCTTCATCTTGTCGTTGATGTTGTAGTCGCCGCGCGTGGTGAACTGGTCGCTGTAGGAATTGTTCGGATTGTTGAATCGGAACCCGGCGGTGTTCATTCCGTCACCGATGTCGGTATTGTTCGGATCGGGGATGAGCGCCAGGATCTTCTTCACCTGCGGATCGACGCCGATCGCGCGTGGATCGTTGGCCGCGAAATTGTAGGTCTGCAGGCTTGCCGCGGGGCACGGGCTCGTCGTGATGGTGCAGTAAGTGAAAATGCCCTGCTTCGCGGCCGCAGTGTAGACGGTGCGGTTGCGGATCACTTCCTGCCGTGTGCGGATGCCCTGATAGTTGCCGAAGATGAACAGCTTGTTCTTCAGGATCGGCCCGCCGAACGAGCCGCCGAACATGTTCTGGATGTACTTCGGGCGAGGGGTCGGCTTCCCGACGAAGTTCTTGTTGAAGTAATCGTTCGCGTTCAGGACCGTATTGCGCAGGTAATCGAACGCGTTGCCGTGGATGGTGTTCGTGCCGGTACGGGTGATCATTTCCACCTGTCCGCCCGCATTGCGGCCGTATTCGGCCTTGGCGCCCTGGGTAACGATGCGGAACTCGCCGACGCTGTCGGTGTTGTTTGCCGTCATCGACAGGCCCAGTCGCGGAACGACGGAGTCGTTCACGTCAATACCGTCGAGGGTGGTGTTGTTGCTGCCCAGGCGCTGACCGCTGACGCGCGAGTAGCTCGTGTCACCGGGGTTGATCTGCACGCCCGGCTGATACACCGCCAAGGTGATCGGCGTGCGCCCGAGTTGCGGAAGAGTGTCGATGTCTTTGATGGTAATGGCGCGAGAAATCGCCGATTCCGAGGTCTGCACCGTCACCTGGTTTGCGACGACGTCGACGACTTGGGCCGTGGACCCGACTACCAGCTTGAAATCCGCTGTATAAGTGCCGGCTACGGTGACTTCGACCGAGTTCATGACCGCTGTATTGAATCCGGTGGCCTCGACCGTGATCTTGTAAATGCCGGGATCGATCGGCGTGATGAGGAAGAGACCGTGCTCGTTGCTGGTCGCCTGCTTGACAATCTGGGTTTTGACGTTGACTGCGGTGATCTTGGCGTTGGCAATGACAGCTCCGCTTTGGTCCGTGACCGTGCCGTCGATGCGCGAACCGGTTTGAGCGATCAGTGGAATTGTAAGCAGTAAGACGATGGCCAAAGCGGCCCACCGCACCAATGGGAAACGGATGGGAATACCCGACTGCATAGATTTTGCCTCCAATGAAGTAACAGGATGAAACCGGGCCGAGGAACCCAATCGCTTCGCAGGATGACATCCGCATTCCAGCGGTACGCGCGTTCTATCGCGCTCCCGAAACGGGATCCACACACGACGGCCGTCATGCCTAGCGACTTACTGAAATGAATCTAGGAGACATCAAGCAGTCGGGATTCCAAACGCGCATGTTAGTGGAATGAGCAACATCACAGTCGCGACACAACATGCAGTATGGATTCTTGTCGTGGACGTATGAATGCACATAGAAGAGTGCACTGTCGAGAATTCGAATTTGGGATTGTTGATGGAGAGGTGGAGTTTCCGGTTTCAACACGCGGCGCGCGCCAGGGATATTCGAAGTATTCACCACGAAGGACACGAAGGTACACGAAGGGAAACAAAAGCTGATTCACCACAAAGGACACGAAGGTACACGAAGGAAACAGAAGCAGTCACCACAAAGGACACCCTTCGGCTACGCTCAGGGCAGGCTCCGGTACACGAAGGAAAACACAAGGTCCTTCGACTCGGACTAACGTCCTCGCTCAGGATGACAAAAATTAGAGTTTCTGGACGCGGTGGACATCGTGGACGCCGGGGATCTTGCGCAGGCCGGCGATGATGCGTTCCAGGTGCTTGAGGTCCTCGATGTCGACGACGATGTCGATGGTGGCCTGGGAATTAGCGGTGCGGGCTTCGATGTTGCGGATGTTGGTTTTCTGGTCGGAGATGACAGCCGTCATTTCTTTCAGCATGCCATAGCGGTCGTCGCAGAATACGGTGAGCTTCACCGGGTATCCGAACTCGCCGTCTTCCTTCTGCGCTTTTGCCCACTCGACGGCGATGCGACGGTCGGATTCATACAGCAGGTTCATGACGTTGGGACAGCTCTTGGCGTGTACGGCGACGCCCTTGCCACGCGTGACGTAGCCGACGATGTCCTCGCCGCGGATGGGATTGCAACAACGCGCGCGATAGACGAGCAGGTCGTCGTGGCCGCGGACGGTGATGGCCGAGGTCGAGCCGCCGAACACGCGCCGCAGCAGGCCGCCGGGTTTGTCTTCGGTGAGCGAGATTGTGTCCGGTGCGGGCGCCTGTTCGGCGGTCGAGGGCGACAACCGCGCCAGTATCTGGCGGGCAGAAAACTTGCCGTACCCAATGCCGGCCATCAGATCGTCGGGGCGACCGAGACCGAACTCGCTCGTGACCTTCTGGTATTGCTCGTCGGTGACATCCTTCAGCGGTACGCGATACTTGCGCGCTTCCTTCTCGATGAGCTTGCGGCCGATCTCGATGGCGCGCTCGCGCTGGTGGATATTGAGCCAGTGCTTGATCTTCTGACGCGCGCGGCTGGACTTGACCAGCGCCAGCCAATCGCGGCTGGGCTTGTGTCCGGGCTGGGTGACGATCTCGACGATGTCCCCACTGCGGAGCTTGTAGCGCAGGGGCACCATGCGGCCGTTGACCTTCGCGCCGACGCACGCGTGGCCGACTTCGGTGTGGACGGAATAAGCGAAGTCGATGGGCGTGGCGTCACGCGGAAGAACCACCACTTTGCCTTTCGGCGTGAAGGTGTACACCTCTTCGGGGTAGAGGTCGATCTTCAGTGTGGAGAGGAATTCGTTGGGGTCGCTGATGTCGCGCTGCCACTCGACGACCTGGCGCAGCCAGGCGAGGCGCTGCTCGTCCTTGGCGGTGACGGGGCCGTCTTTGTATTTCCAGTGCGCGGCGATGCCCTCTTCCGCCATCTTGTGCATGTCCTCGGTGCGGATCTGCACTTCGAACGGCGTGCCGTTCTCGGCGATGACCGAGGTGTGCAGCGACTGGTAGAAGTTGGGCCGCGGCATGGCGATGTGGTCCTTGATGCGTCCGGGAACGGGGCGCCAGAGGTTGTGCACCATGCCCAGTGTGCCGTAGCAATCCTGCACGGACGTCGTGATGACGCGGATGGCGAGCAGATCGTACATCTGGTCGACGGTGATGCGCTGCCGCTGGATCTTCTGGTGGATGGAGTAGAGGCGCTTGATGCGGCTTTCCACGCGCGCGGGAATCCCGGCTTCCTTGAGCTTGCTGGTGATCACGCCTTCCAGTTCGCGCAGGAAGGCTTCGCCCGCTTTCCGGCGCGATTCGACTGCCGCGTGCACCTGCTCGTAGGCGATAGGGTCGACGTACGGGAACGACAGGTCTTCGAGTTCGCCGCGGATCTTGCCCATGCCCAGCCGGTGCGCGATCGGGGCGTAGATTTCGAGCGTCTCTTTGGCGATGGCCTGCTGGCGCTCCGGCGAAAGGTGCTTCAGCGTACGCATGTTGTGCAGGCGGTCGGCGAGCTTGATGAGGACGACGCGAATGTCGTCGACCATGGCCAGCATCATCTTGCGCAAGTTCTCGGCCTGGCGCTCTTCGCGCGTGGCGAAGTCGATGCGGCTGATCTTGGTAACGCCCTCGACGATGTGGGCGACCTGCTCGCCGAATTCTGCCTGGATATCTTCGATGGTGACGGTAGTGTCTTCGACGGAGTCGTGGAGCAGGCCGGCGGCGATGGCGATGGGATCGAGGCGGATGTCGGCGAGGACGTAGGCGACTTCCAGCGGGTGGATCAGGTACGGTTCGCCGGAGGCGCGCGTCTGCCCGGCGTGGTGGCGGAGGGAGAACTCGTAGGCCTTCTGGATAAGGGCGAGGTCGTCGTTGGGACGGTAGGCGCGGACCAGGTTCAGCAGCTCACGATACCTCGTGAGGCGGAGCATGTTGGTAGCAAGCTGCTGGCGCAGTGTCGCCATACTTGATTATAGGCTGAATACCCGCAGGTGTTCGGATTCCGCAGCGCTCGGCCGCGATCGATGGCGCGGCATCCATCGCGGTTGCCGCCGATTGTACCGCGATTTCGGCGTATCCCGGCCATTGACACGGGTTTGGGGCGGGCGTAGTGTTCCGAGCACTTGGGTAAGTCCCTTTTCGCGGCGCTACTTTCACTGCGTCCGTATTATCCGGCTACATACAACTTGAAAAATTGGAGGCGGTATGCGGAAAAGCATGCTTTGCATATGCATGGTCGCATTGTGCCTGATGGCGGTTGTGCCGGTCGTGGCGCAAGACAACTCAATGCAGGGCCCACCCAAGGTCCTGAACATCATCCGGGAGGAAGTCAAACCGGGCAAAACAATGGCTCACGAGCAGAACGAAACGGCGTGGCTGCAGGCCTTCCTCAAAGCCAAATACACGACGCCAATGCTGACGATCGCTTCGGTCACGGGTCCGACGGAGGATTGGTTCATCATCGGCTACGACTCGTTCGCTGCCCTGGAAAAAGACAACGAGCAAATGATGACGAACGCGGCGTTCCGGAACATCAACGCAACGTACGGCGCGAAAGAGACCGACCTGATCAACGACTCGCGGACGCTGACGGCGCGCTATCGTCCTGACTACAGCTATAAACCGAACGTCAACATCGGCGAGTACAAGTATTTCGCGGTCAACATTATTCGCTTCCGCCTGGGCGAAGATGTGGATGCGTTCTACAAGGCGCTCAATAGTGCGCGCGAAAAAGCAGGACTGGATACTCACATCGCCGTGTTCGCGGTGAATTCGGGCGGACCGGTCAACACGTTCATTTCGTTCACGCCTATCAAGAGCATGGCGCAATGGGACGATCCGCCCAACGCAGCCATGCAGCAGGCGCTCAAGGAAATTAACTGGCCGCAAATGGTCGCGAAATCCATCCAGTCCGTTGAAAGCCGACTGTTCGCGTTCTCACCGTCGATGAGCAATCCGACCAAGGAGATGGTGGCCGCCAATCCTGAGTTCTGGCAACCGAAACCCGTGATGGCCAAGAAGGCACCGGGCAGCAGCGAGGTCAGTCCGGCTGCGAAGAAGGACACGAAAAAATAGGCGCAAGGCTCGAGGCACAAGGCTCAAGGCATGGAAATCTGGCCTTGAGCCTTTTTCGATGCGCCATTAGGATTGCCGCCGAGGATTGCCGCAAATGCGCGTGCTGGTGACGGGAGCTTCGGGACTGATCGGGACAGCGGTATCGGCAGCGTTAGGCCGTGAGGGTCACGAGGCCGTGGCGCTGGTGCGGCGGCGACCGGCGGGGACCTCCGAAGTGCAGTGGAACCCAGCCGCCGTCGATCCGACACCGTTCGAAGGCGCAGACGCGGTCGTGCATCTCGCGGGTGAAAACATTGCCGGCGGCCGATGGACTGCAGAGCGCAAACAGAAGATCCTCGAAAGCCGGGTGGACGGAACGCGCAACCTGGCGCAGTCGATCGCAGCGGCCGTGAAGAAGCCGAGAGTGCTGGTGTCGGCTTCGGCGATCGGGTTTTATGGCGATCGCGGCGACGAAGTACTGACGGAAACATCCGCGAGCGGGACAGGGTTTCTCGCGGAGGTAGGGCGCGCGTGGGAATCCGCGACCGAAGCGGCATCGCGCGCCGGGGTTCGAGTGGTCAATCCGCGCATCGGAGTCGTGCTCGACGCGAAAGGTGGCGCGCTGCCGAAGATGGCGCTTCCGTTCAAGTTCGGCGTCGGTGGCCGCGTTGGCAGCGGACGACAATGGATCAGTTGGATCACGCTGGATGACCTGGCGCGTTTGCTCATCCACGTCATGGTCAACGAATCGCTGCGCGGGCCGGTGAACGCCGTCGCTCCACAGCCGGTGACGAACGCCGAGTTCTCGCGCACGCTGGCCCATGTCCTTCACCGGCCGGCGCTGTTCCCGGCGCCCGCATTCGCCATGCGATTGGCGATGGGCGAGATGGCGGACGAACTCCTGCTCGCCAGCCAGCGCGTGGAGCCCAAAGTCGCCATGGAAAGCGGCTTCCGCTTCCAGTACCCGCAACTGGAGACCGCGCTGACGAACGTTCTCAGGTGAACATCCGATAGGTGACGCAGGTCACAGCGTTCTGGGCAGTCCAGGTGCGACCATCCTTCACGATGCGGCGCATCCTCTCCATCGTGGTGACAATCCTGGTGCTCGCGCAGGCCCTCGCGGCCAGCGTTCCGACGCTGCACGAGCCGACCGCCACGAAACCGGGATACGGGCATGGCAAGCACGATTGCTGCCCCAAGCCGGTAGT
Source organism: uncultured Terriglobales bacterium (assembly GCA_964559835.1). Lineage (GTDB taxonomy): Bacteria > Acidobacteriota > Terriglobia > Terriglobales > Acidobacteriaceae > DAISJI01. The sequence continues at coordinate 37,390 of CAZLJE010000006.1, forward strand.
CGAGGTCCGTGATTGCTGTCCGAAGACGATAGGGTGCCCGCATCAAAACCATTCGGCGGGAGCGTGTTGCTGCGCCGAGTCGGGCGAGACCGGAATGCCGACAAGCAAGATCGCCGGCAGTACTGGTGCCGTGGTCGCGGGCGTAACGGCCGTGGAAATGGACGGCGCCGTGAGCGGCCACTTTGTCACATCCTCACCGAGCCCTCCTCTCGATAACTCCCCACCAATCCTCGTGCTTCGGAACTGAGACGGGTTCCGTCACGGACTTGGCGTACTTCGTACGCTCCGGATCAACCGAATCAAAACGACACGAGGAACATTCTTATGAAACGTAATTGGATTGTTATCGGATTTATGTTCCTGCTGACGGCCGGCCTCTGGGCGCAGGCCGCCGCTACAACTCCGCAAACTGACACCAAGGCCACCGGCTGCGCTTGTTGCAACCATGACATGAAGGCCGACGCGAAAGACGGCGATCATGCCATGGCGGGCTGCTGCGGCAAGGACGCCAAGGCGTGCTCGCGCAAGGATGCCAAGGGCGGTTGCTGCGCCAGCATGAAGAAAGACGCGAAGGCGACGAGCACTGCCGATGCGAAGTCCGGCTGCGGCAAAGATTGCTGCGGTAAGGACTGCTGCAAGGACGGCAAGTGCGAGATGGCGAAGAACGGCAAGAAGTGCTGCGCCAACTGCGCCGGAATGGCGGAAGGAAAGTGAACCGGCACTAAGTAACGAGTATCAAGTAATAAGTAATAAGTAATGAGAGCTGGGGCGAAATGCTCCGGCTCTTTTTATGTAGCGATCATTTTATGTAGCGATCATTGCAATCCGAAGCGCGAGAGCACGAACGTCAACACCATGACGGCGAGCACGATGCTCGTCACGAGCACGTACTTGCGGTCGTGATCGACGGCGAAGACGTAGATGGACACGATCACGCGCGCGACGGGTGTCAGGATCAGCAGCACGGTGGCCAGCATCATGAGCGTTGTAGGGTCCAGCGCCGCGAGACCGCTCTTCACTGCTTCCCAATGGTAGTGCTGCTTGATCCAATCGGGCGTGAGCGGGAAATACGTGTGCAGCATCATGCCGCGCACCAGGCCAACGATGAACAGCGCGGTGCTGACGATCATCCCGCCCTGGAGCACGTAATAGACACCGGCGTAAACGTTGTCCTGCACGCCGGATTGTTTAGCCTCTTCCATGTCGCTCCTACGTGAGATTCGGCAGGTGGATATTGAAGCCGATCGCAAGGGCGCGCGCGATCATGCCGTATGCGAGATACGCCATCACCACGGTGAACACCCATTTGAGGGACGCGCTGCGCAGGCGGTTCATGACCATCGTTCCCAAGGTCGCGCCGAGAGTAGTGCCGATGGCGACGGGCGCCACGACGGCAAAATGAATCAGGCCCGCCATGAAGAACAAGATCGACCCGACGCAGGCTGTCACGCCGATCATCAGTTTGCTGGTCCCGACCGCGACCTTCATCGGAACATTCATATATCGATTCATGGCCGAGACTTTCAGGACTCCGCCGCCAACTCCGAGCAGTCCTGAGGCGACGCCTGCGAGGTATGAGATGAAAGCGCCGGTGAGCGAGCCGTTGATGACGTATTCCACGGTCCTTTTCGCGGCCTGGTCCTGATAGCTGCCGCGCAGGTTCAACCATTGGGAGACGCCGTCCTGGCGCGCACTGGCGAACTCGCCGGAGGCAATACGCTGGTCATCGAGGTTGCGCGTCGAGAAGGATGCGTACGCCATGTAAACCAGGAGTGCGGAAAAGATCAGGAGCATGATCCAGTCGCGCAGGTACAGGGCAAGGACGGACCCTGAAAGTGCGCCGATGGTGGTCGCGATCTCCAGGAACATGGCCAGGCGCAGGTTCGTGATGCGATGCTCAACGTACTTGGAACCGCCGGCGTTCGAGGTCGCGATGACGGAAACGATGCTGGTGGCGACCGCGATCTTCACCGGCAGGTGAAAGATCAAAACCATGAAGGGCACGACGATCATGCCTCCGCCGATTCCCAACAGGGCGCCGAGAAATCCGGCGCAGATCGACGAACCCAGCAACGCCGCGACAAAGCTAAACGAGTAATACATTTATTTATTTCTGAAAGAAGAGCTTCGCCGCGACCAGAACCAGGAAGACGGCGAAACCTTTTCTCATAGATGCAACGGGAATGTCCTGCGCCCAACGTCCGCCGAGATGGCCGCCGAAGAAAACACCGAGGGCCATCAGAAGTCCGAGTTTCCAGTCGGTATGGCCGGTCTTGTAGTACTGGAGAAAGGCGAGCAGTCCAGTCGGGGGCAGTAGCATCGCGAGCGACGTGCCCTGCGCGAGTTTCTGATTGAACTTGAAACCGTACACCAGGATCGGGATGGAGAGGATCGCGCCGCCGACGCCGAAAATCCCGGACAAAATGCCGACGAGAACACCTACCGCTACACCAGCTAGCATCATCCACACGCTCATGTTGGCTCCTGTATGCGGAAGGAGAATCGTAGCAGACGGTGGAGTAACACCGACGGACGAGTTGCAGGCGAGACGCCCGCGTTACATTACAGGGCGATCCAGCCGGCGCGGATGGCCAGCACCGACACCACAGCGACGATCGCCCACAGTAGTACGCCCTGCAGCAGGGGACGCGGTCCGACCTGCTGAATGGTGGCGCGAGAAACGCCGGCGCCGATCAGGAAGAGAGTTGCCGTCAGGCCGATCCTTCCCAGCAGCGAAAGGAAATGGAATTCAGGCGCGCCCGCCGGCAGAACGGAATTGAGCACTGCGGCGAGCACGAAGAAAGCCACGAACCAGGGCCACTGGATCTTCGCCTGGCTGCGCTTCACGGCTGCCGTCCCGACACACATGGGGACGATCCAAAGCGCGCGCGCCAGCTTCACGGTGGTTCCCACCGCGAGCGCAACCGCTCCATATTTGGCAGCCGCGCCGACCACGGAACTGGTGTCGTGGATGGCCAGCGCCGCCCATAATCCGAACTGATTCTGGGACAGGTGCATCGCCGCGCCGATCATGGGAAAGATCAGCAGCGCGATGGAATTCAGGATGAACACCGTCCCCAGGGCCACCGACATTTCTTCGTCATTGGCGCCGGCGACGGGGCCAACGGCAGCGATGGCACTGCCGCCGCAGATCGCTGTCCCTGCCGAGATAAGGAAGCCCGCTGTCGGCTTGACGCGAAGTACACGCGCCAAGGTCAGTCCGACGAGCATGGCGAAGCTGATCCCGATCGCGGTGTAAAGGAACCCTGAGCGTCCGGCATGCTCGACCTGGGCGAAGTTCATACCGAAGCCGAGCAGGACTACCGATGCCTGCAATAGATACTTCGACAGTTTGCGCGATTGCCGGTGATAAGGATTGCCGGCGGTGAGGCCGAGCAGTAGCCCGAGCGTCAGGGCAATGGGAGGAGAGGCCCAGGGCGTGAGCACAAACACTAACGCGACGATGAACAGTATTTTTCCGATATCCAATTTCAATGATGGGGCCTTGTGCAGGAGTAGCCTGTATTTTACAGGACGGCGCCGGGACTAGCGCCGGCCGCTGCTCTCGCGTATCCTGTTGCGACTCTGTGGGGAGGAAGAAAGCGATGAAGAAAGCTCTGTGTTTCGTGTTGCTGTCAGCAGCTACGGCCCTGGCGCAGCAGGCGGCGCCCTCGGGGAACCCGGTCACCGACAACGTTCGCCAACGACTCGCCCGGCAGTCGAAAATCCTTATAGCGACGGCAGAAGCGATGCCTGCCGACAAATACGAGTTCAAGCCGACGAAGGACAACATGACGTTCGGCCACCTGATGGGGCATATCGTCGAGGCGAATAACTTCGTATGCTCAAAGATCGCCGGCCAGGAGCACAAGTCTGACGTGAAGGACACGGACGGCAAGGACAAGATCGTGGCCGCCATGAAGGACTCGATGGACTTCTGCGGGAAGGCAATGGCCGACGTGAAGGACTCCGATCTCGGACAGGAGGTCGAAATGTTCGGGGGACGCAAAGCTCCGAAGGCGGCCGCCGTGATCGAGCTGCCGGTGGACTGGGCCGACCACTATGGCGCCGCGGCGGTCTACCTTCGCCTGAACAACATCCTGCCGCCGACGGCGGTCATGCGCCAGCAACAGCAGTCGCAGCAGAAGGGCGCGGAGAAGAAATAAAAAAACTGGCTCAGGGCTCATGGCTGATGGCGCATGGCGCAATGAGGCGAATGCCTTCCCATGCGCCATGTTCCACGAGCCATGAGCCTTCTGTTCGCTGTCCCCTGCCGCATTTCAGGTGCTTTTTCCCGCCACTTACCTCACATCGGTGTGTGACCCAGCCTCCCTGTGTTTTAATCATGGATTCAAGAGGATGGCCGGAACGCGTTTACAGATCAGACGTAGTTTCAGGGCGGTAACACGGCGTGCGCGCGAGTGGCGCATGATCACCAAGGCGCTCGCCTCGACGCGCCATCCGGTGCTGGCGCACATCATCCCGATGCGCCGCTGCAATCTCGCCTGCGAGTACTGCAACGAGTTCGACAAGACTTCGAACCCGGTGCCGCTGGAGACGATGTGGCAGCGGGTCGATCATCTTGCCGACCTGGGCACGACCATCATCACCATCAGCGGCGGCGAACCGCTGTTACATCCGCAGCTCGACGACATCATCCGCCACATCCGCGAACGGGGAGCGCTCGCGGGCATGATCACCAACGGCTACCTCCTGACCGCCGAGCGCGTCGAGCGACTGAACCGCGCCGGTCTCGACCACCTCCAGATCTCGATCGACAACGTCAATCCGGACGAAGTGTCGAAGAAGAGCCTGAAGGTGCTCGATAAGAAGCTGCAGCTGCTGGCCGATTACGCCGAGTTCCACGTGAACATCAATTCCGTGGTCGGCGGCGGCATCAAGAACCCGCATGACGCGCTAGTCATCGGACGCCGCGCCCGCTCTCTCGGGTTCACCTCGACGATCGGAATCATCCACAATGGCGACGGGCAGCTGCAGCCGCTCAACACGGAAGAGCGCGCCGTCTACCACGAGATGAAGAAGCTGGAGAAGGGCAGCTATTCGCGCATCAACGGGTTCCAGGACAATATCGCGATGGCGCGCCCGAACAACTGGCGCTGCCGAGCCGGCGCGCGCTACCTGTATATCTGCGAAGACGGGCTGGTGCATTACTGTTCGCAGCAACGCGGGTATCCGGGGAAACCGTTGCTGCAATACACTCGCGACGACATCCGCCGCGAGTACCTGACCGAGAAGAGCTGCGCACCTCACTGCACGGTGTCGTGCGTCCACCAGGTCTCGTACCTAGATTATTTTCGCGCCCCGCAAAACGTGCGACCCGTCCCACCCAGCGATGAAGTCGCCCCGGATCTAGTCCAAATCCAGAGTGATTAAGGCGCTTTGGCGCTCGCTGTGGAAATTTCTGTAACTCTGCTTTAATCATCCGCGGGTAATTTGGTAACGTATTGGCCTGCCAAGCACCGTGCGGGGCAAGACTTCGGATTCATGCGCCGAATTACCGCGAACGATCATAGGAGAAATTTATGTTGTCGAACTCAGGGAAAATCCTGCTGTGCGTAGCTCTTTCATTTCTGCTGGCGATGAGCGCATTTGCCCAAACGGGCAACCAGGCATCGCTCGAAGGGACCGTGGCCGACGCATCCGGCGCGGTGGTCCCGAATGCCGCAGTCACGCTGACGAACCGCGATACAGGGATCACCCTGAACGCGTCCACCGATTCGTCCGGATACTTCCGGTTCCCGGTGATCCCTGTCGGGACCTATGACCTGAATGTTTCGCAGCCGGGGTTCGCGCCGTACTCGAGCAAGGGCATCGACGTGGCGGTCGGCGCCAAGGTCAACCTGAGGGTTCCTCTCGCTATTGCCGGTAAAGCCGAAGCGGTGAACGTGACCGCGGAACAGCCCGTAGTGGAGACGACGCGTACGCAGGTCAGCTCCACGGTGGACGACCGCTCGGTGCGAGACCTCCCCGTAAATGGCCGCAACTTCATGGACTTCGTGCTGCTGACGCCGGCTGTGGTGAGGGATGTCCGCGGCGGCGACATCAGCTTCGCCGGACAGCGCGGCACGTTAAACTCGCTGACCATCGACGGCACCGACAACAACAACACGTTCTTCGGCCAGACCCTCGGCCGCACCGGCTCCGGCCGCGCGCCTTACCAGTTCAGCGAAGACGCGGTGCAGGAATTCCAGGTCAACACGAACGGCTATTCCGCCGAACTCGGGCGAGCCGGCGGCGCGGTGACGAACGTCGTCACCAAGTCGGGCACCAACACGTTCCACGGCACGGCATTCGAATTCTTCCGTGATCGCGCATTGAATGCGAACGACCCGATCTACAGCATGAACCGCGCGTTCAATCTCGCAGCGGGGCGTGCCGCGCCGGTGAAGCCGGGCTATCACTACAACCAGTTCGGCGGCAACCTCGGCGGGCCGATCGTGAAGGACAAGTTGTTCTTCTTCTTCGATTACGACGGCCAGCGCAACACGCTGGGTGAGGCTCTCGCTTTCTCACTGCCGGCCAGCGTCAATCCGGCTACCTTCGACCAGTACCAAACCAAGGCCTACAACTACCTGCTGGCGCGCGCCAATTCCTATCCGGCGACGTTCAACCAGAACGTGTACCTCGCTAAAGTGGATTGGAACGCCACCCCGCGGAACCAGTTCTCATTCCGCTACAATGCGCAGCGGTTCCAGGGCGGAAATCTCGAGAACTCGGGAAGCGTCAGCTCCGGTTCCACCATCAGCACGCTGGAGCACACCGGAAATTCCAACGTCATCACCGACACCGCGGCGCTGCAATGGACCAGCACCCTGCGTCACAACATCATCAATGTGGCGCGCGTGAGTTATCAGCGCGACAGCGAGCCCGGTTTCTCCAACAGCAACAATCCCGAGGCGATCGTGCAACAGAGCGGCTCGACGCTGCTGAACGTCGGGCGTAACTCTTTCAGCCCGCGTGAAACGACGATCCATCGCCAGCAGTTCACGGACACGCTCTCGTGGGTGGCGGGACGGCACACGATCAAGTACGGGGTCGATATCCTGCGCGACAGCATCCTCAACTTCTTCCCGGGCAATTTCTCCGGGTCGTACACCTTTACCAGCCTGGAAGACTTCGGCCTGAGCCTTTCCGGGCAGCCGATCCCCGGCACCTCGAAATCGTTCCTTCTGGAGGCATTCCCGGGCACCGGCACGACCGGTCCGCGCACGACGCCCAACATGCTCCAGACGGGGGTGTTCCTCCAGGACGACTGGCATGTCAATCAGCACCTGACGCTGAACCTGGGCCTGCGGTATGACATCCAGACCTACAAGCAGCCTTCGGTCACAAATCCGGCAGCGCTGAGTGCGGGGATCAACACCGGGCGCATCAACACCGATACCAACAACTTCGGTCCGCGCATCGGATTCGCTTACAGCCCAGGGTCGGACAACAAGTCAGCCATCCGCGGCGGGTGGGGATTGTTCTACGGCAATACGCCGTCGATCCTGATCGGCACGGCGCATTCGAACAACGCGATCAACGTGCAGACACTGACGTTCGGTCCGGCGCTGATACCGAGCTATCCGAACAACATGTGCGGCGCTCCGGCGGCGGCCGCCGGCTGCGCAGTCCCGGCAGGCGGTTCCGCCAGCCTGCCGACGATCTACGAGTTCACCCGCAATTACCAGGAACCGACCGTGATGCAGTACAACCTGCAATACGAGCGGCAGATCGGGCAGTCGATGTCGGTTACCGTCGGGTACCTGGGCGTTCACGGCACGCACCTGACGCGGACACGCGACATCAACCTCAATCCGCCGACGCCGGCATCGATCTCGTTGTCGGGGTCGCCCAGCACCACGTTCAACTACCTGGCTTATCCGACTGCGCGGCCCATCGCCGGCTTCAGCCGCATCTTCCAGTTCGAAGACACGGCGCATTCCGGATACAACGGCCTGATCGCCACGGTGAACAAGCGCTTCTCGCGTGCATTGCAGTTCGGCGTGTCCTACACGTGGAGCCACGTGATCGACGACGCCCCCGACGCGACCGCGGTCGTTCCCGGCACCGACGATTCGAAGCTGGTGTATAGCCCGCTGTTCCCGCAGAAGGACTTCGCCAGCGGGCTGAACGACGTCCGCCAGCGCCTCGTGCTGAACGCGATCCTCGATAGCAATTCGTTCGCCTCGAACATGTCGGGAGCGCCGAAAGCGATCCTTGGGAACTGGCAACTGTCGGGCATCCTGACGGCGCAAAGCGGCCAGCCCTATTCGGCGTTCATCAACACGGACCTGAACAACGACGGCAACCGCAGCAACGAACGCGTTCCCGGTTCGGCGCGCAATACGTACCGTCTGCCGAATCTTTTTACCGTCGATCCGCGTATCACGCGGCGGATCGCGTTCAATGATCGTTACGGCCTGAACCTGATCGCCGAAGCGTTCAACGTGTTCAACCGCCGGAACATCACCTCGGTACGGTCGACGCTGTACAACGTGTCGGGCGGAGTGCTGGTACCGCAGACCACCGGCGCGACCGCGTTCGGGCTGCCGACGAACGATCTCGGTCCGCGCATCCTGCAGCTGGCCGCGAAGTTCACGTTTTAACCAACTGGAAGCGACAAGCCGCGGAGCGATCCGCGGCTTTTTCTTTTTACAGATCGTCCCGCACGGCACTTATGCCGCTTCGTGGGGGGCGACTCGCGGTTTGTCGATGAGTTCCTGTGGGGCTCGCAGCGCTTCGACCTGACGTCGCAACAATTTGTTTTCGGTGCGTAGAGACTCGACTTGCACGCGCAACGACTCGATGTTCCGTTGGAGCATCACGAGGTCCACTTCCCTGCTTGGCCGGACCGATCGAAGATACCTGCCATCGCCGCAGGTCGCGAGCCAGGAGTCAATCTCGTGTGTCGTGCTCACGACCGCGCTGCGGAGCCGCGAATTCGGCCGTCGCACCGGGAGTCCCAGATGCTCCCATCGCTGCACGGTACGCACGCCGCGACCGAGGTAGGCGGCAATCTCCTTCCAGCCATTCAGGAACGTTCCGTGCGATTCACTGTCGGCGACCGGCCAGGACCCACGTCGAGAGGAGGGTCTATCCATCTTTTCCTTTCTGCCCGGGAGAACCGCGCCGGGCAGGCGCTTGAAGCGCAACCAATACCGAGCCTAGTCCCCCGTTCTCGATACGGGGAGATTTTCTTATTCGGTGAATTAGAGCGCACAGCTCGCTTGGAGATTGCGAGCGCCCCTATGTAGCGCGCCAACTTCTGCCAGCTCGTAGCGACTCTTGACCTTAGCGTTTCGGGACGCTATGAATATGGCATCTTAAATCAGTATTACAATAACGGTACGTTAGCGATGCGCTCCAACAAAACACTTTCGCAAAACACGGAAAGCGTGCCCGGGAAAGGGAGACCCCACTTCGCCACGACCGATCGCAACAATGTCCCCAACGGCAGGAACGGCAAGCACAAAGGAATCGTGACGGCGATCTTTGCCGACCTCGACGGGCTGGCTGACGGCAAGGTCCTCAAAATCCCGCTGAATGAACTCCATGACACCAAGGTCAACGTGCGGTCAGCACTGAGCCGCGAGGCGCGTAAGCTGCGCAAGGACATCTCGACCGCCGCCGATGAGGAGTTCCTTTACGTCTGGAACTCGTAGCTAGCGCCGTTCGTCTCGCGCGGTGGCAATCGCCGCTTCGACCGCGTCCATCAGGTCGCGGCAGCAGGTCGTCTCCATCTGGCAGAAGACCTCGCACCACCAGCGCGAGTTCACATATTTGGTCAGGAAGGCGGGGGCGACCGCCTCGTGCGCCGGAAAGCGGCGGTGGAATTCCGCCAGCAGATCGGCGCGACGAGTGATCTCCTGCGCGACGGCGCCGGTGAGCATGTGCTGAAGATGGAGTCCCAGGCTGGACTCCGGGCCGGCCGTTTCAGCGACCACGTGCTGCACCGAGACGTTCAGGCTGAAGCTCTTGGGCCTGCACTTGGGGCTACTGCACAGATGCTGCAACTGCTCCAGCACGCGCGTGAGTGCGTCGATCTTCCAGTCGACGAGATCGTCCGTCCACGAGCGATGCGGTGCGGGAAGCGATGGTGATTCGGACCTGCTCGGTGGGATTGCGGCTGGCATGAGGACCTCCATCTACCGCAGGCGTCTCGCCTGCAACTCAGGATTCAAGGTGGCAGGCGAGACGCCCGCGTTACCGTGAAAGTATCGCCACCGCCTGGATCTCGCACAACGCGTTCTTGTTCAACCCGGTGACTGGGACGACTGCGCGGGCCGGCGGCGACTGCACGGCCCCGAGAACCCTCTCGTACACAGCATTAAACTCCGGCCAATGCGATAAGTCTGTGATGTAGACCGTGACTTGTGCGAGGTCGTCGGGAGCGCCTCCGGAGGCCTCCAGGATGGCCAGCACGTTCCTCAGCGTCTGCTCGGCGTGCTCGCGGATACCGCCGCTGACGACGTTACCTGCCGTATCCAGCGGCAACTGCCCGGTAATGAAGACCAGGTTTCCATTGCGAATGGCCTGCGAATAAAAGCCCCTCGGTGCGGGCGCGGATGAGGTGGAGATCCTTTCGTTCGGCATGGTCGAAAAGGTAACAGACCGGCAGCCGCACTCGGAAGGGCGTGGCCCATGGTGACCTACCATCAGACCAGCGTTCGTAGCATGCTTTGCCTGTCACAGAAGGGGTGCAGGTCATGAGTCCGAAGCTGGCGAGGATCCTGTACGGCGAGTCCGACGCGCAGGTGTTAGCGGCGCAGAAGAAGATGTTCGAGATGGCAGGTTACGTAGTTGTGACCGCGGTTGGCCGCAAGGAGATCGAGAATGCGGTAAAGCATTCGGATTTCGGCCTCGTCATTTTGGGCCATACGCTGACCAGAGATGATCGCCATCATTTGCCATACATGGCGAAGAAGCAGAACCCCGCAACCCGCGTGCTGGTGATGCATGCCAGCGGCAAGCACCCGGAGGTGGACATGGCTATCGACTCGCGCACCGGCGAGCGCTCGGTCCTGACGGCGGTGGCGGCGTTAATGACTTTCCGGGACATTCCGCGGAGTTCGCAACCGGTACCCGTGTTCGCTGCATAGGGCGTTGGAACGGTTATGAAACAGATCAAAACCATCGTGATACTGGGGGCGCTGGCGTTCGCGATCGTGGCGGGCTGGCGGATCGGCGCGAGCGAAGTGGCCAACTTCGAATTGCAGGAAGACTTGCACGACCTCGCGTCGCAAAAGAGCAGCTTCCGATTCGGCAATGCGGCCCCGCGGTCGGAAGACGAATTGCGCGAGGCCGTGATCCGCAAGGCCAGCGAACACGACATCGACCTCACACCCGAGCAGGTGACGGTCCAGACGTCGCCGACCTATCTCGCGGCCGACTACAGCGTGCCCGTTAACCTACCGCGCGTGTCGTTCACGCTCCATTTCAATCCTTCCAGCGAAAAGAATCTTTTCTAGCCAGCGCACAGAATCCACACTCCCGGTACGAAGACTGCGGCACGCCTGGGTGTCAGGCCACGTGGCACTCCCGCATCTGTACCGCTAGATTTGTTGCAATCTAGAAACAATCGACAAGCTAGAATGTCGTAATTTAACGCTTGTATATGCATAGCCAAGGAGTAGAATTCGCGCCGCCTGTGACTATGGAATATTGACGACATGCATAGTTCGCAGTAGAGGTGCGTATGGGTACAGCTCCGCAGAAGTCTCCGTCCCCCTATAAGTATTCAACTTCAGGCAAGCTCGCCAAAGTGGACGCGGCGATACAACAAAACCTCAACCAGTTCACCAAGCCCAACGTGCTTTCGGTACGGCCGGGTTTTGAGATGGTGAACGGCCTGATCAGCGACAATCCGGCGATCGTGGTCCTGGTACGCAAGAAGGACGCAGCCATCGCGGACGCCGACAAATTGCCGGACACAGTAGCCGGGATCCCCGTCGACGTGCGGGAGGCGGACACACTCCAGAAGATGCGCGCCGACGAGCCGCAACGGTATTCGCAGTTCATCGCCACCACTTCTCCGCAGTACGCACTGCCAACCTTTCCCATGCAGCGCGAGCCCGGCACCGGAGCGGCGCAGGCGCCGCAGTTCAGCGCGACTTTGGCCGCGAGTAAGCCGGTGAAGCCTGAGGTTTCGTATACGCCCGCACCCGGCGCTAAGTTGGATGAGGTCAACGAACCGATGTGGATCTTGTGTCACGCCAGTCCCGATGCAGGATGGCCGACACTGAAACAGTTCCTGGCCGGCGTGCGCACAAACCTGACCGCTGGAATGTATGACTTCACGTCAGCGCATATCCTCGAAGCGCTGGACGCGGACCTGAAAAGCACGAAGGCCGATTTCCACCTGACATTGGACCACCCGACCAAGAATCCAACGGCCGACCAGACCGACGACGAGACTGTTGGCACCCTGAAACGCGACCTCAAGGCGCATTTCAAGACCGCCTGGGCTCTGGTGCGGTCCAGTCCAAAGGCCCCGAAGTGGATATATCCCACCGCTTATCACATCAAAGTCGCCGTGCGCGACGAAAGCAGTTTCTGGCTCTCAAGCGGAAACTGGAACAACTCGAACCAGCCGGACATCGACCCGATCTCCGACCCGGAAGGCGCGCGGGATGTCGCGAAGAATAGTGACCGCGACTGGCACACGATCGTCAATCACGCCGGGCTTGCGAAGACGTACCAGGCATTCCTGGAACATGACATGAAGGAGGCTGAAAGCATAGAGTCTTCCGCATCCGCCATGGCTGTAACCACGGCGTTCCAGGCAGAGCTGCTTCCCGACGAACTGGCGACGGTGAGCGCAGAACTGGCGTTCGCGGCCAAAGCTCCATCGCGCTACTTCCCGCCGCTGCGCGTGCCTGCTTCCGGAACGGCCAAGATCCGCATTCAGCCGATCCTGACGCCGGACAACTATTGCCAGTTGGTGGTTCCGCTGATCCAGAGTGCGACCAAATCGTTCTACATGCAGACGCAGTACATCCATCCTTCGGACAATCCCGACGATGCCCCTCTTGCCGACCTTATCAATGCTGTGATCGAGCGCCAGCAGAACGGCATAGATGTGAAGATCATCCTCAGCCAGTGGCAGGCGCAAGGCAAGGGAGATTGGCTGGAGAAGCTCAAAGAAACAGGACTTGACCTGTCGAGCGTGCGGATCCAGACCGGAGTGCATAACAAAGGGATTGTCGTGGATTCGGTGACGGTGATGTTGGGAAGCCAGAACTGGTCCGGCGATGGTGTCATTCGCAATCGCGATGCCTCGCTGATCATCTACGAACCGCAGGCGGCCAAGTACTTCGAACAGATATTCCTGCACGATTGGCAGAACATGGCTCGGCCATGCTCGGTCCCGAAATAGCGAAAATTCAAGGAGGTCGTTATGGCCACTGGCCAGGTTGGTCCCAGCCCCAAACGCGCAAAGCATACCCCCGGACATACGGTGGTGGACGCCACGCCCATGCCGCCCGAGGTGCGCGAAAAACTTAAACGCTTGGGTTATTTGACCGTCGAACAGGTGTTTGCCGCCGTCGCGCGCCCGGAAACCGCGCAACGGATGAATAAATATCTGGAGGTAGATGTAAAGGCGATGATCGCGCCGCTGGCGAAGTCAGTCATCAGCCCGAAGTTGTCCTTCAAAGCCCAGCAGGCGACTTATCGCTTCGGCGCACGGCTGCCGGCGCCGGTACAGGCGGTGATGCCCGCCGCGGCCACCGCTTTCGCAGCCGTGGGACACGTGCCGGCCGCCCGCATGGCACCTCCAGCTGCGCCCGGAGCATTCGGCAGTGTACCGGACGTAAACCTGATCCCCGAGATGCCGCTCGTCCGCGACCAGGCATATCGAGGCACCTGCGTTGCGCATGCGGCTGTCGCGACGATGGAGCACCTGACAGGTATTTCGGGGCCGCAGCTTGATTTCTCGGAGCAGTTTCTCTATTGGGATTGCAAGAGCAAGGATGGCAATCCGACAAGCGAGGGAACATTCCTGAAAGTCGCTATGCCGTTGCTGGTCAGCGACGGCTGCTGCCTGGAAACGACGTGGCCCTACAGTCCGGCTCCGATGCCGGGCAACGAGGGTCAGGGCCCGCCGCCACCGACCGCGGCGAAAGAGGCGAGTACGCATACCGCAAGGAAAGCAAATGCGCTGTCGCCGAAGTCCATCACACAGATCAAAGACGAACTGGCCCGCCGCCGCTGCGTCGCAGTGTCCGTAGTTGTCTACGACTATTGCTGGACAACGAATGACGAAGTGCGCAGCTCGGGGAACGTAACTATGCCCTTCCCGGGCGACGTCTCCAATGAGGGACACGCAATCTGCCTCGTCGGTTACGAAGACCTTCCCGGCGAGCCAGAACTTGGCGGCGGCCGCTTCCTCCTACGTAACAGTTGGGACAGTTACTGGGGCGTCAACTGTGAGTTCGGAAGCGGCTACGGGACGCTCCCTTACACGTATTTGACAACCTATGGGATGGAGGCGTTCTCTATAGACTAGTCGTGGCGGTAGAAGCCGATGGCTTTTGAGTACCTGAAGGCGCTGGACCTGTCCCCGGAAGTGGAGTCTAAGCTGCGGGGCCTGGGTGCGCGCACGCCTGCGGCGCTCATGTCGATGATCGAGAATTCGCCGGAGAAGTTCGCTGCATTTATCGGGGGGGAAGAGAGCGATCGCATCCGGGGGAAGCTTCCTTCACTCATTCCAGAGGAAGAGACGGCACAGCTCAAGAACCTCCCCGAGTTCCGCGGCCGGTTCGGCGCAGCGATGCCGCCGCCAGCTACGGACGCGATTCGCAAAGCCGAAGCACGCCGGGATGAACTGCTGCACGATATCCAGTTGCTGCGCGCATCCGGCGACACTTCGCCCGAAGCACAGCAACTGCTTCGGCATCTGCAAGAGCAGCTTGACCAAGCCATCAAAACCACCGTCGCTGGATCCTGATCTCCGCGCCAGCGACACTGTCCAACTCTGCGGGAATCCGGGCGCTCTGCTCGAATCGCCCATCCCTGCATGGCGTCCTCCCATCTAAACAGGTATCCAGCAAGCAGCAGCAGGCGCGCCACACGGGAGGACACATGAAATATCTATCGATGGTCATAGTGTTTTTGGCACTCGCCGCGACAGCTCCTGCATCGGCGCAAACGCAATATCCGAGCGGCTATTATGGCCAGCCGCAGGGGTGGCACGGCGTGATGTCGCCGGAGGACCAACAGCAGTTCGACCACTACTATTCGAAGTGGGTGGACGCAACGCGGAAAAATGATCGCGACGATATCGCCGGCAATGCGCGCCACATGCAGGACATCATGGCGCGCTACAACATCCCAAGCAACGTGTCGTTCGATCAGGTCGCGTCGAACCCGGTTGCGGTGCCGGCGTATCCGAACGGGGCGTACGCATGGACCTACCCCGCGTATGGCCAGGCGCGGCTGTCGCCCGATGACCAGCGGGAGTTCGACAAGTACTACGCCAAGTGGATGGATGCGCAACGAAAGAACGATCGGGATGACATCGACAAGAACGCGCGCAAGATGCAGGAGATCATGGCGCGCTATAACATCCCGGCGAACGTCGCGTTCTCAGCGATCGCGAGCAACGGATATTCGGCGCCTTACGGCGGATATGCGGCGCCCTATGGCGGCAATGCATACGGGTACGCGCAACCTACGCAGCGGCTTTCAGCCAAGGACCAGGCTAACTTCGACAAATACTACCGGGATTGGGTGAAGGCGAAACACAAGAAGGACATCGACGACATCGACAAGAATGCGCGCAAGATGCAGGAGATTATGGCGCGCTACAACATCCCGGCAAACGTGTCGTTCAACCAGATCGCTTCGGCGGGTGAACCGTATTGATGCTTCGTTGGAGTGAAGCAGGGGAGGCACGAGCCTCCCTTTCTTGTTGCGCTACCGGCGCTTTGCGGTGCGCGATGCCTTTTTGGCGGCGGTCTTGCGCGGCGTTCGAGCCGGTGCGGATTTCTTCGCGGCCGCTTTCTTGCCGGGGTTACCCGCGCGAACGACCGGCTCTGCGATGGCGACGGCGACCGCCTCGATAACTTCGGGCATCGGCTCTACTGTGCCGTGCACGTCGATGTCGGGAGGGAGCGACGCTTCCATCGGGCCCGGGGCGTCGCTGCGGCGGATCGAGGTCACTTTGGCCGCCATGACATGGAGAAGTTCGGGAATGCCCTTCCCGGTCACAGCCGAGATGGCGTGGAACTCAAGCTTGTTCTTCCTGACATAGCGCTTCAGTTCGTCGAGCTTGTCGGGGTTGGCTACGTCGAGCTTGGTGGCGACGACAATCACCGGCTTGTCCTGCAATCCGGCTCCGAACAAGCGCAGTTCCTCGCTGATGGTCTTGAAGTCATGCACCGGGCTGTTACGGCCGCTGGCATCGGAAACGTCGACCAGGTGGGCGAGGTAGCGGGTGCGCTCGATGTGCCGCAAGAATTGCGTGCCTAACCCTGCACCATGGGACGCGCCAGCGATCAGGCCAGGAATGTCGGCGACGACGAAGCTAACCTGCTCCGGCTCTTCTCCGACGGCAACCACGCCGAGGTTGGGCTGCAAGGTGGTGAACGGATAGTCGGCGATCTTCGGTCGCGCGGCCGAGATGCGCGAGATCAGCGTGGATTTGCCGGCATTCGGATAGCCGACGAGGCCGACGTCGGCAAGCAGCTTGAGTTCGAGGCGCAGGACGCGCTCTTCGCCGGGGCGTCCGGGTTCGTGCTCGCGTGGCGCCTGGTGGGTCGAAGTTGCGAAGCGGGCGTTGCCGCGTCCGCCGCGTCCGCCGCGGGCAACGACGATGCGCTCGTCGGCGCGCGAAAAATCGTGCACGCGCTCGCCGGTGGAGTCGTCGAAAACGATGGTGCCGACCGGAACTTTCAGAATGACCGATTCGCCGTCGCGCCCGGTGCACTTCGAGCCTTCACCGTGGCGCCCGCGCTCGGCCTTGTACTCGGGATTGAAGCGGAAGTGAACGAGCGTGTTGTGGCGCTCGGTCGATTCCATGACGACGTCGCCGCCGCGTCCGCCGTCGCCGCCGGAGGGTCCGCCGCGCGGAACGAACTTCTCGCGACGGAAGGCCATACATCCGTTGCCGCCGTCGCCGGCTTTGACGCTGATTCGAGCCTCGTCTATGAACATAAGTGCGCGTCAATCATCTGGGAATCGTGCGCTCCCGCACAGGTTGTAAGTTGTAAGTTGTACGTTGCAAGTTGGCGCTGTGTAAATGAAAAGGCACGGCATGAAGCCGTGCCCGACACTTGCCGTCACCGCAGTCGCAACTTACAACGTACAACTTGCAACTGCCTTTAGACTTCTACCGGCTCGATGGAGACGAACTTGCCCATGTTGCCGCGGTCCTTGAACACGACTTTGCCGGTGACCTTGGCGAACAGGGTGTCGTCCTTGCCGCGGCCTACGTTGAGGCCGGGCTTGATCGGTGTGCCACGCTGACGCACGATGATACTGCCGCCGGTGACGAGTTCGCCGCCGTATGCCTTGGTGCCAAGCCGCTGCGCGTTCGAGTCGCGGCCGTTTCGAGAGCTGCCTAAACCTTTTTTATGTGCCATAAAAACCAGTTCTAAGTTGCTAGTTGCAAGTTGTTAGTTAAACAAAACCTACTTCTTCTTCGACGTACCCTTCTTCGCTGCAGGCTTCGCTGCCGGCTTCGCCGCAGACTTCTTCGCGGCTGACTTCTTCTTCGCCGGTGCTGCGCTGGCCTCGGGCGTGGGAGCGGCTTCTGCCTGCTTTTTCACCTTGGGCTCCCGCTTGGGAAGCTCGGGCGCCTTAAAGCTCTGGCCGTCGAAGGCGATCTCGGTGATGCGGACCGCGGTGTAGGGCTGGCGATGTCCCTGAAGCTTCTTGTACTGCTTCTTTTTCTTGTAATGGAACACCAGCACCTTATCGCCCAGCACTTCGCCGACGACCTCGGCGGAGACGCGAGCGTTGCCCTGCGGGCGTCCGACTTCGCCTTCGTTGCCGGAGACGGCGAGCACGTCGTTGAACTCGACGTTCCCGTTGGCGCCGTTCAGCTTCTCGACCCGAATCACATCTCCGGGCGCGACACGATACTGCTTTCCCCCGGCGCGGATGACCGCGTACATACGTCCTCCAAAATGACAGCCCGGCGCTATAGTGCGCCGCAACCCTATGATTTTGCGCTAACGTCTGCGAACCGGCCAGGACGGCCAGTGACTCCCTTGCATAGGAGAACTTCGGCAGTACGAGGCAAACCAATAGATTTTAGCGGGTTTAGGGCAGCAGCGTCAAACCGGAAGACTGGCGCAGGGCTCATGGCGCAAGGCTTAGGCTGCCTGTGGTCGCTTTTCCGCGGCATACCCGTTGAGGATCGGCCGGAAAACCTACCGGTTGGTGCTTCCGGCAGCGAACCAAAGCTGCAGGTTTGTATACTAACCGTTTTGAGCATGGAGCTATATCCGTTCAGGCTGGCGCCCCGATTCGTGGAACGAATCTGGGGCACGAGGGACTTGTCGCCGATCTTCGGCGAGGCGCCCGGGAGTGAACTGATCGGCGAAGTGTGGCTGACAGGCGATCAGTGCCAGGTCGCAAATGGTCCGTTGACCGGTGTCACACTCGGCGAACTGGCGCGCCGGTTCGGCAGGGACCTGGTCGGACAAGCGGCGCCGCATGCCGATCGCTTTCCGCTGCTCGTGAAGTTCCTGTTCCCGCGCGAGAAGCTGTCGGTCCAGGTGCATCCAGATGACGAGACCGCGCAGCGCGCCGGCGAGCCATGCGGGAAGACGGAGTGCTGGTACGTACTCGACGCGAAACCGGGCGCAAAGATCGGCCTGGGACTGAAACCGGGGACCACGAAAGCTGAATTCGAGCGCGCGATCCGCGAGGTCAGAGCGGAAGAGCTGCTGAATTGGATCGACATCCGCCCGGGCGAAATGTACTACGTCGAGGCCGGAACCGTACACGCGATCGGTCCGGGGTCGGTACTGGTGGAGACGCAACAGAATTCCGACACGACGTACCGTCTTTATGATTACGGGCGGCCGCGCGAGCTGCACATCGAAAAAGGGATGGCGGCGATGAAGGAAACGACGGGCGCGGGGAAAATGAAGCCGGGCGCGGTACATCCCGAGCGACAGCAACTAATCTCGTCGCCGTGCTTCGAAGTGGAGAAGATCACGTTGCGCAACGGAAGAGAGATGACCATCTCGTCGCCTAAGAATGCGCAAGTGATCGTTGCGACCGGTGGGAGCGCGGTGATCGAATCGAGTGGCAATTCGCCCATTGCGCTCGGCAAGGGAGAAGCTGCGGTCATTCCGGCTCAGACAGGTGAATTTACACTCAAAGGTCAATGGCATGCCGAGTTGCTGCGCGCGACGGCGCCGGGAGAATAGATTTTTGATTTTAGATTTTTGATTTTTGATTCAACAAGGGGTGAGGGTGCAAGGAGCCTTGGAACTGCAGGCCCGAACAAAACAGTTTGCAATCCGAATCATGAATCTTTGCCGCACGTTATCGACGATCAAGAGTACTCATCCGTTGGCTAACCAAGTATTGCGTTCGGGCACGTCGGTGG
Organism: uncultured Terriglobales bacterium; assembly: GCA_964559835.1. Classification (GTDB taxonomy): domain Bacteria; phylum Acidobacteriota; class Terriglobia; order Terriglobales; family Acidobacteriaceae; genus DAISJI01. The sequence continues at coordinate 56,960 of CAZLJE010000006.1, forward strand.
CTGCGAATTACCGAGCTGCATGCCGAGCCCGGTCTGATGCTGATTTTGTCTCAAAGATCGGTATCGTGTTGGAAGAAGCAGATGAGACCGAGTTCTGGCTGGAGTTGTTAAGAGACGGAGCCATTATTTCGGAGAAACAAATATCGCCTCTCATCGATGAAGCGCAACAACTCGTGCGAATCTTCGCGGCTTCAAAGCGGACCGCACAAACGCGGATCAAGAATCAAAATTCACAAATCGAAAATCAAAAATCTGGAAAACGTGAAGACTAGTTTTTATCCCGTAATCCTTGCCGGTGGGCGCGGCACGCGTTTCTGGCCGCTGTCGAGGAAGAAGCGCGCGAAGCAGATGCTGGCGCTCAATGGCAATCAGTCGATGATCCAGGAGACGGTCGACCGGTTGCGGGCAGTCGCGCCGGAAAAGCGGTTCTGGGTTATCACCAACGACGACCTGCGGGACGGAATACGCAAACAACTGAAGAAAGTCCCCGCACAGCAGATCGTGGCAGAGCCAGTGGGCCGCAATACGGCGCCGGCGATCGGGCTGGCGGCGGCGCTCATTGCGCGCAAAGATCCTTCGGCAATCATCGGCCTCTTCCCTTCCGACCACGTCATCGAAGACGAGAAGCGATTTACTGACGCCGTCGAAAAGGCATTCAAAATCGCCGCCGCGGGACCGAACATGGTCGTGATGGGGATCCAGCCGACGCGGGCTGAGACCGGGTACGGCTACATTGAAGTCGAATCGGGGAGCGGGGCGCGGGACGCGGGACGCGGAATATCGGGAGCACTGAAAGTCCTTAGGTTTCGGGAGAAGCCGAACCGCGAGACGGCAGAAGAATTCCTGCGAGCGGGCAATTACTACTGGAACAGCGGCATGTTCGTCTGGGGCGCGCAGACGCTGATGGACTCACTTCGCGAGCACCTGCCGAAAACGGCCGCGATTCTCGAACAGATCGCGGAGAGCTGGGGAACGCGCAAGTTCGAAACGACGTTTGCCAAGCTGTACCCGAAATGCGAGAACATCAGCGTCGATTACTCGGTGCTGGAGCCGCGTTCGGCCAAGGGTGTGGAGTCGCACATCTACTGTATTCCGGCCGATTTTCGCTGGAACGATTTAGGATCTTGGACAGCGCTGTACGAGCACCACTCGCGCGATTTGAAAGAAGCGGCGAACGTTATCAGGGCCGACCAGGCTTTTGAGCTGGATGCATCCGGCAACTATGTTTACTCGCCGAAGAAATTCGTCGCCGCGGTGGGCGTGAGCGGGTTGGTGGTCGTGGAAACCGAAGACGCGCTGCTCATCACGACGCGTGAGCGAGCACAGGATGTGGGCAAAATCGTGAAGCACCTGGATGAGAGGAAACTGAAGAAGCTAGTTTAGAGAAGAGCTTCACCACAGAGGACACAGAGGGACACAGAGAAGGACATCAACGCAGAGAGGCAGAGAAACGCAGAGAAATGCCTGAGCAGATCAAGTTTGGAACCGACGGTTGGCGAGGCATCATCGCCGACGACTTTACTTTCGAGAACGTGCGCCGCGCGGCGGGCGCGATCGCCAGCTACGTCCTGAAGAACGAGGACCCGAAGAAGGGCCTGCTGATCGGGTATGACACGCGCTTCGGATCGAAGATGTTCGCGCGCGCCGCGGCCGAGACCATCGCAGCCGCCGGCATTCCGGTCCGCATCAGCAACGACGTGCTGCCGACGCCGGCCATCTCGTATTGCGCGAAGGCGTTGGATACGGCGGGCGGCGTGATGATCACCTCCAGTCACAACCCGTGGTCGTGGAACGGCGTGAAGTTCAAGGGTAAGTACGGCGGGTCGGCGTTCCCCGGAATGATCAAGCAGATCGAAGCGGAACTCGGCCAAATGCCGAAAGGGACGAAAGCGCCGATCGAGGAAGTGGACTTCAAGCCGATGTATATCGGGGCGATCACGAAGTTCGCCGACCTGGACCTGATCGGCCGGTCGGGGTTCAAGGTCGCCGTCGACTACATGTACGGCGCCGGACGCAACGTGCTCGGCAACATCCTGCGCGACAAGGGGCTGGACGTCGTCGAGATCCGCAACGAGATCAACCCGCTGTTCCCCGGAATCAATCCGGAGCCGATCGAGCCGCACGTGCGCGCCCTTCAGGACACGGTCGTGCGCGAAAAATGTCACGCCGGCTTTGCTAACGACGGCGACGCGGACCGCATTGGCGCCGTGTCGGAAGACGGCGTGTTCGTGGATGCGCATAAGTGTTATGCGGTCATGCTGTGGTGGCTGCTGGAGTATCGCAAGCAGTGGAGCGGCGCAGTAACGCGCGCGTTCAATACCACGCGCATGCTCGACCGTATCGCGAAGAAGTACGGGCGGGAGCTGATCGAGCACGGCATCGGATTCAAGTACGTCTGCGACGTAGTGATGTCGGGCAAGGAAGTGCTGATCGGTGGCGAGGAATCGGGAGGCATCGGCATTCCGCGCCATCTCCCGGAGCGTGATGGCGTGCTCAACGCGTTGCTGCTGGCGAATGCGATGGCCGAATCGAAGATGACGCTGGGCGAGATCGTGGCGCATCTTCAGAAGGAATTCGGACCCCACTATTATGGACGCCGCGACCTGCACATCTCCGACGAGGTGAAGCAGAGCGCGATCCGGCGGGCGAACTCGGGGTCAGTGCAGCAGATGGGCCGCTACAAGGTGTTGCGGAAGGAAGACCTCGACGGGGTGAAGTTTTTCCTCGATGCGCCGACGAACGGGAACGGCGCCGAGGCGTGGGTATTGTTGCGCGCATCGGGTACAGAGAAATTGCTGCGAGTGTACTGTGAGGCGGCGTCGCCGGAGGTCGTGAACGAGATACTCGGGGCCGCGGTGGAGTTTGTGGAGGAGAAGTCAGTTGCCAGTTGCTAGTTGTCAGTTGCCGGTTCAATCAGCGCGACGATTAACAATGCAGTGTGACCGGCGAGACGCCGGTGCTACAACCCAATGACCCTACCCACAGGCACAGGCGAGCCGATGCCGGACACGCCGGAGGCGCGGCGCTACAACCGGGTCAAGCGCTATCTGAGCATTGCCGACATGGTGCTCGGGATGGCGTTCCTGCTGGTGCTGCTTCTGGCGCGTACGCGCGGCGGCTTCCGCTGGACCGAGACGCTGCGGGATTATGCTTACACGGCCGCACGCCAGCATTACTCTCTCGGTGTCTTCTACTACGTCGTGATGGTGCTGCTCGCGGGCAAGCTACTGGGGTTCGCACTCGATTATTACGGGTTCCGCCTCGAGCATCGCTACCACCTGTCGAACCAGAAGCTGGGAAGCTGGCTCGGCGACCAACTGAAGGAGTTCCTCATCAGCGTGGTGCTCGCCACGGTGATCGTGGAACTGATCTATCTGACCATCCGGCTGTGGCCGGCGAACTGGTGGCTGATCGCGTGGGCGATCTTCATCGTCCTCACGATCTTCTTCGCCCAGATTGCGCCCGTCGTCCTTTTCCCTCTGTTCTACAAGTTCGAGCCGCTGAAGAATGACGATCTGCGCGACCGCCTCGTCCGCCTGAGCGAGCGCGCGGGGACCAAGGTCCGCGGCGTCTACGAGTGGAAGCTGAGCGAGAAGAGCAAGAAGGCCAACGCGGCGCTGACCGGGCTCGGACGCACACGCCGGATCATCCTGGCCGACACGCTGCTGGAGAACTACTCGCCCGACGAGATCGAGGCCATCCTGGCGCACGAATTGGGTCACCAGGTGCACGGACACATCACGAAGGCGATCCTGGTGCAGGTGGTGCTCACCTTCTTCGGATTCTGGGCGACGGGGTGGATATTGAACTACGCGGTCGAACAGCGCGCCATGTTCGAACGCATCGGCGATTTCGCGACGCTGCCCTTGCTGGCGCTGGTTTCAACCGTCATGTCGTTCGGGCTGATGCCTCTGCTGAACGCATACTCACGCTTTAACGAACGCCAGGCGGACCGCTACTGTTTCAAATCGGTGGCGAGCGTCGCGCCGTTTATTACGTCGATGCGGAAACTCGCGGAGCAAAATCTCGCGGAAAAGAACCCATCGGGTTTCGTGGAGTGGTTCTTCCACTCGCATCCATCGATCTCGCGGCGAGTCGCGGCAGCGGAAGCGTTCCAGCAAAGAAGCAAAGCCTAGAACTAACCGGCGCGCCTGGTGGGAGCGACGCGACGGTCGCGGTGCTCGCGGACGAGAAAGGGAATCCCCCGTGGCCGGTAAAAGCGGCGGTCGCACTCTCCACAGCGCACCGCTTTCATGAGTAGCAGGCGGAACAGGAAGTCGTAACCGCGGGGTCGTGAGTCGAAAACTCGGCTACCGCGACAATAAGGACAACATGGGCCCAGCGTTACCGCCAAGACGAACCCCTCCACTTAAGTGTGCTTCTCACTGTACCACGCCGGTTGAGACGATTCGGTCACAGGAGTAACCGGTGAGGTACCAACGAGTTACATATTGCCCAGGATGATCGCCTGGACGCGGCGCAAGTCTTCTTCCGTGTCGACGCCGATGGTGTCGAAAGCCGTCTCGGCGACATGGATATCGTTTCCGTTCTCCAGGAAGCGTAGTTGTTCGAGGCGCTCGGTGCGCTCGAGGTTGCTCTCCGGGAGCGAGCAGAAGCGGTCGAGGGCTGCCCGGCTGTAGGCATAGAAACCGAGGTGCTTGAAATAGGGCGCGCCTGCGCGATCGCGATCAAATGGAATGGTGGCACGCGAAAAATAGAGCGCCCGGCCGCCGGATGCCGTAACGACCTTCACCGCATTCGGATTGGTGATGTCCTCGGGGCGCATCGGCGTCTTGAGGGTTCCGATCTGCACCTGGGGACGCTGCATGAGCGCAAGCAGGTCCCGAATGTGCTCCGCCCGCGTGAGCGGCTCGTCGCCCTGGATGTTGAGGTACACGTCCGCCGCGTGCCGTTGCGCGATCTCATGGACACGCTCCGTGCCGCTGCGATGCTGGTCGGACGTCAGCTCCGCATTCCAGCCGTGGGCGCGGCAGAGGGCGAGGATCTCATCGGAATCGGTGGCGACTAGGACGTCGGCGGGCTTAAGCACCCCCGACTCGGCGACAGCGCGATAGACGCGTCCGACCATGGGTTCGCCGGCAATCTCGCGCAGCGCCTTTCGCGCCAGCCGCGTCGAAGCAAGTCGCGCCGGAATAACGGCAAGAACGCGCATGGGACATTTGTAACTGGTAATTGGTAATTTGTAATTGGTAATTTGCGGGATGTTGCCAGCACCTACGAGTGTTTGACACAGATTCTATGCGACTTCTAGAATGATGAGAGCGGCTCCCCAGCCGCTAATTTTCTGCCCTTCATCGTGGCGGCGTAGCTCAGCTGGTTAGAGCGACGGTCTCATAATCCGTAGGTCAGTGGTTCGAGTCCACTCGCCGCCACCAAATGAATCAATAACTTCGGAAGGAATCTCAGTTTCCGCGTTTTCGCGTGGGCGCGGATGGACGCGGGTTTTCTCGGCTTCTTGCTCCCCCTATCCCGGCGTTCTCTCATCGAGCCGATCGACGAACGACGCATTCGCACCAGGGATCAGGTGTCCTTCATGGTTACAATCGTCGCCCCCCGAAGGCAGTTCGCCAGAACTACTTCCCGGCTACCTCAATTAATCAGCGGACGCCGGTGCGGCGCGCTTAAATTCAATCCCGTGCACAGTGAATTCAGCCACGTTTCCATCGCCGTCAAGGGAGAATGTCAGCCGGGTTTTCCCGCCGAAGTTCGCAATAAACGTGTCGTACTGGAAATGCTCGAGGGCCGTGTTGATCGAATGAAAGTCCAACGTGAGCTTCCCGTCTTTCAGTGCGATTTCGGCGTCGCCATATTCGGCGCTGCGGTACGTTCCAGCGTATGCCGACAGGTCTCGTGACGGATGCGTGCCCGGTGCGCGCTTTGATTGCCACGCTTCTCCGGATTTTCGCTTTGCCGTCAAATCAGCTTCAAGCTTCTTGAAATGCTCGCTCCATCCGGCGTCGGGCAAATGCAACAACTGATCTGCTATGTGATAACTCAACACTTGCCGGTAGAAGTTCGTGATATTCGTGACTACGAAATATCCCGAGTCGATCTCGGGTATGAGAACCACCATCGTGGCGAAACCGTCGATATCGCCTGCGTGCAGTATCAGTTGGTGGCCGCGATATTGCTGAACGAACCATCCAAGCCCGTAACTGAGCTGCGTAGAGTCGGGAAAGAATACGGTTGGGATCTCGCCGTCCGGTGGAATCACCATCTGCGGGACGTGCATCTCGCGCATATTCTTTTCCGAGATCAGCCGCTTGCCATCGTAGCGGCCATCGCCAAGTTGAAATCTGATCCACTTGGCCATGTCGCGCGCGCTGGAGTTGATGGAACCGGCGGGGCCGACGTTGTCGATATTGCGCCAGGGAATCGCCTTCGCCGAACCGTCGGGATTCGGCCTGTGCGGTGTGGCGTAATCGGATGATTTTTGGGCGTCTTCGGCGGTCGTGTCCGAGTCGCTCATGCCGAGCGGCTGAAAAATGCGTGCGCGAACGAAGTCGTCCCACGTGCTGTGTGTCACTTGCCCAACCGCATACCCGGCGGCTACGTACATTGTGTTTTGATATTGAAACTTGGCGCGAAAGCCGGCGGTTGGCTTGACGTATGCAAGACGCCGAATCAACTCTTCGCGTGACGCCTGCGGGTAGACGGCCCAAAGCAGATCGCTCCCCGGTACACCGGTGCGATGCGACAGCAGGTCACGGATGGTGACGTCTTCATCGGCCAGCGGATCGTAAAGATGAAAGGACGGAATGTAGTCGGCCACTTTGCCATCCCACTGCATCTTCCCTTCATCGACGAGCATGGCCACGGCTGCGGAAGTAAACGCTTTCGTGCAGGAACCAATGTCGAAAAGCGTATCCGGCGTGACCGGCTGGTTGCTGCGGATGTCGCGCACACCAAAGCCTTTCGCGTAAACCACAGAGCCGTGCCGCACGATCGCAATCGACGCACCCGGCACTCCCCAGTCCTTCATCGAGGAATTCACGTACTGGTCGAGCGCCGACCAGTCGGACTTTTCTTGACCCAGGCAAGCCGAAGAGGATCCGAGCAAAACCGCCAGCAGCAGTACCACCTGGAGGCCGCGCGTCCGTTTTTTCATGTGCTCCCGCGGTTCCGGCAACCACGGCCGGTTGCAAGCTGCGCTTTGGACGTCGCGGCGAAAACACGTCCGTCGCCAACATCCACGAAAAAGGTGGCTTTGCATTGTTATTTCCTTCCCCATTTTGAGGTTCTGGCACGTCGCGAGTGGAGTTCCCCATTATTGAGCGTTTATATAGGCGGAATCGCTGGGCTATGTCAAGAATGCTGCTCGCTAGTTTTACATAGCACCGTCTGTTGCATGGTGATCTGGAAAATAGACCGGCCCTTTTGGTCGGGAGTATTGCGACATCACAGTGATGGGGACATTCTCTGCAACGACGTTGCCAACGTGGCAGTTCTCGCAATATTGGCCACCAATCTCATCCGCGGGAGCAACGACAGCAGCCCACACCGAGGTTGCGGAGCCCTGCGGAATCGTTTTCCACTGGAAGGGACCTTTACCTTCCGCGGCAAGCTGCTGATTGATCTGCGCAACCAGCTTTTCAATGCGCACGCCACGTTCGCGATGTCGCTTATCGAAGGCAACTGCGAACAGGCGCAGCAAAGCGCGAGGAGACTCGTGGATATCCTCATCATCGGCTCGCGGCCCGTTCGATAGAGCGATGTGTCAGCTCTCTTCCCGAGGACGCATGTTCCCACTGCGGAGATAGCGATTGTGCCAGCCCAGAGATTCGGTCAGCAGGTGGGGAGTATGTTTTCCGTAGGACAGGCGCTCGGCCCGGTCCAGATAGTCGAGAAGCAGCGGCTTGTAGTCCGGGCTGGAGCACTTCTCGATGATGGCGTGGGCACGCTGGCGCGGCGAGAGTCCACGGAGATCCGCCAATCCGTGCTCAGTGACGATGACCTGCACGTCATGTTCAGTGTGGTCGACGTGCGACACCATGGGCACGATGGTTGAAATAGTTCCTTTTTGCGCCGTCGAAGGCGCCATGAAGATCGAGAGATATCCGTTGCGCGCGAAATCGCCGGAGCCGCCGATGCCGTTCTGGATGCGCGATCCCATCACGTGCGTCGAGTTGACGTTCCCGAAGATATCGGCTTCGATCATGCCGTTCATGGCGATCACACCGAGGCGGCGAATGATTTCAGGATGGTTCGAGATCTCCTGCGGGCGCAGGACGATGCGGTCACGATAGCTGGCCATGTTGGCGTTTACGTCCGTCAGCATCTCGGGACTGAGCGAGAACGCCGTTGCCGAAGCCGATGTTACCTTCCCCGACTTCAGCAGGCGGATCATGCCGTCTTGAATGACTTCCGTGTAGGAAGTCAGGCCCTCAAAGGGACCCTCCTCAAGCCCGAAGAGCACCGCATTGGCGATATTTCCGACTCCTGACTGCAGCGGGAGCAGGTTCGCGGGCATGCGTCCCTTCTGCACTTCCCACGTGAGGAATTCCAGGATGTGGCCGGCGATGCGTTTGGACGCGGGATCGGGTGCTTTGAATGAGCTATTGCGGTCGGGAGAATCCGTGAGCACGATGGCGACAACTTTTTCGGGAGCAACTTCGAGGTAAGGCGTGCCGATGCGCTGGCCGGGATGCACGAGCGGGATCGGGCCGCGGTCCGGTGGCGGCTGCAGACCGTAGTAGATGTCGTGCATGCCTTCCAAGGCGGAGGACTGCCACGAATTCACTTCCAGGATGACGCGCTCCGCTTGATCGATCCAGGTCTTGTTGTTGCCGATCGATGAACTGGGCACCAGCCGCCCGTCTTCCAGGACAGCTGTGACTTCGATCAGCGCAACATCGAGCTTGCCCAGGAATCCGTACTCAACGAACTGGGCGACATGGCTGAGGTGGATGTCCATGTAGTCCATTTCGCCGGCGTTGATACGCTTACGGGTTTCGGGATCCGATTGATACGGGAGCCGCAGGTGGATGCCGCCGGCCATGGCCAGTGCGCCATCGAGTTCGGGGCCAGTCGATGCGCCGGTGAAGACGCTGACCTGGAACTTCTGGCCGCGGAAATTGGCATCGGCGATGCGGCGGGCGAGCTCCATCGGAACGGCCTTGGGGTAGCCAGACCCGGTGAAACCGCTCATTCCGACCTGGTCGCCGGACTGAATGAGGGCCGCAGCTTCTTCGGCGCTCATAATTCTGTGCGCCAGGTTGGAGTTCAAAACGCGGGTTGTGGCTTGGGAGGCAAAACTCATGGACGAAGCTCTCCGCTGAAAGAGAAAAATCGCCTCTCAAGATAGCCACACTGAAGCTGGTACGTCTGTGAGCTCGGTCACTACGGCTGGCGTCGGGTCAAATGGCCGCCCGCACACGCGCAATGGTTATCGGCGACGGAATTCCACGTCTGCTTTGAACCGGTGCGGCGGTGCACACGCCGCACGGCTCCAGCGGAAGTGGCTGGGGTTTACTCCACCGCCGTCCTGAGAATCGTCCCGTCGAGCGCGCTGACCATCACGATCGTCCGGACGGGCGCGCTCTCATCGCCGGAAAGAATGACCACGCGATACATGGGCGTCCTTGCTCCGAAATCGGTCTCGGCGAGAGTCCCGTCCGGTTGGCGGACCGAAATTCTGCGCTCGCCGACCATGCTGCTCTCCATCACCGTACCTTGTTGTCGCCGAAGGGCGGCATCGATGGCTTGCTGCATGGTGATCTTCGCGGACTTGGACAGCTCTGCGAGTTCCCTGGCGCGCATGGCCAGTTTCTCGATCATGAGCTTTTCGCGGGCGGCGCGCTGCTCCGGAGTCATCTCGCTTTCATCTAACGCGCGCTGCTCCTGCTCCAGTTTGCGCTTGAGGCGCGCTTCACTTTCTTGCGGCGACTGCCCTCCGTCTGGTAGCGGAACGTACACAAATCCGAGATTCATCCGGGTGGCATCTTCGGCCTTCTCCTTCGCGCGTTGTTCCTGCGCGTCGTTGGAGGCAAAGGTGGAGGTTGAGTTCTGGGTTGCAGGCATGGGTTGTTGCGCGGCAGCTGGTTGTGCTACCGAGATGACGTCGTGCGCGACGCCGGCATGCAGCGCGTAGGGTGCGGCGGCGATGCAGGGCATCACCAACACGAGCGCCGCCGCAATCAGTAACAGCGCTCGCCGTGCGGCGGAGATGCTGCGCTTGTTAAGCATGGACATGATTCGCTCCTCGAGGATGTCGGCATCGGCGATGCCGACGGCTACGGTTCCGGGACGGCGGAACGCATGCGCGGCGCCGGCCAATTGAACCAGTGAGCGGGCATACGCCGCCGGGCTGAGGAGACGTTCGGTCACCAGCTCGTCGCAGCGCAGCTCGCGGGTTTCGTCGATGCGCCGCTTGATGAGCGACGCGGCAGGATGGAACGAGAGCGGAATGTAGAGCATCCGGTACAGGAGGTTCAGAACGTAATCACGCCGGGCGATGTGGACCAGTTCGTGTCCGACGGCCGACGTGAGCATCGCCTCGTCGCCTTCGCGCACGAGCTTCTCGGGGAGCACAACCATCGGAGGCGCGGCCCCGAAGGTGAGCGGAGCGGCAACCTTCGTCGAGATGACAAACCGCACATCTCGGACTCGAGTGCGTTCCAGACAACGTTGAATGATCCGCTGGACGGACGCGGGCAACTCCATCGGCTGTGACTCGCGCACCAGCGAACGAGTAAGTATCCAGGCGCGCAGCAATGCGGCTATGTGGAACAGTACAAGCGCGCCATATAGCGACAGCAACACAGCCGCAAGCCACCCCGGAATAGTCAACTCGCCCGGGAAGCGCACCGGTGACACAGCCGCCGAAGACGCAGCGATGCGAGAAGCCGCAAGCGAGGTGTCATCCAACGTATCCGCCGTCGCAGAGATGGGTAAAGACGCAGCCGCGGTCGCGTTGAACGGCTGGCGCGGTTTAACGCGAAGCCCTCCGGCCAAATTCACCAGGGGCAACGCCAGCGCGAGCAGAAGCGCCGCAACCCACACGGCATGACGGAACCGGGCAGGCGCGCCGCGCAACAAGCGGGAGGCCGTCGAAGCGACCGCGGCGACAAGTGCCACCTGCCACGTCGCGTTGAACAGGAACGTCAACAGAGCGGGGCTAATGTTTTCCATGGCCTTCCTCCTCGTCCACGTCCTTCACCAGCTTCTGTAATCGCGCCAACTTCTCGGGGGTGAGTTGTTTGGTCTCCAGCAGGTTCATGACAAGACTCTCGGCGGACCCACCGAACAGCCGGTCCACCAGGTCGCTTACGCTCTGACGCGCGATCTGTCCTTGCGTCACCGCCGGACGATAAAAATAGGCGCGGTCGCGAAGCGCGCGCTTCACCTTCCCCTTGCGGTGAAGGATGTTGAGCATGGTCTGGACGGTGGTGTAAGCGAGCGGGCGCGCGAGGCGCTCCTGCACGGTCTGCACGTTCGCAGGCCCGCATTCCCACAGGACCTGCATGATCTCGAACTCGAGCGCGGTGAGGCGTTCCGGCTTTCGTGCCATTTCACCCCTCCTAATCTTTTAGGACACTACGCCCGCGCGCCGGCGGCTGTCAACTAAAAGTTTAGGACACACGGGCGTTCTCGTTCCGGCCGTAGATTTGTCCGGAGAGCAGGTTTCTTGAGAAAATCTCGCCCTATCTCTTGCGGGTGGAGAACATACGATGAAACGAATTGCCGCTGTGTTGCTATTCACGACCGCCGTGTTCGCGCAGTCGCTACCGAAATTCAACGGGCAAACCTGGTGGAGCTACGTCAAAGTCCTGGGCGCCGACGATATGGAAGGTCGCGAGACGGGCAGCGCGGGCGAACGCAGGGCGGAGGCGTACGTCGTCGAGCAAGTCAAGAAAGATGGATTGCAGCCGGCGGGGAGCACCGGCTTTTATCAGCCAGTGAAGTTCCGCAGCAAGGCCATCGACGAAAGCCAGTCGAGCATCACGCTGGTGCGCGACGGCAAAGACGAACCGCTCGTGCTCGGCGAGGATGCGATGTTCAGCACCCGTGTGGACCTGGCGCCCGAAGTGAACGCGCCGCTGGTGTTTGTCGGTTATGGCCTCCGCGCGCCTGAGGCGAATTACGACGATTTCGCGGGACAGGACCTGCACGGCAAGGTGGCGGTCATCATTGCCGGTTCGCCTTCGACTTTGTCCGCGGCACTGTCGGCGCATTACCAGTCGGCTGCGGAACGGCGGAAGGCGCTGCTTGCGGCGGGAGCGCTGGGGACGATCAGCATCCCGAATCCAGCCTCGATGGACATTCCCTGGTCGCGCATGAGTCTTGCCAGGACGCGCCCGAGCATGGCGCTCGCCGATACTTCCCTCGACGATTCGGCGGGCATCAAGATGGCGATCGTCTTCAATCCCGAGAGGGCGCAAAAATTGTTCGAGGCCTCGGGACATACGTTTGCCGAGATCGCGGCGCTCGCCAAAGACCGCAAGCCGATGCCGCACTTCCCGCTGAAAGTCAGCCTCAAGGCCAAGGCGAAGGTCAACGTGACGGAAGTGAATTCAAACAATGTCGTCGCGAAATTGCCGGGCAGCGATCCGAAGCTGAAGGATGAGTACGTCGTCCTCACCGCGCACGTCGACCATCTCGGCATCGGCGAACCCATCAACGGCGACAAGATCTACAACGGCGCGATGGACAACGGGTCCGGCTCGGCGGTGCTGCTCGATATGGCGAAGACGATGTCGAAGATGAAGCTTCGTCGCTCGCTGCTGTTTGTCTGGGTCACGGCCGAGGAAAAAGGATTGCTTGGCTCGCGCTACTTTGCGTCGAAGCCGACGATTGCGAAGGACAACATCGTCGCCGACCTGAACACCGACATGTTCCTGCCGATCTTCCCGATGAAGATCATCACCATCTATGGTCTGGCGGAATCCGATCTCGGCGACATCGCGCGCAAAGCGGCGGAGCAGGAGGGCGTGAAGCCGCAGCCGGACCCCGAACCGCTGCGCAACATCTTTATCCGCAGCGACCAATACAGCTTCATACGCCAAGGCGTGCCGTCATTGGCAATGAAGGTGGGCTTCGAACCTAACTCTCCGGAGGCGGCTAAGGCGAAGCAATGGCTGACGGACCGCTACCATGCGCCCTCCGACGATCTCAATCAGCCGGTGGACTTGCCGGCGGCGGGAAAGTTTGAGGACATCCTGAGCGACATCGCCGTGACCGTCGCGAACCAGGATGCGCGGCCGCAGTGGAAGCAGGACAGCTTCTTCAAGCGGTTCGCAAAGAAATAGCCGGGACCCGCGGGTTCGGCGTCGCTGCGCACGTTCATGTAAGCTATTGCACATTTGGGGTGAGAACATGAAGAAAGCCGCATTGTCCATCGTTCTGCTGCTGGCCATCGTGACCGCGGCGCAGACTTCCACGCAGGAAAAAAAGAAGGCGGGGACGAAATCGACGACCGCCCAGATGAAGGACGCCAACGGGCAGGACGTCGGGACCGTGAATCTAAAACAAGCCGGTAACGGGACCGCGCTCTCGTATAACCTGAAGAACCTGCCTCCCGGCGAGCACGCAATCCACTTCCACCAGACTGCCGCGTGCGAAGGGCCGGACTTCAAGAGCGCCGGCCCTCATTTCAATCCTACGGGCAAGAAGCACGGATTGCAGAACCCGGAAGGCCACCACGCCGGCGACATGCCGAACTTTACCGTTAAGTCCGACGGCACGGCAAAGGGCACGATCAAGAACCCGGACGTCACGCTCGCCGAGGGATCGAACTCGGTGTTCGCCAACGGCGGAACTGCCATCGTGGTCCATGCCAAAGCCGATGACATGAAGACCGACCCGGCCGGCAACTCGGGCGATCGGATCGCGTGCGGAGTGGTAAAGCAGTAGAACCGCGCGAAGATACCGCAGCCACGGATCTTGACGGATTTCGCACGGATGTTTCTATTTATCCGTGACAATCTGTGCGAATCCGTGGCTTGTGTTGTGCGCGCGAGATGATGGTTTAGCGGATGTTAGAATCAACTAGAAAGCCGCATTGTCCCCTATGGACCGCCGATTCATCCGTAATTTCGCCATCATTGCGCATATCGACCACGGCAAGACGACGCTGAGCGACCGTCTGCTGGAGGCGACAGGATCGTTGTCGGCGCGCGAGATGCAGGGGCAGGAGCAGGTCCTGGACGCGATGGACCTGGAGCGGGAGCGCGGCATCACCATCAAGGCGCACGCCGTCCGTATGCTGTACACCGCGCAGGACGGCCAAGAGTACCAACTCAACCTGCTGGACACGCCCGGGCACGTCGATTTCAGCTACGAAGTATCGCGTTCGCTCGCCTCTGCGGAAGGCGCCATCCTGCTGGTGGACGCCTCGCAAGGAGTCGAAGCGCAGACGCTGGCCAATGCCTACCTGGCGATCAATCACGGGCTCGAGATCATCCCGGTCATCAACAAGATCGACCTCGCCAGCGCGGACATCCCCCGCGCAAAAGAGATGATCGAGGGCGCAGTCGGACTCGATGCGAGCGAAGCGCTGCTCATCTCGGCGAAGACCGGACTCGGTGTGCCGGAGGTGCTGGAAGCCGTCGTCAAGCGTGTGCCGCCGCCGAAGGGGTCGCCCGACCATCAACTCCAAGCCCTGATCTTCGACTCGTGGTTCGATCCTTACCGCGGCGTCGTGGTGCTGGTGCGCGTTTTCGAAGGCAGGCTGCGGCGTGGGCAGAAGATCCGGCTCTGGTGGAACGGCAAGGTGCTGGAGGTGGAGACGCTCGGTGTCATGACGCCCAAGCCGGTGGAGGTGGATGAGCTGGTCGCGGGCGAGGTCGGTTTCATCATCGCCAACATGAAGACCGTCTCTGATGCCAAGATCGGCGACACCATAACCGATGACGAGAATCCGGCAATCGAACCTCTGCCCGGTTTTGAAGAACTGAAGCCGATGGTCTTCGCCGGGCTGTACACCGTCGACGCGCACGAGCACACCATGCTGCGCGACGCGCTGGAGAAGCTGCGGCTCAACGACTCCTCGTTCTTCTTCGAGCCGGAAAGCTCCGCGGCGCTTGGTTTCGGCTTCCGGTGCGGCTTCCTGGGCCTGCTGCACATGGAGATCATCCAGGAACGCCTGGAACGCGAGTACAACCTGGACCTGATCACCACCGCGCCCAGCGTGCGTTACCGGATCATCAAGACCGACGGCACCGTCGAAGAGGTCGACAATCCGTCGAAGTGGCCGCCGACCGGCGAGATCGCGAAGATCGAAGAACCGGTCATCATGGCGACGATCCTCACGCAGGAGGAGTACGTCGGCGGCATCCTGAAGCTGGTGGAAGACAAGCGCGGCAAGCAGAAGAGTTTCGAATACGTCAGCTCGAACCGGGTCATGCTGACCTACGAGCTGCCGCTGAACGAGATCGTCCTGGACTTTTACGACAAGCTGAAGACGGTTTCGCGCGGCTACGCCTCGCTGGACTACCACCTTGCCGGCTACTGGGAATCGCCGATGCAGAAGCTCGACATCCTCGTCTCCGGCGAACCGGTGGACGCGCTCTCGATTATCGTGCACAAGGATTTCGCTTACGATCGCGGCCGCGCGCTGGTCACCAAGATGCGCCAGCTCATCCCGCGGCAGATGTTCGAGGTGGCGATCCAGGCGGCGATTGGCGCCAAGATCATCTCGCGCGAGACCGTGGCGGCGATCCGCAAGAACGTCCTCGCCAAGTGCTACGGCGGCGATATCACGCGCAAGCGCAAGCTGCTCGAGAAACAAAAAGAGGGCAAGCGGCGCATGAAGCGGATCGGGCGGGTCGACATTCCCCAGGAAGCCTTCCTCGCCGTCCTGCGGGTCGGCGAAGACTAAGCGCGTCGAACACCTGGCAGGGCTCGCCTCCGCTATTTACTAAATGGTTAAATTTTCGCTCCGAGATTTAAATCGGATCGCGCCGGTCTGAGGTTCCCGATTCTGATGGGGAGTGGTGTTCTTACACGCCCAGAGAGAAGTTTTGTCACATTGAACGGTCGCATCAGGTTTATCCCTGCTGAGACATCCGTTAACTTTCGGCAGCCCGAGTAGCTGAATGTGCAAAACTACCGATAGGTAGAGAATCCAGTTACCGAAGGTTTAGCAGTCCAACCGGGGCATTGCCAGATGGGTTAAGAGGCTGAGATTTTATCGAGTTGCGGAGTTGTCGCAGGAACTAGGCAATGTGTGTAAGTAGCTGCGGGAAGTGCCGTTCGCGGCGCAGTACCCGAGAAATACACAAGGTTTTCCACAAAGCTGCGGATTTCTACTCGCGCCCCGCCCGCGTTGCGGGCTCCCGATCTAATGCAACAATTTGGCCGATGTCGTAAGGTTCACCGCGCAGTAAATGGCGACGCTGCCGATTTTCGCGCACAGGAAAAGCCGCCTGGAGATCAGGCGGCTTTGAAATCTGGCAAAGAAACTATTTCTTCGGACTCGAAGAAGCAGGAGCGGAGGACTTCGGCGTCGAGGTGGTCGTGCCCGCCGGACGCGAGGTCTGCGGACGCGGAGCGGACGGCGGAGCCGTGCCTGCTGCCGGAGTTGGCGGCGCGGCAACACCGGACTGGGTGTTATACGCCTCTACGATGTCCTTGGTGATGTTGATGTTCGTGCCCGCCCAGAGGACCGGGCTTTGAGGGTTGGAAACGTCGACGATCAGCGAGTAGCCGTTCTGCTTGGCATACTTGTCGATGACATCCATCATCTTCTGGCCGATGCGGTTGGCGATCTCGCCCTGCTGGGCGTTGTAATCGCTCTGCGCGTCTTCGCCCTGGCGCTGCAGAATCTTCTGCTTGGCCTCGATGCTCTTGATGAGCGTGGCGCGCGCGTCGTCGTTCATTTTGTCGCCTTGGGTCCGGAGTTGCGTCTGCAGAGATTCGATCTCCTTGCTCAGGGTGTTGAGCTCGGTCTGCTTAGGCGCGAACTTGGTCTGGAGGGCGCTCAGATCACGCTGGCCCTCATTCGAGGCGACAATCGCATCCTGAATGCTGATGATGCCGACCTTGGTGGTTTGCGTAGCAGGAGCGGCTGCGCCGCCGCCGTTGGTCTGCGCGAATGCGCTCACGGACAACAGCGCTACGGGCAACAGGAAACTGAAGAGCTTGCGTGTCATGGGTGCTTCGTTTGACTCCTTGGATCTTTCCGAGTACTTCCGAGAAACTCCAGAACGGGACAAGCCAGTTGGAATGTTTCAGGGCTGCGGATACTGACATTATAACAGGTACTACGAAATCTATCGCATGAAGAGGGCTTTGGGCTTTGGGCTTTGGGCTTTGGGCTTAAAGCCCAGAGCCTAAAGCCCAACGCCCTAGAACGTGGTTGCCACCGTGAACCGGAAGGTCTTTTGCGGCTCCCTCAACTGCCAAGTCGGCGCGTAGGTGGCGAGCGCCTGTCGGAACGAGAAATCGCCTGCGCCGCCGGCCGGGAACATGCTGCGGGTGATCAGGTTCGGCGTCAGCGTCGAAGTATCCAGGCGCAGCGGGTTATACGCGTAGTAGATACGGAAGGGGGCGTTCACGACCGGCATGATCACCTGGAGTTCGAGGCCGGTGGACATGCGCGGCTGCCAGTTCGAAGCGCTGATGATCTTGACGTGGTTGTTGAAGTTCATCTGGGTGCCACCGCCGCACGAACCGTCGGACGCGAGCACCGGGCAACCGAAAGCGGTAGAGTTCAGGGTGGCGAGCTGCGTGGGGTTTATCTGCAACTGCGAAGCGCGCGTGATGCCGTCGATGCCGATGTCCATGAACGGCGCCAGCGTGACCGGGCCAACGATGGGGATGCGGTACTCGATGTTCGAGTAGGCTTGCGTGTCGCCGCCGGGGAAGATGATGCGGTACGTCGGGATCGGCACGGTGACGTTGCCGACGCGCGGATTCGTCGGGTCCTTCGGGACCGGCGTGCCGTCAGGATTCGTGAGCGGGAAATCGACCCTCTCGACGAAGAAGGCGACCGGCGAAAGCGACCGGATATCGAACCCGCGCAGGTCGGTATCGCCGCCCATGAAGAAGCGCTCGAACGGCGGCGCTACGTGCCCGCCGTAACCGGTAATAAAGCTCCCGGAGAAATGGATGCCGAGCGCCTGGTGCCCTTCCTTATTGAAGTGGATGCCGCGCATCGGGAACCACTTCTTCAGGTCCACCACCGGGCGGACGTAGCTCACGTTCCCGCCTAAGCCCGCGATGTCCCCACCCAGGAAAATGCTCTTACCGGACGTGGGGTGCTGCGGGTTGTTAATCGTGTTCATCGTGAAGCTGGGGATGACCTTGCTGGTGACGACGCCCTTCAGAGAATCGGGACCGCTGATGTTGCGGAAGTTCAGCTGCTCGAAATAGAGCTGCGAGATCTGGCTGAACACGTTCAGGGTAGAGACGTCGAAGGAGTACGTCAGGCCGACGCGCTTGAAGCTGCGCTTCAGCGGGTAGCTTGCCGCCACGGTGAAACCGGTCCGCGACTGGCTGAAGTTCTGTAACGACTGGAGGACGCTCTCGGAGAAGTTGATCTGCTGCCCGGTCTGGATCTGGAGCTCTTTTGCCTGGTTGTAGTCGAACTTCTGGTTGAAGACGGTGAAGCCGAAATTCAGCGGGCGGTCGAACAGGTATGGCTCGGTGAAGCCGAACATCAGGTTGCGCTGGCGGCTGCCGATGCTGGCCTGCAAGGTGAGCGTCTCGCCCAGGCCCAGGAAGTTGTTGGTTTCGTAGCTCAGGCCGATGAACGACCCGGCCAGGCCGCTGACACCGCCGCTCAGTCCGATGCTGTTCTTGCCCTTTTCCTTGAGCTTGAGCGTCAGGTCGACGGTGGCGTTCTGGTTGTCCTGCTTGATCTCGGTGTCCTGGTCCGGCTTCAGGTTCTCGAAGTAGTTCAACTGGTTCAGCCGCAGGAGGCTGATCTCCCAGGCGCGCGAGTTGTAGAGGCTGCCTTCGTCCAGCGCCAGCTCGCGGCGGATGACCTTGTCGCGCGTCGTGGTGTTGCCCTTGAACTCGATGCGGCGGACGTAATATTGCTTGCCCTCGTCGATGTCCACCCTCATCGTGATGAGCTTCTTCTCCTCATCGAAAGAGAAATCAGGAATGGGCGTGAAGTTAATGAAGCCGAGTTCGCCGTAAGCGTCCTTCAGGCTCTTGATGCCCTTGCGCGCCAGCTCGATATTAAAGAAGTCTCCATCCTTCATGGGGAACATCTTGCGCAGGGCGGCGGTATTCGTAACCGCCTTATTCCCGTTAAAAACGATCTCCTTCAGCTTATACCGCTCGCCCTCTGTTACCGGCACGGTGATGTCGACCACCTTGCCTTTGCCTTTCATCAGCAAGGGGATGTGGAAGCCGGAGGAACCCACGTCGCGGATCTTCGTTTTGGGATCGTCGACGGTGGCCTTGAAGTAGCCGCGCTGCTGGTAAGCGTCGCGGACCATCTCCATGTCTTCGCTGAGCTTAGTGGCGTCGAAGGTGCGGGAGAACAGGTTCTCCAGGAAGATGGAGTGTGGAATGCCGATGGGCCGCGAGTGGCGCATGGCATAGCGCAGCGTCCGGGATTTAACGTTCTTATTGTTCTCGAACTTGATATTGCCGACCTTCACCTTCGGACCTTCCTTGACGACGAAGGTGATGGAAACGGCGGCCGGCGGGATCTGGCGCAGCTCGGTGCGGATGGTGGCGAACTGCCGGCCGTGCTCGGCCAGCAAATCCTTGAGCACCACCTCGGCCTTCTTTACGCGCGTCGGGTCGTACTGACTTTCCTGGGTAAGCGAGACCTTACGTTCCTTGAACCGGTCCAGCACGTCGGATTGCGAGACCGAATTCAGGCCGACATACTTGATCTCGCGGATCGTCGGCTTCTCCTTTACATAAACGTTAATGATCCAGCCCTTCGGGGTCTCTTCACGCTCGAAGCGGATGTCTTCGAAATAGCCGGTGTTCCAAAGAGAATTGAAACTGCGCTCGATCGCGCCCTGATCGTAAACGTCGCCCGGGTTGATGAACATGCGGGCCTTGATGGTCTCGGCGGGGATGCGGCGGTTACCGTGAGGGACTACGTCGACAATGATGTCCTTCTGGGCCCAGGCATGCATCGACAAAAACAGGAAGGCGGCTATCACCGGCAAAACCCGGCGAAAGCGGTGCAGCTTGCGCGGGCCGGAGAGCGCCCTGCAAGCGGCCAGGAATCTATCCGCAATAGTAAAAATAGTCCGACCTCTAAACGTAAGATGCGGAAACGAAGATTATACAGGTCGAATGGCGCGCTCCCAAACCTTTGCTGCCATTCGGCTTTAGCGAACGAACATGTGTATCGATAGGAATCAAACCCGGAACCGCCAGCACAGTCGCGTTCAACTCCGACTGTGGTGAAATGGAGACAATGAGAGCCGTCGTACAACGCGTGAGCCGGGCGTCGGTACAAGTGGATGGCGAGACCATCGGCGCAATTTCGGTCGGCCTGTTGGTGCTACTGGGCGTCGCCCTCCAGGACAGCGAGTCGGACGCCGATTACCTCGCCGACAAGATCGTGGGCCTGCGCATCTTCGAAGATGCCGACGGAAAGATGAACCGGTCGGTGGTCGATGTCAGCGGCGCCGTGCTGGCCATATCGCAGTTCACCTTGTTTGGCGATGTCCGTCGAGGCAAGCGCCCGTCGTTCGACGCCGCCGCTCGCCCGGACCAGGCAGTCAAACTGTACGAGTACTTCGTTTCGCGAATGCGGGCCGCCGGCCTCCGCTGCGAAACCGGCAAGTTCCAGGCCATGATGGATGTCGAACTGGTGAACGCCGGGCCGGTGACGATCCTGATCGACTCCAAGAAAGAGTTCTAGCTTCCGGCTTCCGAAGCTAATCGCTAACAGCTAATAGCTAACGGCTGTTTTTCGTGATACTTTCCCCCTTCGCAAGGCCCGCTCGATGAAGATCCCGTTCTCCAAACCTCAACCCAAGGGCGCACTGCGCACGCCGGCGCGCCCGGACGTCCCGAGATTGAGTTCGATCACCGTGGGCGCTCTCTATCGGGGTGCGCGAAAGGGCGGGGACTATTTCGATTACATCGGGGCGGGACCGCGACTCCTGATGCTGATGCTCGACATCGCCGGCCGTCGCGACGAGGCGCTCAACATCGCCGCTTTCGTGCAGGAGACGTTTCGCGCCGCTGCCGACCTGTTCGCAATCGACGACGTCAATGAATCGGTCGCACTCTCGCAACTGCTGCTCGAAGTGAACCGCGCGATCATCGAAGCCGCCGGCGGCGTCCGCTACGCGCCGGGGATCGTCGCCTCTTATAACGAAGTCGCCGGGACGCTCTGGTACATCAACGCCGGACACATTCCGCCGCTCATGAAAGACGGCAGCGGCGTGAACCCTCTGCCGGCAAGCGGCCTGCCCCTCGGATTGTTCTCGCACGCTACGCACGACGCGAATATCTGCGTGATGCCGGAAGGCTCCGCACTATTGCTGGTATCGCGAGGCCTGGTCGAAGCCAAGGCTGGTGGCGAGGAATTTGGCTTGAAGCGCGTCAGCGATGCGCTCGCCGAAGCACCGCTTAGCGATGGACAGCAGTTGTGCGTCGCAGTGCACGAGTCGGTGCGCAAGTTCATCGAGAGCCGTCCCAAGCATCGCCTGATTCCTGGCGGTCCCCGCACCGTCGGTGATGAAGACCCATTCAGCGCCAACGACGCAACTGCGCTGGCGGTCGTCCGCGCGACAGCGAAAGCAGCAACAAGCAGTCAATGAATAACGAAGAGTGCACACGAAGGCTTGATCGCTATCCTTCGTGAAACCATCGTCTTTTCTTTATCCTTCATTTCTCCGACGAGCTCGTACGCCCGATACAATTCCGGACCATTGAGGCGCCCGCCTTATTCCGTCCTTGATTCGCAACTAGCTGTCCCGATTTGGGTTACTTAGCTTCGGAAACGGCGGGTACGTGTGTCCGCTCCCGTGAGACAATGAAGAGGAGTTGTGCTCCTCCGAGGCACGGACCCCGACGCCGTGGTGTGCGCAGTAGCCGATAGAAGAAGTTGCGGATGAACATCCTGAAGATCACGCCGGTTGTCGAGACGGCGGAATACGACATCGATGCGCCCGATTCCCCGATCCACCTGCTCAAGTTGCAGGACGACCTGGCGCGGTCGCGCCTGCGCGAGGCCTTCTGGATCTCCCTCATCGTCCACTTGCTGGTGGTCATCACCCTGGTGACGTCGCCGAACTGGGTGCCTGGATGGCGGCACGGCGTCGTGATCACGCCCAGCGCCGAGGACATGCTGCGCGAACGCGAAGCGACCTTCCTCGAGATGCCGAAAGACCTCATCAAGCCCCAAGTCCGGCCGAACACGAACATCATGTCGGACAAGGACCGTGTCGCCATGGCGCGCCACCCGGACAACTCGCGCGTGCCCGAAGTTCCGCGCGATGTGATGCCGCCGGGACCTCCTGCGCCCCGCGGTCCACGTGCTCCGCAGCCGAGTCCGCAGGCGATGGCGCAGGCCAGCCCGCCGTCGCAAGGTGCACAGCAGCAGCCGCAAGGTGGGCAGCGTCCGCAAGACAACGCGAACATGACGGCCAAGCTGGAAACTCCGTCCAGCGCGGCGCCGCGAACGGTATTCGGGGGAGGCGTGTCGTCAGCCGGCAGCCAGATCGAACAGGCGATGCGCGGTGCGACGGCGTCACGCGGCGGTGGCGGTGGCTCCGAGGGTTCGTGGGGATTGGGCGAAGGAACGCCGCACGGCGCCGTCGGTCCCATGGACATCTTGAGCGACACCATGGGTGTGGACTTCGGGCCCTATCTCCAGCGCGTGCTGCACGCGGTGAGAGAGAACTGGTACACGTTGATTCCCGAAGTTGCGCGGGCGCCGCTGATGAAGCGCGGCAAGGTTTCTATCGAATTTGCGATTTTGAAGAATGGACAGGTCGCCGGGCTGCGGATCATCGGACCGTCGGGCGATATCGCGCTGGACCGCGCGGCCTACGGCGGCATCACCTCTTCCAATCCGTTCCAGCCTCTGCCCGGCGAATTCAAGGGAGAGTATCTCGCGCTGCGCTTCCACTTCTATTACAACCCGCAGCGGGGAGATCTGCAGTAGCGCAAGAACATCCACCACAAAGCACACGAAGGACCACGAAGAAAACCAGGAGCATCTCCTTTGTATTCCTTCGTGTCGTTTGTGGTGAAAGCTATTTGCCGTATTTAACTTTCAGAAATCTTCCAATCGACTCTTCTAATCCCGAATAGCCCTCGTGGATTGTTCCGCGCAACGCCGATTCCGTCGAACTGCCCTCGCCGATCTTGCGCAGGATCGACTCCAATTCCGACATGCCGTGGGTATCGCGGATGTACTCGGCGGCGGCGAGGGATTCGTCGTAGGCCAACACGGCTTCAAATGGCGAAAACTTCAAGAACGACTGCTCCAACCCGTTGAGCGGGATCTCCTGTCCCATGGCATAAAGCTGTGCGAGGCGCGGACCGCGCGTCGTGCCGATCACTCGCGGCTCCAGTAACTGCGCGATGCCTTCGTTCAGCCATTGCGGACATCGCCCGCCCGCTGCCTGGCTGATGAACGAGTGCGTCAGCTCATGGCGCAGGACGCGCCGGAATTCCGGCGTGACTTCCGTAATGCCTTGGATCGGGATGCGCAGGCGGCCGTCGTTGATGGCGCCCGACCATGCCGGGGCTTGCGTCACGTCAAAAAATGCCTGGTTCGTATACAGCGAGACCGGAATGCTGTTGCGCGGCGAAACGCCGAGCGCACTCACCAGGTCGTCGTAGGCTTTCTCCAACTCCGACTGGATACTGGCGCGGACTGTGTCCGTCGTGCTTGCGCCTTCGAAGTGAACGACGAAATGCCCCGTTTCGGCCTGGCGAAAATCCGACTCGGTCTTTTCTTCGCGCTCGGCCTTGGCCAGGTAAGCCTCGAGGGTATCGTCCGGGCGCAACTCCAACGCGCGTTTCCAGGCGCGGATCGCCTGTCCATCGCCATTCGATCCGTAGTAAGCAAAGCCGAGTACGGTGTATGCGTCCGCGGAACTGGGCGCCAGCCGGGCAGCGCGCTCGGCGAAGGGCACCGCCTCCGCGGCGCGGCCGAGTTGGATGAGCGTCGCCGCGTAGTGGCTGAGGATCGTGTCGTTCTGCGGGGCGAAGCTGAGCGCGCGCTCGAAATAGAACTTCGCGCGTTCACGGTTGCCGCGGTCGAACTGAAAACGTCCGGCGGCGAAGAAGCCGGCGCTGGTCGCGTCGGCATTGCCTTCGCGTTCCAACAACGCGAGCGCTTCATCGTCCACTTTGCCGTCGCGGAGGATGCGCGAAGAAAGCCGGTCGGCGGCGGCTAAACCTCGCGAGGGCGCGCCTGGGAGCTGCGAGAGATCGTGTGCCAGCGCGCCCGATTCGCCTCCGGGGCGTACGGCGTCGCCGGAGAGAGCGCGGGCCGGCGCGTCTTCAATGCGGTCGACCAGCGACTTCGGGATCCCATATTGGTCGTCGCCGATCGTGTACTGCACGCGGCCATTCTTTTCCGCCACGGAATCGGCGACAATAGTGTGGCCATTCTTCAGATAGATGGTGACGTCCGCTACGCAAGGCACGGCGGCGGCAACAACGGCGATGAATGCGAAACGGCGCACCGGCGCGCATTCTAGCATTGCGAGCTGAAGCCGGAGAATGACGCGGCGAGTACGTTGGTCATACATCCTGTGGCGTTAGTTTCAGCAAAAAAACGTTGTAGCGCGATGGCTGCGATTGCCGCGCTGATCGTTTGCGCGACTGCCTCCGCGCAGATTCTGGAGAATCCGCCGCAACCAGCCACGTCGGCGCCGCAAGCTCCAAGCACCCACGATGGTCCACCGCTCGCCGGTGGGCCGGGCGTCGCACTTTACCAGAAGCTGGCACATGCCTCGCTCGACCCGAAGGCCGTGTACTCGATCCGTGGTGCTTCGCTCGACCGCGAAGATCTCCATGTCACGCTGGAGGACGGAACGATTGGTTTCCTCGAAAGCGTCGACGGGCGCGTGACGGGCGCTTTTTTCGAAGGCTCGGGCGATATTCTCCTCATCCCTCCGAACCTGGCGGAGCGCGGATCGCTCGCGCTGTTCATGGGCACGGCGGTCATGGAAGAGAAGTTCATTTCCGCCTACCTGCGCTTCAACGACGACACCTTCGCGAAACTTCAGCCGTACCTGCAGCCGGCCGATGACCCGCAGCCGTTCCTCGAGAAATGGGGCACGCCGGCGAAAACACTGGCGGAATCCGACACGCTGCGCCTGATGGCCAGCTACCTCAACCAGCCGCCTGCCGCGGGCGATCGCATGCTGCGTTTGCGGTTGCAATCGGAAAAGCTCGGCGTTTTCGACGTTTACTTCGATACGCTCTCGGCGGAGCAGATCTCCATGTACCGCTTCAGCCACGGCGAGAACGGCGCGACATATTACGACGTGCTGGCGTCGTTTCCCATGCGTTCGGCGCGCCGGAGCGAAAAATCGGGCGAGGCGGAGAGGAGCCAGGTCGAGAGCCTGACCATCCTCAACCGGCTGCGTATCGATAAATATGTCGTCAGCGCAAAGGTGGAGCCTCCGCAAAAGCTGTCGGCGGAAGCGACCCTGGACGTCGAAGTCCGCGATCCCGGCGACCGGCTACTCTTTTTCGAAATGTCGCGCTACCTCAAGGTGACGAAGGTCGAGGCCGACGGCAAGCCGCTGGAATTCCTGCAGAACATTGCCATCGAGGGCAGCGCGCTGGCGCGCCGCGGCAACGACATCGTCGCCGTGATGGTCCCGGAGAAACTCAGGAAGGGCCAGCGGCTGCGGATGAGCTTCGCCTATAGCGGTGAGGTGCTCTCCGACGCCGGCAACGGGCTGTTATATGTCGGAGCACGAGGTATCTGGTATCCGAACCGCGGCTTCGCCATGGCGACATATGACCTGAAGTTCCAACATCCCTCCGAATGGACGCTGGTCGCCACCGGCAAGCGCGTTGACCAGAGCACCGCTAACGGCATCACCACCTCGCACTGGATCTCGGAACGCCCGCTGCCCGTAGCTGGCTTCAACCTCGGCCGCTATACGAAGACCACTGCCAAGAGCGGAAACGTCGATGTGGATGTTTATGCTACGGGTGGGATTGAGACGGGTCTGCTCAACCCTCACCCCGGCGGCGGAACCGCCCAGCAGCCCGCTCCCGTTCAGCCACTCGTTACCGCGCAGCACGAGACCCGCGTCGCCGAACAAGCGGCGCACGCGATCGATTACTACGCGAAGCAGTTCGGCCCATTCCCCTATTCCTCGCTCGCCGTCACCCAGATGCCCGGCGGATACGGCCAGGCATGGCCCGGACTGATCTACCTGTCGAGCCTCGCCTATCTCACGCGCGACGAACTTACGAAAACGCGCGTGAAGCCCGGGGAGGCCCTGCTCTACAGCGAGTTCATGACGCCGCATGAGACGGCGCACCAGTGGTGGGGCGACCTCGTCGGATGGAAGAGCTATCGCGATCAATGGCTCGTCGAGGCCCTGGCGAATTACTCGGCGGTGCTCGCGCTGGAGCAGGACCATCCGGATGACTGTAAGGACTTCCTCGAGTACTACCGCTCGCACCTGCTGGTGAAGAACAGCGAAGGCGAGGAAAACGCGAAGGCCGGCCCCGTAACACTCGGACAGCGGCTGAACTCGTCGCACTTTCCCAACGGCTTCGACCTCGTCAGCTACGGGCGCGGCACGTGGCTGCTCCACATGCTGCGCACCATGCTCGATGACGGCGCGCGACTGTCGAAGAACTCGAGCGACGAGGAGCCATTCTTGCGCGTGCTGCGCAACATGCGCGAACGCTACCAGGGACGCGAGATATCCACCCGCGAATTCCAGGCGCTGGTGGAGGAAGAACTCCCGCCATCGCTGCGCTACGAAGACAAAGCTTCGCTTGATTGGTTCTTCGACGATTGGGTCAACGGCAGCGCCATTCCCCGCTTCGAACTCAAGGACGTCCATATCAACCGCAAGACCGCCGTCGTGACCGCCACCGCGACCATCCTCCAGGAAGAGGCGCCCGAGTCGCTGGTGACATCGGTACCCGTGTACGCCGAGGGCGCGTCGGGACGCAAGCTGGTGGCGCGCATCTTTGCCGACGGACCGCAGACCAAGTTCCGCGTCGCCGTCCCGAAAGACACCAAGAAGCTCGTCCTCGATCCGAACGGAACGCTGCTGACCAGGCCGTGAGTCTTTGCTACTTCGTCGCCTTCAGGAATTCTTCCTGGCATTGTCGCGCTGCCTCTTCCAGTGCTGGAAATGCGGGAGAGGCGCGCAGCTTGTCGAGCAATGGGTCGGTGTGGAGCGCGACGTTGGAACAGTAATGGGCCGAGATGGCGCTCTGGATCAGCTTCGCCGAGAGCTCGGTCTGCCCGCAGTACGACAAAATGGCGCCGTGGTAGTAGCGCAGTTCCGCGTCGCGCAGTCCGAGCAGTTGCGGCGCATACTGGTCGGCGATGCGCTTCATGTCGACCAGCGCCGCCGGCTTGACGCATGCCTGCAGGATCGGCGCGAACCACGTCGCGCCCGGCGATATCTTGGTCGCCGCAACTCGCGCTTCCTCCATGCGCCCCTCGCGCAGGAAGATCGCCGGCAGCACGCTCGCGGCCCACTCCGATCCAGTGTCCAGGTGCACGTACTCCAGCGCCCGGGTGGTGCGGCCCAGTTCGAAGAAGCCGAACGAGCAGGAGCGGAAATCGTAGTTGCTGGGATCGAGCGCCAGCGCCGCGTCGCATTCGCGGACGGAGTCGTCCAGCATGCCCGCGTAGCGCAGCACGTAGGCCATCGTGAAGTGCGCCTGCGCGTTCTCCGGACGCCGCTTCACCAGGTCGCGCGCCTCGCGATAGGCGTCCGCGATCTGGCCGCGCTCGGCACGGATGCGCGCCAGGTGCGCGACCGACGAGATCAGGTTCGGATCCAGCTTGAGCGCCGTCTCGTACGCGTTCGCTGCCTTGTCGAAGGTCTCCACCCCGCCGCCGGCGTATGACGCGTCGTAGTAGTAGCGGAGGCCGAGCGCGTCCCAAGCAGGAGCGAATTTCGGATCGAGCTGGACCGAGTGCTCCAGCATGACAACGGCCGTCGAATTCGGCTCCGGATCGTGGGGCAGCGCCGCGCCGCGCAAATACAAATCATACGCATCGGCGTTCCGCGGCTGCGTCGCGCTCGCGAGCATCGCCACTTGCGAGCCCAGCGCGGGCAGCAACCCGGTCTTCACATTCGCCGACAGGTCTTCCTGCAGCGAGATGAGGTTCTGCTGCGGAACGGTGAAGCTGCCCTGCCACGTCACGCGGTTGTGGGCAACGTCGACCGCCTCCAGCGTTACCGTCAGCTTTCCGCCCTGCGACGCGAAGTGCCCGGTCAGCACGATCGCCGCTTTGAACTCGCGTCCTGCCTGCTGCGGATCGAATTCGCCTTGCATGTACTTAGGCGCGGTTGGCACGGGCCGGATCTCCATCGACCGCGTGTACGCCAGGATCTTCACCAGTTCGTCAGGTATGGCGAGCCGCAGATAATCTACGTCCGGATCGCCGGCGGCATTCTTGAACGGCAAGACCAGGACGGTGTTGTTCGCCGTCACGACGTTTGACGACGCATGCTTCGCCCACCAGATGGTCACCGCCAGCAGCGTCATCGTGATCAGCCCGGCCGCGCCGAGCAGGATGTACAGCTGCCGCGTGGTCAGCTTGCGGAACGTCTTGCCGCGTTGCATGACCAGGTGGAGATCGCTATCCCGCAGCCGCCGAACTTCCAGCTGGCGTTTTAAGCGCTGAAGGTCTTCCGCGAGTTCGCGCGCGCTCTGGTATCGGAGCCGCCGATCCTTCTCCAGCAGGCCGCCCAGCAGTTGTTCGAACTCCGGCGGCAGATCGGGAACGTAATTGAGCGGCGACACCGGTTTTTCGTGCTGGATCGCCGCCATCGTCAGCACCGCGGTCCGCCGTTCGAATGGCTTGTGAGCGCTCGCGGCTTCGTACAGCACGACACCGAGCGAGAACAGGTCGGTGCGCTCGTCGAGAGACTGCCCGCCGACCTGTTCCGGCGACATATAAAGCGTCGTTCCCGGGATGGTACTGGCCTCGGTCATCGCATCCGATAGCGCGTGATGGCCATTGCCGCCGACGCGCACTTCCGCGGTCCTCGGCTCGCCCTTCAGCTTTGCCAGGCCGAAGTCGAGGATTTTCGTGTGCCCCAGTTTCGTAATAAAGATGTTTCCCGGTTTGATGTCGCGGTGGATGATGCCCCGCTCGTGCGCCGCCTCCAGCGCCGCCGCCAATTGCAGGCCGTAATCAATGACCTCCTCCGGCGCTAGCGGACCGCGCGTGAGCCGCGTCTTCAGCGTCTCGCCCTCCAGCAGCTCCATCACGATGATGGGCATGCCGTTGTGCGACGCGATGTCGAAGATGGTGCAGATACCGGGGTGGTTCAGCGACGACGTCGTGCGCGCCTCGAGTTGGAAGCGCTCCAGGGCGACCGGATTGCCGGAGAGGCTATCGGGAAGGAACTTGAGCGCGACGCGCCGCCCGAGACGGATGTCCTCCGCCTCGTACACCTCTCCCATTCCGCCGCCACCCAGCTTGTGGACGATGCGGTAATGCGAGATGGTTTCGCCAATGGTCACGCCAGACTCCGCCAGTGCTTAGCTTGAATGTTAGGCCGCCCGAAGGGTGAAATCAAACGAGGACCGGTGATATGTGTTCTCACCGCGCAAGTACGGAATCGCTTTAAGCGTTCGAAGCTGGGGGCGCCGTTGCCGCGACCACGGGCAGCGTGAAATGAAAAGTTGCTCCTCGCCCGTCGTTTGCGTTCGCCCACAGACACCCGCCGTGCGACTCGACGATGGAACGGCTGATCGCCAGGCCCATGCCAGACCCTTGAGCTTTCGTAGTAAAGAAGGCACTGAAAATCTGGTCTGCTTTTTCGGCCGGCAATCCCTCACCGGTGTCGCTGACCGAGATCAGCACTCGACCGTCCTGGGCTAGTCGAGACTTGACCGTAAGGACGCCGCCGGTCTCCTTCATCGCCTCGATGCCATTCAGCATAAGGTTCATGAGCACTTGCTGCAGTTGAACGCGATCGGCCGTGATCCTGGGAATTTCGGCAGCGAGTTCGGTGCGGATCGAGACCGCATAGCGGTTGGCCTCGCCTCGCAGCAGCACGACCATTTCGCGGATGATTTCGTTTATATCGACCAACTCACGTTGCGGAGGAGCCTTCTTGTACAACGAGCGCAAACGCTCGATAATCTCGGTTGCGCGCTTGCCGTCGTTCACGATGTTGTCTGCTGCCGCGCAGGCCTCTTGCACATCGGGCTGGTCGCGCTTAAGCCATCGGCTGCAGGTCCTGGCATTCGTCATGGCTGCCGCGATTGGCTGTTTCAGCTCGTGGGACAGTGAGGCTGTCAGTTCTCCCAACATACTGACCCGGTTTCCGTGAGCAAGATCCGCACGTAGTGTTTCCCGCTCTTCCTCGGCCCGTTTACGATCTTCGATGTCAGTCGAGATGCCGTACCATTTTAGGATGTTGCCGCGCCCGTCACGCAGGGTCACGGCGCGAACGAGGAACCAACGGTATTGGCCATCCGTAGCGCGCCTGTAGCGCACCTCACTTTCGAACGGCCCGCCGCTCGCGACAGAGGCACGCCACTTGTCCGCATGTCGCTTGAGGTCTGAGGGATGAACGGCGGCTTCCCAGCCCGCGCCGGCTGATTTCCCGGCGGACAAGCCAGAATACTGCTGCCAGTGTCGATTGACGAAATCCACGGAGCCATCGGGCAGAGCGGTCCAGGCAAATGTCGGCATGGTTTCGATCACATCTCGAAGCTTCTTTTCCCGACGGCGCAGTTGCCGCACGCGCACTCGATGAACCGCCCAAAGCAGCGCGAGGAAAGCGGCCACAGACAGGGCGCGGAACCAGTTCGTCTGGTAAAAAGCGGGGAGAATATAGAAGTCAAGCGATGCTCCTGTCTCATTCCAGACACCATCATTGTTGCAAGCGATTACACGAAATCGATAGTTCCGTGGCGGCAAATTTGTGTAACGAACGTCGCGAGCGGTTACCGGGCCCCGCCAATCATCATCGTAGCCCTCAAGCTTGTAACGGAATCGGACGCGCTCTGGGTCAGTCAAGCTTAGGGCCGCATATTCAAATTCCAGATTCCTGGTCTCTGGTCGGAGACGCAATTCAGAAGAACCTGTGACGACCGCATTATCGGCTTTGATCGCTTCGATCGTGACCGGCGGTGGCAGGATGTTTTTCGGCAAGTGCCGCGGGTCGATCACGGCAACGCCTGCCGTCGTGGAAAACCAGAGCCGTCCGTCCGCCGCCTTCGTGACAGTTGGAAACGGTTCGCGTTGTCGAGGGAGTCCACGAAAACCATCGCTGGCATCAAACGAGTCACCGTGTATCCGGTAAGAGGACGAACGAAACGCTCGTTCCAATTCCAGCGGATCCACGCGAAGGATCGCCAAGGCGCCTGCCAGCCAGAGATAGCCGTCATCATCTTCCACGATTCCGGAAATGGAGTTCCCCGGCAACCCGTTCTCTTTCGTAAGCGTGACGAAGTGTCCTGGATCAAAGCGGGTCAGCCCGGCTTCACCACCGATCCAGATGTGTCCTGCCCGATCGCTTGTGATTGCGAATACCCGGCCATCGGGCAGTCCGTCTTTGGAAGAATAGACACGGAACTCCGCGTTCTCATAGACGGCCACTTCTCCATCTTCGAATCCGAACCACACGCGCCCCTGCGGATCCCCATACAGAACCCGGCAACGATATAGCGGGAGATGCACCTTGCTGCTCCGGAAACTGATCCATTTGCCGTTTCGCAATCGCAGCACTCCTCCGCCCTCATCGTTCCACACGGTGACCCACAGGTTGCCGAGGGCATCATGGGTGATTGCATGTACGGCACTTACCTCATCCATATCCGAGACCTTCGAATACGAGAATTTCAGGTCGTCGGCTTCAGCCAGCTTGAAAGGGCCGCCGACCCAAATGTGGCCGTTTCCGTCAGCATGCAGACTTAGGATCGTCACCTGTTCCGACCGCGGATAGGGCGGCAGCTTCGACGAGATAAACCTGCCAGCACGGAACCGCTGTACAACGTCGCCGGAATAACTGGCAAACCACACACTTCCATCTGCGGTCGAGGTTATCGCGAGCTGTTCATCAGGAACCAGATCCTCTTTCGCCGAAAAAGATGTCGCTTTATTGTCACGAAAACGATCCAGGCCAGCGCCGGTGCCAAACCATATGTTCCCCTCCCGGTCTTTGAACGTCGAATAGACGGTATTGTTGGAGAGCCCGTCGCTCATCTGAAATTGCTCAAGTACAGGGTGGTCCTGATTCGCGAGGTTCAGGCGACGTAGTCCGCCTCGCGCAAGGCCGATCCAAATGCTATCGTCGCCGTCGAATAGCAGAGACATTGGCTCGTTGACGGAGATACTCGTTTTGGACCAATTCTGGGTTGCGGCAAAGACCACATCGCGAGAGGTATGAACCATCCAGACGCTTCCATCGGGAGATGCCGCCATAGTTCGGATCATACCTACACCGTGTCCCGTAGCGGCAAAGCGTTTTGCATTTGGAGCAAGAGTGAGGATCGTATTCGGTTGAGCTGAGTCCTTACCGAGCCGGAAATTGAAGTGATCGGTTGCCACCCAAAGCGTCCCCTTACCATCAACCAGCATGGTTTGAACTCCAGGGGCCGGATAGCCTGATTCCGCTCCTACCCGGTGCCAGGTGCCGCCCTCCATTTTGCTAAGACCGTATTGACCCCCGGCCCAAATCGAGCCGCTCTCGTCCTCTGCGATAGACAGAATTCCGCCCCTTGGCACACCATCCGTCGATGAGAAATTCTTCAAATGCCCATTGCGCAACTGGCCGATTCCGCCAAAACTAAACCCGATCCAGAGGCTTCCATCACGACTCGTGCAAAGCGACCAGACAGATGAACCGGGCATCTGCTCTCCGAAGCTCGGCTCCCACGCCACAAAATGAAGACCATCAAATCGGAACAAGCCTGCCTGGGTGCCTAGCCACAAATACCCATCGGGGGTTTGCGCAATCGCTCGAACGGGCCCGAGCACGCCATCCTTTGCGGTCCAAGATGTGTGCGTAAACTGGGTGATTCGCTTTTGCGGATCGAGCGCCTGGGCGGGATCCAACCCTACGCCGAGCACAAGACAGATGCAGAGGGCCATAACGTGCCCAATGTCCGCTCTGATGTTCAACGTGGAACCCCGGAAAGCGCTGCGCACTTTCCCACACAAAAATGTTTTAGAAGTATATGCCTATCTGGAGAAGTCTTACGCCTGCGCTTTTCTTCACTAATCCGAGCAAATGGCTGTCCGGTCCTAAGCGACGCCAGATGAAGCGCTTAGATTTCGACGTGCCCTTGCCTCGGGATTGGGCGCCTTTTCTGGGGACGCCTTGGAAATAGGTCGGGCATGACACCCGACACCTGATACTGACAAATGCCGCCGCGATGCCCTTCGGCGAGCCTCGCCGGCGCGCAGGAACAGGAGGCCCTCATCGAAACTCGGGGCTAGTCAACTGTGTGCGGTACTGCCACCTTGAAACATCCGTATTGAGTGACTCGCCACTGCTCGGTTCCGAGCGCGCCTGTGAACCAGGGGGGCGACACTCCTGCGCAACTATTCCAGACGAACGCGGGCTTCGAGGCCACCCCGCCCGCGGGAACTGACCCGTTCTGCGGGCCGATACGCTCGAGCATCATGATTTGAAGTTCAAGCCAGGGACAATCCAGGAGCAACCCGTTTCCACGCTCAACCAGCCGCGCCGAGGACAGGAATTCGGGATCGAAGTTCAAGTCACCGGGCTGATGGGGGTGGTTCAAAGCAATCACTTGTACGCCGCGCATTCCATCCAACGGATAGCTCGTTACTTGCAAGCTCCGCGCCATCCCGCCGATATGGAGTTGCAGCAGGAACAATTCGCAGGTAAAGAACATCAAACCGATGATCAGGGCTACTTTCGCCACCGCGGGTTTGAGTTCCGCCGATGAACCTGCGGCCATCACGAAGAGCACGGATAGAATGCCAATCCGGTCCGCGAAACCAGCCGAACCGTTGATGCCGCCGGGAAGGTACGGGAGCGCCAGCAGCAGCGCAATCCCCCAACCGAGCACGAGGTGAGCGTGCACGACACATCCAACTCGTCGCATCCGCCAGACGGTCCAGAACGCCACGGCCCCTGTCACCACGAGTGCGGCCATTGTTAACGAGTGATAGAGCGTCCCCGTCAGGGGTACGACTAGCGTGGTACGCACGGTATCGAAGGAACGATACAAGTTTGCCGGCAGATCGTCCCACGTCAGCGGCGTCCACAATGTGCCGGAATGCGAATACTTCTTGATGTACAGGAAGAGCGCAGTTGCGGCGAGAAGAGTAATTGCATCGCCGCGACTTGCCCCCCATTCGGAATTGCCGGGCTCGCGGCCCTTTACCAGTCGTGCGGCAAGCAATTCCGTCCAGCAGAACGCGATCAGCACCAGGTAGGGGACCGGATGCGCGAATAGCGAAAGCACGCTCAGTCCCAGAAACAGAACGCGCCTTTTCGGCAATACTCGATCAGGCCGGCACCACAAACCCATAGCGGCAAACGCGACTCCGATGCCGAATGAATAGCCATAGAAACCCATGAACAGAAACCGATGCAGGAAGAAAGGCGCCGCGAGCACGCCCACTACGCTGGAGGAACGGCCCAACTGCCGCGCCAAGTACCAGAACCCGAATCCGGCTGACAGCACACAGGCGCACGCCAGAAATTGTTCCGCGAGTTCCGTTGAGAAGAATCGCATCAGGGCCATGAGGGCGTATGCGTGGAGCGCGTAGGGCGGAAATGGACGCGCGATCCTGAAGTCCCTTTCGAAACCCGGCTGGCCGGACAACAGTGCCTGCGTCACGCGCGCGTAATACACGTGGACAGGGCCATCCTGCGTCGGGAACAGCGGCAGGTGCAGGATCCACAGGCAACTGGCGGCCAGCGCGGCGGCGAATGCGAACCACGCAACACGGTGGAAGCATGATGCGCCGGATGGAGTTTCAGACGCGACCGCTGTCGACATACTGCTCGCCTGGGGCTTTTTCCCCGACCCTAGCTTTTCGGCTATTGATAAGTAAAGAGGCCGCGTGTTCGACGCTCCGTAAATACGCCCTACGTATTCACCGATCGTGCCGAGACAGATCAATTGCGCCCCCCGGACAAAGTGTGCCGTGAGCAGCTAGCAATTCGCTCTACGGTCGTTAACGGCGGCGGTCCAGACGCTGTGATTGTTCGCAGTCGAACGTCAACGCGGGATGGTATGCCCGAGAGGATGTAGCAAAGAGAGCTGTACTGAAACCCGGGGCCGCCAGACTCGCACCGTCGCTGCGAGCGTACGAAGCAAAACAAGTCTCGTCAATGACGTTAATGGTCCGAACGCGATTACCGTGGTGCGAGGACGACGGCCAGAGGCTCCTCGGGTCCTGTGGGAGCGCATCGGAAGACATAGACTGGCGTTCGACACCCCGGAACGCGAAAATGCGAAGCTTCCTTTAGCCGACCGGACACTGCCGTTGGTGACCTTCGATTGCGTGTCGCGCTGGAGTACCTTGTAAACGCGAGGAGCGCGAGACGTGCGGTTGAACGGTTCGGAATCGCTGCCGCCTACGGTCCTGTACGTTGGGGTTACGCGCGAATGAAAGCTCATCGTAGGTACTTTGCCCGATATAACAAATTCCCGATGACAGCGAAGATTTACACCGCGCAGCAGTCCGGCGGCCCCTGCGGGCGGTGGAAATCTGTGCTACAACGGAACATGTCGCCAGCAACTCACGTCTGGTGAAGCGGAAAGGAATTAAGAGCGATTCCCGAAGCTTTGGCCGTGAACGTGCGACATCAATTCAAACTCCCCTTGTGTAGACGAAAGGATCTGTATCGCCATGTGGAAGCCCACGAATCAGCCCAGCGGACCGGCAACGCCCGAGCCGCAGCGCCCGACTGCTCCGACCCCGACACCGACTATGGAACCGACACCGGCGACCGCGCCGCGCAACGCCAGCATGAATTCGCAGGACCAAGCCACGATCGGCAAGTCGCTGGTCATCAAGGGTGAGGTCACGGGCTCCGAATCGCTTTACATCGACGGACGCGTCGAGGGCTCGATCAACCTGCCCGGCAACCGCGTCACCGTGGGCCGCAACGGCGTCGTGAACGCGAACATCACTGCGCGCGAGATCGTCGTGACCGGCAAGGTGCGCGGCAACCTGAGCGCCAGCGATCGCGTGGATATCCGCAACGAAGGCTCGCTGACCGGCGATGTCGTGGCGCAGCGCATCAGCATCGAGGACGGCGCGTTCTTCAAGGGCGGCATCGACATCCGCAAACCCGGCCAGAAAGCCAACGGCGAAGACAAATCGGAGAAGATGCCTGTCGAGACGGCTGCGGCCGGCGCAGGCGCACGGGTTTAGCTCATCAATGAATTGCTGACTTCCGGTCGCTGGCTTGCCATGGGCGAGGCAGGGACCGGAGGTCGCAATGGATCGAACGACCGGAACACCGGTTGGAGCGATTGTCGTGTTTGAAAAGATCCTGCAGATCCTGCACATCACCTGCTCGCACCACAACACCTCGAAGCCGTTCGCGGCCGCGATAAGCAGCGACACCCATGCCGACTGGGGCAGCGTCGGCGATGGCCCAGGGCATTACGTTGTCTGTCTCGATTGCGGCAAGAAGTTCGCGTACGACTGGACGAGAATGCGGGTCGTCCACTAGTCCTTCGCGGCCGGACTGGCGTTTTCCTGGTGAGAGTCTGCCCTGCCTTCCAGCTTTGTTTGCAGCAACGAGGGAATCGCGCGCAAAGTCTCATCCATCGCGAGTTGCCAGCGCGAAAGCGCACTCTGCGCAAGTCGCGAAGCGTCGTTGCGGAAAACGTCGAGAGTCTCCACCAAGCGCGCTTGTAACGCTTTCTCGGCTGAATCGGTAGCACTTGCCCGGACCGTGGAGATGCGGGCTTGGGCCTCATCGGCCTCGCGCGATACCGCTTGGGCGTGTTGCTTCGCAGCAGCGTCGAGCTGTGACATCGCATCCTTCGATTTCTGGCGAATCAGCTCCTCAGCGGTGTCCACGGCGGAGTGGACGCGGCCGCGGATCTCGCCGCCCGCGGAAAGAAACGCGTCGTGAACCGTCTTCTGGAATTCCGCCGTCTGTGACTGCAACCAGATTTGTGCCTGTTCGATCTGGGTCTTGAGCGCGTCCGAGCCTGCTTCGGCGCCGGCCTGCAGCGCTTTCAATCGACTGGCAGCATCTGCAGCCTCGCTTGCTACGGCCTTGGCTGACCGCGCACTCTCTTCGGCGGTGTTTTGCACTCGAGCTTGGGCATCCGCGGCCGCGGATGCGGTGCGCGCTTGCAGAAGCTCGGCTTGCGCCTCAAGTTCGTTGGCAATCTCCCGCTGGCGCTCGCTCAACGTCGCCGAAATCCTGGATTGAAGTTCGGTGGCGGTGTGCTCGCCTTGGAGTGCCATCTCCTCGCGCAGCTTCCTGGATGCCGCATCGATTTCATCATGCAATCGCGCGGCGCCGCGTTCGGTCTCCGCACGCAAGGTCTCGCTGATGTGCTGCTCTGAATGTCCGCGCAGGCGTTCCCAAGCTTCGGAGGCGTGTCGTTCCGTGTGGGCGCGTAGCGTTTCCGGCAATGCTGCGAGCACCGACTCGATATAACCGCGGGTCTGCTGCAATTCCTGCAGGTCCTTCGACACAGCTTCGTGTTGCGCTTGCAACGCGGAAGCCGTGGCATCGAGTTGTCGCTGGCGGGCGGCGAACTCTTCATTCCGGCTTGCGACCTCTTGCTCGATGCGTTCACGGAACGCTTGCGCCTGGCGTTCACTCTCGGCGCGTAGCGAAGAGAGATTCTCTTCGGCGAGCTTTCTTGTAGCTTCAGCAGATTCGGCCGCAAGCTGCGCCTGGCGGCGTTCGATATCGGTTTCGAGTTGCTGGAGAGCAGCGCCGAGTTTGTCCTGCAAACGAGCCGCAGCCGCTTCGGCCTGCGCGTCGTACTCCCAGGACTGCTCCTGGACATGAGCGTCGAGCTTTTGCTGAGCAGCTTCGAAACCTTCGGTCAGTCTGGCCAGCGAGGCCGCGGACGCCTGCTCGATGTGGAGGCGCAGCCCCGCCATCGCTTCCTCAGCTTGGCGCGACAGCTTCGCCGACAATTCATCGGACGACTGGAAAAGAGCGGACTGGCGAGAATCCAGGTCGGCGATGAGGCGAGCTCGGACCTCGGACGCAGCAGCGCCGGCGATCGCTTCCATGCGCTGTTTGGCAGCCTCGGTTGTCTGCTCCGCTTCCTCGCGCAGCAACGCGCGGTTTTCTTCGGCGACTGTGAGACTCTCGGCGGCAATACCGGACAACGGTTCCGCATCCCCGACTTCCAAGGGGGAATGTAAGCGCTGCAACGCGGAATCAAGAGACTCCTGTATGCGGCTAACAGCCAATGCGAGGGACGCAGCAGAGGTTTGTTCGGTCTTTTCCTGGATCGCGGCCATCGCCTCGGCGGTCCGGCGCGCCAACTCATCTGCGAACCGGCTTGACGATTCGCGGAACGATCGTTCCCGATCGTCGATCTCAGCGATCCGTGCCGCGGCAATGCCCAGGAAATCCTGCCGACGTGCATCGAACTCGGAGAAGACGCGGGTGCGAGCCTCCGCCGTCGTGGCACTCGCCATCTCGCCGATTTGGCGTCGCAGGTCCTGAAGAGCCGGCGCGAATATGCCCGAGAGTTTTTCCTGATCCTGGAGGGCGACGCTGTCCATCGCCTGACCGGCTCGTTCTCGGACAAGCTGTTCGACTAGCGCGGGTGCAGTCTCAGTCCATCGCTGAATGTCACCGCGAAGGCGCGCCAATTCCGCCTCGTTCGACTGGGCCGAGGCAGCGCTGCGCTGCAATGCGGCGAGAGCAGCGCCTATCTCGGATTGCGCCGAAGCGGCGGCCGATTCAATGCGCGTGACCTGTTGCGCGGCAGAGCGAGCTTGTTCGTCGGAGCGCCGCAACAGCTCGGAAACGGTTTCCGTGGCCCGATGTGTCTCCGCGCGCCAGCTCTCGGCATCGTTAGCCAGTTTTTGTTGCAGGTTATCGCGAAGCGCTGCGAGAGCCGAGGCCGTATCGGCGCGCCAACGTTCCAACTCCGCAAAGTTTTGCGTGCGCACCTGGGCCGCGTGATCGTCCGACAAGGAAGCAGCGCCCTGTTGTGCCGGCGGCGATGGCGGGGACGGTGCCTGCCGCGCCGGCGCGGGACGCGTAAACGGATGTACCCTCGCCGCGCTACCCTGGGCGCTCTTTTTCTTCGCAAACGGGTGGATCTTGCCGCCAGTATCCGATCCGGCAGTCTTGGAAAGAGTCACCCAATCCGCCGGCGGAGATGGCAACCCCCAGAAGTTTGCCGGTTTATCGAGGGCAAGACCGGTTATGTACACTTTACGATCGGCGTCGATAAGGGCAGAGTTAAGTATCTTGCCGTGTGCAATACCACCATCGATCTCGACTTCCACTGGCACATCGATCGGGAGGTTGACTGGGGATTGAAATCCACAGCCATGCGCGTTGACGATCACAGTACGGGACTGGAGGTCAAAAGGACGGGCCGGATCCAGACTGCGAACACGCAATGGAAGCTCAGCGCGCACGCGCGTGCTGCGCCGCATGATTTCGACTGTCGAAGCAGGGGCCGCCATAATCCCGGAATGGGAAAACAATTGCACTCGGAAGACGAGATTTGTTCAAGGATACGTTGGCTCAACTTTACGTATTAGTCAAGATTACTGCGTGCTAGCATCCGGATTGGAAACGTAACCTCGACGATCGGCCCTCTCGGGTGACCACGGATCGGAGCCATGGCCCTAAGGAAGAAACCGCGCATCAAGATGGTCGCTCCCATTCGCATTTGGGGAATGGACAGCGCCGGTAAACCATTCAACATTTTGTCATACACGCTTAACGTCAGCAGCAGCGGCGCGCGGATCGGAGGCGTTAAAGTACCTCTCGCCGTCGGCGACGCGGTCACGCTTCAGTACAAGAAGAACAAGGCACTCTTCAAAGTCGTGTGGGTGGGCCGGCCGGCAGACCCAACGCAAGAGCAGATCGGTGTCACGCTCCTGGAGCAAGACCGTCCGATATGGGGCGAGATCGAGGACCCGACTAATTTCACCGACGATTTTCGCGGCACACGCGCAATAAAGCCTGAGGAAGCCCCTCCGGTCGCACCTGCGGCAGCAGCAGATCCGAGCACGCCCAACGCAGAAGTACCGGCAGCGGCTGAGACTATACCCGTCGTGCCGGACGTTTTACCCTCGCTCCCGCAAGACGACACCGCGGTCGACACGAACGGTTTGCTGCATGCGTGCGCCGAGAGCTTGCTGAAGATCGACGGCTTCGTAAGGAATCATCCTCCCGACGCAGGACCGTTGCATGAATTCCGGAACGCGCTCGCGAGGGTACGCCAGACCGTGTGGGCCTTACAGCAATGGCACGAGGTGAAAGCGGAGGGGAAGACGGCCTTCCCCTTGCTGTCTTACCTCAATGCAGAACGGGTCCAGTTCCTGAATCAAGCTGCCAAGGACCTCACGGACGACGTCGAGTTGAAAGGCGTGGAGGTAGAAAGCTCGCATTTGCAAACTTTATTCACTCAGATCGACCGGTTGCGCTCGATCACCAGCGCTAGTTTCAAGTTCGAGATGGTAGCGCCGGCCACTGCGGACACCGCGGGCGAGAATCGCGTTTCTGCGATACAGATGGCACTCATGTCGGTGATGACGGACGCGCTACGCTCGGGCATGAGCGAACGGGACTCGATGTCGTTTTTCTCTCGCGAATTACACCGAACGATGCAGGCGGATGGGGTGGCGGTCGCGAAATTCGACCGAGGCGAGATGGTGTGCGTCGGGACGAGTGGAAATGCTCCCGATCCTGGAATGGTGCTGGAGACCGAAACAGGCATCGGAGCGGAAGCTGTGCGCAGCGGGCAGATCGTCTACTGCCACGATACACAACAAGACGTACGGGTCGACGCGGAGCTTTGTCGTGCGGCAAACATCGGGGCGGTGGTCATGGTCCCTGTCGTGTCGAGTTCGAGCGTGCCGCTCGGCATGGTCCAGGTCTGCACCGCTCGAAAGGATCCATTCAACGAAGAACACCTGGCAGCACTGCGGACAGCGGCGAATCTTCTGCGAGACGTGATCGCGGCAAACAAACCCGCGGTCGCAGGGTAGAAAGGTGCATGCCTGAAGCGGGTGACCTTTACACCGGCGGTCCCCGTCAGTGGCGCGTAACGGTGACCTCTGTGCCGGATCTCTGCAGGTTCTCACGTACAAGGTCGGGCAGCATTTGCAGTGTCTGTTCGAAAGCGGCGTGCCATTGCGCGATCGCGGTATCGGACAGTTGCTTGGCATCGCGATGGATTCGCTGCAAGATCTCCGATGCCGCCGCCTGAATTCGCTCCTCACCCAAGGTGGAAAGTTGCGCTTGCAATTCTCGCAGCCGCTCTTCCGCCAAGTCCATTTGCTTTGCCGAATGTTCCTCGACTCCGCGCCGTAGTTGTGCCGACAAGGTCTCGAACACGGTCCGAATGCTGTCTGTTTCCTGCTCGACAACGCGATGGACGATCTCCACAGCAGTGGAGGACGATTCCTCAACGATGGTGGCGAGGAATTCGGTCTTACGTGCGGCAGCCAATTTGTCGATCTCGGAGCGCAGAGCAACCATCGCCTGTACGGTTTGGCGACGAATCTCGACGGCCACTCGGCCCGCGATGTATTGATCGGTGTCCTCCGGCCTTTGGCGCGGCGGTGGCACAGGCTGCTCCCAATCTGCCGGAGGCGACAGCAAACCCCAAAAGTTTCCGCACTGATGAAGCTTTGCGCCGATCACCCAGGCGCCAGAGCCCTCGCCCAGGGAAGTCGCGTTCAGCACCGTTGCCGTGACTTGGCGGTTTTGGATCATGAACAGGAGCGCGATGCCGACCGGAAGCTGGCGCGAGCACTGGAAGCCGCAACCCTGGGCGTTAACGAGCAGCGTTTTGCACTTCTCTTCGAATTGAACTCCGGGATCGAGGCTGCGTACGCGCAGTTCGATCTCGGCAGGCACGCGCGTGCTGCGGCGCATCGCCTGGCCGGTATTTTCGGGACTCGCCACTAAGGTGCCACCCGCTTTCTCAAAAAATCTCCCAGCGAATCACATTTACGTAACGGCGATGCCGTGTCAATTCACCAGCATGGTTCACGCTAACTCGCGCGCGACATGCGCTCGACCTGGCGCAGGAGCGAAAGCAACTGGCTGGCGCTGGCGTTCAACGTCGCGGCCGCTCCGGAATTGTTCGACTGCTTGGCCTCCGTGCTGTGCTGCTGGATGCTCGCGGCTTCAGTGCGGCAGAGCTGGATGGTCTTGCTCAGCAGCTCGGGCGAGGCAGTCTTTTTCTGCAACTCGACGGCCTGAAGCAGCAGGGCGCGCGCGGCGAGCGAGCGCTGCAGGTCGATCGAGGAAGAGTCCTTGGGACGGATGAAAGCCTCGACCTCGTCTGGGCTGAGGAGGAGCGCGGTCCCGGCGATGTTCAGGCTGCTGATACCCTTGCGCGGCGCGGCGGCGAGCTTTTTGCGGATCTCTTCCATGGCGTCGGTGAGACTCGGATCGGCCACGGACGGCTGGGGCGCGGGCTCGGTGGTGACGGTGATCTCGGGCACGACCGCCTTCGGCTCAGGCGGGGTTTCAGGAGTCGTTTCCAACATTGCGCCCAGCGGGTCCTTGTCTTCGATTGCAGGCTGCACCACGGGAACCTGGGCCACCGGCTGTTCGAATGGAACATCGAGAACTTCTTCGAACGCGGACATCGCGCGCTCCGCGACTGCCGCCGCCTTGCTGGCGCCCACGTTGCGTCGACGCTCCGCCGCCAAGCCGGCAGCGAGCTTGCGCATCGCGAGGAGTTCAGCTTCCACCCGGCGACAGCGTTCTTCGATCTCGGCGAGGATGGGATCGTTGGGCTGCTCGATCTCGGCCAGCGCCGCATCGACGATCTGCCGCAGCTGGATCAACCGCAGAATGGAAGTGTCGACCGAGTACTCCGGCAAGGCCGGTTTCTTGTAAGTTTCGCAGAAGCGCCGCAGTTCGGCCACGGGAGTCGTAGCCGACATTTGCGCGGAAGAACAATCGAGGATCTGCTGACCGTATTGCGCGAGCTTCTCCAGTCCGCCGTCGATCGTCTTTAATTCCGAGTTGATCAGGTGGAAGAACGTGCGCCGCAGCAGGTAACTGAAACGGGTGAAGGCAACGAGCGCGGGCGGAGAGAAATAGAGATGCTTGGCGGACGCTTTGAGCTGACGTCCCTGCTGGGCGAGACGGCTCTCCTGGAGTTCGCGCAGGCTGCTGAAGTCGGTAAGGCTGGCGACCCAGCCATCCAGCGGCCGCAGCCATTCCGGGACATCCGAACCGATCGGGCCGAGGACGGGCGCCAGCACCTCAGCGGCGTCCTCGAAGCACAACTCTCCCTCGGCGAGCGTCGGCGGAGAGCAGACGGCGAAATACTGCACGAGCAGAAAATCAATCTTATCGCGGTCCGACTCGGTCTTCTCGGGCTTCGTGTAATGACGCTCGATGAGCGCCTGGAGCTTCTCCTCGGAAGACGCCACGGAGCTTCCCTGAAGCACTTGCCGGAACTGCGCGACCTGGAGGCGGGCATCGATGGTGTCGAACCACGCCTGCACGCGCGGAAGGAATTCAGAGGTCTGGGCCGTCGCGTCGTCGAGACTCTCGTACGGCGGGGCGTCGAGGCCGAACTGTACCGCCAGCGCTGAATAGATGGGATAGAGCCGGCGCGCAGCACGCCATTTGGCTACTGCACCCGACATGTAAGCACTGGAGGAGGACATGACGATACGCGCGCGACGGGGAAAGCCCCAGTCGACAATACGACGAACCGCTACCGAGCGAAAGCTTACCTAGGTAACGGAGAGGATTCCCGCCGAAATTAGCCGAAAGTACTGGTAGTTTACCGCCACTAAGGTTGAATTTCCGATACTGGTGACGTGTTTTCGGATACGGCGGTCGGCCGTTTGCGGCGGAACAGGTCACGTAATAGCGCCGAACGAGTAAGCCACAGTCCAGCGGCAACTCCGCCGCCCCACGTCACGGTCGCAATGGCAAGTGCTTCGAGATCGGCAGCGTGGCTACCCTGCACCGGGATAGCCCGTGCGGCGAAGAGTGCCGCGGCACCGGAAATCAGCGCTACGAGAAGGGCCTTCGCCAGTTCCCGCCAAGGCAAACCGTTGAGGGGAACCAGCCGCTTCCGATGAAGCAGCCAAGCCAGAACGGCCGTATTGGCAAAGATGCCGATGTCGGATGCGAGCGCCAGTCCAGCGACATTGAGGGCGTGAAACAACGCCCAATACACAGGCAGAGAGGCGGCGGTAACGATCGTGGCAGCGACCATC
Organism: uncultured Terriglobales bacterium; assembly: GCA_964559835.1. Classification (GTDB taxonomy): domain Bacteria; phylum Acidobacteriota; class Terriglobia; order Terriglobales; family Acidobacteriaceae; genus DAISJI01. The sequence continues at coordinate 101,415 of CAZLJE010000006.1, forward strand.
GGCGTCAGAGTGTTGGCCGCTGCGTAAAATGCCCGGGCATAAAGCGCCTGTGCAGACCAGAACGCCAGCGAGACGGCAAACCAGAAGAAGAGGACGGCAGTCTCCTGCGAGTCGGTGAAGGTGAATCGACCCCGCCGATAGACTAGGTCGATCACGGGCAATGAAGCCGCCATCATCCAGGCGCTGGCCAGCAGGGCGGCGGCGCTGACGCGGTACACCGACCCGTTCACCTGGGCGGCAAATTCGGACGTCTTTTTCTCGCCCCAGAGGCGAGCGAAAAACGGAAGTGATGCCTGGCCTGTCGCCTGCCCGAGCACCGCCATCGGGACTGCGAAGAGACGCTTGGCGTAGTTCAGCCGGGTAATGTCACCGACGCCGTGGGACGCGAAGAAGCGCAGGATCCAATCGTCGGCGGTGGCGAGAGAAACGCCGAGCATCAGCGGGATCGACAGGCGCACCCACTCGCGAAACGCGGGATTCGCCGTATCGAACGAGGGACGATAGCGAATACCGGTACGCGCGGCACCCACCGCGTTCAGCAGGAATGGCCCGAGCATGCACCCAACGAGCGCCCCGACCGCCAGAGAGGTGATACCGAAACTTCGCGCCCCGAGCACACCCCCGGCAATGATCCCGACGTTGTAGATCACGCCCGTAAATGCCGGAATCAGGAACATGCGACGCGAAAGCAACACAGCCGAAAGCACGGCGCCTACGTAAAAGAAGAGCTGGGCCGGTAGGAGAATGCGCGTCAAGCTGACGCACAGGTCCAACTGCGACGCTCCAAACCCGGGGAAGATGGTGCGCTCGATCGGGCGGGTGAAGACCTCCATCAGAACGATCCCCGCGATCAGCACCGTACTCATGACGGTGATGATGACGGAGAACGTCTTCTCTGCGTCGGCTTCCCGCTTTTCCGACAGGAACCTCGTGTATATGGAAATAAAGGTGATGGAGGCGGTCCCGCCAGCGACGAGGTAATTGAGCCAGTCAGGGATCGTGAAAGCGGCATTGTAAGCGTCGGTGAGCGGCCCCGCGCCAAATGCCCAGGCAATGTACGCCTCTCTAACGTAGCCGATCACGCGTGAGAGCATCACCGCCGACATCAGCAGCAGCGTCGCACTGAAGGCGCTGTGCTGGTGCGAAGGACGGAGCTGCCGGAACGCGCGCTGCAGCAGGGTCGGCGAAGCGCTGCCCGGAGTCTCGGCGGAATTTACCATGTGCGGCGATTCTAAAGGATTTTGGCCTGGCTGCTTGCGATTGCGAGGCGATAGGCGTCAACCCGGTAACGTTCGAAAACTTCTAATCGGTGACAGTCCCTGGGGAAAGGCGTATGGCGGAAAAGAAGGTTACGAAGAACACGCGGCAGTCACCGTGGAAACTCGGCGGCTTGGGAACGAAGGAACTCGGACGGCGCGTGGTCGCGGGCATCGACCAGGACAACGTCTTGGATTATGCAGCAGCATTGGCCTACTACTTTTTCTTCGCCCTGTTCCCGATGATCATGGTGTTGATCGCAATGCTCGGGATCATCGGCGGCGGCAGCCTTGGCAACAGCCTCGTGGACCAAATCACACGAATGATGCCGGGATCGGCAGCGACAGTAGTGCACGATACGGTGAAGCACGCGCTCGACAACAGCAGCGGTGGGAAGCTGTCCTTGGGACTGCTGCTGGCGTTGTGGTCGGCGACGTCGGGAATGACCGGAATGATAACGGCGCTTAATAACGTGTTCGAAGTTCGCGAGACCCGGTCCATGATCAAAACCAGGGCCATCGCGCTCGGGCTGACGATCGGGAACGGCATCATCGTCCTGATTGGAATGGCGTTGCTGCTTTATGGCGGAACGTTCGCCGACCACTTCCTCGGCGGACAGCTGGCGCTGGCCTGGAAAATCGTCCAGTACCCCCTGGCGATCGCATTCCTGCTGCTGTCGTTTTCGACGATCTACTACTTCGCGCCGAACATCGAACACCCGCATTGGGAGTGGGTGACGCCGGGTTCGATCGTCGGAGTGTCTCTCTGGCTGATCGCGTCATTCGGATTGCGCGCTTACCTGCACTTCTCCAATTCCTACAACGCCACCTATGGCGCTCTGGGTGGCGTGATGGTGTTGATGCTGTGGTTCTGGATCACCGGCCTGGCTGTTCTGATCGGTGGCGAGTTCAATTCCGAGATCGAGAAGGCAGCCGGCGAGAGACAGAAAGAAGCTGCCCGCCGGGAGACGTACTCACAAAGACCGGCTGCATGAGGTGTCCGCCGAAGTGATATAAACTGGCGCTCGCCGGAGGGGTGCCATGTACTTCGAACAGTTTTACCTGGGCTGCCTGGCCCATGCTTCGTACCTGCTGGGATCGAGCGGCGTGGGAGTCGTAGTCGATCCGCAGCGCGACGTCGATATCTACGTGAAGGCTGCCGCCGAGCAGGGTCTCAGTGTCGAACACATATTCGAGACGCACCTGCACGCCGATTTCGTGAGCGGACACCGCGAGCTCGCGGAACGCACCGGGGCGAAGATCTATATCGGCGAAAAGGCGCGTGCGAAGTTTCCGCACGTGCCGGTGACCGACGGAATGACAGTCGAGTTCGGCGATTCGATGATCCGCGTGCTCGAAACTCCCGGCCACACGCCCGAGAGCATCTGCCTGGTCGTGTACGACAAGCGCACGGACGCGCAGCCTTCATCCGTCCTGACGGGGGACACGTTGTTCATTGGCGACGTGGGCCGGCCGGACTTGTCGGATACGCACACGCCCCAGCAACTCGCCGCGCTCATGTATGACAGCCTGCACCAAAAAGTCATGGCGCTGCCCGACGACGTGAAGGTGTATCCGGCGCACGGAGCGGGATCGCTGTGCGGACGCAGCATGAGCAACGCCCGGTTCTCGACCATCGGCCAGGAGCGGCTTACGAATCACGCTCTGCACATCGAGTCGAAGAACGATTTCGTACGTGACATGACGGCGAACCTGCCCCCGCGACCGGCGTACTTCGCGCAGGATGCGGCGATCAACCGCGAGGGCGCGCCGGCACTCAGCGAGATGCGCGCGCCGGTGGCGTTGTCGTGTTCCGAGGTGATCCTGGCGCAGGTCGGCGGCGCCATCGTGCTCGATGTTCGTCCGGCCGCGCACTTCGCGAAAGGACACATTCCGGAAGCAATCAACATCGGCTTTGGCGGACAGCTCGCCTCGTGGGCCGGGATCCTGCTGGGACTTTCAGCCGTGGTGGTGATCGTCGCCGAATCGGCGGAGCAAGCAGCGGAAACGCAGACACGGCTCGCGCGCATCGGGATCGAAGTAACGATTGGCTATCTGCGCGGCGGCATGGAGGCGTGGGTGCGCGCTGGAGAACGGGTCGAAACAGTGCCGCAGATCACGGCGCAAGACCTGCGCTCGCGGATCGGGGACTTCAAGGTGATCGACGTGCGGCGTGAGAGCGAGTGGCAGGGCGGGCACATCGAGGGAGCCATGTGGCACGCCTTGGACAACTTCCCTCGCGAGCTGCCGAAGATCGCGAAAGACACGCCCATCGCGGTGCACTGCAAAGGCGGGTATCGGAGTATCACGGCGGCGTCGTTGCTTCAGCGCGCCGGATTCACAAACGTCACCGACGTGATCGGCGGGTACGACGCGTGGGTGGAGTCACAAGCGGCGGGCGCGAGTCGCTAATCACACACGGGGTTGGCACGCGTCACATACGCATGACTTTCATCACTCTACGATGTCCGGTTCCCAATGAAATTCACAATAGTGAGTGGGATTCGCGACATCGAGGTAATTGCGTCTGGAAGCGGCGTACGGATCCGTAGGAGGCTCTGGCGCCTCTACGGCCGCGGGAATCGGCGCAAGATGAAGGGCGTAGCTGAAGTGATGTATGCTGACGGCACGCGATGGCTATCCGAACTCCATTGGTACGAAGCACACGGGATCGGAAAACGAGAACTCAGGATCAAGTTAGACCCTCGCCTGTTATGAAGAAAATGAAGACTGAACGGTTCGTCGTGTGTATCGACAACCGCGGTAATGAAGCCAGTCTGGACATTGGGAAGATTTATCCCGCTGTACGGACCGAAAAGATTGCGCGTGATCACGGATTGATCCGAGTCATCGACGAATCTGGAGAGGATTATTTGTTCTCTGCTGATTGGTTTTTCGAAGTGAAATTACCACGCATAGTGCAACAAGCTCTTCTAAAAGCCCGATAGGTTTCTTCCCCGCTAGGCCTCTTTATCGCTTCAATCCCCGTGCCCGTGTTCCATCTGGCGCCCGACGGACCAGATCGCATCCTGCGTCTTCTCGTTGGGATAGACGTGGACCATCCAGCCAAACATTTGCGGACGGAACGTCCCGCCCGCCTTGTCGCATTCTTCCTTTGTCCAAATGGAGCCCAGCAGGCCGAACTTCGGATTCTTGCCGAAGTATTCGCTCTCGCGCCCTTTCGGGGCGGCGCAGAAATTGGTGTGTTCGTGCCACTGCGCGATGCTGAGCGGAACGCGTGAATCCAGTTCTTCCATCGAGGAGCGGGCGGGCGCGGTATACATCAGGCCAATAAGCTTCCAGCCATTTTCGCCGGTCTTTTCGTAGAGGAGCGACGTCGGATGGTCGGCATCGAAGCCGAACGCAGCCTCGATCGCGTACCGGTAATTCGTGAAGTGGTACATCTTCTGCGGCAGGTTAGGCAGGAAGATCCGGTAGCCGTCGGCCATGGCTTCGCGGTAATCGGCGTAGCGCTCCATGACCTTGCGGCCGGATTGCACGATTGCGTCGGCGCGCTGCTTTTCGTCGGGCGTGGGCGACGAGCGCAAGGACGTGAGCTTCATGTGCGGGCCCATGTCGTTGTGTCGATGCTGCATGGCGGGCATCGCGGGATCCATCGCGTCCGGCTGCTGCACCTGCTGCGTCGCCGGCGGCATGGAAGACATGTCGTGATGCTGGTGCTGGGCCACGGCGAACACCGCCGCCACCAGCACGATTCCAACGATGTATCGGGCCATCCCTCACCTCGTGTGCTCTTGGATGAGGAAACCCGGTGGAAGGACGCAAGTCGCGGAAAACCGGGCTCCGGGCTCCGGCGAAAACTAGGGGCGTTTCGATTCGGCTGTAAGGGCCAGTTCCAGTGCGGATTTCGCGGCGGATTCACCGGAGGCAATGCAGTCAGGCACGCCGATGCCCTGGTAAGCGTTGCCGACCAGGTACAGTCCGGGATGCGTCGACTGCACCTGCTTGATTCGCTGCACGCGGGCGAGGTGTCCGGAAGTGTACTGGGCCATGGCACGGCGCCAGCGATAGACGCGGGCGAAGCGCGGTTCCGCGGTGAGCGACAGGATCTCGGCGAGATTGCGTCGCACCATGTCGATGAGCTCCGAGTCCGGGAGCTCGAGCACGGATTCATCGCGGGCGCCGCCGATGAAGCAGCGCAGGATGCCTTTGTCCTCGGGCGCGCGATGCGGGAATTTCACATGAACGAATGTGCAAGCCAACATCCGCCGGTTCTCGCTGCGGGGGACCAGGAAGCCGAAACCGGGCGGGAGTTTTTGCAGGTCGGCGCGACTGTAGCCGAGATTCACGGTGACGGAAGAGCTGTAGCGGATCTGACCCAGCTCGGCGGCGAGCAGGGGGGCGACATTCCCGAGGAGCGTCGACGCGGCAGTCGCGGGAAGAGCCAGGATCACGGAATCGAATTCGCCGGGGTTCCCTTGCAGCGGCGTAACCAGCCAGCGGTCGGGGGAGCGCGTCAAGCCAACGATCGGATTGTTGGTCTGCGTCGACCCTGACATGAGCATCGGCTCGATCGCTTCGACCAACTGTCGCATTCCGTTTTTCAGGGACGTGAACAGGGGACGTGGCTGCGGGTTCGTTGCTTTCGCGGCGGCCATCTGCTTGCGCGAGGCGAGCATGGCGCGACTGAGGCTGCCGTACTTCTTCTCCATGTCCACGAAGCGCGGCAGGACGGCGGCGGCGCTGAGCTGCGCGGCTTCGCCACCGTAGACGCCGGCGAGCAGCGGATCGGCCAGGCGGTCTACCATCTCGGGCCCGAAGTGGCGCTCGACCATCTCGGCTACCGTCTCGTCCCTGTCGCTGGCCTGCGGCTTTTGGAAATATTCGAAGGCCATCCGGATCTTTGCGGGGAGAGAGAACAAGCGCGTGGTGAGGATGGGCGCGATCCTGGTCGGGACCATGAACATCAGGCCGTCGGGAATGGGTTCGAGACGGCCTTTTACCAGGATGTAGGTCTTGCGCTCGGCGTCGTTCGAGCTGATGAGTTGATCGCCGAGGCCGATGCCGCGGACGAAATCCAGCCCCCAGGATTTTTCGGTGAGGAACGAATCCGGGCCACCCTCGACGACGCACCCATCGACGTGCTCGGTCAGCAACACGCCGCCAAGACGGGGAGCGGCTTCGTAGATGCAGTACTCGAGCGGCGCACCGGCTGCGCGGGCGCGCTCCAGCGTGACGGCGGCGCTGAGGCCGCTGATCCCACCGCCGATGATGGCGATGCGTTTCATGAAATCGACGACTTATTACTCATTGCTTATTACTCGTCTGGATGTTCACGATGTGCGATATCGCCCCAGCCTGCGGCTTCGCGAGCACCGATCGTGCCACGTCCGCGATGGCGGCGCAAAGAGTCGGCGAGTCGTTCAGCGATTCGGCGCGCCACAGCCCCATGGCGTTCTCTTCCGCGAACTTCTTGAATGCGATGTCGATGTCGTAAAGCACCTCGACGTGGTCGCAGAGGAACCCGATCGGCTGGAGGAAGACACCGCGATGGCCGCCGGCCTTGAGCTTGAGGATCGTGTCTTCCACGGTCGGACCGAGCCACGGACCGCCCGACATGCCCTGCGACTGGAATGCGAAGGTGTACTGATCGACGCTGAGCGACGGCACTTCCATCGCGATGAGGTCGGCGGTCTGGCGCGCCTGCTCTGCGTACGGATCTCCGCCTTCGATGGTGCGTTGCGGAACGCTGTGGGCGGTGAAGATCACCGGGAGCTTGGTTCCGGCCTGATCGTTGGCGCGTTTCCAATCTCGCTCGAGACGCTCGGCGAAGGCTTGAATGAGGAGCGGGTGGTCGTGCCAGTTATCGACGAACTCGTACGCGAACTTCGGCTCGGCTTTTTCCAGCGCGGTCCGGTACAGGCCGACGCTGGTGCGCGAATTCTGCGGCGCCAGGCAGATTACCACTGCCTGTTCTATCCCGTCGGCGGACATCTGCTTCACTGCATCGACGGTGAACGGCCGCCAGTTACGCATGCCCACGTAAGCCGGCAGCCCGAGATTTTTGGACGTGCCTTCCGCCTGCCTAAGCGTGATCTCCGTCAGAGGCGAGCGGCCGATGAGACCGTAGCGGTGCTGGACCTCCTCGACCACGGGCTGAGGAAGCGGACGTCCGCTGGTGATGTTGCGCAGGAACTCGGGGACGTCGGCGGGCGAGTCGGGGCTGCCGTGCGCGAGCAGAAGGACCGCCTGCTTGATCCCGGTCTTCACTGATCGTCTCCGAACCAATCGACCTTGCCGGCGGTCACGTGCTTCGAGGAGAACTCGTGGACGAAATCGACGAGGTCTTTCACGTGGTCCACCGGCGTCTCCGGCAAGATGCCGTGACCGAGATTAAAGATGTGCCCGGCGCGACCACCGGCGCGGCGGATGACGTCGGCTGCCTGCGAACGGATCTCCTTCTTGCTCGCGAAGAGCACCACGGGATCGAGATTGCCCTGCACGGACCCACGATGCTTGAGCATGTCCCAGGCATCATCGATTCCAGTGCGCCAATCGACGCCGATAACGTCCGCGGTAGTCTCCTTCATGTCGAAAAGAAGCGTCGAGGTGTCGGTGCCGAAATAGATGACGGGTGCGCCACTTTCCTTGATCTTGCGGATGAGTTCGGTGGTGCGCGGCAGGACGAAGCGGCGGTAATCAGCGGGGCTGAGGCATCCCACCCACGAATCGAACACCTGGATGACATCGGCGCCGGCCCGCACCTGCTCCACCGCGAAATCCCAGAGCACCGCGACCAGCTTGTGCATGAGTTGGTCCCAGGCCTCGGGCGAGCGGTACATGAGCTTCTTGGTCTCGATGTAATTGCGGGAGCCGCCGCCCTCGATCATGTAGCTGGCGAGGGTGAAGGGCGCGCCGCAGAAGCCAATCACCGGCAGCTTCTGCCCGAAATGCTCGACGACCTTGCGGATCGAGTCGGAGACATAACCCAACTCACCGGCGCGATCGGCGCGCAGGACTTCCACGTCGTGCGGCGAGCGGATCGGCTTCTCGATCTTCGGTCCCTCGCCGGCTTCGAATCGGAAGGGCATGCCCATGACTTCGAGTGGGAGAAGGAGGTCGGCGAAGATGATGGCCGCGTCGACTCCGAGGATCTCCGCCGCGTCGATGGTGACCTTGGCGGCAAGCTCCGGGGTCTTACAGATATCGACGATGGAGTGATGTTTGCGGACGTCGCGGTATTCGGCCATGTAACGGCCGGCCTGGCGCATGAGCCAGACCGGCGTGACCGGGGTGGACAGGCCCTTGCAGGCGCGCACGAAAATCGATTCGGGAGCGGACATGAATGTACGAGATTAGCATTTCGGACTCACATCCGGGTGTGATGGAGGTCACCGGCGCAAGGCTCATGGCTTAAGGGCCCGCTGCCGCGCCCGGGGTGCTGCCGCTGACGCCGGCTTGCCCAAGGTGATCGTGTAATTGATCACCTGTTTCGCGTTGTCCTGGTCGGTTCTGACGATCTGGTTCAGCGGTAGGTGCGGGCGGGCATGGAGATCGTCGAGGACCTCCCGTATGGGATCGCAGCGATACGTCCCCTCGTACTTGGTCCACGCTTGCAGGAGACGCTGCCGAGCGCCCGGTTCGGATTCCTTTCCCTCGATCGCCAACTTGCCCACCCGGTACGCCGTTCCCTCATGGACATCTATTCGCAGCGAGACCTGTTGTTCACGATCGTCGAACGTCAAATCCGGTATCGGCGTGAAATTGACGTAACCCTTCGTGCAGTACAGGTCTTTCATGGCCTTGACGCCGCGCCGGACCTTGGAGACGTCGAACACGTCGCCATCGCTGATCGGAAACTGCTGTCGAAGGACCGTCGCCGGGAGCGCCGTCGTCCCGACGAACGATATCGATGACAAGGAGTAGCGCAGGCACGGCACGACTATAACGTGAGCATCGACTAACAACTGAGCGCTCGTGCGCTTGACGATCTTGAATCGCACCGGGTCTGTGACCGACGCTTTGAAGTAGCCATTTTGTTGCAATGCATCGCGCACGACCTCCCCAACCTGCGATCGGTATTCCGATGCATATGTGCGGCTGGTGACCGCGTGTTCTGCATAGCGGGCAGCGGTGCTCGGGAGGCCTACAGTGTCGTCGAATACCAACGACCGCACTGTAACGTGGAGCATCGGTTCGTTAATGGAGACGGAAGGCGTTTGGGCCAGGGATGATGTGCAGGCGAGGAGAATACCGAGCAGTCGAGTCATTCGCGGCATAGAAGGCTCCGCGTGCGTGTGGCAACGATTGTAACGCTGTTGACGCGCTCGCACGTCGGCTGTTCCTCTGCCAGTCGCAACCTTCTCTTAGGCCTCCCACCTGTGACTACGGCAACCCCCTCCTCCTTTGCTGCTTCTGACGCGTAGGAGTGTAAGCATGCTCTATTGGGCGATTGTTTGTGCCATTGCGGCCCTGATCTTCGGCCTGCTCGGATTCACCGGCATTGCAGAGGGATTCGCGACCATCGCGCGCTTCCTGCTCGCGATCTTCCTGATCCTGCTCGTGGTCTTTCTCGTGCTTGGACACGGATGCGTGGTCGCCACGCGCACTACGCGGCTTCACTCGCCGCCCTATATTTCCGACACTTCCGGTCCCGTCACCCTTTCGTAGGACTCGACGGTCGAGGCGCGGCGGGCAAGAAAATCGTCTTCCAGCATCTTCGCGTTGTGCTCGGCGATGAGGCGCGCGCGATGGATGTTCTCTTTCACCTGCGCGGCCAGCAGATGATCGTAATCGGTGACGGGCGAGAGCGCCTTCATCAGTACCGGGACCATGTCGATGCCGATGAACACCAACGTGATCAGCCAGGCGAGGCGCCACAGAGGACGCGACGCGTCGGTAGCCTTGGTCAACGCCTCGTAGCGGCTGGGGAAATCGTAGACGGCGGCAACCTCTTCCTTCTTCGTTTCGGCGGCAATGCGGTCGCGCGCCGACTGGACATCTTTCAATTCGGCGGCGGCAGCGTCCATCTGGCGCTGGAGTTCGCGGATGCGGTCGTCGGCCGCGTGATAGGCGGGGCCCTCGCCCTTGATGCCCGTCGTCTCCCCGGCGATCACCGCCCCGACCGACTCGGCTTCCTTGTTACGGCTGGCTGCGGCGGACTGGTTGCGGAAATCCGCGATCTGCGCCTGCAACTGCTGTTCGCGCGCCGTGAGCTGGTCCTGCTGCGCGTGGTAGCGGGCCATGAGTGCCCCGTTTTCCTTCTGGTTCTCGCGGACGATCTGCTGGTCGATGCGCCCCTGGAGCACGCGCATCTCGGCCGGGATCGCCACCGTCATGCCAATGACAGCAGCAAGCAGGACGCGGATCCACAACGAGCGCCGCGACCACGCGCCGACGAGTTCGCGGTCGATCATCAGGATCATGGCGCCCCAGAGCAGCGCGATCATAAACGCGGCCGTGCCGTTGCTGGACACGGTTGTGATCAGGGTGTAATAGGCGGCGCCGGCCGCAAACAGCGCCGTCTCGACGACGAAGAAGCCGCGGGAGATGTGCGTCATCTGTGTCCACGCCGCGCACATGCGCAGGATGCGGCGGTCGGTCTTCGACGCCCACAGGAACAGCCCGCTGACAGGATTAAAGGTGGAAGACTCGTTTTCCTCAAGCGTGCCGGCGGCTGAATAGGAAGATATCGGCATAAGTACCTCGGGCCCAACAGCTCCAGTCCGGGGTCCCCGGCAAGCCCGATTTTGGCTTGCTGGGGTGGAGGGCCGGGCTATTTCTGTTACGTGGGACGTGGGCGGCAGGTTCCGTGTTGCCATGCGGTTCAGGCGGCGCGGTTCAGGGCGACGGGTTCGACGGGGAAAAACACCGAGAAAACCGTCCCGTGCCGGCGTTCCGACGTGGAGCTGCGAATGCGCATCGCGCCACCGTGCTTGCGGACGATCCCGTCGCTGACCCAAAGTCCGAGTCCGGTGCCGCGCTCTCCCTTGGTGGTAAAGAATGGCTCGCAGATGTGGCGGCGCGCGGAGTCGGGAATGCCGGGCCCGTTGTCGGCGATGGTCACGCGCACACCGGTGACAGCGGGATTCGACCAGTCCCGCGAGCGGCGGGCATCTATGCAGAGACGGCCGTTCTCGCCCACCGCTTCGATGGAGTTGACGATGAGGTTCGAGAATACCTGGCGGATCTCACCGGGGAAGCCACGGATGAAGGCGTCGGCGCGAAAGCGCGTCTCGACCTTGATGCGCGCGTTCTGCAACCGGCGCGCGTAAAGGACGAGCACGTTCTCGATGACTTCGCGCAGGTTCACCGATACCGGCGCTTCCGACTCGCGGTAGAACCCGAGCATCTGGCGGACGATGTGGGTGACGCGCTGCAACTCTTCCTGCGCCAGGTTCACATACTCGGCCGCGGTCGCGTCGAGACTGGAATGGTGCTGGAGCAGATACAGAAGGTTGGTGACGGAAGCCATCGGGTTATTGATCTCGTGAGCGATCGAGGCGGCAAGCCGTCCGGTGGCGGCCAGCTTCTCTGTCGTGCGCAGCGTGCGTTCGGCGCGTTTCAACGCCGTGACTTCGCGCGCGATCGTGGAAGCGCCGACGATCCTGTTGCCGGTGGCGTCGCGAATCGGGGAGATCGTAAGCGCGACGTCGATCATCTCGCCGTCTCTGCGCTGGCGCCGCGTGTCCAGGTGCGAGATGCGCCCGCCCCGAAGCAGCGTGCGCATGATCTCGTCGACCTCCTCGCGCCGGTGGCCGGGAGTGAGCAGCGAGATGTGCTGTCCGACGGCTTCCTGCGCGGTATATCCGTACATCTGCTCCGCGCCGGCGTTCCAACTGGTGATGATGCCGGCGAGGTCTTTGCCGATGATGGCGTCTTCGGAGCCCTCGACGATGGCGGCCAGGCGCATGGCATCTTCTTCCGCACGGCGGCGCTGGGTAATGTCGAGCATGAGCCCGCGCACCTGGCGCGGCGAGTCCACTGCATCGAGCACGCCTTCGAACAGCCCGAAGATCCAGAGGGTGCGGCCGTCCGCCGCGCGGACGCGGTATTCCAGGCTCGCCGCTGTTCCCTGCTCTACCGCCTGCTGGCGAAGGCGAACTACCTCGGCGCGGTCGTCGGGATGGACGATCTTCGCCCAGAAATCGGGCGTGTCCAGCCAGCGCTGCACGGGATAACCCAGGACCTTCTCGGCCTGCCGGCTGACGAACGTGAAGCGCCAATCCGGAAGGTCGGCTTCCCACACGATGGCGTCAAGGTTGTGGACCAGATCGCGAAAGCGACGCTCCGCACGGACCGCTTCGTCCCGTGCGCCACGCTCCGCCGCATAGAGATGGGCGTGATCGAGGACGAGGGCGATACGGTCGGCGATGCCTTGGAGACGGCGCTCTTCCCGTCCGGTGAAGCGACGCATGTTCCTATTACCCACATGCAGGACGCCGATCAGGCGCGATCCGACCACCAGCGGCACTCCCAATAACGAGCACACCCCTTCGTGCAAGACCGGGATGTAGATCTGCTGGCCGGCGAGGGTGTCCAGGGACATAGGACGGCGCTCCGCCGCGATCCGGCCGGCAATCCCGGCGCCGATGGGAATGCGAAGGTCCTGGGCACGTTCCGGTTGCAGGAGGCCGACGGCCGCGGCCACGGTCAACACCGTTCCCGCTTCGTCGGCGAGGAGCAGGACAGCCGTGTCGGCGGCAAATTCGTCGCGAATGCGGGCGAGAACCTCGGAAAGGCGCGCCTTCACGTCGCCGTGCGAGAGTGCCGCATGCGTGAGCCTGGATAGGGGGTCGGCGACCGTGCCGGGATCGGTGGTCCGATCGTCAGGGGACGGGTAGGGTTCCTTTTGACGCGCCATTTCCACCCGTTAGATGCAGACCCGGGCCGGGCTGCCGTTCAGGCTACACATTGTTCCGCACGCGGGGCGGCATCCAGTGTCTCCCTCACCTGGCGGGCCAGGGCAGAGAGACTGAACGGTTTTTGCAGAAAAGCACAATCAGCGATGATCCCGCGCTCGCCTACCGTCGCCTCGGTGTAACCCGAGACGTAGATGATGCGAATGCCGGGACGGCGTGCGGAGAGCTCGCGCGCCAGAACATTGCCACCGATTCCCGGCATTACGGCATCGGTGATCAACAGGTCGATCGCTCCCTGATGACCGTCCGAAATGCGCAGGGCCTCTTCTCCGCAACCGGCCTCCAGTACCGAGTATCCACGGAGCGAAAGGTAACTGCGGGCGGCGTTGCGCACAGCTTCTTCGTCCTCGACCAGCAGGATCGTCTCGCCCCCGCACAGTGGAGCGCCCGCGGCAACGGGATTCGTCACCGGACCTGCGGCGGCGCCCGCCCGCGGGAGATAGATCTTGAACACCGTTCCATGTGCCGGTTCACTGTATACCCAGACAAAGCCTCCGCTCTGCTGCACGATGCCGTACACGGTCGCCAGACCCAGCCCGCTGCCCTTGCCGCGTTCCTTGGTAGTAAAGAACGGTTCGAAGATGCGGGGCAGGTTTTCCGGTGGTATACCCTGACCGGTATCGGAGACCGCGAGCATGACGTAGTCCCCGGGGACGACTCCGGCGTGCATCTTCAGGTAATCGCGGTCGAGCGTTACGTTCGATGTTTCCAGCGTGAGCCGGCCACCGCCCGGCATGGCGTCCCGCGCGTTAACGGCTAGATTAAGGATGAGCTGTTCGATCTGCACCGGATCGGCCTTGACCTGCCACAGGTCCGCCGCGGATTGGACTTCGACGCGGACATCCTCGCCCAGAGCACGGGGGAGGACCTTGGTGATGCTCTCGAGGACCGAGTTGATATCGAGCATGCGCGGTGAAAACATCTGTTTGCGGCCGAAGGTGAGGAGCTGCCGGGTCAGCGCTGCGCCGCGGTCCGCGGCGTTGAGAATGGCGTCGAGTTCTTTGCGGATGGCTTCGTCGTGAACGGCCTCGCCGACCAGTTCGGCGTAGCTCCTGATCACCATCAACAGATTGTTAAAGTCGTGGGCAATGCCGCCTGCGAGCTGCCCGATGGCTTCCATCTTCTGCGATTGCAGGAGCTGCGCCTCCAGTTGCCGCCGCTGCGTGATGTCGAGCACCGTGCCCTCGATCGATTCGGGAGTACCGGAGGGGTCGCGCAGCAGCACGAGGTTGGCGAGCAGGTACGCGGTGGAACCATCCTTGCGCAGGACGCGCATCTCGCGGTTGATCAACTGCCCGGCGGCAGCCAGATCGGCGGACCAGGGCTCGACGAAGCCGGCGGCGGCGCACAGGATACCGAGCCGTAGAGTGACCAGTTCCGCGCTGTTGTCGTATCCGAGCATGTGCACGAAGGCGTCGTTGACTTCGAGCAGCGTACCGTCGGCGGCGGCGCGGAACACGCCCGCCAGGTTGCGCTCGAACAGGGTACGATACCGTCCCTCGCTCGCGCGCAACTCGTTTTGCGCAATCTCCTTTTGGCGGCGCGCCTGCATGGATTCGAGACCAAAGCTGACGTTGCCCGCCAGCTCCGTCAGCAGTTCGACTTCGGCGGCGTCGAAGGCGTCGCATTCAGCGGCGTAGATCGCCAGCGCTGCCACCACTTTGTTTTCGACCGTCAGCGGCAGGGCGATGATGGAAGCGAAACCGCGATCGCGGCATTCCTGGCGTAACGGGAGCGCACGCGCATCGGTGCTGATATCGCGGCAAACGGCTGGTTGGCCGGTCCTAAAGGCGGTCGGGACGAGCAATGATGAAGTCGATTCCGCGTTGTAGCGCAAGCAGAGGGTCTCGACGTACTCGCCGCCGGTCCCATAGCTGGCCAGGGCACGCACACAGTTGTCGGGCGGTTCGGGCGCTCCCGCTACCCACGACATGCGGTAGCCGCCGACTTCGACCACAATCTTGCAGATCTCATCCAGCAAGTGCTGCTGGTCACGCGCGTGGAGCAGCGCCTGGCTGCACTTGTTCAGCGCTTTCAGGGCGCGGTGCAGCCGGAAGATCTCCTGTTCCGCGGCCTTGCGATCGCTGATGTCGCGGAATACCGCCAGCAGCGCGCGATGACCGCGGTAATCGATGACCGATGCGTTGGCGAGAATGTGGAGGCGGCGGCCGGCGCGGCTCCTGTGCACGCTCTCGTGGTTGGACAATGTGCCCGATGCCAGGCATTCCTCGATGGCCGCTCGGCCCTTCACGAAATCGGTCGAGAAATCGATGAGAGAGGCGCCGATGAGTTCTTCCTGGGCGCAGTCGTACAGGCGGGTGGCCGCGCGATTCGCCGCCATGATCTTTTCGGTCTCGGGATCGAAGATGAGGATGGCGTCGTTGGCATTCTCGAACAGCATCCGGTACTCGCGCTCGCGGGCGGCAAGGGCCTCACGGGCTTCGCGCACGGCGGCGTCTTTCTCGCGGACTGCGAGCGCATGACGGATGGCGCTGGACAGCGAAGCAGCATTCACGCGCGCCTTGGAAAGATAGTCGACAGCGCCGGCCTTCAGCGCATTGACGGCGACCTCCTCGCCGCCGTGCCCGGTCAGGAAGATGACGGGAACGGTGTTGCCGCTGTTCTGTAACTCGGCGAGCAGGTCGAGGCCGGTCAAGGCGCCGAGGCTGTAGTCGAGGAGGATGACGTCGAACACTCCCTGCTTTAGCCTGTCGCGGGCCGCCTGGACGGAGGCGGCCTGCTCGGTGCGTGCGTTCAGCTCCGAGCGCAACAGCTCTTCGATGAGGAAGTAATCGTCGCTGTCGTCCTCGACGACGAGGACATCCCGGACTCCGGACTCCGGATGCCGGGCTCCGGATGCCGCGTTAAGCGCTTCTTCGCAAACCATGATTCGCCTCCTCGGGGAGTTCGACGACTTCAAACCAGTAGCGGCCCAGGACCTTGACGGCATCGACCAGGCCGTGGAACCCGACGGGCTTGGTGATGAACGAGTTCACGCCCAGGTCGTAGGAGCGAACGATGTCCTCCTGGGCGCGGGAGGTGGTGAGAATGATGACCGGGAGGCGGCGCAGGGATGGATTGCTCTTGATCTCGCGCAGGGCCTCGCGGCCGTCTTTGCGCGGCATGTTCAGGTCAAGGAGGATCAGTGATGGCGGCGGGGCTGCCTGCGGCGGGGCGTAGTCGCCTTGGTGGTGGAGGTATTCGAGGAGCTCGACGCCGTCGTGCACGCGGTGGACGGTGTTGACCAGGCGATTTTCCTTGAGCGCCTGCGTGGTCAGCAGGTAGTCATCGTCATCGTCTTCGGCGAGGAGGATTCGGACGGGAGTGGCGGGCATGGTTCGGTCCTTTCTTCGGTTACGGCTGGAAGTGAAACGGTGAAGGTGGCGCCCTGGCCGGGGGCGCTGGCGACCTCGATGGCGGCGCCGTGGCGCTGGGCGATCTTGCGGCAGATGGCTAGCCCCATGCCGCTGCCCTCGTACTCACTGCGCCCGTGCAAGCGCTGGAACGGGCGGAAGATCTTGTCGGCGTAGGCGAGATCGAAGCCGATGCCGTTGTCGCTGACCGAGATCTCGTAGCGCCCGTTGCAGGAATCGGAGCGCACGTGGATGCACGGAGGCGTACCGGGCGCGTGGAACTTCAGCGCGTTGGCGAGCAGGTTTTGGAACAGTTGGCGGAGTTGTGTCGGGTCACCGTGAACCAGCGGCAGAGTGTGTACCACGATCCTGGCATGCGACTCCCGGATGCGCTGCTCCAGGTCGGCGATGATCCCGAGCAACATCGATGCCAGGTCCACCGGTTCAAATGGCATTGCGCGGGTGGCGACACGAGAGTATTCGAGCAACGAATTGATCAGCGCCCCCATGCGGATGGCCGCGCTGTGCATGCGATTGAGGTAGTCGAAGCCGACCTCATCCAGTTGTCCGGTGGCCCGGTCGCGCAGGCGCTCGGAAAAAGCTGTGATCTTCCGCAACGGCTCCTGCAGGTCGTGAGACGCGACGAAGGCGAATTCCTGCAACTCGCCGTTGCTGCGCTTGAGTTCCTCCGCGTAACGTTCCAGTTCCTGCTGCGCACGCTTGCGTTCGGTGATGTCACGAGCGGCAGCGAAAATACCCGCAATGCATCCGTTCTCGTCCTTGAATAAACTGGCGTTGTAGATCACATCCGTCACCGCTCCGGATGCGGAACGAATGGCATGCGGATAGTCGCGAACCGTGCCTGCGGCGAAAACTCGCAGGTATCCTTCGCGCGCCTTATCGGGCTGGGTGAAATAGTCGGAGAAGTCGCTGCCGATCAGTTGCTCGCGACTGACGCCAGTCACCTGCTCGGTGGCCCGGTTCACGTCCATGATCCGCCCGTCCCTCCCAATGGTGACGAGCGGATCAAGACTGGCTTCCAACAAGCTGCGCGAGTACAGGGAAGCTCGTAGCACCTGCTCTTCGGCGCGCTTACGGGCAGTGATATCGCGAGCGGCGGCGAAAATCCCTTCGACTTTCCCCTCTCGATCGCGGTACAGGGTGGCGTTGTAGAGCACGTCCGTTTCAGTGCCGCTGGTGCTGCGGATGGCGAGCGGGTAATCGCGAACTGTGCCTTCGGCGAAAACTTGCTGGTATCCTTCGCGCGCCTTATCGGGCTCGGTGAAATAGTCGGAGAAGTCGCTGCCGATGAGTTGCTCGCGAGCAACCCCGGTCACCTGCTCGGTGGCGCGGTTCACATCCATGATTCGACCATCCCTGCCGATGGTGACAAGGGGATCGAGGCTTGATTCCAACAGGCTGCGGGCGTACAGGGAAGCGCGCTGCGCCTGCTCTTCGGCCTGCTTGCGGACCGTAATGTCGGTGCACGTTCCCACCCATTCGCGAATAGTGCCCTCGGGCTCCAGCACGGGCACTCCGCGTACCCACATGTGACGGTATTCGCCGTCGTGCCGCCGCAGGCGGTACTCCGTTTCATAGAGCGCCCGGCGTTCCACCGCGTCGGACCATACCTGCGCGGTCCGCTCGCGATCATCGGGATGGAGCGAGCTCAGCCAGCCCCAGCCTTGCAATTGCTCCACGGTCAGGCCAGTGAATTCGCGCCAGCTCGGCATATCGGTCCGAACAAGCCCGTTGGGGTCCGTCGTCCAGATGACCTGCGCGGTCGCGACGATCAACGACCGGTATCGTTCCTCCATCGCCAATCGCGCCCGCCGCGTACGGATGGCCTCGATGCCGAAGGTCAGGTCGGCCACGAACTGCACGAATAACGCCCGCTCTTCGTCGTGGAAGGCGTGCGGTTCCGCAGCATAGAGGGAGAATGCGCCGAAAGCCCGCCCGTCGCGGAGGAGTGGTATGACGAGGCTGGAACGGAAGCCGAACTGGAGCGCCCGATCGCGCCACAGCTGGAAGCTCGCATCGGTCTGGATATCGTCGCAGCCGGCGGTTTGTCCGGTGCGGATCGCCGTTCCCGTAGGACCGCGGCCCCGCGGCTCATCGGCCCAGGTCACGAATTCATCGCTGACGTAGTCGCTTGCCTCGCCTGCTTTGGCGGCTACGCACACTGTTTTCGCCGCATCCTCGGCCGCGAACCCGACCCACGCCAGCCGGTACCCACCGGTGGTCGCGGCCAGTTCGCAGACGTTGTGCAGGAGTTCGTCTTCGGTGCTCGCATGCGCGATCGCCTGGGTGCAAGCCGAGACCAGCCGCAGCGCGCGGTTTAGCCGCTTCAGTTCGGCTTCGGCGCGCTTGCGGTCTGTGATGTCCGACCCCGTTTCCATGATGAGCGGCGAGCCGTCGACGTCGGTAAACGGAAAATCATCGATGTCATAGTGGCGGCTATCCGGACCGAGCCATTCCCAGTGGTGAGGCGCGGCCGTCTTGAGCACCGTGAAAGTCTCGCAGTTCTCGCATGGTTCACTGCGCTGGAAGAGATACTCGTAACAGCGCCTTCCTTCAGCACGCCCGAAGCGCTCTTCGAAATACCGGTTGGCGAACGGTACGTGGTAATCGGGAGATAAGAGGATGACGTAGGCGGGCAGGGCATTCAGCACGTCGCGGAAGCGGCGGCGCTCGCCTTCTAATTGCGCGGAGAACAGTTGCCGGCGCTTGCCTTCGGCGTCGAGCGCGCGATTCAGCGCCTCCAGTTCGCGCGAGCGGCTGTGGGCGGCCTGTGCCAGGCGGATCACCATCCCGAACGCGGTCGAAACGGTGGCGCCGAAGACCAGCACCAACCCCATCGAGAATACGAGCGAACGCCGGGCTTGCGGCATGACCGCGATACGGCTGGCGTCCCACAGCGCCTTGGCGATCATGCCGCACAGCGACATCAACAGAACAAACATCGGCGCGGGCAGCCAGCGAGGCAACCGGCGCCGGTCGTCCTCACAGCCCTGCCACGCCGCCGCAATGGCTCCCATCGCCAATGCCATGAAAGCAACCGTTGTGAGCAACGCGATCGGCCGCTCCCGGCCCCACTGATACGCGCTCGGAATCCGCGCCAGATACCCGGTGAGTGCGACCGCCCCTACGGCGGCAACGAACGCGGCGAGCGAGGCCGCCACGTCGACCGCCCTCGGCACGCGCGAACGCCACGCCAACGACAGGAGCGCCGATGCGATACACAGGAACGCCACCACGGTGTTCGGAGCCATGCGACCGGGAATGTTGTCGGCCACCAGTTGATTGAAAAAGACGGTGTCGATGTGCAAGTCGACGGCGGCGGCGTACTCGAAACCAGTCGCAACCGCGAGCAGCGCGCTCGCGCCGGCCGCGAGGGTCGCCATTCGGGTTCGTCGTCGCACTACGGCCAGTAGCGCCAGGGAACATCCGAGGAATGACAGTGCCGTGTTGTACTGGACCGGAGTGAACCCGTTACGCAGGTTGATCAGCGGCTCGGAACCGGCAGTCCAGCCGATGATCACCACGGCAGCGATCGCCGCGGCGATGGCGGCACCCGTCACGGCCGCACTACGAGGCCAGTCTGTGTTGCCGCCTCCGTTGCCCGTCGTTTGCATGGCTCGCATCCGAAGCGAACCTACCACCGCCGACGTTAAGCGGCGCAGAAACCCTCACTAGTTCTTACCTCTCGCGTCCCACTCGGGAACACGCGTCATTTCGGGAAGCAGTTGCCAGTTGTCAGTTGTCAGTTGTCAGTCGTTAGTTCACGACTATTCCTGGCATCGAACAACTGGCAACCAACAACTGGCAACTGACAACTCTACGGAGTGAGTGACTGCGGTCACCGTCGGGGGTGACGAGTCTCACAGTTCGGCCGGCGGGGGACGCGCACACTGGGAGCATGAGCCGGCAGATCGGGATGGTCGACGTCCTGTTTGAACCCACCTACGGGGCCTGCTCGTTTCCGCGGGAAGCGCTGGCGGAGATGGACGCGGCCGGGGTGGCGGTCGGCATCCTCTCGCAGTGCAAACGGTGGTCGTGCG
This sequence comes from uncultured Terriglobales bacterium, assembly GCA_964559835.1. GTDB lineage: Bacteria > Acidobacteriota > Terriglobia > Terriglobales > Acidobacteriaceae > DAISJI01. The sequence goes on from CAZLJE010000006.1 coordinate 121,967, forward strand.
AGCGGCAATACCTGTGCGTGGATACGCGGCTGGAGGACGTACGGCGATTCCTGGGCGAGTCCATCCGCTTCGCCGGGCTGGCGGGCTACAACCCGTTCGACGCGGCGGAGAGCGTGCGCGAGATGGAAGCAGCGCGGGCGCTGGGATTCCGCGGCGCCTACCTCCACCTCGGCAGCTTCGGACTGCGGTTGAACGACGAGCGCGTCTATCCCCTGTTCGCCAAGTGCTGCGAACTGGCGCAGCCGGCGGTGGTGCAGGTCCCGCTGAGCGAACCCGAACTGGCGCGCACGCTGGAGCGAATCGGCTGCGACTTCCCGGAGGTAGCGCTGGCGGTGGCGCACCCGCAGCCGTCGGCGGAGATGTTCGCGGTCTGTGAGGGGTTCCCTGGCCTGGCGTTTGTGCTGGATACGGCGGCGCTCACGTGGATGACAACGAAACGGCGAAGCCTGCTGGACGATCCCAGGATCGTGGAACGATGTTTGTGGGGCAGCAACGGCGCCGCGCTGGCCGCAACCGCCGCCGGCGTGATGGCCATCGACCTTCCGCTGGAGACCCTCGAAGCTATCGTCCGCACGAACACCCTCCGCTTCTTTGCCGCACAGCCCCCCGCGCATCGACCACGAACATTGTCGGACGAAGTGCTGACAGCGGAACGCTAAAACCGGCGCATGGCTCAGGGCTCAGGGCGCAAAATGCATTGAGCCTTGCGCCATGAGCCTTGCGCCGGTTTTCAGAAATTGATGGCTTTGAACTTCGTGGTCCGCGGATGGGACTCGCCGGGTGTGTACACCAGCCGGGCGCGGCCGACGGTCAGCGTGACTCTGTCGGACAGAACGCGCTCGGCCTGCAGGCAGCGGGTACAAAGGCAGGTGTAGTCGGCAACGGAGCCGTCGGCGTGCTCCACCCGGACGGGAAGGACGTGCCGCACCGCAGCCCGGCAAACGGCGCAGTGTCCACCGCCGTTGATGCGGTACTGCAATTCCGCATAGGAGGCCAGGATCTTCTCGAGACGCTTGTCCGGGTGCCCGCCTGTCTCCGCAAGGCTTTCCAGGTAATCCTGGAGCACATTGTGGGGAATATCCTGGGACCTTGCGTGAGGCATGGTGTGGCAATATGGCACAAATCAACCGGGTGGGCAACCGCCATATTGGTGATTGAGTGATTTGTGATTAGTGATTGGACCCCGGTTTTCAATCACCAATCAGAAATCACTAAATCACCAATTCTGTCTATTCGAGATTACCCGACTCGCAATCACTCCATCGGATGGTTACCTCACCAGAACCGAAACGCCGGTGCCGGAGAACTCCGCCGAACGCGGGTGCCGGCGCGCGTTTACGACCGCCTTCCACGGCGCCGCAAACGGCGAAGGTGTGAGGACGCAGGCTGCGTCGTCGTAGCGCGCGCGGATGTGTCCGGCGGCGAACGCCTGAGGAAATTCGACCGGTTGCCGCGAACCACTGCACAGGAACAGCGAACACAGGTCGCAGAATTGAAGGACCGGGAGCAGCGCGTCCCAGCGTGAGATGTCGGACGGGGACCGCGCCAATTCAGCCCGACGCCTGCTCTCGTCGGCGAGGAAAGCGCGCACCTGTTGCTGCACGTCAGGCGGATCTCCGCCACGCTGCAAGCGAAATTCTCCCAGCCAGGCGAAGTGCTGCGAGACCAGGTAGGCGCCCGCTGCGGAATCCTCCTGCGCACGGTCGACGGAAGCCGTCCACGCGCGGAGGAACGTCGGCGGGTCGATCTCAAAGAACGAGACAGGACGGCCGTCGGGATGAACGCGCGGCGGCTGTCGCCGGTCCGATTCGAACAGGTTCCAACCGGCGTCGTGCATGGCGATGGCATGAATGATCTGCGCATCGAGCTTTGGGAAGCCCTCGCGGGCAAAGTGGGCGGCGATCTCGCCCGAAAGCGCTGCGTGGTCGGGCTGCGTGATGAGCCACCATGCGCTGGCGTTCGCGGTCTGGTGTTGCTCGACGGCGTGCCAGGCCGAAACAAACTCGGCGGTCGTGGGCAGTTCGGAGTCGAGGATCGGTCGCAGGACCATCAACGCGCGCTGCGGCGCATGCGTCCCGCCGCGGCCGGCATGGGGCCGGAGCTGTGCGGCGGCTTGCGCATGCCTTCGAGCAGCTCCTTCAGTACAGTCGCATTATTGCGATCGGCGTTCCTGGAAGCAAAGACGAGCGTCACCTTCTCGCGTGACGTGACCAGGTGATAGAGCTGCTCGAGTGCGGCTTCGGCCGGAGCTTCACGCAATTCGTCGAGATACCGCTTGCGGAACTCATTCCACATTGCCGGGCGCGCGTGGTACCACTTGCGCAACTCGTCGGAGGGCGCGAGGTCTTTCAGCCACGCCTCCAGGCGGGCAGTTTTCTTGGCAATGCCGCGCGGCCAGAGGCGATCGACCAGCACGCGCGCACCATCGGCAGAGGACGGCTTGTCATAGGCACGCTTCAGAAGGACGACCATCGGCTGGTATTCTAACCGGGCTCCGGGCTTAGGGCGCAAGCCTCACGGCGTAAGACTCATGGCTCAATACTTATTACTCATTACTCATTACAGGCGAAGGATTGCGGCTGTTGTCGTCTTGGCCGGGATCGGGCTGTCGCTCGGTTGCGACGCCGAGCCGCACAAGACGGATGCCGAGTTGGGATTGAACACGCAGCAGGCGCACGGGCGTCGCGTCTTCGAGCAGCGATGCCAGGAGTGCCACTTCGCATACGTAGGGCGCAACCTACACGGGCCGTCGCTGCAAGGGTTGTTCAAGAAGCAAAGTATGTCGAGCGGCATTCCGGCGAACGACGAGCGCGTGCGCGACGTCATCAACCTTGGGCGGTCGAAGATGCCGGCGTTCGGAAGGGTGCTGACGCCGGAACAAGTGGACGACCTGCTCGCCTATCTGCATACGCTGTAAAACCCGTAATTGATAATCCGCGATCGTGATCGGTAGGCCGTAATACAGAACGCCTAGTCCCATTACGCAGCGCTTTGTTCGTCACGCGATGCTTTCGACCGACTTAGGCCCGCGCTTTCGGCGGCGACCAGCGCGATTGCCGACCAATCCAGGTCCGCGTATCCGTTCGCGATGCCCGTAATAAAGCGGTCATGGACGACGTTTGCGAACGGCATGGGCACATTCACCGCTTCGGCTGCCTGCAGGGCCAAGCGAACATCTTTCAGGCCGAGCGGCATCTTGAACCCAGCCGGTGAAAACTCTTCACCGATCACCCTCGGACCATAAGTTCTGAAAATAGGCGCGTCGAACAACGTGCCGGTCAGCACTTCGAGAACGGAGTTCGGATCGATGCCGGCCTTACGCGCGACGGCGAAGACTTCGCCCAAGCATTCCAGCACACAAGTGATCATGAAATTGCCGAACAACTTGATGTGGTTCGCCATCTCGGGGCGGTCGCCGACTTCAAAAGTCCGCTGCCCGACGACTTCAAACAGGGGCTTGGCTCGCGCGATGGCATCGGCATCTCCGGCAGTGACGATGAAGAGTTTCGCGGCAGCAGCGGCTTCCGGGCGGCCGAAGACTGGAGCCGCGATGAACGCCTGTCCGCGATCGCGGTGCGCTGCCGCCAGCATCTGCGACAGCGCCGGGCTGATGGTGCTCATGGAAATATGCATTGCTCCTTTCGGCAGCACGTCGAGAACACCGGAAGTGCCGAATACGACTGACTCGACAGCCGTGTCGTCGGCGAGCATGGTGATTGCGACCTCGCTGGCAGCGGCAGCTTTGGCCGGAGAGTCGGCGAGCGTAGCTCCTTGTTTCGCCAGATTCTCGGCACGACTGCGTGTGCGGTTGTAGACAACGAGTTGATGCCCAGCGCGGATGAGGTTGCGGGCGATCGGCCCGCCCATGTTGCCGAGACCCAGGAAAGCGATACGCATGGCGAATTCTCCTTGCTCAGGAGCTAGATGCGCGGAGGAGGATGGAGGAGCAGGGAATCGGGAACGGTTGCTGGCATGTGGCGAAGCTAATCAGGTGATCACGACGCCTTGAGAAGAGCTTGGAATCGGGGATCGTTGCGGAGCGGATGCAGGTCGGGATCATGTTCCGCCATGCCCTTGAACCAGTCGCCGTGCGCCAGTGCTCTGGCCAGGTACTCCAACGGACATTCCAAATCGCCCAGCAGCGAGTAGGTGCATGCCAGGTTGTACAGCACGGCCGAATCGTCCGGATAAATGTTCTGCGCCCGTTCCGCCCATCACGGCAAAAATGTTATTGCCTGCGCTCCAAGCAAGTCAACGAAACCGCGTACGCTCGGCTTTGCCGTTTATAACGCGTGTCGCCAGATGGGTTCTTGTTTGACGCGATACATGTTGGCGACATGATGTCGGCGAACATCACAGGTTTGCGTGCGAGCCCCAGAAGCGCTGCGTGGCGTTGGGGCATTGCCATTTCTGGTCATGCATCCGCGCAGATCAACACCGCCAGCGACATAGATAAGGTTCTCAGAAAACTGACTCGCCCGTTTCGCAGCGTGATCCTGCCTTCGAGTGTGGCGGCTAGACGCTCAGGGCCAGAATTGCAGCGGCGGCGGAGTAACGAACCACGTCCTTATGATCACTCAGTAAGGCTTCGAGCCGTGGTAATGCGTGCCGGTGCCTGCGGTTGGCCAGTGACTTTGCAGCGGTTGCGCGAACCAGCCAGTTCTTGTCGTCGAGAGCTTGCTCGAGTCGCTCGGCTGATTCGGGACTTCTGTCCATCGCGAGGAGCGCTGCCGAAAGTGCTCTGGCTGAAGCGGAGTTATCTTTCCTGAGCTCTTCCGCTACGGTGAGCCCAATCGCGAACGGTCCGAGTAGTGCGCGAGCCCCTTGCTTGGCCCCGAACTCTGCAACTGCGGATGGACTGTGAAGTTTCTTCTTCATTTCCCCGGCTTTGCGACCCAAACCACCTCCGGACGGGTTCCGTTCGCCAGCCAGCACCTCGAACAAGACCTGGCGCCCACTGCGGTCGCCCATACGCCACAGTACTTGCGCAGCGGCGAAGCTTACTTCAGGGGCATCGTCCTCCAGCATTTGCCTGAGCTTGGGCAGAGACTTGCGGGACTTCATTTCTCCTAGGGCAATGACGGCAACCCGCCGCACAGCCGGATCTTTGTCTTGCAATGCAGATTCCACGAGTAGGAAAGCCCTGGGTTTCGAACCAGCGATCGCTAGAGGTGAAATAGCCTCTGTGCGCTTTGAAACGTCATTGTCCGCCGCAGCGTCTGTGAGAATCTTCCACGCACGTGCAGTCACACTCTGCCGCGCAGGTTCTTCTTTCGTTTCCACATGATGCTCAGATTGGGTCTCGGGCGATTGAACAGGAGGTTCGCTCGGAGCCGTTTGCGAACTGGAATTTCCGCTAGTCTGGACCACATCGATTGCAGGCGTAGCTGCTGACGATCCCACCAGGAACATTCCGCCGAGACAAACTACCAGAGTAACTGCATTGCTCGCCAAGGTCAGGCATGACACCGGAGCCGCCTCTGTAGTTTCGATGTCAAGATGTTTCCTCACGACGCCTCGGCCGGGTTTACCGTAGGTCTCAGACTGGCTGCCGGTGGCCTTTCGTACGGCATCTCTGGTTTTGCACATTTGGTGAATACGCGGCAGTTTGACGCGCCGGTTATCACGCGCATTCGTGACGTACCACACGGCGGAACGGCTCAGCCTGCGTATCATGCCGAGCCGTGGGCCCGTGGTGTAACTGGCAGCACGACAACCTGTCACGTTGTAAGGTGCGGATTCGAATCCCGTCGGGTCCATATTCGGCTGCGACACCGCGGTTGATTGCCGAATGCATTTTCGGGGGCGATTCTAGACATGGGGATTGCCCTTGAGCCTTGCTCGCCTGCTTGACCGACGCCGTATAATTAAAAGTGAACGTGACATTTGTTGTGCTAGCCCCGAAAGTCGATAGACTTTGGGGCTTCGCATTTTCCGGCGCTCTTCTGAAGCTTCTGCGTGACTTCGACGGTCAGTGTGTTCATACTTGGCGGCGGCGGGACAGGCCGACGTGCTACAGCCCCAGAGGCGCGAGCTTCGGGGCTTTGCCGTTCCTGGACCAACCCGGCTCGCTTGACTCGGCAACGGAGCTTTCTATAATTCCAAGTGACTGGACAGGTTGGTGTGCGAGCCCCATGTGCCTGAGTGGCGTTGGGGCTTTGCCATTTGGGAGAGAGGCGTTGAGATGAGTTATGGCAAATGGAAGCACAGCATGTGTATTCCATGCTTTCGCAAACGCTGGCCGCGTCGGAAGATCTGGGGTTGGCAGGTTCCAGAGAAATTGCGGGAATGGGAGATATGTTGTTTCTGTTTCAAGCAACACAAGAGCGGGATCCATATGAGCAAGGACCCTCGCAGTAAGGAATTGAGATGCGGCATCGCCGCTGAGCAGGTTCAGAGTTCCAGTACTCGAACATCATCCTGAGTCGCACTATATTCAGCCGCATCGTAGAATAGAGTATTCATGGCGTCCCCACTGATCCAGATAGAGACGGTGCGTCCCGCGCCCGCTCCGAAGCCGGAGTGGCTGAAGGCGCGCGCCCCCGTCGGCGAGAATTATCACGACCTGAAAAAACTCGCGCGCGGTCTCGGCCTGCACACGGTGTGCGAGTCCGCGCAGTGCCCGAACATCGGCGAGTGCTGGGAGCACAAGACCGCGACGTTCATGCTGCTGGGCGATGTCTGCACGCGTCGTTGCGGCTTCTGCGCCGTGCCAAAAGGCAAGCCCGGAGCCATCGATTTCGACGAACCCCGACGTGTAGCCGAAGCGGTGGCCCAACTCGGATTGAAGTTCGCGGTCGTCACCAGCGTTAATCGCGATGACGACAACCTCGGTGGCGCGCGTGTCTTCGCCATGACCATCGAAGAGATCCGCCGCCTCATGCCCGATTGCCGCGTGGAAGTGCTCATTCCGGATTTTCAGGGACACGACGATTGCCTGAAGGTGGTCCTCGAGGCGAAGCCGAACATCCTGAATCACAACACCGAGACGGTGCCGCGGCTGTATCGCGTCGCGCGGTCCGGCGCACGGTACGAGCGGACGCTGCGCCTGCTTGAGCGCGCCAAGGAAATCGATCCGCAGGCGGTCACGAAAACAGGCCTGATGGTCGGTCTGGGCGAAACAACGGACGAACTGCTGCAGGTCTTCCGCGATCTCGCTGCCCGCCGCGTGGATATCCTGACCGTGGGCCAGTATCTGCGACCGTCAAAGAATCATTTACCGGTCAAACGGCTGGTACCGCCCGTGGAATTTCGCTTCCTGAAACAAGAAGCGCTGAAGATGGGCTTCCGCCACGTCGAGAGCGGCCCACTGGTGCGCTCTTCGTATCACGCGCATGAGCAGGCGGAATCGACGCAGCTGCCAGTTGTCAGTTGCTAGTTGTCAGTTCAAAAGAGCACGTGAAAAGGGGGAGCGCTCGACGCTCCCCCTTTCAGTTCTTAACTGGCAACTGGCAACTGACAACTGGCAACTGCTTTAGTGCAGCGACGCGGTGAAGTGGTCGCGCCGGTTCTGGCTCCAGCAGCTTTCATCGTCTTGGGTGCAGAACGGCTTCTCCTTGCCATAGCTGACGGTGCGGATGCGCTTCGCATCCACGCCGAGCTTGATCAATTCACCCTTGACGGCGTTGGCGCGGTTGTCGCCAAGCGCAAGGTTGTACTCCTCCGACCCGCGATCGTCGCAGTGGCCCTCGATGACGATCGCCACGTTCGGGTGCTCGTTGAGGAACTTTGCGTCGGCGGCGGTGATGTTGGCCTGGTCGGCGCGAACGGTGTAACGGTCGTAATCGAAGTACACGTCCTTGACACTGCGCGCGAGCAGGTCGGATTCGTCGGGACCGGCTTCGACCTTCGCCAATGGGCGCGTGACGGTCACGCGAGCGCTGGTTTCGCGCTCACCGCCGGGCCCTTTCGCCGCCAGTTCATAGGTGGTCGACGCGGCGGGGGTGACCTGCCTCGTGCCTGACGCGGCCACCGTACCCAGTCCGCTGATCGTGACCGTGCTGGCGTTCATCGTGTTCCAGGTGAGAGTCGCCGGTTGCCCGGCGGTGATCGCGTCGGGAGTGGCGCTCAACGACACCGTCGGCGCGGCCGCCGGCGGTGGTGGCGGCGGCGCCTGGGCGACCTTTTTCTTCGCGCAAGCGCCGGTGAGAAGCACGCCGGCAACGGCCGTGCTCAAGGCAATGGTTCGCAGGATCGTTTTCATACATCCTCCAAAGAAAATCGCTGAAGAAATTGAGAAAAGAACAGCACACATGCTGCCGAAGGATTTCTAGGATGTAACGCTAGCGTTACGGATAACGGGATCAGAGACGAAGCGGTGACGAAACCAGGTGCGGGGAAAAAGCCAGGATTGGCGCCGATCCGGACCCGCATCGGCCAAGCGCGACCAGTATGTTCACCATGGCCGTGAGTGCTGCCGCCGCAGCGGAGATCACGCACAGGAGGAACGCTCGCAGCCGCTGCGAACGTAACGCGGTCATCGGACCGTGGGTTGAGGAATACGAGCCGTGCACGGCCGGAAAAAAGAAGAGCGCGGCCACCGCCATGATGGCGAGCAACGCAATGCTTCCGGCGTGACGCAGGTCCATAACCAGCTACTCTGGACTACTTTGTATCGAATACACGAGCTGTGTCAATGGTTCGGCGAGTTACCTTAGCCGTAATCCGCGCTGGTTCCGGCGACATTCTTGCTATACGATTACGGCTCCGCTAGGAACCAGGGACCCATGAAGGATTTCTACGTCCGCGACGCCGCCCAGTTCGAAAACAAGAACATCACTACCTACTTTGTCGTAGCTTCCAAGCAGGTCAAGCCGCGCAAGACGGGGGAGCCCTTCATCGCCCTCACGCTGGCCGACCGCACCGGCCACCTCGACGCCAAGGTCTGGGACAACGTCGCCGATATCATCGACACCTTCGAGCAGGACGACTTCGTCAAGATCAAGGGCCTGATCAACAAGTACAACCAGCGCTTCCAACTCACCGTCCACAAGCTGCGCAAGTGCGAAGAAGCGGAAGTCGATTTCGCGGACTACCTGCCCAAGACCACGAAGGACATCGAGGAGCTCTGGCGGACCCTCGGCGAATACATCGCTAGCTTCCAGAATCCCCACCTGAAGAAGCTGGTCGAAGTCTTCATGTCGGACCCGCAACTGGCGCAGGCGTACAAAACCGCTCCCGCGGCCAAGACGCTGCACCACGCCTACATCGGCGGCCTGCTCGACCACGTCGTGTCGCTGTTCAGGTCATGCGACCTGGTCTGCCGGAATTACGCGCAGATCGACCGCGACCTGCTCATGACCGGCGCCTTCCTGCACGACATCGGAAAGGTGCACGAGCTGGCGTACGCGCGCGCCTTCTCCTACACGACCAAGGGACAGTTGCTCGGGCACATGATCATCGAACTGGAGATGCTCCAGGAAAAACTCCAGCAGGTTCCGGGCTTCCCGCCTGAACTGAAGACGCTCATCGAGCACCTGATCATCAGCCACCACGGCCAGTACGAGTTTGGCTCCCCAAAGCTGCCCATGTTCCCCGAGGCGCTCATGCTCCATTATCTCGACGACCTCGACTCCAAGATGGAAAGCATGCGCGCGCACTTCGAACGCGAGCAGGACATGGATTCTCCGTGGACCAGCTACAACGCTTCCCTCGCCCGCCCGCTGCTGAACCCGAAGAAGTTCCTGGCGCCGAAGAAGGAAGAGGCTGCGTGCCCCACTCCGACTGATGTTGGAGGGATGGGTAACGCCGAACCGCCGCGCGCCGAGGCCGCTGCTGCCGCGAGTACCCCCGAACCCTCGCCCCTGGAAAAGCTCCAGCAGCATTTCGCGGCAAAGCCCAACCAGTGAAGCCTGAGGTTCAGGCGACTGGCGTCACGTTGCGCCAGGACCCCCATTCTGATAGAACCCTTCCGAAGCAAAGGTTCATGCGGAGGTTGTGATGCGGCGTAACTATGTTCTAGGCATCGTGTCCGTGCTGTTGGTCTTTATGCTTGCGTGCGGGAAGAGCCCGTCCAGCCAAACAGGGGAACAGCCCGCGACGACGTCGTCCGGTCCTGCGGCCTCGCAGCCGGGCAACGCGGCCCCCTCCGGCACAACGCCGGCATTGACGCCGCGCGGAGCCGCCAGAACTGGTGAGAAGGGCGCACCGGCTACGGCAGCCGTGACGACCGTTCCTGCCGGCGAGCACATCGTCATTCGCCTCGGCGAGACGATCACGTCCAAGAAGAACAATAGCGGTGACGCCTTCTCCGGCACCGTCGCGGAACCGGTCACGGTGAACGGGCAGACGCTCATACCCGAAGGCTCGGGCGCCACCGGCACGGTGGCCGATGCCAAGGCGTTGGGCAAGTTCAAGGGTGGCGCGATGCTGCGCGTCGTGCTGAACTCGGTCACGGTGAACGGCAAGACGTACAAGGTCGAGACCGCAGCCGTTCAGCACTCGCTCAAAGGCAAGGGCAAGCGGAGCGCGGTCGCCATCGGCGGCGGAGCGGGCCTGGGCGCCCTGATCGGTGGTCTCGCCGGCGGCGGCAAGGGCGCGGCCATCGGCGCAGCGGCAGGCGCGGGCGCGGGCACTGCGGGCGCGGCCTTCACCGGCAACAAGGACATCGTTCTCCCGGCCGAGAGCGCCATCAGCTTCAAGCTGCTCCAGCCGGTGGAAATCAAGTAACACTGGCGCATGGCTTGTGGCGCAGGGCTAATGCTTGTTTCCCATGCGCCATGCGCCATGAGCCATAAGCCGCTTTAGTAATGGTCGATTTCTCAAACTACACGTGGCTTACCTTCGACTGCTACGGCACGCTCATCGACTGGGAGAGCGGGATCGTCGGGGCGGTGCGTCCGCTGCTGGCCGCGTCGGGACGCAACATCTCCGCCGACGGAATCCTAGAACTCTACGCCTCGATCGAGACGCGCGAGGAAGCCGGACCGTATCGTCCGTACCGCGACATCCTCGAGACCTGCATGCGGCGCATGGCCGCTCGCCTTTTCTTTTCGCTCGACGACCAGCAGGCGCAGGTCTTGGGCAACACGATAGGCAAGTGGCATCCGTTCGCCGATTCCGTCAGCGCCCTCGCCCGGCTGAAGCGGCGTTACAAGCTGGCCGTTATTTCCAACATCGACGACGACATGTTCGCGCAGACCTCTAAGCTGCTGGGCGATCCGTTCGACGCCGTGATCACGGCGCAGCAGGCGCGCAGCTACAAGCCGTCTACGAACAATTTCAAGGTGGCTCTAGAGCGCATCGGCGAGCCCGCCGCGAAGATCCTGCATTGCGCCCAGAGCTTGTACCACGACATTCCGCCGGCGAAGGCGCTCGGCATGGGGACGGTCTGGGTGGACCGCCGCGCCGGACAACGCGGCTCCGGCGCGACGCCTCAGTTCAAAGCCGATCCCGACCTGCGGGTCGCGAGCATGGCCGAACTGGCCGATCTCGCGGGCGCGTAAGAAGAGTGGTCGGTAATCAGTGGTCAGTGATCAGAATGTGGCCCATCGATGTTGGTGACTGATCACTGAACACTGATCACTGACCACTTGTTTATCTCGGCATCTGCTCGATCTGTCGTACCTCGATCGTTCCGCCATGTTCCAGGTGCGGATGGTCGAGCGTGCGCTTCACGGCCTCGTCGTAGTTCGCGGCCTCGATCATGTAGTAGCCGCCCAGGACTTCCTTGGTTTCACTGTAAGGGCCGTCGGTGGCAACTGGTTTGGGACCGCGAACCACCTTGCCGCCGTCGTCCACGAGTTTGTTGCTGCCGACCAGGTATCCGCCGTCGCGTGCCTTTTGGCCCCAGCCCATGTACTTGGCGAACCACTTCTGACGTTCTTCCGGCGGCATCTTCTGGAACGGCGCCGGATCGCTATGCAGTAACAACAGGAATTGCGCCATGTTTTCTCTCTCCTTGGCTATTTTCGCCCTTCAACGCTACGACGGGCGACTTGTTTGAAATCGACCGAGGCGGGAAAATTGACGTGCAGCCGTTCGTGATCCCATCGTGTCCTTCGTGTGAACGCCTTTGCCCTGCGCGCTGCGCCCTAAGCCCGACGCCGTAAGCCCTGAGCCATGCGCCATGCGCCCGATTTGTCGATTTTCCTTATCTCACCCGTCGTCCCAATGAGCGACAATTCGCTTTGGAGCTTCTATGCGCTACATGCTGCTGATCTACACCAACCCGCACGTCAACCTCACACCCGAGGAGGCGCAGGTGGTCATGGCCGGACATCGCGCCGCCATGGCCGAGGCGACCGCCCGCGGATTCCTGCGCGGCGCCGAACCTCTCTATCCCACTTCCACGGCGACCACCGTCCGCATGCGCGATGGCAAGCCCATCCTCAGCGACGGGCCGTTCGCCGAGACCAAGGAGCACCTCGCCGGCTACTACATCCTGGATTGCGACAACCTCGACCAGGCCCTCGAGATCGCCGCCATGATCCCGACCGCGTGCGGCGGCGGGAATGGCTGCGTCGAAATCCGGCCGATCCGCGCCATCCCGACGATGGTCGAACAGGCATTGTCGGCCGATGTGACCAATGCCTGATCCGGGTCAGACCATCGAGCAGGTCTTCCGCGACGAGTCGGGCAAGATCACGGCCGCGCTCATCCGGCTCTCCGGCTCCTTCGACTGGGCCGAGGAGGCGCTGCAGGACGCATTCGCCAAGGCGCTCGCCACCTGGCCGAAGACCGGCATGCCGAACAATCCGGCGGCATGGATCATGACGGCCGCGCGCAACCGCCTGCTCGACTTCGCCCGGCGCCAGCAGACGCGCGTCGAGAAAGAAGACGCGCTCACCTACTGGATCGAATCGAGCGCGAGCCGCTTCAAGCCGCCGGATGCGGGCTCGGTCGCGGAGGACGACATGCATTATCCCGATGACCGCCTCCGCCTCATCTTCACCTGCTGCCATCCGGCGCTCAGCGCGGAGGCGCAGGTCGCGCTCACGCTGCGTACTCTCGGCGGCCTGACCACGCCCGAGATCGCGCGCGCCTTCCTCGTCCCCGAACCGACCATGGCGCAACGGCTGGTGCGCGCCAAAAGGAAGATCGAGGGCGCGAAGATCCCGTACGAAGTTCCGCCGCCGGAGCGCATCCCGGAACGGCTGTCGGCCGTGATGGCAGTGCTGTACCTGATCTTCAACGAGGGTTACGCGGCGATGTCCGGGACGTCGCTGGTCCGGCGGGAGTTGTGCGGCGAAGCGATCCGGCTGTGCCGCGTCCTGCTGCAATTGCTGCCCAGCGAGCCGGAGATCACGGGACTGCTGGCGCTCATGCTGCTCCAGGATTCGCGCCGCGAGACACGCGTCGACGCCGCCGGAAACCTCGTCACCCTCGAAGAGCAGGACCGCTCGCGGTGGGACAGCGCCGAGATCGAAGAAGGAACGCGGCTGGTCGAAAGTGCATTGGGTGCCCCGGGTAAGCCCGGTGTTGGCTTACCCGGGGGTGTTGGGCCGTATCAAATTCAGGCGGCGATCGCGGCTGTACACGCCAATGCTCCGGCCGCCGCCGACACCGATTGGCACGAGATCGCTGCGCTGTATCGCGAACTGGCGGCGCTCCATCCGAGTGCGGTCGTGTCGTTGAACCACGCCGTGGCGGTGGCGATGAGCGAGGGCATCGAGAAAGGCTTGGCGCTGATCGACAACCTTGGCCGCACGGGCGATCTCGACGGCTACTACCTGTTCCACGCCGCCCGCGCCGACCTGTTGCGGCGATTAGGGCGACCGTCCGATGCTGCCGTTGATTACCGGACCGCGCTCGATCTCGCGACCAACGACGTCGAGCGCAACTACCTCACACGCAGGCTGACGGAAGTGTCCTCCTGAACGAAGCGCAGGTCTCCCATCAACGTCGTGTCATCCTGAGCGCAGCGAAGCATCTATGCATTCGTAGCGACACAACCGTCCGTCCGCGCTCTCAATGTCGTGTCATGCTGAGCGCAGCGAAGCATCTATGCATTCCCGCTCTCCGCACTCTGCGCTGATCTTCTCCAATCAACAACCAAAAATCGAAAATCAAAAATGACTTGCGCACGTGTGCTAGCATTCTTGTAGTGAGGAGCCGTATTTGTGTTCCTCGCGCGCCTTCGGGTGGCCCACGCCGGTGATTGCTGGCGTGGGTTTCGCTCTTTGACAACCAATCGACCTCTCGCTCCTCAACTCGCCAAATCGCGCCAGGTTACCTGAGGTAACCTGGGCTCATCCTGCTGATCCCATTCAAAGCGAGGGGGAGGGGGTAGGAACCTGGGACCGCTCCATGGGTTACCCTGGGTAACCCATACTCAACCCGTTGATCCCATTCAAAGCGAGGGGGAGGGGGTGGTAACCCGAGAGCCGAAAGACGCGAGCCGGACACCGGTTTTCTTGAGCAGCAACAACTTACCGGCCGGCATCGAACTTTTTGCGCCGCCGGTTACTGTCCGAAGTCCTAAGACGTTCGCTTCATTGACCCGTCTAGCAACAGGCTTTAGGCTCTACGCGGTAGGCTTTAGGACGAGGGGCGAGGCACACGGGTCGAGGCGTTCGTCGGTCCTAGGCGGTAGGTCGTAAGTCGCCGACCTACGACTTACGACAGCCGACCTACCGCGAAAACATCATGCGATTACGGGATTTTGGTGCAATCCTCGCGTTGGCCGCCGGTCTGGGGCTGGTCTCCTGCAAGACGGAGGAGGCCAAGACGGTGAACGTCACCCCACCCGCCCGGGCCCAGGCCCCGAGCAGCGCCCAGCCCGCGCCCCCGCCGCCGAAGATCCAGGAGACACTCCAGCCCAGGACCGATCCGGTCGATGCGCTGATCGCGTTGGTCGAGAAGGAATACCAGGCGGGCCGCGCCAACTATGCGGCCGGGCACCTCGACGCCGCCAAGGACTCGTTCGACCGCGCGTTCAACATGCTGCTGCTGTCCGGGCAGGATGTCCGCAATAACGACCGACTGCAAGCCGAGTTCGAGAAGCTGGTCGAGGGCGTCAACAACCTGGAGATGGTCGCCCTCCAGCAGGGCGACGGCTTCACCCAGCAAAAGGCCGAGCCGGCGCCGATCGACGAGGCCAACGAAGTCACGTTCCCGGTCGATCCGAACATCAAGGCGCGCGCCGAACGGGAGCTGAAGGGCATCAAGAGCGACCTACCTCTGGTGATGAACGACGAGGTCGCGCGCTACATCAGCTACTTCTCGAGTCGCGGACGCCCGGTGCTGGAGCGGGCGCTGACGCGCTCCGGACGCTACCGCGACATGATCGAGGCGACGTTCCGGAAAGAGGGCGTGCCGCAGGACCTGATCTACCTGGCCGAGGCCGAGAGCGGCTTCCATCCGCTGGCGCTGTCGCGGGTGGGCGCGCGCGGCATGTGGCAGTTCATGGCCAGCCGAGCCTCCGGATACGGCTTGCAGCGCAACTGGTGGGTCGACGACCGCCAGGACCCGGAAAAGGCGACCCGCGCCGCCGCGCGTCACCTGAAGGACCTGTACAACCAGTTCGGCGACTGGTACTTGGCGATGGCCGCGTATAACTCCGGCCCCGGGACAGTGCAGCACGCGGTCGAACGTACCGGCTACGCCGACTTTTGGGAGCTGTACCGCCGGAACGTGTTGCCGCAGGAAACGCGGAACTACGTGCCGATCATCGTCGCCGTGACCATCATGGCGAAGAACCCGGCGCAGTACGGGCTCGACCACCTGCAACCCGATCCGCCGCTCAAAGCCGACAAGGTCACGATCAATTATCCAGTCGATCTGCGGCTGGTGGCGGAGTGCGTGGATTCGAGCGTTGCGACCTTGCAGGACTTGAACCCCAGCCTGCTGCGCATGACGACCCCGAAAGACGGCTCGTTCGACCTGGCGCTGCCGCCGGGAACGGCCGACAAGTTCCAGCAGAACATCGCCGCCATTCCCAAAGACATGCGCGTGTGGTGGCGCTATCACAAGGTCAGCCCGGGCGAGACGCTGGCGCAGGTGGCGAAGCAGTATCACACGACGGCGGCAGCGATCACGGAAGTCAACAACCTCCAGGACACGGAACTTGTTGCCGACTCGAAACTCATCATTCCGGCCGCGAGCCGTCACACCGAGCAGGCTTCTTCCGGGTCGTACGCGAAGAGGGCGACGAGCTACCACGTGCGCAAGGGCGACACGGTGCTGTCGGTGGCCGACGACTTTGGCGTCCCGGCGGAAAAGATCCGCAAATGGAACGGCTTGCGGGGAAATACGCTGAAGGCCGGGCGGACGCTGAAGATCTATAAACCGGTTGCCGGCGACGAGGGACAGGTAGCTTCATCGAGCCACGGAAAATCAGCTAAACCAAAGCGCAGCAATGGTTTACAAGGTTCCAAGAAGGCGGTAGTCCGGCACAAAGTGAAGCGCGGCGAGACCCTTTCCAGCATCGCCAGCCGATATAACACCTCGGTCGCGGCCCTCAAGCGCGACAACGCCAAAGTCGCCACGCTCAAGCCGGGCGATGTGCTCATCGTAAGACAATAGATCCGGCGCATGGCGCATGGCAGAAACACCCATCAAAATTCTTTACCTTGCGCCCTAGCGTTGCGCCTTGAGCCGATGTGACGCCTTGTGCCTTGAGCTGATTTTTTCGCGTGCTATAATTCGCGCGCTTCGGTGGCGCATCGAAGAATCATCGGCTCTGCTGTTCTTGTTGTCTTACGTGTCGAAGCCCAT
The DNA here is from genome assembly GCA_964559835.1 of uncultured Terriglobales bacterium. Lineage (GTDB taxonomy): Bacteria > Acidobacteriota > Terriglobia > Terriglobales > Acidobacteriaceae > DAISJI01. The sequence continues at coordinate 138,623 of CAZLJE010000006.1, forward strand.
TGCGAGCTGCACCGGTGCTTGACGCCGCGCTCGCCTTATCAGGAGGAAACATGACGTACGATGATGAAACCCTCTACGGTCGCGACGACGACATGGATGAATTCGGCGATACGGGCGGGTACGGCGATAATCTCGAAGAAGAAGATTTCGAAGAAGAAGAGGAAGAGGAAGAAGAGGAGCCCGTAAGCACGGGTTCGATGGGCGGCACGAGCGGGGGGACTGCAGGCACGGTGGGCGGTGAAACCGAGCCGGCGGCCGCCGAACCGTCCAGAAAGACTGGCGGCGGTGGCGGAGGCGGCGGACGCAAGAAGGCCGCGAAGAAAGCTCCAGCCAAAAAGGCCGCTGCGAGGAAAGCTCCCGCGAAGAGCGCCTCGAAAAAAGCCAGCGCCAAGAAGGCGGCGAAGAAGGGCGGCGCCAAGAAGTCGGCGAAGAAGGCCTCCAGCAAAGCCTCAAGAAACCCGAAGACGGGCGGCGCCAAGAAGAAAGGCAAGAAGAGCAAGAAACACTAAATCGGTACTGAGTACCGAGTATTGAGTACAAATCAACCAAAAGGCCGCGGGAAGATTCCGCGGCCTTCGTTTTTTCTCGGTACTTGGTACTCAGTACTTGGTATTGAGTTCACTTCTTCCCTTGTATGGCATTCAGGCATTTCCCATAAAGCTCGAGCAGGTGGTCGGCGTACTCAGCCGGCTTGGCGGGTGCGCCGCCCTGGAATCCGGCGCTGGCGGATCCGCTCTTGCCGTAGCCGGTGGTCATGGCGATGAAGCGCATCAGGTCCAGCGCGATGTCTTCGTTGCGGCGCGAACCCGCCGGCGTTCCCGGTGTCTCGTTCATCATGGCTCCTTGCGTGGATCGGTTGGATAGGATCTCGATCGGTTCATCGTCTTCATCCTGCGCGAATACGAACGGTGGTGAATGGACTGGCATGAGGTTCGACCTCGTTTCGATTCTAACTCGTAACGGGCCTTGTAGAGGAAGTGTCGCTCGGGCCGTGACCTCACATCTTGAATAAGAAAAGACGCCGCGGATCTACACGGATAAACCATAAATCTTATCCGTGTTGATCCGGGCAAATCCGTGGCTGCTTACTTGACGGCTTCGGCCATCGAGGCTGTCCGTCGCGCTCCTGCCATCGCGTTATACCGTCCGGGAGCGACCTTCAGCACGGCCTCGAATTCGGCGCGAGCTTCGCTGTCGCGTCCGGCCTGCAACAGTATCTCGGCGAGGTTCTCGCGCGCGGGACGCACCGGGCCAGGAGTGACCGGGTCTTTGTCCAGCGAGTCTTCCATGTCGGCGGCGGCGCGAGCATCATGAATTCCCTGGTCGCGGCGGCCGTCCTTGAACTCGCGCCACGCGACGACCTGCAATCGCTGGATCTCGATCTGCCGACTCCAATACTCGTCGCTGCGCTTGACCTGGTCGCGATAGGCGGCGAGTTGCACGGCGGCTTTGTTGGCTGAGGCGGTGTCTCCGAGCATGGCAGCGCCGAGACCGTTCGCATAGAGCGTCATGGCATCGTCGATCGGATTGCCCGTGCCAGGCGTGAGCGACGCGGCCAGCTTCCAGTCATGACGCTCGACCGCGTAGCGCGCCGGGATCGCCGCGTCGGCATACGCGCCGACGTTATCCAGTTCCCTTTTGCCGCGGGTTGCGCGCGCCGTCTCCATCACCTCGCGCGCCTTGTCCCACTTGCCCTGTTGCAGGTACGCATACTCGAGATAGTCGAGCGCATGCAGGCGCTGGTTGAAGGCTTCGTTGGTCGCGCCCGGTCGATCGTCGCGCTCGGCCGACGCCGCCGACGCCAAGTTCGACGCGATCGACTCGTCCCACAATCCCAGGCGCGTGAAGATGTGGGAAGGCATATGCTGCGCGTGCGCCGAGGACGGCGCGATCTGCGCATAGCGGCGCGCAGCCGCGAGCGCTCCCTCGGCCAGCGGCGGAAAATCGGAGACGTGAATGATGTAGTGCGCCAGGCCGGGATGGTCGGGATGCGCAGCGAACAACGGCACCAGCAGGTCACGCGCCTTGCGCTGGTTGGCGTAGGTCTTGTCGCCAGTGGGCGCGTTCACGTCCAGCGCGAGAGCATAGAAGATGGTGGCTTCTTCATCCTGCGGGTAGGACGCGCTCAGTTTCGTCATCGCGGATTCGTACGCCAGAGAACGTGTATGTAACGGGAGCGAGGGGTCGGCGAAGATCGTGGCAATGGCCTCGATGTAGGCGCGCTCGCGATCGGTGGTCTTCGGGTTTGACTTGGCAATCGCGCGCGCTTTCTCGACGGCCGCGCGGCCTTGGCGTTCCCAGATCTGCGCCCACAGGCCGTGGTATTCAGTCATGGCGACGCCCCACCACGCCATGGCGCAAGTCGGGTCCTTTGTGGCAACGTCGTGAAAGGCGTGGTTGGCGCGCTCGTATCCGAAGGAGTGCAGGATGGCTACCGCGCGCTCGAAATCCGGCTGGACCGCCGGCGCGCACGAAGTGGGAAAGCGCACCTTGCCGAATTCGCTCGGCGTGTCGTGCTGGTGCTGGGCGACAGCTATGGTGGAGCAGAGTGCGAGGGCGAGGAATACACGGGCAAACCGGCGCATGCCATCCTCCCCTCGAAAGAAGCTACACGATTTGCGCATGCTATCGCAATCGGCGCCGCATCGGATATCGAGCCCGGAGCATCCCACCCTAGCAAAACCGGCTAGGGTGGGGCACCCTGTGATCGTTTGCCGTCGATGACAACCGAGGCATAGAATTTTTCCAGGCGTAAGTGTTTATGCGTCGCAGAATTTGGTTTGTAACTCCCGCCTCCCTGCTTACCGCCCTCCTCGTTTGCTTACCTATGCAGGCGCAAGTCACGGAGACGATAACGACCGATCTCAGGTTGCCCTATTTCTACGAGGCTACGAACCCGTGGCGCGTAGTCGAGACCCGAACCGAGCAGGGTGGCCGTACGATCGAGACACGCATGGAAGGCTCGATTGGTGGCGTGCCTGGAATATGGACCGAGACGGAGCAGGAGAGTTTTCAACCCAATCCGAATTCCACGACCGTAGTGCAGCGCCAGTATTTCCGCAATGCCGACCGAAAACGCGTGCTCATCGCAGTTGTAGAGGAACAGCGAAGCACCGCCGCAGACGGACGGGAAACCGTGGTCCGCACCACATCGAGAGCCGACGCGAACGAAAGCCAGTACATCCGCCCGCAATTGCAGGTTGTGCAGCGTGCGGAGCAAGAAGCCGCCGACACCGGCGACGGCACCCGGCATATCACCAGCGTTGTTTTTGAGCAGAGGGCGAGCGGCCTCGTACCGGTTCAGCGTTCGGAAACGCTCCTGCAGCCGAAGGGCGATGTCACGGAACAGCAGGTGACCGTGCTCGTGCCCGACCTCGCCGACAGGTTCGTTGCGGTTGCTCGAAGCGAGAGCACTACGACAAAAACGGCGTCCGGCCAAACGGAAGAAGAGCGGTCGTACGGAGACACTGGTTTGGGCCAGATGGACATCACGCAACGTGACGTCACCACTGAATCCACGGACAACAACGTAACCGACACCACCGTGGAGACGTACTCGGCATTTGTGCCCGGACGGTATCTGAGCCCCGGCGCCCTTGAACTTGTCCAGGAGGTCAACTCCTCACGAGAAACGGCGCCGGATGGAAGCTCGCACTTGGAAGAGGAAGTTCAGGCGATCGATTTGGTGGATCCGGACCTAGCGTTGCTGCCTGTGACCTCGGTCGTTTCCGTTTCCCATCCCGCGCCCCGGGAGGTCGGTCGCAGTCAGGATGGAAACCGCTCCACCTTGCAGATCACAGACAGCCACGGCACCAGGAGCCTCCCCTAGCCGGTCCGACGATCGAGCCGAACGTCAGGATAGACGCTATAATCCGCGCTGCTATGCACTATCGAGTAATCAGCAAAGCTACCTGCCGCAACTGTAAGAACGCTTGGCTGATCGATACTGACCAAAGCGAGCCCGGGTTTATCGAAGCGAAAAGCGAAACGGAAGCCGAAGAGAGGTTCAGGATGATGCATAGTCTCTGCCCGACGTGCCTGAAGACCGGCACACCGGTTGCCGTAGAATTCGACGGCCCCATCCACATCGACAGCCTGCCGCGTTTCGGGATCGAATGACGTAGTCGAGGTCGATACGTCGTGTGCCGTCCCGACGGCACTCTGGAAAGAACAGGAACGCTGACCCGCACTTACGTGCGGGGCTACGATCTGCTGCCCGCTCCGCGGGCTGGGGCAGCCCTATGTCTCAATCGCCACGTGCGCCACCCTCCCGAGGATGTACTCCGTGGCGGACTCGTTCGCCCCGATCTCAACCACCGACACAGGGTACTCCTTGTTCTCGGGGCGCAGCACCAGGGTCTTGCCAACGACCTCCACGTACTTGATCGTCCACGCGCCCTGGTAGCGGACAGCGTACATATTGCGCTCGCTGCGGCGGTAGGGGCGCAGCGAGTTGTAGTGGCGGTCGATGAGCAGGGTGGCGCCGGGCATCATGCGCGGATACATGCTCATGCCCTCGCGCGCGTCGGCCTTGACCAGCACGAAGCGCTGCCACTGCGCGCGCCCGCCGGCCGGGTCCGAACGCAGCCGCCTCAGGAAGCTGCGCTTGAACTTCAGCACCTCGGCGATCTGGTGGGCCGACGGCGTGGGCTGCGCCAGCGCGTTGGCGCCCTCGAGCAGCGGAACATTGTCGTAGTCGCCCTCGGCAGGCGACATGCGCTCCAGGCGTTGCTGCAGCTCGGAGTCCTCCATCAGGTCGGCCACCGACCAGCGCATTGCGCTGAGCACGCGGTCCATGGCCTCCAGGCTGAGAGCGCGCTTGCGGTTGAGGAAGTTAGAGATGTGCGCCTGCTGGAATCCGATCATCTCGGCCAGGCCGAGGCCGGTGAGTTCGCCCGCCGAGATCTGCGCCAGCAGGCGGCGCCGCAGCCGGTCCTGCAATTTCTGAAAGCTCATACCTGTCCTCCTATTTATAACTTATAGCTATATCACAGACAAGTCGTTCCTGCAATTAGGAATAGAGTCCTTGACACTGGTTTATCGCCAGCTATAGAGTACCTGTATTGATATAGCTTTTTGACAAAGGACGTGCTGTATGGCCGATCTCTCGCGTCCCATTCCCGGACCCCAGTCCGGACCGGGAAACAACGCTCCCCTCACCGCTTCCGGCCCAGCGCCCGGCTGCAGCAGTGAACGCCGCCGCCAAGCCGTAAGCGAAACCGAACATGCCACGGCCGACGAGCGTACCCTGATCGAACTCCGGCGGAAAGTACAGTCGGGCGAGCTGCTATCCGCTTCCACCGAGCGGCTGCTGTGGAAGATGAAGTTCAACGGCCACCTGACCATCGTCGTGCACAACGGGCGGGTGGTGAAGTCAGGATACGAAGAAGGATACTTCCGCCGTCGCAGCGACCTCGGCGGTTTCCTGCTCGAAGTTTAACGCCGGACGTGGGTCCGGAGTAGTACGCGGTCATAACTAAATAGTCCAAGCAGGCCAACGTCACACAACTTGCCCTGCGCCGATTCACCCCACCCTAGCAAAAAACGGCTAGGGTGGGCCACCCCGGCGTAGGGCTTTCCTTTTCAGGAGGAACTCATGCCGTCCTATTCATACCCGAAGCTGGAACTTAAATATTGCGAGCGCTGCGGCGGGCTCTGGTTGCGCCCGCGCGGCACAGACACGGTGTACTGCGCGCGCTGCGCCGAGGCGATCGCGGAACTTCCGCCTCCGTCGCGGGGCGGAACGCCGGGCGCGATGCAGGCCGCTTGCGCATCAGCGGTGATGTTCATAGCGGCGCTGCTGTGCGCGGCCGACTGCATGGGAGGAGCATGCGCATGAAACCGCACTCCAAACCCGCTCCACCACCTGAGTTGTCGATCTACCGCAAGAAGACGGTCGCGATGCTGCGGCGGTATTTCAACATGTCGGTCGAACTCGGCCGGCTTCCATCATTCCTGGGCCGAGAACTATTGCCCTCGTCGAACGTGCAGTGCCACCCGGTGTCGTTCGAAGGATTCGTGGTCTACGTGCTGGACGTCGAGCGTTGTCTCCAGCGGCTGCGGCGTGTCGACCAGCAACTGATCACGCGCGTGGTCCTGCAGGAGTACACGCAAGAACAGGCGGCGCGACTGATCGGCTGGCCTGTCATCAAGGTCGAGCGGCGCTTGCCCGAGGTGCTTGATGTGCTCAGCGACATCTTTTTGAGGTCGGGATTGATGAAGCCTTATCCGGAAACTAAAGTCGTGGAGACCGACCTGGAGAGGTCAACGCCGGCGCCGGAGGAAACCGCGCTTGTCGATAGCATCCACGCCGCCGATACGGAGTGCGTCTCGGACGAGACTGTCGCATTTGATGAGGCGGAATTCGACGACGACTTCCGTCGCGTGCCTGTGGAAATTTTCCTGTCAAGCCCCCTGGATGTCACAAATCCGTGTAACTGTTTGGTGCAGTAGGAAATTCAGTTTTGCAGATTACGAGGGAATCACCCCCTGCGATTTGATATCCTGAAATTAAGAGTGGTAGAAAAACACTCAGCAAGGCGCGTCGAACCGGCGCGCCTTTTTCATTTATGACAAACACCGAAAAGCAGAAGACATCGCGCCGCATCGCCGAAGCCCGCGAAAGCGGCCTGGATATCGTCCTCGACGCGTATCCGAAGATCGTCGGGGCATTGGTCAAACAGGCGGAGGGCGGAAGCTGCCCGCACGCCAAGCTCGTCTTCGAACTGCTGGACCCGGCGACAAAGCGCGGCGCCGTGACTCCCGACGAAGAAGAGCCACCGCGCCAGTCGCTCGCCGAATATCTGATCGAGCAGCTCCAGTTGGAGCCGCCGCCGGACAGCGCCGCCGATGGAGCGTGTCCGGGGAGCACTTCGGGCGCCTAACTTCGGTAACGGTTCTGCAACGGACATCGGCGCAACGGAATCTGTATGATGGAAACCAGGCATCGGGCATTAGGCTTCAGGTATCAGCGGATGTTTGGACCGACCCAGGTTTTCCGCATGCCCAAAGCCCAGAGCCCAAAGCCCTGAGCCCTCATGGACATTACCTGGATCACTGATCAGATCGCGCTCGGCGGCGGCATCTGGGACGAAGAACGCATGGAGAAGGTCGCGACACTGGGCGTGACGCACATCATCGACATGCAGGTCGAGTTCGATGACACGCCGCTTGCCGAGCCGCACGGCATCGCTGTGCTGTGGAACGCCGTCGATGACGACTTCCAGCCCAAGCCGCCGGACATCTTCCAGCGTGGTGTCGAGTTCGCGCTGGAGGCCCTGAATTCCGGTGGAGACAACAAGCTGTTCATTCACTGTGCCGCCGGCGTGCACCGCGCTCCGATGATGACGCTGGCGCTGCTCCGCGTCCTCGGGTATTCGCTCGACGACGCGATGATGCTCGTCGAGGACCGCCGTCCGGTCGTTGATTTCGCCGACGTGTACGTGCGCTCGGTGGAGAATTTCGTGCGGACGTATAGTTCGGCGGCAGCCCGGTGACAAAATTTTTCGTGTCTCGTATTTCGTATCTCGTATTCCGGGGGATCCGCTCTCAAATACGGGATACTGAATACGGAATACGAAGCACCACAACGATTTCCTGGTTTCGAGCAGAGACTTATGACTCAGAAGACCCGCCGCCTCGAGCGGCTTTTTTACTGCCTGATTTCCGCGATCGCGCTGCTGGCACTGCCGGCGCGCGCCGCCGAACCGAACAAGACGATCATCGACGATACGATCTATCGGGCCGACGGCACGCCCGCCCGCGGGACGATCCTGATCTCGTGGCCGGCGTTCTCGACCGCTGACGGCAAACCCGTCGCGGCCGGCACGCTCAGCGTGAAGATCAACGCGAACGGAAGCGTGAATGTCCCGTTGATCCCGACGCAGGGCGCGACCCCCACCGGCACGGCATACAAAGTCGTGCTCAGCCTCGACGACGGCGCGACCTCGACCGAGTACTGGGCGGTACCGGCGCTTTCTCCGACGACGATCGCCGCCATACGTTCGGCGCAAGTGCCGGCGACGGTCGCCATGCAGGTCGTATCGCGCGAATACGTGGATGGCCAGCTCGCCACCGCTGTGCGCAAGAACGGCGACGAGGCGATCGACGGCGTGAAGAATTTTGCGAAGTCTCCCCTTGTCCCCTCTCCGGGGACTGAAGCGGCGGCGGCCAACAAGGGCTACGTCGATGTAGCCATTGCCGCCGCCGCACCGTCCGCGTCGAACGTGCTCAGCATCGGCAAGGGCGGAACAGGAACGGGTTCGTTCACGCCGGCGCGCTGCGTCCGCGTCTCGGCCGACGGCTCGCAACTGGAGGCGGCCGCCGGCGATTGCAACTCCGACGCCGACACCGTCGACGGCAAGCACGCGGCGAACTTGAGCACCACGCTCGATGTCCGGGACTTCGGCGCCGATCCCAATGGCGTGAACGACTCGACCGCCGCCATCAACGCGGCGATCAATGCGGCGCGCAATGCCGCCCACGGCGCAACGCTCGCCTGGCCCGAGGGCATCTACAAGATCTCGCAACCGCTGGCCTGGTCGCCGTTGCACAACGTATCGCTGCGCGGGCAAGGACGCGGCACCGCTCCGGGCGGACCGGCCGACAAAGGCGTGGTGCTGAAATGGACTGGCGCCGCGGGCGCCACGATGCTCCAGATCAAGGGCGGCTACGACTGGCAGATGCTCGACCTCACGCTCGACTGCAATAACTCTGCCGCCATGGCGCTCGATATCACGGCCGATCCCGCCTCGGGCCCCAACGCCTTTGGCCGCATCGATCGTGTGGGCGCGGTCAACTGTACCGGGGCCAATAGCATGCACGTCGGCTCCACCACCATGCAGGTGAGCGACATGCGCATCCAGGATTTCTATACCCGCAACGGCGGCGGCGTAATGCAGGAAGGCAGCCAGACCGTCGGCGTGGTATACGACGGACTCACCAGCCAACTGAACCTGCAGGGTGGCGGCGCCATGATGGCGCACGCCGATATCGCCGCGGTTACGGGCCGTCCTGCCATCCGCGTCGGCGCAGCGCAATATTTTTATGCCGACGACATCTATGTCGAGGCCGACGACACCGCTGTCGTGTTCGATCCGGATACGTCCATCAGCAATCACAGTTATGAGCTCTCCGGGCTGAGCATCTTGTGGCGCGGCCCAACGGGCGGCAATGTCATCAGCGTGCGGCAATCGTGCGCCCTGGCCCTGAATTCGCTTTGGGTCCGCAGTTTCAATACGCCGAATACCGGCCGCGTGTATGTCAATCCGGCCAGCGGCGGCATGGTGTTCCTGCACGAGGTGAACACCATGCTCGCCAATTCGCCGGCGATGATCTCACGCTCGTACACGAATGTGATCGGCTTCAAGGGACCCAGTTACCCCGAGGGCGAGCCGGCCCGGTTCCTGATGAACGGCTCCACGAATCCCGTGCTCTTCGAAGGCTTGCCGTCCGGCGGCGTCACCAACTACGTCTTGCAGACGCGACAAGCCGACGGGCTCGCCGGGCCGATCCTCGCCGTCTTCGGCAACGCCTGGTGGCAGTTCCTGAATTCGGCCGGCGAGATGCGCGCGCGCATCGACACGCAGTCCGGTGACATGGTCGTCACCGGACGCCTCGGAGCGGGCGGCGCCGTCACCGGAGGCCCGGGCGATGTCACCGCTGCCCGTTCCTCGACCCAGGGAGTCACGTACCTCGGCAGCGACGGCGCTCGTTACCTGTATGGCCACTCGTCGACGCTCGACGTCGGCGGCATGGACTTGAACCTCGAACAAGGACGGTGTCTGCGGATCGGCGCCGTGTCGTGGTGTTCTGCCGCCGGCGCTCCCAGCGGGTCCTGCACCACGGGTTCCCTCTATTCGCGCACGGACGGCGGCAGCAACAGCACGCTGTACGTCTGCGCGAATTCTTCCTGGATAGCAAAGTAGAAACCTTCAGCAGTGCAAGAAAGTCGTTCGGCTCATGTCCGCGAAGTCGCGGGACGTTCAGTACCTCACCGTTCTCGGCAAGAATCTGGATCAGATCAGCAAGACAGGCGGGCGCACGCTGCGAGAGATGCTCGTCGCGGCGTTGCTCAGAGTGAGGAATAAGCGCGGAGCGCTTGTTCCGCTCGTGCCTAACCGCATGCAGACGGAGTTCGAGCACAAGCGCGGACTCCGCAACATTGTCTTGAAGGCGCGGCAGCTCGGCATGACCACCTGGATCGCCGCGCGTTTCTTTCTCTCCACCATCACGCGCCCCGGCACCGTCACGGTGCAGGTGGCACACGACCAGAACTCGGCGGAGGAGATCTTCCGCATCACTCACCGCTTCCTGGAGAACCTGCCGGAAGTGTTGCGGTGTGGCGCGCTGAGGACGTCGCGCGCCAACGTCCGCCAGATCGTCTTCCCGGAAATCGACAGCGAGTACCGGGTAGAGACGGCTGCGGACCCGAACGCCGGCCGCGGGCTCACCATCAGGCACTTGCACTGCTCCGAGGTGGCCCGCTGGCCGCGCGATGCCGCCGAAACATTGGCGTCGTTGCGCGCCGCGGTGCCGCCGGACGGAGAGATCGTCCTGGAGTCGACGCCGAATGGCGCCGGCGGCTGCTTCTACGACGAGTGGCAGCGCGCGGACGAGACCGGCTACGTGAAGCACTTCTTTCCCTGGTGGATGGCGGAGGAGTACAAGGCAGACGGGCTTCGGATTGCGGACTTCGGGGGGACGAGTTCTCCCGAAGCCCGTAGCCCCGAGCCCGAAGCCCTCTCGGAGGATGAGCGTGAGCTGATATCGCACCACGGCCTATCGCTGGAACAGATTTCGTTCCGCCGCCAGTTGCGCGCGAATTTTCGCGGTCTGGCGAAACAGGAGTACGCCGAGGACCCGGTGTCGTGCTTCCTGGCATCGGGCGAATGCGTGTTCGATGCCGAGGTGATTGGGCGCCGCTTGCTCGAGGTCGGCCGTCCCGCCGAATCGCGTGACAACGGCCGCGTCAGCATCTGGTATCCGCCTCAGCCGCGCATGAAGTATGTGATCGGCATCGATACGGCCGGCGGTGGCACGGGCGGCGATTACGCGTGCGCGCAGGTGGTCGATGGCCAGCGCAGCCGCCAGTGCGCAGAGTTGCACGGACATTTTTCGCCGCGCGAACTGGCGTCACGGGTGGCAGCGCTGGGACACGAGTACAACGACGCGCTGCTGGCCGTGGAGCGCAACAATCATGGCGCCGCCGTGCTCGTGTACCTGGACGAGGTGCTCGGGTATCCGCATATTTATTGCGAAGGCGGCCAGGCCGGCCTGGTGACCTCGTCGGTCACCAGGCCACGCATGCTGGAGTGGCTGGCCTCGCGCCTGGAGAACGAACCGCACCTGTTCTGCAGCGCGCGCCTGCTGCAGGAGTGCCGTGCGTTCGTGCGGCACGTGGACGGCAGTGCTTCGGCCGCAGTCGGCGCGCACGACGATTGCGTGATGGCTATGGCTTTCGCGCAATGGGTGCGGCTGCAACAGCAGGCGAAGTTCGGCGCGAGAGAGATCACGTTTGGGAGCTTTGCGAGGTAAACACGTATTTCGTATTCCGTATTCCGTATTCCGGACCTGAGCAGTTCGACGATCAACATTCGTGATCCTGAATACGGAATACCGAATACCGAATACGTTTTTTCCTAAATCGGCAATCAGCAATCGAAAATCGACGATGTTTTTGTCCTATGTCACAGACTCCGGTTTAGCCAAAGCGTTAGACTTCGCAGGTTTCGATGCCATTGACCGCTGTCCAACACGTGCGCCGCATGCGGGGCGGAGCGCAATCGCACCTGATGCGCGCCGACGACGCGAACTACTACGTCGTCAAGTTCCAGAACAACCCGCAGCACGTGCGCGTGCTCGCCAACGATTTCATGGCGTCCCGGCTGGCGGAGCGGATCGGCCTGCCGGCGGCGCGGGCGGAGATCATCGACGTCGGACAATGGCTGATCGAGCACACGCCGGAGCTGAACATCCAGCTCGCCGGGCGCACCGTCCGCTGCACGCCGGGATTGCAGTTTGCTTCGCGCTACGTCATCGATCCGGCCGAGGGCCAGGTACTCGATTACCTGCCGGAGCAGGCGCTGTCGCAGGTGAGGAACCTGAAGACGTTCGCCGGCATGCTGCTGGTGGACAAGTGGACGTGCAACGCGAATGGGCGGCAGGTCGCGTTCTGGAAGAAGGCGCGCGAACGGAAGTACACGGCGACCTACATCGACCAGGGCTATTGCTTCAACGCCGCGGAGTGGAATTTTCCCGACTCGCCGCTGCGCGGCATCTACTTGCGGAATGAAGTTTACGAATGGGTGCGGCAGTGGGACGACTTTGAGCCGTGGCTGTCGCGACTGGAGGCACTCGACCCGAACGTGATCGGGGAGATCGCCGGCTGCATCCCGCCGGAATGGTACGAGGGCGACGCGGATGGGCTGGAGAAGTTGGTTTCGGATCTGGTAAAGCGGCGCAACGTTATTAGACGACTCATCACTGATTTCAAGCAATCGTCGCGCCAGCCGTTCCCGCTCTGGACGGCAGTGACAGTCGCAGTTGGGCACGCATGAGCGAGTGGTCAGTGATCAGTCGTCAGTGATCAGGGGGTGAAGATGAGAGATTTTCGTGAGCTCGATGTTTGGCACAAGGCTCACTCGTTCACTCTTGACTTGTACCGGATAACGCGGCACTTTCCACCGTACGAGCTATACGGAATCGTGTCGCAACTCCGCCGTGCTGCTGTATCGATCGAAGCAAACATCGCCGAGGGCTGTGGCAAGAAGACGAGCAAGGATTTCGGCAGATTCTTGCAGATTGCATTCGGTTCTGCGAGCGAGATTGAGTGCGAACTTCTGATCGCACGCGACCTCAACTTCTTCGCAAACAATCGCGAGTACGACACATTGGCTCGGCAGATTTGCGAAATCAAGAAGATGCTCGCAGCGTTCATAGCAACGATCGAGCAGAAGACGAAGACGTTCGAACCCGCTCCCGCGTCGGAGGTCTGAATCCTGATCACTGAATACTGATCACTGACCACTATGGCTGTAAATAATCAACTCGAGTTCTCGTTAATCCGCTACGTCCCGGACGTGGTCAAGGGCGAGTTCGTAAACATCGGCGTGATGCTGTTCGATGACGCGGGCAACGTCCATCTGCGCTTCACGCGCGACTGGCGGCGTGCGCGGGCGCTGGATCCGGCGGCGGACATCGAGACGCTGGAAGCGCTCGAGTCGGACCTGAACGCGCAGCTTACGCGTGGAGTTCTCGACCGGGCGACGCTTTTGGCGAAACTGCAGGATTATCTCTCGAACGGGATTGAATTCACGCCGGTGCAGGGCGTGTTGGCAGAGGACGCGGCCAGCGAAATGGACACACTGGCACGCATGTACCTGGAGCGGCGGCGCGTTGGGTTGGGAGAGCGAACCGGACGTGCCGCCATTTTTGGCGCCATGAAGCAGGCCTTTAGCGACGCCGGCGTGTGGGAGCATATGCGTCACCGCATAGCGGCCGCGCAGTACACGCATCGGGGCGACCCGCTGCGGATCGACTGCGGCTATCGGCCGAACGGCGTAATAAAGATGTTCCAGGCAGTCTCGCTGGAAAACGACACGGACGCGGCCAAGGTCTTGGCGTTCAGCTATCCGGAGCTGCGCGAGGGCATTGCGCGCGCTGAAAATGCGAAAACGGAGCTGACAGCGGTCGTCGAACCGGATCTGGACCGTACCGACGACCAGATCGCCTTCGCGCTGGCGGTGCTACGCAAAGCAGGAATTGACACTGCGGACACTTCGGAATTGCGGAACATTGCGAACCGGGCCGCCGTAGACTTGCACATATGAACTGGGCGACCGACGCGATCATAACGGCTTCAGTCTTCGTCACTCCGTTGACGCTTGCACTAGGTTGGAAGTGGGCCATCGAAGCGTTTCGAGAAAACCGTACCAATTGGCGAAACAAGGCCTCACTCGTTGCAGTCATATTGGTGACGATTGCAGTCGTGTGTTGGCCAATCATGGGCGCTACTGTACCCAAAATCAACTGGAGTTCGAGGTCAGCGGGAGATGATTATGGCCGAGCGTCTACAGCCATCGAGCATTGGCACAGAGTCGTCCTGAAATTCACGGCGGCGGGCCTGCTCGTGTCCGTCTTTGGTAAGCCACGGGCGATTCTGCCGATTGCGTTTTCTGCCATCGGAGTAAGCGTGTTTTGGATAGTCAGTACGGCTCTCTGACCACCGGCGAAGGCGTGTTATCCATAGTGTTTTCGCGACCACTACGCCATGTACCACCGTCGTTACTCGCGCGTTTGGACTCGGTGCACTTATTGTGGTGCATCGGGTGACGGATGTTCGGCCGGACAAACCATAAGGACTCAATTCCCGCAGCGTCGTACCGCAAGGCGAGAGACGTCGTTTTCCTCGAGTTGCGCCACACCGTGTTTTGCACCGAGTGCGAGCTGATCTCGTACAACAATTCTTCGAAATGCCTGGCATGCGGCAGCCTGTCGGTGCTGAGCCTGGCGCGTGTGCTGGGAGGATCGTTGCAGGGCGAACCGCGGGCGCGAGTAGTGAAGAGCGCATCCGAAACGATCGATGCGGCGCCCAAGCCGTTCCTGGTGCCGCCGACGCATCCGGAATGCCCGCCGCATTTCGAGCCGGCGTATGCCCTGGCGATGCAACACGCGGGCAGCGCGGTCTCGATGCTGCAATTCGGAGTGGACCGCACCTGCGCGCTGACGAAGGCGTCGGGCGGAGCGGTGGCGATGAAAGAAGGCGTTCGGATGGTGTGTCGCGCGAGCACAGGAATAGCGCCGGACCTGGGGGCGGAAGTCCCTCAGGACGGACTGACGGCGCTGGGAGCACGCACGGGACAGCTGTGGCGCTGCAACGATACCGAGAGCGAGCCGTGGGTGAATCGCGAATCGTGCCGGCAGCTCGGGATCCGGTCGATCGTGGTCGCGCCGGTGCTGGCGTTGCGGAAAGTTATCGGGATCCTGGAAGTGTTCTCGCCATCGAAGTCCGCGTTCAGCGACGATCAGGCCGCGACGGTGCAACTGATGGCGTCGGCGATCGCGCTGGCAAGTTTGCGGAACGCCGGGCGATTGCCCGAAGGCACGACGGTTTCTGAGTAGCAGATAACGATTCTGGAGCACGCCGCGGAAATGGCCGCGGCTTTTTCATTCCCATGAACATAAAAGACAAGATCCGTGGACTCATCGGCCGCCGCGGCGGAGCAGTGTCCGCCAAGCACGACAACCGCCGGCGCACGCAGCCGTTGCCGCTCTATATCGGGTCGACGCCGGCGCGCGATGGCCTGCCCAAACCCACGGCGCTCAACCTGCGCCGCTTCGCCGAGACGCCGATTGCGCGCAAGGCGATCAACACGGTCAAGGACCGCATCGCCGGCATGAAGTGGCGAGTGCAGCCACGGCGCGCGCGCGACATCTCGGCGGAAGATCCGCGTGTCGAGGCGCTAACGGCGGTGTTCGACGCGCCCAACCCCGACGACAGCTTCCGCTCGTTCGCCGAGCAGGTGCTGGAGGACGTGATCGTTGGCGGATTCGGAGCCGTCGAACTGGTGCCGACCGGAGATGCCGGGCGTCCGCTGGCGCTTTGGCCGGTAGATGGATCGACGATCCGCCTGCGAGCAGATTGGGATGGGCAGGCGGCGTCGCCGCGTTACGTGCAGCACACAGGACGCTTTGGCCCCGAGGCGCAGATCGTTCTGGCCGACGACGAGCTCAGCTACATCCGGCTGAACCCGCGGACGCACACGCCGTTCGGACTCGGGCGGCTGGAGGTCGCGTTCGAGACCATCAACGAATTTCTCGGCGCGCACCGCTATGCCGCGCGGCTGGCGTCGAACACGGTTGTGCAGTACGCGCTGTGGTTGCAGGACCTGGCGCCGGTGCAGCACGAGCGGCTCATCCGCTGGTGGCAGGACGAGATCGAGGGAACGGGCCGCGTGCCGATACTTTCGGTCGAGTCGAAGCCTGAGGTGTTGCGCTTCGGCGGCGGCACGGATTCCGACCTGCGGCTGGCATGGCAGGAGTTCCTGCTCAGGGTGATCGCCGACGCGTTCGACCTGCCGCCGTTCTTCCTGGGTGTCGAGCACGACGTGAACCGCTCGACCGCCGCTGAGTTGAACGACATCGCGTTCCGCCAGGCGATCGTACCGACCGCACGGCTATTCGCAGAGCACCTCACGCGCGACGCCATCCATAAGAAGCTCGGGTGGGATGACCTGGAATTTGTCTTCACCGACGTGGACGCGCGCAACGAGATGGAAGAGGCGCAGATCCAGGAAATCCTGCTGCGCTCTGGCGTGCTGACGGTGAATGAGGTGAGGCAGATGAGGGGGCTGGCGGAGATCGGTCGCTAGGCGCTGGTCGTCAGTCCCTAGGAAAGGCGAAGGCGGCTGGAGTTCCAGCCGCCTTCCGTGTTCCAGATTTCTGAGCACGGCCTGAGACAGCTATAGCGTAGGTCTGCAATTCCCTAAAGTCAAGCCACCGGTGGACTGTGCGGAGGGTGGCGGAATTGAACCGCGAGGCTGCAAAGCCTCCACCGGTGTCTCAAGCCGTGCCCAGAACCCTCTGGGAACACCCTCCGAAGCAACGGCCTGAGTGCCGAAACGATAGCTGGTCGGCAGCTTGAACGATGTGCCCGCCGTCACATACGGCATGGTTGGATTCCCGAAATGAATATCGAACTGCAATCCATGGCGATTGAGATGCCGCCGGTGGCGGCGCATCCGAACCGCGCGCCGTTTCGCGGCGTGCTCACGTTTGTCGACCGGCCGAGCGAAGGCTCACCGTCGGGCGCGAAAGGACATCGCGTACTGCTGACGCGTGCGGCGTGCGAGAGAGCGCTGCCGTCGCTGCTCGGCATGGGGCTCGACTACGCGCCGACGCTCGACGCGCACGACGCACAACGGAAGATCGGCGTGATCACGGAAGCGAACATCATTGAGAGCCCGACTACCTCGGGGGCTAAAGCCCCGATGTTTCCTGCCGCCGGATCAGCAGGGCTGAAGCCCTGCTCCACCCGATCATGCTCCACCCGGCCGTCAGACTGCATCGAGGTTGCCGGCTTCCTGTACGCGCGCGATTTCCCGCAGATCGTGCGGACGCTGCGGGGCGCGCAGGCGGCCAAAGTCCCACCCTTCCAAAACCAGTCAGGGTGGGGCACCCACATCTACGGCATGTCGTACGAGATCACGGACGCCATCGTGCAGGACTTCAACGCACCGGTGTGGATCGTGACCGAGTTCACGTTCACGGGTGCAGCCGTGCTGCGGCGGGATAAGGCCGCATATCGGAATACGTGGTTTGAACTGATTTGAAACGGTTATTGGTTGTTGGTTCTTGGTTGTTGGTCGGCTGTCCCGATCTCTGGAACCAATGACCAACAACCAAAAACCAAGAACCGAGGACACTTATGGACGAACCTCTCACTGAACAACTGACCAACGCCGCCACGCGCCTGGCCAACGCGGCCGAGGCGCTGGAGAACGCGCTGGCCCGCATCGACGCGCACAACCTGGAGCTCACGGCCAAGGTGGACCGCATCGTTGCAGCCATCGACGACTACCACCCTTCCAGCACCGGTCAGGGTGGGGCACCCGCCGAAACCGCGGAGCTGAAATCGCGCATCGCCGAACTCGAGCACGCCAACGCAGATCTGAAGGCGCAGGCGACTCGCGCGACACGCAAAACACTTTCGCCACTCGCTACCGCCATTCTGTCCAAGAACGAAGTCGCGGAGGGCGCCGGCTCCGCCGTGCTCGACAAAGCACTGGCATCGCTCTCGGTCGAGCAGCGCATGGCCGTGAAAGCGGAGATGGCGCGAGCTGGACTCATCGAGTAACTCGCAATTCGAAGCAGAGTGGTCAGTGATCAGTAATCAGTGATCAGGATCTGTCACGAGAGATTCTGATCATACCTGCTGATCACTGAACACTGATTACTGACCACTGGCCGGCGAAAGCGCTGGCCATTTTCATTGAGGCAATCTGGAGAAAACATGAACGCACAATTCCTCGACTTGCACGCCGCCGCCGATTTTCTCGGGCCGGGCGCGGTGGAGGTCAACCGCTACCAGACCGAGATCACCGACATCGTGCGCCGGCGCGGCGTATTCGGACAGCGCATCAAGCAGCTGCCGGCCACCGGACATCCGTCGCGCTACTTCGAGCAGACGGCGATCGCCGCCGCCACCGCTGCCGACGCTTTCGTCGATCCGCGCAACATCGTGGTGAAGATCGCTGAACCGACGCGCGCCGAGCGCAGCGTTCCGCTGAAGGCGCTGGTCTCGCAGATCAACTACAACCTGTTCGACGTCGAAGTCGGACAGCAGCAGTCGCAGTTCGCGTTCCTGCAGGCGAAGGACCTGGCCGACGCCGTCGAAGGCCTGATGCGCACGCACGACGTCGCGCTGTGGAACGGCACCGATACGTCGCTCAGCGCGCCAACGAGCCTGCAGTACTTCGGCGCCTGCGGGCAGATCGCGGCGGGCGCGAACGAGACCGACATCGCGTCGAACGAGTCGATCGTGGACGGGCTGAAGTCGATCATCGCGAAGATGGTCGCCAGCTCCAGCTACGAAGTGCGGCCAACGGCGATCTACGCCAACCCCGTGCTGCTCGACCTGATCGACCGCGAGATGAAGACGGTGCACAACGTCATCCTCTCGACGGCCGAGATCACCGGCGGACTTCGGGTGAAAACGCTGTCGACACAGGCGGGCGAGCTGCCGCTGATCCCCGAGTGGTCGCTCGGCTACACCGGCGTGCCCGGAAGCGGGAGTGCGGTGCTGCCGGCGTACATCGTGAGCGAGGACATGGTCGAGTACCACTGGCTCACGGATCCCAACCCGCGCGTTTTTCAGCTTGGCCTCGACGGCTCGCTGGCGCGGCAGATGGTGGTGGTGAAGTTCGGCGCGATCGTGGTCAAGGGCGCCAGCTACGCGCACCACAAAGTGAACGTGGAGCGGTAGAAACCCGGCTCATGGCTCATGGCTTATGGCGCATGGATTCGGCGCCATGAGCCATGAGGCATGGGCCATGAGCCAATATGAACTACT
Source organism: uncultured Terriglobales bacterium (assembly GCA_964559835.1). Lineage (GTDB taxonomy): Bacteria > Acidobacteriota > Terriglobia > Terriglobales > Acidobacteriaceae > DAISJI01. The sequence continues at coordinate 157,692 of CAZLJE010000006.1, forward strand.
TATCTGCCACCGAATACGAATCGCACGGCCTGGAATCTTCGACGGCACAAGCGTGGATCGCGTCGGCATCGGCGCTCATCGAAGCGCACTGCCGGCGACCGACTCTCGGCATCGTCGAGTACACAGAACGGCTGCGCCTCGCACCGGGAACGAACGCCGTGCGGCTGAGTTTTCTTCCGCTGGCGCCGCTCGACCCGGCAACAACGCCGATGGTAAAGGTCCGCGTGCGCTACGGCGTGTCGCGCAACCTCGAAGACATGTTCACCGAGGTGGCCCAAGCCTTTGCGCTACCCGGGGCGTGGACTGACTTGGATCCCGCGCGGGTGGAACATCGCGCGGAGACCGGCGAAATCACGTTGCCGTTCAATGCGCTCGGCTTGGGTTTCGACGAGGTCGAGATCACTTACACCGCCGGGTTCGTCGATGTGCCGGAGGCAATCAAGACGGCTTGCGCGCAGATCGTGCGCAACGCACAGGCGACACCCGCGTTGAACGTCCGCAGTGGCGTCCTGGACCGCATGCAGCTGGAATATTTCTCCGACTCGCTGCTGGATGGGAGCGTGCGGACTCTGCTCGCACCGTATGTCGCGGTAAGGCTCTAAAAAACATTCACCACAAAGGACACAAAGGGACACAAAGGAATTCCTCGTGTGCCTTCGTGACCTTTGTGGTGAGTTCTGGGTGAACCCATGAGCAACTTTAATCGAGGTCCGCTGGCCCGGGCGGCGGAAGCAATGCTGCGCGCGCTGGGCGGAACGGAAGTGAAGCTGCGCTGCCCGGTGTCGGCGGCAAAAGATGGACAGGCGCGCCAACTCGGGCGGGAAGCGCCGGTGACGGAAGAGGTCGCGATCTCACCTGTCGTTGTGCGCGCCAGCGGCGAAGATCTCGAACTGCTGATCGCGCCCGCATCCGTCGCGCAATACATGCAGGACCGCGGCCAGACCGCAGAGCAATTCTTTGCCGCGGTGCTCGCCGTGCTGCACGCAGGACGCGAACTGAAGATGAAGTTGTTCCACGCGGAACAATTCGCCGGCGTGGCCTACCTGTACCGCGTCGCGCTAACAGCTAAGAGCTGAGAGCTTCTTTATGCAATCCACAAAAGACACGTTTTACCTTGCCCTGCGCGATCGTCTGGACGCGCTGAATCCGGAGCGCAAGGTCGTCGTTGACGGCGTCGAGCGCCCGGCGGTGCTGGTCGTCGAGAACGAACCGGTAAATGCCGCGCCACGGCTGCCGAACGCGTATTACCTCGAATGGAGCGCGCCGCAGATCGTCAGCGGAAGCGAGGCGGCGGCGCGCCCACTGATGAAGATGGAGTGCCGCGTCTCGTATCGCGTCTCTAGCCTCATGGCCGGCAGCGTCGACCGCGGCCGGGCTCTCAGCGCACTCGATGCGGAATTCCTCCGCCTGTGCACGCCGCCGCGCACACCAAAGTTCGACATGACGAAGACGCCGCCCGTGTCTCTCGACACATTCGTGTTCTGGGGAGTTCCGGTTTTCGAGGACGTCGACACCGGCCGGGTCGCCAAGCTCACCGTCTTCTTCTTCCCCGAGGTGGAGCAGTGATGAACAACGAACGTGCGGTGCCGATCGCGCGCCGCGTTCACGCATGGTTCGCGCCGGTGCTGCGTGAGACCGGAACACCGGCGGTATTTGATCCGTCGAAGCAGGGCCCCTCTGCACCCGGCGCGCCGTGGGTCGATGTTGGAATCATCGACGCGTTCCGACGTACGGCGGCGACGCAGCATGAACCGCTACGCGCGGGCCCGAAATCCGCCGCTGCGGCGCAGGTGCGCAAACATCTCGAAGCGCGGCTGGAATTCGAATTTCGCGAATGGGGCAAGCTGCAGATGGCGCTCAGCGGCGGCTCGCAGCACATGAACGTGCTCGCGAGCGACGTCAACGGCGATCCGTCGCCTTCCGGCGGTTCGCCGCGGAGCGCAGTGGCGGTGCTGCCGGGATCGACGGCACAGGAGCTCGTGTTGGGAGCGGGCGCCGTGGATGCGTTCAACGTCGGCGAGATGGTGGCGGTCGATCTGGATTACCGGCAGCAGACCGGGTATGTCGGCAGCGGCGTCGCGGGAGCGTACGTGCGGGATCCGGTGGCGGTCTTGCGCGATCCGCACTACATACGCCGCGTGACGTTCAACGTCGGCCGCGTGGCAGTGAAGACTGCGACGAGCATCGTCCTGGCGCAGCCACTGATCGGCGGCGTGCCTTGCGCGGGAGCGGGCGCACAAAGGGTGATCGCGTTCGTCGATCGCGAAGGAGGAAGCTTCTTCCAGGAGTGGTCGGCCCTGTTCGTCGTTGAGGACGAGAACGGCTCACGCATCTGCTTCCATTATCCGCGGCTGCAACCGGCGGGGCCGGCCACGGAAAGAACTCGTGACATCGAGAACATCCCCACCCTCCGCGAAAACCGCGCGGAAGGGTGGGGCAACCGAATCGAGAGTTGGTCATTGCACGCCTCATTCCTGGCGCTGCCCACGACCGACATCAACGACGGCGAGCAGGTGCTGTGCTACCGGTCGTATTTCCCGGCTGAAACTTCGAAAATCTATGAAGCTGACCATCGATAATCTCGATTACACGCCGGCGCTCGACACCGAGCGTCCGCCGCACCTGACACGCCGCCTGAACCGGCCTTCGGAGATGCGCGCGTATGTGTACGCGTGCGACGCTCAATTCGTGGTGCCGGCGAGCGGGGCGCGTGTGGTGCTGGCGCGTAACAACGGCGCGAGCGTCTTCACCGGATATTTGACCTCCGCACCCGGATACGAATACCTCGGATGGGGCGAGCGCGGTCCGGAGTACCGGTACGTGTTGCGGGCGGAGAGCGATGAATCGCTGCTCGCGACAAAGACGTTGCCAGAGCGTCCGGCATTCGTGGGCCGTACGGCGGGCGCGATCCTTGCTACGCTCGCAAACGACGCAGCACACGGGGCCTTAGATACTGCCGGATGCGACGACGTGCTGACGCTGCCAGCGTATGTTGCCGATCCACGCCGCCGGTTCGACGAGCATGCCGCCGAACTCGGATTGCGTGCGCGAGCGGCGTATCGCGCACAGGACGGCCGATTATTTCTTCGTCCGATCGGCGCGGTCGAGCACACGCTTGACGATTCGGCGCCGGCGTTCTGCCCCGAGGGATTGAAGCTCGAGCCCACTGATTCGCTGATCAATGATGCGATCCTGGCGGGGGCGATCGAACCGGCGGCGTTCGTCAAAGACTACTTCCTCGGCGACGGTTACTCGCTCGCCTACAGTCTCTCGGAGACGCCGTTCCTGCGGCCCGGGACGGTGCTGGTGGAAGAGGAATATCGCGGAACGACTATTCGGCCTGAGTACTGGACGGTAGCCGATCCAGCGGGGGTGATCGCGGCCAGCCAGGGCAAGCTGCGCGTCAGCGGCGGCACGGGCGCGCTGGGCGCGACATTCATGAAGTTGACCGAGCCCGTGGAGCTTGGCGGCGGGCTGGTGCTCGACCACGGCGAGTTCGAGATCACCGGCGCGGCCGACGCGCTGGCCGGCGGCTTGTATTCCGGAACATTCGATATTGCGGGCTGCGTTTTGGGCTTCCGCCTCACCCCCTCCTCGGGAGCTGCAACGCAGATTGCGGCGGTCGTGAACGGCAGTGCCTCGGGCCAGACGATCACGACCGCCCCCGGGCGACGGTACGCGCTCACCACGCGCATCTATGCCAGCGAAGTGTTCCGGCAATCGCAGGTGTTTGCGACTGAGTCCGGACCGCTCGGCGGCATGCCGATCCCGTCGGTCGCGCGCGTGATCTTGCAGGTACGTGAGATCGACCCGAACGACGCTGCGTCTCTCGTCGCACCGGCGACTGTGCTTTACGAAGGATGGCTGCCCGACGTGTCGACGTGCTGCGCGTACGCGCTCATCAACGCCGCGGCCCTGCAGGCAAGCGTCGCATACACCCGGCTGGCCCGCGTGGCCGATGCCGAAATCCGCACCTGCACCTTTTTCGGCAATTGGCGCAACCGCCTGGCAGGCGCGATGTCGGAAGGCGCCGAATGCCGGCTGAGCGCGAGTCAGCTTTACTTCTATCCCGCGTCGGCGCCCGAGCAGGGCGAGCGCATCGTCGTAAGTTATCGCAGCGCGGCGCGGGCGATGGCTCGTGTCATCGACGAAAGCAGCATCGCCGCCAAAGCGCACGGGATCGACGACGGCCATCGCGCGGTGGTTGCAAGTGTTGCGTCTCCGCAGCCGCGGACGTCGGACGATTGCGAAAACGCGGCGCTGGCGCTGCTGCGGACTGCCTCACAACCGGGGTGGACGGGTGAATACGAAACCTGGAGCGAGTTCCTCGAAGACGAACTCCTCCCGGGAGACGAGCTCACGATCCGTGTTCCTTCGCGCAATGCGGAATTCACGGCCATCGTGCGCGAGGTGGCAATCGAGGCTGCCGACTTGGCCGATGATCGCTCGCGTTACCACATCAAGTTTGCGACCGAGAGCGCCGAACCGCTGGCGATGCACCTGGATTCGGCGCCGCAACTCCGGTTGCCGGAGAACGCCAGCACGCTCACCTCGGTTGGGACTCAGTTCCTGCCGCCTATTGCCGCTGCAGAAATCGTCGACATCGGCAGCACGTCCGTGATGATCGATGCGGGTGCGGACCCGGCGAGCGGCGGGGGCTTCGAAGTCCGGCGCAGCGACACCGGGTGGGGCTTGGAGAACGACCGCAATCTGGTCGGACGTTTCGATCACCGCATTCTTACTGTTCCGCGCACCTCACGCTCGCAGACGTGGTACCTGCGTCCATACGATGGCGCGGGCCGCTATTCGCGATTCAGCACCGTGCTGCACGTGGACATTCCACTCTAGAACCGGCGCATGGCTCATGGCACATGGCTCATGGAATTGAAGGCCGTGCGTCATGGGCCATACGCCATGAACCATGTTCTTATGACTGACTTCGAAAGAACCGTACTTGCCGATTTGGCCGAACTGAAGGCGCACATGCGGTACCTGGTCGGGAGCGGAAACGATGGCCGCGTACACGAGCTGGCCGAACGCGTCGCGCGCCATGAGCGATTCATTCAACGCGCCGGCGGGATCGGCGCCGGACTGGCCGGACTGCTGACGCTCATCCATCTCGGCATCGACTACCTGCGCCTGCACTACACGCGATGACAAAAAAAGAATTTCTACAGAACGCGAAGACGGCAGCGCTCGTTGTTTCGGCGCAGAGCGGTTTGCCCGCCGGAATCACGGTTGCGCAAGCCGTCCTGGAAAGCAACTGGGGCGAGTCGCTGTTGAGTCGCGACGCGCACAACTACTTCGGCATCAAGGCGCACGCAGACCACCACCGCGTGGCGTACCCGACGTTCGAGGTAGTGAACGGACGGACGGTGCGCGTAACGGCGGAGTTTGCGCGCTATGCGTCGATGGACGACTGCTTCGCCGATCGCGACAGCATCATCCTGCGTCTCGCCTGTTACTCCGACGCGCGCGCCTCGAAAAACGACCCGGAGCGATTCGCGCGCGCAGTGGCCAGACACTGGGCCACCGATCCGAAGTACGCCAACAAACTGCTGAGCGTGTATCACGCCAACCATCTGGACGAACTCGACAAAAAGATCAGCGCAGAGGACGCAGAGCGGCAGAGCGGTCAGCGCTGATTACCGATTACGGATTACCGATTAGGTTCTTTGGAGGAAACATGAATTTCATTGGCAAGCTGTTACAAGGGATCGCATTCATTCCAGCGATCGTGACCGGCATCGAAGGTGTGTTTGGAACGAAGGCCGGGGGCAACAAGAAAGAAGCAGCGCTGTCGTTCGTGGGCAGCGCGCTTTCGGTGGTGGACGCGGTTTCGAACAAAGACATCGTCGATCCCGAGAAGTTCACCGACGGCCTGGGCAAGATCATCGACGGCACGGTGCAATGCCTGAACGCGAGCGCGTGGGCGAAGAAGTAGTTGTCAGTTGCTAGTTGTTAGTTGCCAGTTGAAAAGCCGCCCATTGAGCGGCTTTTCTGCATGCACCTGACAACTGGCAACCAGCAACTGTTCTATCCCATCGGCTCGTTCCAGTTCTCCAGGTATTTCGCGGTGTCGCGGAGGAACTGGTCGGCGACGGCGCCGTCGACGACACGGTGGTCGTAGCCGAGCGAAATGTGTCCGATGGAACGGATGGCGATCGAGTCCTGCCCGTTGTCGTCGGTCACTACTACCGGTTCCTTTTTCACCGAGCCCACGCCGAGGATCGCGACCTGCGGCTGCATGATGATGGGCAGGCCGAACTCCTGTCCGAACTGGCCGGGGTTGGTGATGTCGTGGCCCACCCCAAACTCCAGATGCGTGGCGTCGGAGTAGTATTTGTACGCGCCGTACTGTTGGGCCGGCACGCTCAGATTGCTCTGCACGTTGGGGTCGACGTAGCCGACGA
>CAZLJE010000007.1:0-12346 GCA_964559835.1 uncultured Terriglobales bacterium
TCGATGGGCTTCAAGACATTCGGCTTCGGAGGCGGCCGCCCCGATGTGTGGGAGCCCGAAGAAGACATCTACTGGGGACCCGAGGGCAAGTGGCTGGCCGACGAACGCTACAGTGGCGACCGTGATCTGGCGAACCCTCTCGGCGCGGTCCAGATGGGCCTGATCTACGTCAATCCGGAAGGGCCCAACGGAAATCCGGACCCAATCGCCGCCGCGCGGGACATCCGCGAGACCTTCGCTCGCATGGCGATGAATGACGAAGAGACCGTCGCGCTCATCGCCGGCGGGCACACCTTCGGTAAGACGCACGGCGCCGCCGTTCCATCGCAGTATGTTGGCCCCGAACCCGAGGGCGCCGCGATCGAGGAACAGGGCCTCGGCTGGAAAAGCACCTTTGGTACAGGCGCAGGCGGCGACACGATCAGCAGCGGTCTGGAAGTCACCTGGACCACGACGCCTACGAAGTGGAGCAACAACTTCTTCAACAACCTGTTCGACTACGAATGGGAGCTGACCAAGAGCCCGGCCGGTGCGCACCAGTGGACGCCGAAGAACGGGGCCGGGGCCGGCAGTGTTCCCGATGCCCACGATGCATCGAAGAAGCACGCGCCATCCATGCTGACCACCGACCTCGCGTTGCGCTTTGATCCTGCTTACGAAAAGATTTCGCGGCGCTTCTACGAACATCCGCAGGAGTTCGCCGATGCGTTCGCCAAGGCGTGGTTCAAGCTCACGCATCGCGATATGGGTCCCCTCCCGCGTTACCTTGGCCCGCTCGTTCCCAAGGAAGCGCAGCTATGGCAGGACCCGGTCCCCGCGGTGGACTACAAACTCATCGAAGACAAAGACGTCGCTACTCTGAAGGCGAAGACCCTCGCGTCCGGTCTGTCGATCTCCGAACTGGTCACGACCGCATGGGCGTCGGCATCGAGCTTCCGCGGCTCCGACAAGCGCGGTGGCGCGAATGGCGCGCGCATTCGCCTCGCTCCGCAGAAGGATTGGGAAGTGAACCAGCCCGCCGTGCTGGCGAAAGTGCTGCCCAAGCTGGAGGCCATTCAGCAGGAGTTCAATCGTTCGCAGACGAATGGCAGCAAAGGGAAGAAGGTATCGCTAGCGGACCTGATCGTTCTCGCCGGCAACGCGGCGGTGGAACAAGCGGCGAAAAAGGCCGGACATGATGTGAAGGTCCCCTTCTCGCCCGGGCGCACCGATGCCACGCAGGAGCAGACCGATGTGCACTCGTTCTCCGTCATGGAGCATGCTGCCGACGGTTTCCGCAACTACGTCCGCAAGGGACTGCAAACACCCGCCGAAGAATTGCTGGTGGATCGGGCGCAGTTGCTGACGCTGACTGCACCCGAGATGACGGTCCTCATCGGCGGCCTGCGCGCCCTGGATGCGAACTTCGGGCAGTCGAAGCACGGTGTCTTCACCAAGCGGCCGGGCACGCTGACGAACGATTTCTTCGTCAACCTGCTCGACATGAAGACGAAGTGGCAGCCCTCGGGCTCCGACGGTGTGTACGAGGGGCGCGATCGCGCGACGGGCGAACTGAAGTGGACCGCTACTCGCGTCGACCTCGCCTTCGGTTCGAACTCGCAGCTCCGGGCTCTCGCGGAAGTGTACGCATGCGAAGACTCGAAGCAGTCGTTCGTGAACGATTTCGTGGCCGCGTGGAACAAGGTCATGAACCTGGATCGCTACGACCTGTCGACTCATCCCGGCCGAGCCTGAGCTGATATTGGATAGCTAATTGGTCCCCAACTGGGTGGCCCACCCTAGCCGCTTTTGCTAGGGTGGGCGATTCGGGTCTCCCACTCACGCTTGGTTATCGCTTCATAAGCACTGTTCACAACACTTACGCAGGATGTTGCTCTCCCTCCGCACGAACCTCGCTATTTCTCTATCCTTGTAACGCTGTTTTCGCTCAGCATATTCGTGTCGCCGCATCGGCGGCCGTGGCTAATCCGGTCATGACATCAAAGAACGCCTGCGATTGCCCGATGAACAGACCCATGTCCGTTAAGAACTTGACCACGGCCATGGCGATCCCAGTTGTCTCGGTCGGGCGGATGATCGAACAGGCCGGGAGGTCCCGGCTGAGAAATGGACAGGGCTCCGGCATGATCAGGTTCGTTTGGAAGGTCTCCCCGCCAAACGGAGGCGAATTGAGGTCCGGGAACGTCAATCCGTTGGTAGGGTCGGTCAAAGGAGCCAAAGGGCGCGAACACGCATTGCCCGCCTTGTCTGACCAGGTTTGAAAGTGCATGGTCTCGGTGGGGCCGATGCTGATCAGGATGCGCAGTACTTCCACGCTGCTGGCCCTCTGCGCCATCGAGGGGTACAGACTATTGCCACCTTGTTCGATGGTCGGCATGTGGAATGCCGCCGTGTTGGCAATCGCCTGGAGATGTTTAGAGGGGTGTAGGTCGGCATCGGTCCTGGGGATAGCTGTGTGTGGTCCCGCGGCCAGATCCGGGACCGCCTGCGGAAACGCGAAACTCGGATCAAGATCGGGGTTATGGCTGTCACTGCGGTACCGAGTCCACCAACTGGTGTCCAGGGTGAGCTGTGTGAGATTGGTAAGTCGTTTTCCGATCTTGTCTTTGTTGACCCCGGTCGCTGTACTGCCCTCCAAGGTACGAAACTGGTCCAGATTAGCCGGTGCGGCGTCATGGGCGACTAAGTAGGCGTTCAGAAAGGTAAAGTGAGTGATTTCGTCGTCCGTGTTGTCGTGGATATATTGGGGAAAGTCGGAATCGAGATTTTGAAGCTTGGCAGTGTAGAACTTGTTTCCGCTCCCGCCTGGAACTTCGCTGTCCGGGATTCCGCCGAGTTCGTTGTACTGTACCCAAAAGTCGGTCTCCAGGATTTCCGCAGCAGCTGCGAACCTGAGCAAGGCCGCATCGCCTGCGTTAAGAGTACCGCCTTGAGCCAAAAGGGGAGAGCTATGTGTCAATAAGCCGGCACCCATTGTTGCTGCTCCGGCCACCGTCAATCCGCCTTTCACGAATGAGCGCCGATTGATTGAGCTGTTCAGGCCACTCAGTGAGCTTTTCATTGGAAACTCCCTTGTTGGTAGACTCCGCTTTTCGGAGGCTCTGGGCAGGCTGCCCTCAGGTCTGCCACTGTGTTCGTTTCGGCCCTTGCTACGCCTAGCTAGGGGTCATACGACCAGAACTCTAGAGGTGGCTGGTCAGTCTTTTGAGAGATGGCAAGGCACGACGGGTTACAACAATGGGAGGAGTTTCACGGCAGGCGAGTGCTGCCCTTCGCCGGTTCTGTAACAATTTTCTAAATCCCTTATCGCAAGTCAGCGGAGCGGGGTTGCCGTTTCGTCCCAAACATTCGTCCCAAACAAGTGACAGGCGATGTTACCGCAAGGTGAATCTGCTCAGGAACTCTGGCATAATTCCGCCGGTAAGGGCGTTTTTATTATGCGCCGAGGCAGCACCATTCCAATCATTGCTGCCCTGCTGTGCTGTCTGTTTACAGTCGCATGCGGCACCAACAGGCTTCCGCATACTCGGGTCATGAATGCCTCACCTGATTCGCCGCAAATGGATGTCGAGGTCGGTGGAATCATCGTCGCCAGGAATCTTGCCTTTCGTGAAGTCTCCGGTTATCGGACTATCGATGATGGAGACAACGATGTTCTGATCTTTGCCTCCAACTCGAACGACCTGCTGTTGGAAAGCGTCCCATTCTTCGCGCAGCGGCACGAATATACGCTCGTCGTGCTCGACTTCCTTCAGTTTCTTGATGCGATTCTGCTGACCGATGATAACTCGGCGCCCACGGCGAACCATTTTAAGTTGCGCTTCGTCCATGCTTCGCCGACCGCATCGGCCGTGGACCTGTACATTACGGCTGTCAACGCGGATTTGAGGTCCGCCACGCCTGCCTTCACCGACGTGGCGTTCGAGGAATTTGCCGGGTACGAGAGTCCACCGCAAGGCACGTTTCAGTTGCGCATCACGAATACAGGTACCACGGACGTGATATCAGATACCGGGCCCGTGACATTCACCGCAGGGCAGGTCCGAACGGCGGTACTTGTCAATCCTCCTGGCAGCGCCACAACTCCGCTCGCGATTGTGCTGCTGCGGGATGTGGAGTAAATCACCAGAATCCTTAGAGGGTCTTAGTTGCGCAAGGCGTCGCCGTGCCGGTGGCAGGCGGGTGACATCGTAATTGCCGATAAATCTCCTGATCGTAACTTGCGGATACCGAGCTCTCCGATCATCCCTGTTAGTGGTGAACCAACCTCGACAAGAAATTCTCGACGCCATCTAGGTTGAGAATGCATCTATGGCGCCCTCGATCAGTGGTCAACTCGCAGGCGAAACCTACTCCGGCATAGCGGAAAGCCGAACTCATCTTGTCCGTCTTGACCGCAAGGACTGGTTTCGCTGGGCTGCAACGGTTCTCGTTTGCCTGCTGCTGACAGCCGGTGTGTTCTCGCTGGCTCTGCCGACACTTCGGCGGGACTGGGTCGATCAGGAAAAACTCGGTATCGCCGTGATGGGATTGTTCGCCTTGGTGCTGCTCTTTGCTGTCTACACCGCTTACCAACAAGTCTTGATCACGCGTCTGCGCCACCAGCATATGGCGCAGATCGGCATGGATGCCGCACTTGAGGTCTTGCGCCCGGGGCCTAACCGAGAAGCTGGTTCGTTCCCGCATCGTGAACATACCCGGTTCCACGTGGATTTACTGGTAAAGATTGAGGCGACCACCCGCACAAGAACAATCACGGTGTTCGGCCGTACAACCGACTTAAGCGAAGGAGGCCTGGGGATCGTCATCCCCGAATCGCTGGATATCGGTGACGCCATGATCGCCTACTTGCCCATCGCCGAAGCTGGCGAAAGCCTGGCGATAAGCGCCGTCGTCCGGCATCAACGCGGTTTCTACCATGGCTGTGAATTTGTGAACCTGGGAGAGCGAGAGGGGAAGGCGATCCGTGCTGCCTGCGCGGGCGCATTACCGGTCCTCGGTTTTCGTCACGACTCGCGTGACGCCCTCCCCGGAGAACCGACTAGCTCCCATCTCGGCTGACGCTGGCCCGACTGATTCGTCGCTACAGCACACCTTCCACCGTCTTGAGCCGCCCGCTTTTCACCGCCTCCTGGAACAACTTGTAATCCGCTTCCGTCTGTTCGGCGTAGGATTTCGCGAAGCTCGCGATCGCGTGGTCGAGCTTGTCGGAATCGCCGCAGTAGCCCGACAACACGGCGGCATCGCATGACCGCGCGTGTCCTTTGCCCAGCACCTCGCCGCAGGTGCGCGCGTAATCCGCCAGCCCGCTGCCTTTCAAGTCGGTCGGCTCCACGGCTGCCTTAAAGTCGGCGTACTGACGCACGAGGTAGTCGCGGCCATCCATGCTCGTGTAGCCGAGAAAAATGTCCGATTGCGCTTGCATCAGCTTCTGCCCCAGCACGACGCGTTCACCCTGGTTCTTCGGTTTCGGCGCATCTTTTAGATACTGCGCGTACGCCGACGGCGGCTCCTCTTTCATCTGCAGGAACAGCGGGTCCTCGGGACCGTTCCCGAAACAGAGCACCAGATAATCCCTCGTCCCGACGCTCCCCGTTCCCACCACTTTGAACGCCACGTCCGCCGGCCGGTATAGCTCGAGAAAATGTCTCCGGTCGGGCGTGACCGTCGTCTTGTACTGCTCCAGCGCGGCCAGCACCGCGTCGCGCGTCTTCGCCTGCACCGGATACAGCAGCGGCTTCTGCTCCTTGAAGCGCCGTTTGCCCTTGTCCTCGACCGTCAATTTCTCGAGCGTGTGCTGCGGCGTCGCGCGCTCTGCCTTTTGCAGCGCCCCCTCGACACACTTCGCGTGGATGTGCACGGTGTAGCGCGCCAACCCGAGCACCGGCAGCTGCGAGCACTCGAACACCGCCTTCCGATATGCCGCCATGAACGCCAGCACCGCGTCGCGGCACGCGTCCGGCGGATTTCCCGCTTCACTTCCAGCCAGCACCAGGCTCGTTGCCAGCCGCTTCACGTCCCACTCCCACGGGCCAGCGATGGTCTCGTCAAAATCGTTGATGTCGAATACCAGCGCTCCCGTCGGCGAGCCGAACACGCCCAGGTTCCGCACGTGCGCGTCGCCGCAGATCTGTACCGTGATCCCGGTCACGGACAGCGCCGCCAGGTCGAACGCCATCAGCGGCACGGCGCCGCGGAAGAACCCGAATGCCGAAGCCGCCATCCGCGTCCACTTGATCGGCAGCAGTTCGGTCAGGCGGTCGCTGGCGGCGCTCACCAGCAAGTCCACCGGATTCGGACGCTTCTTCGCCGGCTTCCACTCACACTGGTCCACCCGGTGCACGACTTTTCGCAGCGACTGTCCGTGTTCCCGGCGTTCTTCGATCGTCGATGACGTTGCGGCCATGGGCCGAGATGATACATCGCAGACGGAGGTATTCGAATTATCCTTCCTCTGTTCCCTCTGTGTCCTCTGTGGTGAGCTTTTGGCTTTCGTTACGATAGAGTGTTATCGATGCTGAAGATCTCCCGCACCGAGTACGACCGCATCCGCCGCCACGCCGAGGAGACCTACCCTCACGAGTGTTGCGGCGTGCTGCTGGGCAACATGGACGACCATGCGCGCACCGTCGTATCGACGGCCCGCTGCAACAACACACAGGCGGCCTCCGACTGGTTCAATATCGACCCGCGCGAGATCGTCCGCATCCAGCGCGAGGCCAGCGCCGCCGGCCAGGACATCATCGGCTTCTATCATTCGCATCCCGACGATGCCGCGCGCTGGTCGGCCAGTGATCTCCGCGAAGCGCACTGGCTCGGCTGCTCCTACGTGATTGCCAGCGTTCGCCAGGGGAAGTCCGGCGAGGTAAATTCGTTCCTGCTGGCCGGGTCTGACGAAGACAATAAGCGTTTCGACGACGAGCCGATCGAAGTAACAGGTTAGCTCGGGTGGCCCACCCAAGCTGGCTTTGCTTGGGTGGGGCTGTTACCAATTACCAATTACCAATTACGAGGTTCTGACTGTGGCCCCAGAAAAAGATCTTTTCGCCCTCCTGACCAAAGCCGTTCACACCGGAGAGTCCCGCACTGTTCCCAACGGCATTCCGAACGTGACCCCCGTCTACGCCTCGTCCACGTTCACCTACGACTCCATGGCCGACATGGACCGCGCCTTCTCCGGCGAGATTGCCGGCTACGTCTACACGCGCCACGGCAATCCCACGGTCGCCGCGTTTGAGCGCACCATGCTCGCGCTCGAGGGCGGAGCGGGCGCCTGCGCCTTCGGCTCCGGAATGGCCGCGCTCCATGCCGCCCTGCTCGCCTGCGAACTCCATCCCGGCAACACCGTCCTCGCCTCGCAGGACCTCTACGGCGCCACGCTCAGCCTGCTCACCAAAGTGCTCTCGATGTTCGACATCGACACCGCGCTCGCCGATTTCTCCGACACCGACCAACTCGCCGCCCGCGCCCGTGAACTCAAGCCGCGTGTCTTCGTCGCCGAGACCATCTCCAACCCGCTGCTCAAAGTCTGCGATCTGGACGCCGTCAGTGCGATCGCCCGCGAGGTCGGTGCAAAATTCATCGTCGACAACACTTTCGCGACGCCATGCCTCACGCGTCCGCTTGACTACGGCGCCGACTTCACCGTACACAGCGCCACCAAGTATCTGAGCGGCCACGCTACCGTCACCGGCGGCGTTGTGGTCAGCAAACACCAGCAGGACCACGACGCCGTCTTCCAGTTGATGAAGTTGGTCGGCGGCATTCTCGGCCCGTGGGAAGCGCACGAGGTCTCGCGCGGCATCAAGACCCTCCCGCTGCGCTACGAACGCCAGTGCGCCAACGCCCGCCAGATCGCGGATTCGCTTTCGAAGGACAATCGCGTTCAGCGCGTCTACTATCCTGCGCTCTGCGAAAATCCCGAGCGCCTGAATCGCATTCTCCAGCCCGGATACGGCGGAGCGCTCGTCTCTTTCGTCCTCGCCGACGATTCGCGAGAAGGCGCCTTCCGCTTCATGGACGCGCTCAAGCTCTGCGTCCGCGCCACCAGCCTCGGCGATGTCTTCACCACCGCGCTCCATCCCGCAACCGCATCGCATCGCGACCTGCCGCCAGCGCGCCGTCAAAAACTCGGCGTCACCGACGGCCTCGTCCGCATCTCCGCCGGCATCGAGACCATTACGGATATCTTGTCGGACATCGACCAGGCATTGAACGCAGCGAAAGCCTGACAACTAGGCCGCTGACTAAGCGCTGATGAACGCTGATCAGAAAACAGGACGAGGGGCGGAGAGCAGGGCTACACGCGGATCACGCCGCGGAACACGGAATACGGAATACGGAATACGAGATACGGAATACGAGACAGATAAACAATGAAATTGATCAGCCTTCATCTGCGTCAATCAGCGCTGTTTATTGGGTTTTCACCTGCGTGAACCTGAGCTCCGGATACCCCTGGTTCCAGTCTGCCGAGATGTGCTCGAACGTCAGACGGAAGTCGCGCGTTGTATTCGGCGTGAGCGGCACCTTATTGAGTGGCGCGACGTCGGGGAAGCCTGCCATGCCCGTGTGATTCAGCATCAGCGGCTGCGACTCGCGCTGGACGATCTCGCCGATCGAGTTGCGGAACACCGCCTCGACCGTGATTCCCGTCACCACCTTCGGCCCGACGTTCGCGATCTTGCCGTCGAGATAGCTGACGCTGCT
The DNA here is from genome assembly GCA_964559835.1 of uncultured Terriglobales bacterium. Classification (GTDB taxonomy): domain Bacteria; phylum Acidobacteriota; class Terriglobia; order Terriglobales; family Acidobacteriaceae; genus DAISJI01. The sequence goes on from CAZLJE010000007.1 coordinate 8,710, forward strand.
GCCGACGAAGTTCTCCGCCGCGCTCAGCTTCAGGTCGCCGATCTGCAGATTTTCGGCATACGGTGCGATTGCCGCCGGGCCCGACTGTGGCTTCGGGCGTCCGAGGAACACGATGATCCCGACCACCAACACCACCGCGGCCGCGCCGACCGCGATCGGCCCCCAGCTTCGCCGTTCCGGCTCGATATTCGGTTGTGAGAAGACGGAGCCCATAGGTGATTGGACACCGTCGCGCTCGATTTCGCACCAACGGCCCAGCCGCATTCTGACCCGCCGGGCCGAGTAGCGTCAAACTTGGACAGATATTGTTCTTGCCCTGAACCCTATACCCTGTACCCAAAGCCCTATTTTGGCGATTGCGATTGGCTCGCCGTCGGCGCCGTCGTGCCGCTCGATTGTGGCTTCACGGTCGTTCCCTTCACGTTCGGAGAGACGCCGTTCGCCGTTGACTTGTCACCCGCGCCCGTCACCAGCGCCACCGTCAGTTCCGGCATTTGGTGGTTCCATCCGGCGGGAACGTTGTCGAAGACGATGCGCACCGGACGCTGCGAATTCGGCTTCACCGGCGCCTGCGTCAGGTCCTGCGTATCGCCCGCGGTATTTCCCTCGACGCCCATGACTCTCGCCCGCTGCGTTGCCAGAATGCGTCCATCCTGCCCGAGAAATTTCCCGTCCACCGCGACGCCGTTGACGTCCGTTCCACCCGCGTTCGTCATCACCGCGTCTAACGCAACGGCGTTCCCCACCGGCGCCGGTATCAGCTTTACATTGGTGAACTGGATCTGCTCGCCTGTCGGTTGCGGCGGGATCTCGGCCGCGCTCGGCGTGGGCGCTACCTTTGGCGTCCGCGGCAGGAATGCGATCAGCGCGATCAGCAGCACGGCTGCCACAAGCAGCGCGATCGGCACCCAGGGCGCGCCACTTTTCGGCGCATTCTGCCGCAGGTGCAGTCTCAGGTCTCGACTATCTCGGTCTCGGTCAGGAAGCTTTGGATTGGTCGCCATGAGTCCTCTCGCGCAAGGATTCCTTGCTCACTAGCACTGATGGCGCACTCCGCGGAACAAGTTTTCCGGATTCGTGAGTAGCAGAAAGGCAAAAGCCGAACCGCGGGTTACGCTGAATGCACGCGGACAGAACAACAACGAAAGTAGATCCGCGGTTAGTGTTTAGGTTTTACTCTCCCGCGACGGTAAGCCCGTCGATCCTCAGTGTCGGCGCGGCCACCGAACCGCGGAATTCCAGGTCACTGCCGATCTCGCTTACGTTCATCAGCATGTCGCGCAGGTTCCCCGCGACCGTGATCTCCTCCACCGGAAACGTGAGCTCCCCGCCCGAGATCCACAACCCGCTCGCCCCACGCGAGAAGTCGCCCGTCACCATGTTCACGCCGAAACCCATGAATTCCGTGACGTACAGCCCTTCCTTCACATCCGCGATAATGCTCTTCGGATTGCGCGATCCGGCTTCCAGAAAGAAGTTGCCCACGCCGATCCCAGGATTCCCCGCCAGCCCGCGCGACGCATTGCCCGTCGTTTTCAGCCCGAGCTTCCGGGCCGTGTAGCTGTTCAGCAGGTACGATTTCAGCACGCCGCGCTCGATCACCGTCGTTCGCCGCGTCGGAATGCCTTCGCCGTCGAATGGCGAGCTGCCGAAGCCGCCGACGATCGTCCCATCGTCGATCACGCTGATGTTCTCGCCCGCAACCTTCTCGCCCAGCTTGCCGGCCAGGAACGACGCCCCGCGATACACCGAATCCCCGTTCACCGCCTCGAAGATGTGCTCCAGGATCGTGCGCGACATTAGCGGGTCCAGCACGATCGGCACCTTCGCGGTTTTCACCTTCCGCGCGCCCAGACGCCGCAGCGTCCGTTGCGCTGCAACTCGTCCTACTTCCTCCGGCGACTCCAATTTCTTCAGCGTGCGCGCCACCGAGAACCAGTAGTCGCGCTGCATTGCGCCGCCGTCGCCCTGCGCCACCGGCACCGCCGCCACAGAACAATAGGAATTGCGGTACTCTCCGAGGAACCCGTACGAATTCGCCAGCACCTTGTGACCGTCGGCCGCGTCGAACGATCCGCCCTCGCTGTTGCTGATCCTCTTATCGGCCGACATCGCCGCCTGCTCCGCCCGCCGCGCATAATCGATGCGGTCGGCGGTCGAAAGCGAATACACGTCTTTATGGAAGAGGTCGAGATCGCCGGGCAGGCTCCCGAACTGCTCTGCCTCGGGCAGGCCGGCATGCGGATCTTCGCTCGTCACCTGCGCCAGCTTCAGCGCTGACCCGACCATCTGGTCCAGACCCTCGTTCGACAGATCGCTCGAATATGTGCTCGCCGCGCGCTTGCCCATAAACACGCGCACGCCGATCGCCTTCGCGCCCGATTCCTTCAGCGTTTCCGTTTGGCCCATCCGCACGACGGTCGAAAACTCGTTGCCTTCGCGCACCACAGCCTCGGCCGCAGAAGCGCCGCCCGCCATCGCCCGCTTCACTACATCCACTGCGATTTCCTTCAGCTCCATGCTCTCTCTTTATATGTGTGATTTAGTGATTTGTGATTGGAAATCGGTTGGGAGTCCAATCACAAATCACCAATCGCTAAATCACCAATGTGCCCCGCTTAATAGCTTGCTTGAACCTGTATCGTCGTCCTCGGTCCCGGCGACGGTATCGTCGATCCCGCCGGCCAGCTCGCGCGCACATACCGCACCGGCGTCACCTGCAAACACTGGTTCGATCCCTCGGCGCGAGTCCGCGACCCGGCCAGCGTCAGCGGAAAATACGTGTGCCCGTCGATCGACCCGTCGAATTGCAGCCGCATATCGGTCGGATATCCCTTGTCCGTCTGGTCGAAGAACATGCAGACCGTGAGCGTCTTGGGGAACATCAGGTCGAAGCTGGTGGGCCACGGCGCGGTCGACGACAGTTCGCGTCCGTCGATCAGCGTCTGCGACCGCCCCATCTTCACCGGATCGAAATTGCACGTGCACTTCTCCCCCGAACTGCTCTGCGCGCTCAACACCACCGCCGCAATCAGAACCGCAAACATAATGGCCGCTACCGCGAGTAAACGCCCGTATGGTTTCATCTAGCCTCCAACGCCGTGCTCACGCCAGCGCGCGTGATTCCAATCTCCCGCGCCGTGCTCACGCCAGCGCGCGAAGCGCGCGGCAGAACGTAGCCCACGGCGTAAGCCGTGGGTAAACGTCACAGAAACTATACGAGCCCGCTTTAGCGGGCGACAGAGAATACGCCGAAGTCACAGCTCCAACCCGGCTTTGTCGTTTCCGCAAATCACTCAATCGCAAATCACTAAATCACCAATCCTCAGGCTCCCGTCCCGCCCACCGTGATCCTATCCACCTTCAACGTCGGGATGCCCACGCCCACCGGCACGCTCTGTCCATCTTTGCCGCATGTCCCGATGCCCTCATCGAGCTTCAGATCGTTCCCGACCATCGACACCCTCGTCAGCACATCCGGCCCGTTCCCGATGAGCGTGCAGTTCTTCAGCGGCGCCGTGACCTTGCCGTCCTCGATCATGTACGCTTCGGACGACCGCGACGCGGGGATTGCGAGCGATGTTCCTGGAGTGGCGGGTTTGAGGGTCGGAAAGCCAGTACAGGTCGAAGCCGTCGT
>CAZLJE010000007.1:12356-159348 GCA_964559835.1 uncultured Terriglobales bacterium
CCGTTGGTGATGTCCACCGGCCCGCCGCCGAAGTTCACCGCGAAAACGCCGCGCTTCACCGACCGGATGATGTCTCCCGGATCATCCTCGCCCGCGAGCATGTACGTGTTCGTCATGCGCGGCATTGGGATGTGCTCGTAGCTCTCGCGCCGTCCGTTGCCGGTGTTGTGAATGCCCATGAGCCGCGACGACAGCTTGTCGCTCAGATATCCCTTCAGGATCCCGTTCTCGATCAGCACCGTCTCGCTCGTCGGATTGCCCTCGTCGTCGACGTTCAACGACCCGCGCCGCCCCGGCACCGTCCCGTTATCGACTACCGTGCACTTATCGCTCGCGACGCGCTTTCCGATCAGCCCCGTGAATGCCGACGTGCCCTTGCGATTGAAATCGGCTTCCAGCCCGTGCCCGATCGCTTCGTGCAGCAGGATCCCCGGCCACCCCGGGCCGAGCACCACTTCCATCTCGCCCGCCGGCGCCGGAACCGCGTCCAGTTGGATGATCGCCTGCCGCGCCGATTCCTTCGCGAAGTGCTCCGGCGTGTGCACGGTGTCGAAGAAGTCCAAGCCCACTCGTCCGCCGCCGCCCGCCGTTCCCTTCGCCGACTCCTGCCCGCTCCGCGCGATGCACATCACGCTCATGCGCGACAGCGGCTGCGAGTCCTCGGCGAAAGACCCGTCCGAGCCGATCACCAGGATCCGCCGCAGTTCGTCCGCATAGCCGACGCGCACTTCTTTAATGCGCGGATCGTATTCGCGTGCCGCGACGTCCGCCCGTGTAACCAGGCTCAGCTTCTCGGCAACGTCGGCGTTCACCGGCGGCGCCGCCACCGGGTAAAGGTTGCGCGACGCGCCTTCCTTCAGGCTGACCTCCGGCGTCTTCGCCGGGCCACTCGCGATCATCGCCGCCGTCTTGGCCGCGTGCGTGATCTTCTCCGGCGATAGATCGTCGGTGTAGGCGTATCCCGTGCGCTCGCCCGAAATCACTCGCACGCCGCAACCGGCAGAAATGCCCTGCGTCGCCGACTTCACCATCGACTCGTCGACCGAGATCGACGTCGTCGTCAGGTATTCGAAGTAAAGGTCCGCGTAGTCGCCGCCCGCCGATAGCGCCGCCGACAGGTAGCGTTCCACGTCCCGGTCCGACAGCCCGTATTTTTCGAAGAAATAATTCCCGTGTGTCATAACTTTGATTGGATGCCGCGCCCCCACTTTCGGCGCAACGGTATTACCAGTCTATAGAAATCAAAAATGAAAAATCGAAAATCAAAAATAGGTTGGTGTCATTCCGAGCGAGGATGCCGCCATAAGCGCGTGGTGTTCGCCGTAACACCGGCGTCCCGGCGGTCGCTCCGAACCTCGCGTCCACGTCATCGTGAAACGTTCGTGGCCATCGCGCGTACTCTTGCTTTGCCACAACACAACGTGACCCGCATCACATACAACTTCCGACGTTGCCCGTATCCTGAATTCCACGATGGACGCAGGGTGTAGTATCTAAACCCTCGATTTAACTGATTGGCAATCTTCTCCGCGTGAAAAGCACGCCAAAGTCGCCGGGTTACCCACGTTTAACTTGTTCATTCCACACAGCCGCTGATAAAACTGCGCGTTACTACACGACGTGGCAATAACCGAACAGTACATAGACGCCGCTGAGCTCTCTCTCACGCTCCAGCTCTACTTGGCCGACCACCCCCGCATCACCATCGCCGAAGACGACGAGGTCCTCTTCGACCTTCCCGGCGCCCGCTACTCGGTCTCCGGCGAGCACGGCAAGTGCCTCCTCCACCTCTGGTCGGCCGAGCGCAATCTCGTGCGTCGCGTCCTCTCCATCGAGGAGCGCAAGAGCGAGCTGACTCTGACCATCCAGCGCTTCGGCCAAACCAAGCCCAACACGCTCCACCTGATGGCTGCCGGCGAGCGCCGCGCACCGGGTACACGCGCCGCCGAACGCACGGCCTATCGTGCCCTGCTCAAGCGCGTCCTCGAACGCGACTTCCCCGACTACCGCGCCGACCGCTTCACTTCCGTCATGGACCTGGAGCACTCGATGGGTCCCGTGTACGCGCGCGGCATCCTACATCGTGGCCGCTCCGCCATTGCCGTGCTCGGTGTCAGCAGCGGTGAGACGCAGGCCGCAGTCGACAACTCGCTCACCACCGGCCTGCTCTGGTTGTCATCGGTGCGCGAGACGATGCGCCAGTGGACCCAAGGGTTGATGGTCGTCGTCCCTGCTGGCCGCTCCGACGTGGTGCGCGCGCGCATGGCTTCGATCTCCACCGGCGCGGGACGGCTGTCGCTCTACGAACTCGACGAGCGCGAGCAGACGCTCATTCAGCGCGACTGCGGTGACGGCGGCAACATCCGCACCCGCCTCGTGCAGTCGCCCGATCCGCAGGGCATCCTCAGCCGGTTCGCCGAGCCGATCGCCCGAATCCGCAGCTTGCTGCCCGACGTCGAAGTCTCGACGCCTACCTCCGCCGAGATCGTCTTTCGCTACCGCGGCCTGGAGTTCGCCCGCTCTCGCATCGTGCTCGACGGCTTCCGCCGTGTAACCGAGACCGTCTTCGGCCTAGGCGCCGAAGAGACGCTGCTCACCGATGGCACTGCCGACCAGTTCGCCGCCCTCGTCGAGCGCGTGCGCGACGCGCGGCAGGGCACACCGCAACCGAAAGACCCGCTCTGGCGGATGTCGCCCGAACGCTGGCTGGAGTCGCTCGTCGTCCGCGACGTGACCGCGCTCGATCGCCGTCTCGATGCGCGCTTCGTCTACTCGCAGGTGCCTGCGTTCGCCGCCAGCGACCGCGCCATGATCGACGTCCTCACCTGCACCCGTGACGGCCGCCTCGCCGTGCTGGAGCTGAAAGCGGACGAGGACTTCCACCTCCCGCTACAGGGGCTCGACTACTGGTCGCGCGTGCGCTGGCATCATCAGCGCGGCGAGTTCAAGCGCTTCGGCTACTTCGCCGGCCGCGAACTCTCAGACGAGTCACCGCTGCTCTACCTCGTCGCGCCGGCCCTCCGCATCCACCCCGAGACCGACACGCTGCTCAAGTTCCTGTCGCTCGAAGTCGAATGGGAGCTGATCGCCGTGGACGAACGCTGGAGAGATGGGTTGAAGGTGGTGTTCAGAAAGCGAAGGGCGTAGGTCGCGGGTTATTGTGCCTCCAGGGCCCACATTTCGCGTGCAGCGATAACAAGATCGTTGAAGATGCGCGCTTCAAAGAGGTCTCTCGTGCCCGCTTCCCGCTGCAACTTGGGGATGATCCGCCGCAGTTTGCGATACACGCTCAGCATGCGCGGTACCCTGGGGCGCTCCGAACGGCTGACGAACGCGTTGCACAGCGCGCGCATTACTCCACCGACAGTCGCTTCATGAATGTGGAAGTCGGTGCCATTCAGGTCGCTGAGCGACTTCAACGGCCGATGGGGCACGGCATCGCACCCGATCCAGACGTGCTGCCTTGCATTCAGCAGCGCCCACGCCACCGCAAGTCCCAGTTCGAATGGCATGTTGAAACGCGGTGACCGTGGTGGTTTGCGGTCCAGTTCGATCCGGGAGATGTCATGGACGGAGAACCGGCAGCCCTGGATCAGTTGAAAAATGCGCTCCAGTCGACGGGCATCACGCGGGAACCCCAGCGTCGCGAGTGGCTTCAGGCCGTGTGCCGTCAGGCCCACCACGTATGCTACATACAGGTTTTCGAACTGCTTGTCGTACGGGATGTTCAGGAAACAGTCGTTTGCTTTAACGCGTGGCTTTTGCAGCCTTCCTGCGGGTGGCATTTGTCCGTTTTCCACTGCGAGATTTGGAACTGCTCACTGCCACACTTCTTTTTCCATTGCGCCGCGCACTTCGGGAAGAGCCGAACGCCTGATCGATAATGGCGACAATGCGGCGATAGCGTCTCTTCGATACTCCGAGCTCCGCCGCGAATTCTTCGGCGGACTTCGGCACAAAATCAAGACGTATTGGTTTTCCGTTGTGCATGGACTTCTTCATTGTACGTCCCTCGTCAACCTGACTTCACCTTATTGGATGACTTTGCGAAGCGCGCCGGCACACCACTGCTCGAAGTACCTCAGTGTTCTGTGCCCATCTCGGACGCCTTGCCGCGGTTGACCCAGTAGTCGCGCGTGGTCTCGCTGAGGTCGCCCGTCGGCTTCTCGCCTTTGAATACCCGCGAGATGCCGCGCACCACGCGACGCATCGGCAGCTCGCCCCGGTCATCGGCGAAGAACAGCTCGCCTACTTTGACGGAGCGGAAGTACCAGCGCTTCAGGATGGCCAGGTGCTCCTCCGTCTCCTGCTGCGAGCACTCAGGAACGGCCGCCGCGGCGAGCGCCTCCTGGATGCGGCGCTCCATGGAGAGCGGGGTCTTGACCTTCGCCGTGGCTGCCGCCGCGTCGGCGCCTACCGTCTCCTTGGGGATGTGGAAGGTGATTGGCGGCACAATGCAGCCGCGCTCGATGCGGAACAGCGTGACTGAATCCGGCTCCGCTGAAGGCTGGATCATCAGCGCCGACAGCCGGTCGATGCGGTGGACGATCTCCGGCGCTTGCGCCAGCACCGGCTTCAGCTTCTCGATTACGGAATGCACGGCGGCGGCGGTCTCGAAGTGCAGCTCTTCCGACGCCCGGTCGCGTTCGGTGGCCAGTTGGCGCGCCAGTGACCCGCCACGCGTATCGAAGAAGGTCACGACGCGCGCCGTCTCGCTCGCGTACTGCTCGTCTGTGCAGCCCTGGAAGCAGGGCGCCAGGCACATCTTCATCTCGGAGTACACGCAGCCCGGGTGCTTCGGGTCAGGGGCCAGCTCCTCGACGCAGCGCCGGATCTTGAAGAAGTCGAGGGCGTCGTTAGCGAACTTCTCAGCCGCCGCGCGCGACGCGAACGGCCCGTAGAACACCGAACCTGCGCGGGCGCCACTCAGGTGCGTAGTCACCGAGACGCGCGGAAAGCGGTTCTCCACGTGGAAGCGCAGCAGAGGCGCGGGACGAAAGCGCAGGCGTTGCTGGTAGGTGCGGGGGAAGACCTCGCGCAAGGTCTTGTAAAGCAGGAATCCGGACTCGAAGTCGGAGCCGGCCGGCGCGTACTCGATATGCGCAACGCGGTCGCGCAGGGTCAGGCGGCGCGACAGACCTTCCGGCGCTCCGAGCAGGCGCACCAGGCGGCGGCGCAGGTTGGCGGTCTTGCTGACGTACGGCTCGGTCGCCGGGTCGCTTCCCCGCAGCAGGAACACAGCAGGCGCAGCCGGTACGGAGGCAAAGACCTCAGCATCGCGTTCGGGAGCGAAGTCGAGTTGCCGGGAAAGCACAGGCTTATTCTAAGCGCCTTTCAGACCTTCATCCGAGATGAGCCGCAGCAGCATTCGCAGGAGGAAACCGGGTCTATGTACGCGAATGCGAAGTACCTCACCCCGGTCGGCACGCGCCTGCGGGTTTCCACCTCGATGAAACATGAAAGCAGCAAAGCGGTTCGCGCAACTATGACAGCGCAACGGACGCACCAAACGAAGCGCAAAAGTCACATCGCGCAGCTGCCAGCGGGAGCGATGGACGTTTCTGCTTCCGCAACTCGGGCAAGCTTCATATGAGGTCGGCATTTACCCGAATGCTATGTCGGCCCCACCTTGGTGGCTATTGCCTCTGCGGATTACGCCCGGCGTTATCGCAAGCTGGCCGAGCGGAACTTGGTGCGGAAGTCCTCGCCGTCGATCTTCACGATGCGGCACATCTCGTGCAGGCGCGAGCGCATACGTTCGCCGATACGGTCGCCCAGAGTCTCTTCGCGGGTGGCACGGAAGGCGCGGCTGCGTTCGGAGTCATCGCCTGAGCCGGAGGGCGGCAGGTCGCCGAAGTTGGTGGTGAAGATGGTAGTGCGCTTGTCGTTGTAGCGGGTGTTCAGGATGTGGCTGACGGTGTCCCACACCCACTCGGTCGGCTTGACGGCTCCGAGCTCGTCGAGGACAAGCACCTCAGTTTCGAAGACGGGTCGCAGGATCTGCATCTCGGTCGTGGCGACCGACTGGTTGTAGGAGTTCTGGATCTGTTTCAGCAGCTCGCGGTAGTCGTAGAACAGGCAGCCGACGCTCTTCGTCTGAATCAGCTCCTTGATGATGCCGACCGAGAGGTGCGTCTTGCCGACGCCGATCGGCCCGATGATCAGCATGCCCGCGTGGTCTGCCGGATACTCGCGGACGAAGCTCTGGGCCATCATCAGCGCCTTGGATTGGCTACGCTCGTGGGCGCCGGGGAGCACGTCGTAGTTGGAGAGTTCACAGTGCTGGTAACGCTGCGGGATGTGAGCGCGGTCGAGCAGCTTCTGGGCGTACTGCTGGCGCTGGCAGTCGCAGCGGGTGACGCGGCGCTCGCGTCCTTCGCCAACTGTCTTCCACCCCGTGTCGTTGCACGCGGGGCACGTCTGGGCCGTGGTTGTCACCGGGAGTCCTCATAACTAAGGTGCGCCATGCGGGCCGGAAGCGCAACGGTCAGGAATCCGCTTCGGCACCGCGTCTGGTTCAGCCGGCGTGAATATGCTGTGGAAGCTTGCGGAAAAGGCCATTGCCGTGTTGCCGGAACCGTCGCAGGCTGCATCCAACCTACGGCACTAGAGGCCCGCCATGGAACGCTATATCTGCATTCATGCCCATTTCTACCAGCCGCCGCGGGAGAACCCGTGGCTGGAAGCGGTCGAACTGCAGGACTCCGCCTATCCTTATCACGACTGGAACCAACGCATCACCGCCGAGTGCTACGCGCCGAACTCCGCGTCGCGCATCCTGGATGCGAATGGCAAGATCGTCAAGATCACGAACAACTACTCGCGGATCAGCTTCAATTTCGGTCCGACGCTGCTGTCGTGGATGGAGGACAATGCGCCGCAGACGTACCAGGCGATCCTCGACGCGGACCGCATCAGCGCGGAGACGTTTTCCGGACATGGGTCGGCGATGGCGCAGGCCTACAACCACATGATCCTGCCGCTGGCATCGCGCCGCGACAAGCAGACGCAGGTCTTGTGGGGGCTGCGCGATTTCGAACATCGCTTTGGACGGCATCCCGAAGGCATGTGGCTGCCGGAAACCGCGGTCGACCTGGAGACGCTGGAGGTCCTGGCCGATCACGGGATCCAGTTCACGGTGCTCGCGCCGCACCAGGCATTGAAAGTGCGCGCGCGCGGCAGGGTCGCATGGAAGAACGTCGAAGGCGGGAACATCGACCCAACGCGGGCTTACGTTTGCCCGCTCCCTTCCGGCCGCACCATCAATGTCTTCTTTTATGATGGCCCCATCTCGCGCGCAGTGGCGTTCGAGCAGCTGCTCAACAGCGGCGAGACATTTGCATCGCGATTGCTGAGCGGCTTCAATGACACGCGGCAATGGCCGCAGTTGATGCATATCGCCACCGACGGCGAGACATACGGCCATCACCATCCGCACGGCGACATGGCGCTGGCGTACGCGCTCGAATACATCGAAAGCAACAAGCTGGCGAAGATCACCAATTATGGCGAGTTCCTCGAGAAGTTCCCGCCGACACACGAGGCGCAGATCGTCGAGAAAACCGCATGGAGCTGCGCGCACGGCGTCGGTCGCTGGTTCATGGATTGCGGCTGTAACAGCGGCGGGAACCCAGGCTGGAACCAGAAGTGGCGCAAGCCGCTGCGGGATGCCCTCGACTGGCTGCGCGACGACCTGGAGCTTCCTTTCGAGGAAGCTGCCCGCGAGCTTCTTACGGAGCCGTGGCAGGCGCGCGACGACTACATCTCCGTCGTGCTGGACCGGGCGCCGCGCGTTGTCGACGACTTCCTGGAGAAGCACGCCGGACGCGAGCTCTCGCGAGACGAGCAGGTGCGCGCCCTCAAGCTGCTGGAGATGCAGCGACACCTGCTGCTCATGTACACGAGCTGCGGCTGGTTCTTCGACGAACTGAGCGGGATCGAAACCGTGCAGGTGATCCAATATGCGGGGCGTGCTGTGCAACTGGCGAACGACCTGTTCGACGGCGATCGCGAGGAGAAGTTCGTCGAGCGTCTGCGCGAAGCGAAGAGCAATATCACGGAGGTCGGCGATGGCGCCGAGGCCTACCAGCGTTTCGTCCGGCCAGCGATGGTGAACCTGCTCGGTGTCGGCGCGCACTTCGCCATCAGCTCGATGTTCGAGCACTTCGGCGATCACAGCGTGATCTTCTGTTATGGCGTGAGCCTCAAGGACTGGCGCAACTACGAGTCCGGCCGTGCGCGCGTTGCGATGGGCGTCGCGTTCATCGAATCGCAGATCACGCGCGAGTCGACCGACGCCAGCTTCGGCGTGCTGCATTTCGGCGATCACAACCTGAGTGCCGGCGTGCGGCGCTTCGTCAGCCAGGAAGAATTCGAGGCCACGTCTGCTGCCGTGGCCGACGCCTTCAAGCGCGCCGACCTGCCGGATTGCATCCGCGTGCTCGACCGGCACTTCTCGGGAACGTCGTACTCGTTGAAATCGCTGTTCCGCGACCAGCAGCGGCAGATCGTGAACCGGATCCTGAACTCGACGTTGAGCGAAGCGGAGGCGTCGTACACGCAGCTCTACGAACACCACGCCCCGCTGATGAGTTTCCTGGCGGATCTGCGCGCGCCATTGCCGAAGGTGATGCGGCTTACGGCCGAGTTCGTCCTCAACCGCGCGCTGCGCCGGGAGTTCGAGAGCGAGAACGTGGACCTGGAACGTATCCAGACGCTCCTCGACACAGCCCGTCGCGAGAAAACGAACCTCGATGCCGCCGGCTTGGCGTTTGTGCTGCGGCAGCGTATCAACGGGATGGTCGAGATGCTGGCCGCCGATCCGGGCGATACCGCGTTGCTCGCGACCGTGGACGCAGTGGTGGCAATGGCGCGGTCGCTGCCGTTCGAAGTCGATCTGTGGATGGCGCAGAACGTTTACTACCAGTTGGAGCAAACGGAGTATCCGCAGAGAAAGACGCAGCAGGAGTGGGTGCAGCCGTTCATCAGCCTGGGTGAACGCCTGGGGATGCACGTTCCGCAACCGGTAGAGGAGACGCCGGCGGCAGCGTGAAGCAAAACCATTGCCGATTGTCGCTTGATGATTGCCGATTGAAAAACGCAATTCCTAAACGCGTAATCGGTTTGGGAAACACGACGACAACCGGGAGGTATTCCGTATCCCGTATTCCGGACCGGCGGTTCGGATCAGCTATACGGAATACGAAATACGGAATACGACACGCGGATTTACCAATTACCAATTACCGATTACCGATTACCGATTACGAACCTTCCCTGTGTTAACGTATCCCGTTTCATTCAACCATCCGTAGTTCAGGAACGCCGATGAAGATGAGAGTACGGAAGGCGGTTTTCCCCGCTGCAGGCCTGGGCACGCGGTTCCTGCCGGCCACCAAAGCACAACCAAAGGAAATGCTGCCGCTGGTCGATAAGCCGATCATCCAGTATGGCGTCGAAGAGGCGCTTGAGTCGGGGTGCGACCAGATCATCATCGTCACCGGGCGCGGCAAGAGCGCCATCGAGGACCACTTCGACGTCAGCTACGAGCTGGAGAAGATGCTGGAGGAGCGCGGCAAGAAAGACTTGCTGGCGATCGTCCGGCAGATATCGGACATGATCCACGTGGCGTACGTCCGCCAGAAAGAGGCGGGCGGCCTGGGACACGCGGTGTTGATGGCGCGCGAACTGGTCGGCAACGAGCCGTTTGCCGTGCTGCTGGCCGACGACGTCATCGACTCTGAAGTGCCGTGCCTGAAACAGATGGTCGAGGTCGGGGAAGAATTGCAGGCCTCGGTCATCGCGATCATGGAAGTTGAGCCCAAGGCGATCTCATCGTATGGCGCCATTGACGCGACTCCGGTCAGCGGCAAGTGGGCCGGGCGCGTGTTCGACATCAAGAACCTCGTCGAGAAGCCGAAGGCGGAAGAGGCGCCGTCGAACCTGGCGGTGATCGGGCGTTACGTGCTGACGCCGCGCATCTTCGAAATGCTGGCCGAGACCCCACTCGGCGCGGGTGGCGAACTGCAACTCACCGACGGCATGCGCCAACTGCTGAAGCACGAAAAGATCTACGGCTACAAGTTCGACGGCCGCCGCCACGACACCGGTGACAAGCTCGGCTTCCTCAAAGCTACCGTGGAGTTCGCGCTGAAACGCGAGGACTTGGGCGGCCCGTTCAAGAAGTGGCTACAGACCGTCGATCTGAAATAGTCGCAAGTCCGAAGCGTGCCTCAGTGGCTCTGTGGTTACTTGGATTCCTTGAGCTTGCGAGATTTTTCTTCCACGCCCTTCGCCAGCTTTTCCTTGTGCGCTTTGATCTTGCCGGCAATTTGAGCGTCTGACGTGGCGAGGATCTGGGCGGCCAGGATGCCGGCATTAGTCGCGCCCGCTTTGCCGATCGCTACGGTCGCAACCGGAATGCCGGCGGGCATCTGCACGATCGAGAGCAGCGAGTCGAGGCCATTCAGCACCGATGGGATTGGCACGCCGATGACGGGGAGCGTGGTCTCGGCGGCGATGACGCCCGCAAGGTGAGCCGCGCCGCCCGCGCCCGCGATGATGACCTTCACGCCGCGCGCGGCGGCGTTGCGAGCGAATTCGCTGGTCCTGGCAGGCGAACGGTGCGCCGAGGCAATGTCGATCTCATAGTCGATGCCGAAGCCTTCGAGCGCCTTGCCGGCTTCGCGCATGATCTCAAGGTCGGAATCGGAACCCATCACAATGGACACTTGCGGCTTACCTGCCATCTCTGCTTACTCCTCCAAAAACCAGCCACGGATTTACACGGATCAACACGGATTCTAAATTCTTTTTCTTTATCCGTGTTGATCCGTGAAATCCGTGGCGCCTTTATTTCTTCAACGCCCGAGCGCCGATGTCTTTGCGGTAGTAGACGCCGTCAAAGTGGATCTTTGCTGCGGCTTCGTAAGCGCGGTCGAGCGCTTCGGGAAGGTCTCGGCCGCGGGCGCAGACGTTCAGCACGCGTCCGCCGGCGGTGAAGAACTTGCCGTCGCGCTGCACGGTGCCGGCGTGGAAGATGCGGACACCTTCCACCTTCGCGGCGTCGTCGAGTCCGTGGATCTCCTTGCCGGATTCGTAGTTTCCGGGATATCCGGCGGAGGTGAGGACCACGCACGCGCTGGCGTCCTTGGACCAGCGAAAATCGCCGTCGCTTACCCGCCGCTCGATCGAGGCGATGAACGCGCCGAGCAGGTCACTATCCAGGCGCATGAGGATGGGCTGGGTCTCCGGGTCGCCGAAGCGCGCATTGAACTCCAGGACCATGGGGCCGCGGGCGGTCATGATCAGCCCGCAGTACAGGATCCCGCGGTATTCGGCGCCTTCCTGGCGCATGCCGTCCACGACCGGACGCGCGATATGCGTGATCAGCCACTCGCGCATGCCGTCGTCGATCAGCGACGGAGTCGAGTACGCGCCCATACCGCCGGTGTTAGGACCGGTGTCGCCTTCGCCGAGGCGTTTATGGTCCTGCGCGGCGGCCAGTGGCGTCACGCGCTCGCCGTCGCTGAGCACGAGAAACGAAATTTCCTCGCCCTGGAGAAATTCTTCCAGGACAACGCGTCCGCCGGCCGGGCCGACGACGCGTCCGGCGAGCATCTCGGAGGCGACGTTCTGGGCCTCTTCGCGCGTGTCGGCAACCACGACGCCTTTACCGGCGGCGAGGCCGTCCGCTTTCACCACGACGGGTGCGTGGAAGTGCGTCAGCGCCTGCCTGACCTGCTCGGCGGATTCGCAGATGGCGTAATGCGCGGTGGGAATGCGATGCCGCCGCATAAAGTCCTTCGCGAAGCTCTTGCTGGATTCCAGGCGCGCGGCCGCCGCACGCGGACCGAAGATGCGCAGGCTGCGACGCTCGAACTCATCGACCACGCCGGCGGCGAGCGGGACTTCCGGGCCGACAACGGTGACGTCGGGCTGAACGCGGTTGGCGACTTCGAGCAGCGACTCGACGCTGCGCACGTCGGCCGCCAGGCATTCCGCCTCGGCGCAGATGCCGCCGTTGCCGGGTGCGCAGAATACCTGGCGCACGCGCGGCGATTGCCGCAGCTTCCACACCAGAGCGTGCTCGCGTCCGCCACTGCCGATTACGAGGACTTTCATCGCGAGCCAAGACTACAGGTTCGCAGATTGAGGTTTCAAGTTCTGAGGCTTGGATCCTTTTCAGTCCGCAGGACATGAGTTCATAGCCCGGCACGTGAGTGCCGGGGCGCTGACTCCGATTCCTCAGAGTCCGTAGGACGTCAGTTCATAACCCGGGACGAAGTCCCAGGTTCTCGCGCGATCCAAATCTCCATGAGTCCGCAGGACGCCAGTTCATAGCGCGGGACGTAAGTCCCGGGTTCTCGCGCGGCCCAAATCACTCCGAGTCCGGAGGACGACACGACTTTCCGACAGCATGCGTTTATCCGAGAGTTCTGATTTTGTGCCGCTGGAGTATCTTTGCCAACTCATCTCCGTAACCCATCCGCTTGTGGTGTTCGGCCTGATTATTGATATAACCGATGGTGGTGTCGGTGTGCGACACACTCACACTGAACGCCCCGTATCCCTCTTGCCACGCGAACTCCGGCGTTGCGCCTTCTTCGTGCATCCAGCGAGAGGCGTTTGCCTTTAGCCTCTGGGCGATCTCGGCGATTGTCACCGTCGCCGGAATCCCGACGAACACGTGAACGTGATCGTCGAAGCCGCCCACGGTATAAAGAACGAGGTCGAGGTTTTTCGCGATACCGCCAATGTACGCCCAGAATCGCGGTTGGAGTTCAGTCTTGATTGCATGTTCCCGGCGCGAAACGCCGAAAGTGAAATGTATGCGAACGCTGACGAACGTATGTTGACCCATGTGTGCCGTCCTAACGGACTCGATAGATTCTAGGTCGGTGCTCACCCGGCACTTACGTGCCGCGCTATGAACTTGTCGAATTTCCATTCCCAAATCAGAACGAGTTCATAACCCGGCACGTGAGTGCCGGGGCGCTGACTCCGATTCCTCCGAGTCCGCAGGACGCCAGTTCATAGCGCCGGACGTAAGTCCCGGGTTCTCGCACGGCCCAAATCACCACGAGTCCGGAGGACGGCACGACCTTCCTACAGCCGCGTGCCCCACACATCGCGCCGCTAATTTCTCGACCCACCCACAACTCTCCCCAGCGCGATGTGTGGGCGTGCTCCTTCGCAATGTCTGCGCTGTTTCCTTCTCTGTCTTCTATAGCCATTAGCTATAGCTAATACAAGTTATTGCTACCCTTAGAAATATAGTTCTTGACTCCATTCCCATCCCGCGTGACCATAGATATGAAATCTACGAGTCGAGCGGCGCCCTCCTCGGCACTCCTTATTCCGTCTTCCGCGCCGCTCCCTCAGACCGCCTCCCGCGGTCTCCATGACCCGATGATGACCAGAGGAAAACACCAGACTCCCGGGTGCCCCACCCTGACCGCTTTTGGAAGGGTGGGCACGATGCGCCATGTGCCCTGCGCCAAGCGCTGTTCGCCAGTCTGTGGGATTTTTCAGTTTTCCGGCCATTTCTGTGGGACGTGTGGGATAACGGGGGAGGGGTGGAGAAATCATGGCTGACAATCATCGCAAAGCTAACGCAGCCCCGCGCTGTGCCTACATCCGTATGAACGACCAGCCCTGCCGCCAGCCGGCATTGCAGGGCAACATCTTCTGCCGCTTCCACGACCTGGTCGAGCACCCGTTACCGGCCGCCCTCATCCCCTTCGTCGAGGACGCAACCAGCCTCCAGGTCGCCATCATGCAGGTCATTCGCTCCATGCAGCTCGGCAAGATCGAGCGCCATATGGGCGGCACCATCCTCTACGCCCTCCAACTCGCCGCCTCCAACCTCAAGCACTTCTGCGAGGAAAACGGCCATCCGTTCGCCGAACCCGCTCGGCGTCTGACCAAGGAAGAGCAGCGAGAGGAAGAATTATCGAAACAACCGTCTCTCGCCGAATACCTGATCAAAGCGCTGGAACTCGAGCCTCCACCACAAGAGCAGCAGGAGCGCGTGATGCAGCAAGCCTCCGCCCTTTCCAATCCGCCTGTCGTCCACCGCGACGACGCGAAGCAAACTCCTCCGTGTTCCTCTGTGCCCACTGTGGTGAAAACGAACTCAGGAGTGGTCGACGACCTCAAAGCCTGCGTCGAACCCAGGAAACACGCAGGTTCCTCGACTCGGATGCGGCGGGCGCGCAAAACCGGCGCGCCTTATGCCGTATCCTCGCTCGGAATGACTCCGGTAGAGGTACGCGAATGTGAAATCGCCTTGTGCTGACGAATAGCAGCCCAACGGTTTATTGTTCCAGCAGACAAGGAGTGAGCGACGAGGCCGCTATCCCAAACCGAGCAGGTGTCGCTGGAGGGGCTACACGGGACCGTCGAGGTGCCGCACCACGAGTCCGGGTTCTGGGGCAAGTGGAGGGCGTTCGTCGGGCCGGCGATCCTGGTCAGCGTCGGGTACATGGATCCCGGTAACTGGGGGACCGACCTGCAAGGCGGCGCGCGCTACAAGTACGACCTGCTGTGGGTAGTCGGGCTGGCCAGCCTGATGGCGATCTTCATGCAGATCCTGTCGGCGAAGCTCGGAGTGGTGACCGGCAAGGACCTGGCGCAGTGCTGTCGCGATTGGTATCCGGGGTGGACGCGCTGGCCCAACTGGATGCTGAGCGAAGTCGCCATCGCGGCGTGCGATCTCGCCGAGGTGCTGGGAAGCGCGGTCGCGCTCAACCTGCTGTTTCATATTCCGCTGTTCTGGGCTGTCATCATCACCGGCGCCGACGTGCTCCTCCTGCTCACCTTGCAACGCTTCGGCATGAGGACGATCGAGGCGATCGTGCTGCTGCTGATCGCAACCATCGCGGTCTGCTATTTCATCGAGATCTTCATTCTTCCGGAGACGCAGCCGAGCTTTGCGGAGATGGGACGCGCCATGCTGTTCCCGACGCTGCGACAGACCGGAATGCTGTACCTGGCGATCGGGATCATCGGCGCGACGGTGATGCCGCACAACCTGTACCTGCATTCGGCGCTGGTGCAGAGCCGGAAGCTGCAGAAGGACGAGCCGTCGATCCGCAGCGCCGTGCGGTTCAACACCATCGATTCCATCGTCGCGCTCACGATCGCGTTTTTCGTCAATGCGGCCATCATGGTGCTGGCAGCCAACGTGTTTTTCGGAAAGCAAAGCGTGGTCACACCGGGCGGACACGTCGTCCACTTCAGTCCGGAGAGCGACTGGATACGCGTGGCGTACCTGACGCTGTCGCCGCTGCTGGGAGCGGTGGCGGCAAGCACGCTGTTCGCGGTCGCGCTGCTGGCGAGCGGCCAGAGTAGCACCATCACCGGCACGCTGGCCGGGCAAGTGGTGATGGAAGGCTTCATGCGCTGGCGCATCAAGCCCTGGGTGCGGCGGATCATCACGCGCGTACTGGCGATATTGCCGGCGATCTTTATCATCGGGTGGCGCGGCGACAGCAGCGTCACCGACCTGCTGACGCTCAGCCAGGTGGTACTGGCGCTGCAACTTCCGTTCGCCATGTTCCCGCTGCTGCATTTCACAAGCTCGAAGAAGAGGATGGGTGCGTGGAAAAACGGCTGGTTCCTGCTGACGGCTGGCTGGGCAGCGGCAATACTGATCACGGTAATGGATGTTGTCGGTTTGCCGGATTCACTGAGAACGGCATGGCAGCTCTTCACCGGCCAGTAGGCGAGGGGACGATCTTATGTATGACACCATTCTCGTGACGCTGGACGGAACACCGACGGACCGCGCGATCATCGAACACGTGAAGCAACTGGCGAAACTGTTGCACAGCCGCCTGGTGCTGCTCCACGTCGCCGACGGTTGGGCCGCCCGGACCTATGGACGCGACGCGGTCAGCCCGGAGATCGCGGAAGATACGGCATACCTGCAGAAGATGAAGTCGGAACTGCAGGCCGAGGGGATTCCCACCGAAGCCGAACTGGCGTTTGGCGAGCCGGACGAACAGATCGTGAAATGGGTCGAGCAGAAAGGGTGCGACCTGGTGGCGATGAGTACGCACGGGCACCGGTTTCTTGCCGATCTGTTCCTGGGCACGACCGCCACCAAAGTGCAGCACCGGATCAGGGTGCCGGTATTGTTGCTGCGGGCGAAATAGCCTTCGGCTGGAATGGCACTCCAGTGGCCGTTTTCGAGTGTAAATTCGCTACAAATCCGTTGACTTTCCCAAAATGGGAGTGCCTAATAGCGCGCATTCCACGCGGGTGGGGTGCCCGCGATATCCCTCCAGGAGAGCGCGAATGAATAAAGGCCACCTGATCGATCGGATCTCTACCGCGTCCCGCTGCAACAAGACACAAGCTGCCGTCGCCATCGAAACGATGGTGGACGCGATAACCGGCGCTCTGAAGAAGGGCGAGCGGGTAACCATCGTCGGTTTTGGAACCTTCAACGTATCGCAGCGCAAAGCGCGCAACGGCCGCAACCCACAGACGGGTTCGCTGATCAAGATCGCCGCCCGCCGCGTGGCAAAATTCACGCCCGGCATTGAATTAAAGAAGGCCGTTGGGCGCGGGAAGTAACGCCCCGGGACGGCGCGGATACGAGGCGGCAGCGAAGTTGCCGCCTTTTTCATTCGCGATACGGTGACGGTCGAGGTCTGAATCGGACGGGCGTGAAGGTCATCTAATTTGCTGAAAGTGGCGTTTTTCCCGTAAAATGGAGTTTTGCGAAAGGAAGTTGGAAGTTTCATGAAGGCAGCTATCCATCCCATCTATCACGAAGTGCGAGTGCACTGCGCTTGCGGCAACAGCTTTTTGACCCGGTCGACGAGCAAGGAAGACATCAACGTGGAAATCTGCTCGAATTGCCACCCGTTCTTTACGGGCAAGCAGAAGCTGATGGATACGGCCGGACGCGTGGAGCGCTTCCGCCGCAAGTACGCGAAGGCGGAAACGGCCAAGGCGGAAACGGCGAAGAAATAGGATTGTAAGCCCATTGGAAGAAAAACCCTCGCGCGATGCGAGGGTTTTTTCTGCCATAATCACGCCATGGCTTCCGAAGTATTTCTCGAACGGGTGCCCGACGCGGACATCAGCATCGGCCGATGCTCCATCTGCAAGGAGGAGTTCCACTCGTCGCCTGTCGGGCCAAGGAAATGCATGTCGGAGTTTCCCGACCACGTCCGGCAAAAGCATCCGGAGGCGGGATTCAATCGCCGCCCGTGGGAGCTTTTCAAGCGTCGAACGGGCGAATAGCGTCGGTCGACCAGTAACGTTATTCGGTCGCCAGACAAGCCTGGTTAGTACAACAAATCACATACAATAGTGACGTGCGCAAATATTGGGAAAATCCGGTCGCGGACGCTGCCGGGCGTCCGGAAGCGCCTGTGCCGGCGAGCTTCTCGCTGGGTCCGGTGGCGCTCGCGCCGGCGACGGTGCTGGCCCCGATGGCTGGAGTGACCGACACGGTATTCCG
This sequence comes from uncultured Terriglobales bacterium, assembly GCA_964559835.1. Taxonomy (GTDB): domain Bacteria; phylum Acidobacteriota; class Terriglobia; order Terriglobales; family Acidobacteriaceae; genus DAISJI01. Next base: position 29,836 of record CAZLJE010000007.1, read on the forward strand.
CCGCTTCATCCGCGGGTATAGCGGATGCGGCCTGATCATGACCGAGTTCACGTCGGCCGACGGCATGCTGCGCGACAAAAAGGTCAGCGGCCGGTACCTGCATTTCTATGAGGACGAGCACCCCATCTCCGCACAACTGTTCGGCAGCGACCCGAACACGCTGGGCGAAGCGGCGCGCATGATCGAGGATAAAGGCTTCGACCTGATCGACCTGAACCTGGGCTGTCCGGCAAAGAAAGTCGTGAAGTGCAACGGAGGCTCGGGCCTGCTGCGCGACCTGCCGCTGATCGGCAAGATCTTCGAGTCGGTGCGATCGGCGACCAAATTGCCGTTCACGGTGAAGTTTCGTGCGGGATGGAGCGATAAAGAGATTGTCTGCGTCGAACTCGCGAGACTGGCAGAAAGCTGCGGATTGCAGGGCGTCGCGCTGCATGCCCGTACGCGCGAACAGGGGTACTCCGGCGAAGCGCGCTGGGGCTGGATCGCGGAGATCAAGGACGCAGTCAAGATCCCGGTCATCGGTAATGGGGATGTCCGCACTCCACACGATGCGTGCGCCATGGTCGCGGCGACGAACTGCGATGCAGTGATGGTGGGGCGCGCGGCGGCGAGCAATCCGTGGATATTCCGGCAGATCCGGAGCTACGTCCAAACCGGCAGCTATGAAGAGCCCACCGAGCGCGATCGCCACGAGCTGATCCGGACGTACTTCCAGATGCTGGTCGATGAGGGAATGCCCGGCGTCGTCGGCAAGATGAAGCAGTTCTGCTCGTGGTTTACGCACGGCGTTCGCAACGGCAGCGGCCTGCGCAAGGCGGTGTACGAATCGAACGACGGGCGCGAGATCATCCAGAGGGTGGATGAATTCTTTGAGGCGGCGCTGAATGCGGTCGCGTGACATTGTGGGAGTTGGTGACTTGCTGAGTGGGTGATTGAAACATGGCAACTCAGAAAATCGCCAAGTCACCCAATCAGCAAGTCAGCAAATCCATTGTCATCGTCGACATCGACGGCACCATTGCCGACGTGCGGCATCGTCTCCACCACATCAAGGGTCCGGGGAAGAAGAACTGGAAGGAGTTCTTCGAGGCGATGGACCGCGACACGGCGATCGAGCCGATGATCGCGCAGGTGCACGAACTGGAGAGGGACCACGACATCATCGTCGTGACTGGACGTCCCGAGCACTACCGCAGGCGTACCGAGAAATGGCTGCGCGATCACGGTATCCGGTATCTCCGGCTTTTCATGCGGCCGGATGGCGACCACCGGCCGGACTACACGGTCAAGGCGGAAGTGCTGCGCGAATTTCCCAAGGGGCAGATCGTGCTGGCAATCGACGACCGCCCCCGGGTGTGCGACATGTGGGAGGAGAATGGGATCCGGTGTATCCGCGTCGACAGCGACGAAGAGAACCAGCAGGTCAACGAGCTATACCGCAAGAAAAGCTAGCACTCATTCGTGGTACCGCTTCTCGCCCGCGGGAACCGCGACGGGCATACGGTTCTGGCGGGGCGGAAGAGGGCAGGTGGCGTATGCGGTGTAGGCGCACGGCGGGTTTTCCATGCGATTGAAATCGAGCACGAGCTCGCCGGGTTTATCGAGACCGTTACTCGGGATGCCGGTATAGAGGAAGCGTCCCGCGCCGTAAGTGGTCGTCTGCGAAGTCGTGTCGCGCAGGATGAAGAACAACTGCTTCGAGTCAGGCGATTCCAGTACTGGCTCGATGCGAATGGTCTTGCCACTGAGCAAGAATTCGGCGGCGCCGGGTGACGGTTGCTGCAAAGTGGTGCCGAGTACGGTCGGAACGTTCACCATCTTGGGCGGAACGTACGGCAACCAGCGCGCTGTGATGCGGTATTTCGGATCCGGCTCGTACCAGTGCAGGCCCTTAAAGTTCGTGCGCGCAGGGGAGGTCGAGTCCCAGATGCGAAGAGCGTAACGGTCGCCGCGATGAAGGACGATCAGCGCGACGGTTCCGATGCGAACCGTGTCGCGCGGCGGCTGGTCGTCTGCGCGAAGCGGCTGTTCGGTAGCGGGCTTGCCGTTGACCAGCAGGTCTTTCGGGAACCCTGCTTGCGGCGGACGCAACGTGACCTTGCCTTTTTCGAGGCGGAAGACCGCGATGCGCGCGGGGGCCGTCGCCTTGACCTGGATGTCGTTCGACTTGTCGGCGCCAAAGCTGTTGTCGCCCTCCTTCAGCCATTCCAGGCCGATAAGCGATAGCCAGTTCTCGGGCTTTTGCAGGTCGGCGGCATGCGCGGTGCGCCACTTGAGAAGGTCAGTGCGCCAGGCAGAATCATTCGACTGGCAAAGGGCGAAGGACGGAACCAGAAGAAACACAGCAGCGGCGTGCTTCCATGACATAAACCAACAGATTACGAATCGGCCCTGCGGTTGCAAAAGCTATATTGCGGTCGAATCGTCGCTTCTACCAAGGTTTCGCACGGCGAAAGTCGTGCCGTCCCTGACGGGACTCACTTTTTCTCCGACTTCGCCCCCCGGCACTGACGTGCCGCGCTATGAACTGTCTCGCTTGCGGCGATGATCTCCGATTCTGTCCCACGGGCCAGCCCGCACGCATGGACATCGTTAAGGCCATCAGCTCGCAATCGAGCCTTTAATTTCACCCTGCGATCTGCGTCTGCAATTCCTCGGCGTGGCGCGGTGCGACTTTCTTCTTTTCGTCGTACTCCAGGTAGGCGAACGGGTGGTGGTGGTCGTGGGTGAAGACGACGAGCCATTTCTGCGGGATCGCTTCGGCGTAGAAGCGCTTCCGGCTCTCGATCGTCTCGAGCGGCAGGATGTCGTAGGCCATAACCCACGTCAGATCGGTGTGCGCGGTGGTGGGGATGAGGTCGCTGATATAGCAGGCAGTCTGTCCGCCGCTGCGGATGACGACGCTTTGCATGCTGCGCGTGTGCCCGGGATACAGGCGGACGGAGACGCCGGGAACGATGTCGGCATCGCCGTCAAGGAGGGTCATCTGACCGGATTCGATGAGCGGATCGTAATTTTCCGAGATGTAACTGATGCGGTCGCGCTCGAGCTGGCGATGTCCGTGCTCGACCTCGATGCGCTGGGCGTAGTACTTGGCGTTGGGGAAGGTTGGTACTGCTATGCCGCCGTCCATGTAGGTGTTCCAGCCGCAGTGGTCGAAGTGCAGATGCGTATTGATGACAACGTCGATCGACGCCGGGTCGACGCCGCCGGCGCGGAGGTTGTCGAGCAAGCGCGGCGTGTGTCCATGGATGGCAGCCATTTTGGGCGAGAGCTTGGGGCCGATACCGGTCTCGACGATGACGTTATGTTTGCCGGTGCGGATGAGCAGCGTGTTGAGCCCGAGGACGATGCGGTTCTGCTCGTCGGGCGGCATTTTCTTTTCCCAGAGCGGCTTGGGAACGACGCCGAACATCGCGCCGCCGTCGAGAAAATAGGTGCCGTCGGAAAACAGGCTGAGTTCAAAGTCGCCGAACGGGAAAGACATCGTTACGCTCCGGCATCTATTGAACCACAGAGGCACAGAGGCACGGAGAAACAACTGCATTGCCGATTGTTGATTGCCGATTGCCGATTGTGAAAACCTGGTGCACTTTCAATCGGAAATCGGAAATCAACAATCGCGTTCGCTTACGCAGTGACGGCGTGTCGCTGTCGGAATTCCAGTTCCGCGTTGGGCGAGAGCAGCACCCACAACGTGTAGATACCGAGCGCGGTCCCAAAGGGCACATTGATGAGCGAGATGCAACCTACGACGACGGCCAGCATGCGCGACCAATCGGCGCGTTGCAGCAGACCGACCCCGGCGACGATTCCGACCGCTGCTTTGCACAGCAGGAAAATGGCAAGCATGTGCATGAAAGGACGCATCCAGCCAAAGATCACCTCGGGCGGCGGTCCGCCATGCTGCGGCGGCGCCGACTGGATGATGAACGGGACCATGTGCGCGAAGAACACCAGGATGAAGAATGCGCCGATCGCCGTAAATGCGGAGTAGGCGATCCAAAAAATGCCAAGCAGTTGCGCGTGCCGCGCGACGCGGCTGCTTCCGGGCTGGACCGCGCCGACGATCGCCTTACCACAGCGCTGGCAGAACGACTGGCCGGCCTGTATCTGAGCTCCACAGGAATCGCAGAACATAGGAATACCCCTCCGGATGCGTCATTGAAACATACGTCTGGCCGGAGAGAAAAGTTGCAACAGTCGCTGGTCTCTGATCGCTCGTCGCTGGCCAACTGAGAAAGTGGTCGAAATGTGTCGCCAGGCAACGAGATCGCTAGATGGCTGCGATTCCCGATCGAACCAACTTATAGAGGATGTAGGCGGTTGCGATCATTGCGATCGCGGTGCCCTTCTTCACTTTGCTCAACGACGAATACCCGATCCCCATCAGGATGATCGACCAGATCATGAAGACGTCGATGGACGACGCCATCCCGTAGAGGAACTTGGATTTCGTAGGATCCATGAAATACGCAGGGTTGGTTGCAACCGGGTTGTTGATGTTGAACCCTTCCGGATCGACGCCGACCAATAACGACACAATCCCCAGGACGCTCCCGAGTAAGCTGGGCAACCATGAGTAGAAGACGACCGCGAGCGATTGTCCGAACTTCACCTCTGCACCGGCGCCGAAGTTGAACATCGCCATCAATACGGCGGCAATGATCAGGGCGTATACAAGGACGAAAAGGGGCGACATATAGCCAGCGATCTTGATGAACTTATTGCTGATCTCGATCTGCTGCTGCTTTTGCTCCGGCGGGAGCTGCTCGAACTTTTCGGCTCGACCGGACTGCGCGATGGCGTTGCGAGTGATCGTGTCGTAACCGATCTTTACGCCCATGACCTGTATGAACGCAATGGACAGTATCGACAAGATCAGCCACGGCACCCACCAGCTCGGATTGCGACGGATGTCAGCGAAAGTCTTGCTGGGGGCGAAGAAGGTGTTGATGAGGCGCTCGCCCTCGCTCAAGCCAGGCTGAGCGTCGGGTGTAACCGCAGGCGTAGACATGAGTGACTCCAGTGAGCAGGAATTCGCGCGAATTCTAGCAAGGAATACGGAAATCGGTAATCGGTAATTCGTAATCGGTGGTTCGGAGCTGGTGTTCCCGATTACCGATTACGGATTTCCGATTAGCGATTACCGTTACGGACGGACACTACAAAAAGACGCAAAAACAAGCGCGAAGTGCCGAGTGCGAAGTGCGAAGGAAGAAAAGGACCTACACCTTTCGCCCACGTTCGAGAACGAATAAAGCGATGCCACCGAGCACGGCCACGGAAGAAATCGCCAGGCGCAGCGTGATGTGTTCCCCCAGGATCGTGACGCCGGCGAGCGCGGCAATCACGGGCACGCTGAGTTGGACGACGGCGGCGCGCGTCGCCGTCAAGCCGCGCAGGGCGGCGTACCAGATCGCGTACCCGAGCCCGGAGGCGAGCGCGCCCGAGAGCACGGCGAAAAGCATTCCCCGGATATCCGGATGGGTGGTGCGCAGAAACACCAGGGAGACGACGATCGCGAACGGAACGGCGCGAAGGAAGTTGCCGGCGGTGGTGGCGAGAGGATCGGTGCTCTTACGGCCGCGCAGCGAATAAATCCCCCAGCACACTCCTGCGCCCGTCATGAGCAACGCACCGATCAGCGGTGGCGCCGCGATGCCCGGCAGCACGAGGATGATCAGCCCCGCGACAGCGATGACGAAGCCCGCAAGCTGCGGGCGGTTCATGCGCTCTCCGGCGATGAGTCCGCGGACGATCATGGTGGCCTGCACGGCGCCAAACAGAAGCAGGGCACCAGTCCCGACCGGCAGAGACACATAGGCAAACGAGAAAGCTGCGGCATAGCCAAGCAGCACGGCGGAGGACAACCAATTGCCGGCTTTACCGCTCCTGTGTCCGGCGAGAGAGGAGAAGATCCAGAGCATCAGCGCCCCGGAGGCGATGCGAACGAGCGTGAAACTGGCAGGGTCGATCATGGTGCGCTTCAGCGCCATGCGGCAGAGGACGGAGTTCGCCGCGAAGGCGAGCATGGTGATCGAGGTCAGGATCCAGGTGGAGGGCGATTTGCGCACAGGAACAGTTGTACGTTGTACGTTGTAAGTTGCAAGTTGGAAAGAAAGATTATTCGAAAAGCGAAGGCTGACGGAGTTGGCCCGTGATACGCCGTCCGCTGCGTGTTGCGGGACCGAATCCGGGCGGCAGTTTCTCCGGCGTGCTTCCGCCCCGGTTCTCCTGCATTCGGACCAGCCCTGCGCCGCGCCAGCGGGCTACCGCCGGGTCGAGGTGCTGCGCGCAAAGTTCTTCGAACGTGATCACGTTGGGTGCGGCACGGTAATCCTGGCGGCTGCTCTTCACGCGATCGGTGACGACCAGATGGAAATGTGAGGCCTCCATCTCGAACAGGTCCATCTTGGAAACTTCCTCGTCGAGGGTGGCGACGTAGAACGCCTGCGGCTGGCTGGCGTCGGAGACGATCTGGCGCCAGCGATCTCGCACCGTCTTCTTGACGCTCACAACCATGCAGTCGGCGGGGGTGCGACGGAAGTGCTCAATGTTAGGAAGGATGAAATCCGGCTGGCCTACCAGCACGGCCTGTGCCGCTCCGGCGTAGGCGGTCGCTATCAGTTTGCAGACGAGCAACTCGAACGACTTGACGATGTGAGGATGCCGCGCCTGCCCGAGGCTGACGAAGAACTTGTCGAGTGACTGGAAGTTCTCGGCGAGGATTCCGACGAACTCGTCGGCCGTGGCGCGCTCGCCGACCATGGGAACGAGCACATTAAAGAATGCTGCCTTGGCGGCGTGGCGCTGCGCGTCGAGATAACGTTCCTGGGCTGCGAGCATGGCCGTGTCGGCGATAACGCTAAAGTGCGCCTTCAGCCAAGCGGGATCGGAACCGCGGCCGGACAGAGATTGCTCGACGGCGTGGGTTGCAATCGCGACAGCGCTGGGCATCCGGTCCAGAAAGGCCCGGTGCAGCTCTCCCTCGACGTGATGTACTGGTTCACTGCCCATGGGAATTGCGGACGCCAACCACCGCCGGTGGGGGTGATTCAGGAGTGACTATAGCGAGGGCATTATTGAAGTGGAGGTAATTCTTTGCACATCAGTTTACTTTGCGGATACCTCCCTGTTACCACGGTGCGCCGCATTGGGTACTGGCGGCATGCGCGGAATGCTTGCCTTCGTTAGAGAGGGAGTGCATCATGTGTGCCACAATTCCGGGTAAAGTGTGTGGACCCGACCGCCGGCGCCGCGGGTCAAGTGTGTGTGTAGCCAGGTTTGCCTGGCGATACTGTGCCGCCAGGCAAGCCTGGCTAGTACACCCCGGCATCGCAGGAGCGAGATGGGAGCACCAAAATTCACGCAGGTGATGAAAGCTTCGCTACTCAAGCCCGACTTGATGGCGGAACTGGACCGCTTCCGGCGTGACATCACGGTGCTATTCACCGATATCCGCGGCTCCACTGCATACTTCGAAAAGCACGGCGACATTATGGGCGTCATGATGGTGCACCAGTGCACCGAGGTGTTGCGCGCGCAGATCGACAAGACTGCGGGCGGGAAATTCATCAAGACCATCGGCGATGCGGTGATGGCGACCTTCGAGGACGCCAAGGGAGCCGTGGAATGCGCCGTCAACATGCAGAAGGCGCTGAAGGAACACAACCGGTCGCGGCTGGCGAGCGACCCGATCTCGATCCGCATCGGTTTGAATTACGGGCCCGGAATCGTCAAGACGGATGATGTGTTCGGCGATGTGGTGAACGTGGCGTCGCGCGTGGAGAGTGTCGCGCAGGCGGACCAGGTCATCATCTCGGCGACGGTAAATCAGAAGATCGTCGGCGGTCCGTACCAGATCAACTATCTCGGCAAGTTTGCACTGAAAGGCAAAGAAGGACCGAGCGACCTGTTCGAAGTCGTGTGGGACGAGCACAAGGGTAACAAGCCGCTGACATCGCATACGATGATGGCGGGCAGCGCGGGACTTCAGCTTCCCACGTACAAGCTGCAGCACATGGTCCCGGGTGGCCCGATGCAGGAATGGCAGGTGCGGTCGAAGCCCATCATCGTCGGGCAGAGCAGCGGCGACATCTTGTTCGCCAACGACACGCGCATGGCGCCGCAGCACGCGCTCCTGACGGCCAATACCGGCCAGCTCTGCGTAGAAGACTTGAGTGACCGCGGGATCTTCGTGCGCCTGGTCGCGACGCACACGCTCCAGAGCCGCGACATCATCCTTGTCGGCACACAGATGTTGAAATTCATGGAGCGTTCGGACGAACTTGCCGCCGCCGCACATACCGGAACGGCGTTGATGAACCTTGCGGCTGCACTGGACGCGCCGCCGGCGGAATTCATCGGTATCCGCCCCGACGGAAGCGAGACCGGCGCGCGGTATCCCATCAAGCAGGAAGAAGTGACATTCGGGCGCAGCGGTACGACGTTCACCTTCGAGAAGGATGAGTTCATGAGCCGCACGCACTGCAAGGTCTACCATCGCGGCGAGAACTTCTTCATCGAGGATTGCAGCCGCAATGGCACATACCTGAAGGTGCAGGGCAAGGCGCCCGTTCCGGCGGGGTCTTCGCTGATCGTGGGCAGCCAGTTGTTCCGCGTCTCGCAGCAATAATTCCCATTTCAGGAAAATGTGCACGAAAACGGGGTGCCAAACTGCCACTACGGCGTCCGCAACTAGTTTTGCAGATAATTACTCCGGTAACCTCACCGATTTCCGCGGCCCGACCGCAATCTGTTTCACTTAGGCGCTGAAAACAAACCGCTTCGGCCGTTAACGAGCGTGACGTGCTGTTAGCACCAACGGAACTTGCGCAAGTTGATTTCCTTTGATTTTGCTACGGGGCGATGATAATTTTCCGGCGATACCTCTCCCCACGGTCGCGCACTGCTATCCGTAAGGAACGATGGGAGATGTCGCACTAAGGCTGGGCGACATGCAGCGGCGACGACGGTGCATCGTAGTGTGCTCTTATCCTATGGCGCGTGGTGTGGGATAACCGTCTTGAAAAATGAACACGCGATGAATGTTAGCGCGGGGAGTGTGTACTAGCCAGGCTTGCCTGGCGGCACCGTGTCGCCAGGCAAGCCTGGCTAGTACACCTGAATGGGACAGATGAGCTCGAACGTCGAGCAGAAGATCGGCAAATACGAGGTCCTCTCCAAGATCGGCGAGGGCGGCATGGGAGTGGTCTATAAAGCCAAAGACCCGCTCATCGACCGCATCGTCGCGATCAAGATGATGACCGGCGCGTTCGCCGAAGAAAAAGAGGCCCGCGAAAGGTTCCTGCGCGAGGCGCGCGCCGTCGGCAAACTGCAGCACCCCAACATCGTCACCATCTACGAACTGGGCGTCGAAGGCAATTCTCCATACATGGTCATGGAGTTCCTGGAAGGCTCGGGACTCGACAAGGTGTTGTCAAACCGCATCGCGCTGACCATGGTGCAGAAGCTCGAGTACATGGAGCAGATCTGCAACGCGCTCCATTACGCCCACGAGCACGACATCGTCCACCGCGACGTGAAGCCGGCGAACGTGATCGTGATGAAAGGCGGCTCGCAGGTCAAACTGGTGGATTTCGGCATCGCGCGCGCCGGCAATTCCGGCATGACGCGCACCGGCTTCGCCATCGGCACGACGTCGTACATGTCGCCGGAGCAGATCGAAGCGAGCAAGGGCCTCGACCGGCGCAGTGACGTTTTCTCCGCCGGCGTCATGATGTACGAGGTGCTGACGAACAACCTCCCGTTCCCCGGCACGGAACCGATCGCCATCGCCATTAAGATCCTGCGCGAGCCTTATCCGCGGCTCGCGGCGTACCTCGCCGAATATCCCGCCGAACTGGACGACATCGTGGCGCGCGCTCTCGCCAAGGACCGCGAGGAGCGCTACTCCACGGCCGAGGAATTCGCCTTCGACCTGTCGCGGCTGATCGAGCACTTGAAGCGCAACATGGTCAGCCAGTACGTTGTGGAGGGCCGCGAATCTTTCGGGAAGAAGGATTTCTCGCGCGCCAAGGAACTCATCAGCTACGTGCTCAAGATCGATCCCGGCAATTCCGAAGCACGGGCGCTGAATTACGAGATCCAGAAGGTGGCGCAGCAGGCGCAGAAGGGCGAGCACCTGCGCCAGCTCAAGGCGGCGATCGAAGAGACGATCGGCCAGCGGCAGTATGACGAAGCCCTGAACTTCATCGAGCAGGCGCTCAAGATCGACACCAGCAGCGCCGAATTGATGAAGCAGAAGGAGCTGGTCGTTGCCGAGCAGCAGCGGCGCTCCGAGGTCAAGAAGCGGCTGAACCTGGCGCAGTCGGCGGAAGCGATGGGCGATTTCCGGCTGGCGCGCGAGCATGTCGAGAAGGCGCTCAGCCTCGATCCGACCGATACGCAGGCTCGGATGCAGAAGGCCAACATCGAACAGGCCATAGCCGAGCAGGACAAGCAGCGGCAGATCCGTGAGTTCCTCGATGTAGCGAAATCGGAGATGGTGGACCGCCGGTTCACCTCGGCGCGTGAAGCGATCAAGCGCGCGGAGGCCCTGCAACCGGATTCGCCTGAGATCCAGGCGCTGAAGGCGGCGGCCTATTCGGCGCACGAGCAGGAACTGAAGCGGCGTGAACTCGAGCAACTGGCGAAAGAAGTACAGGCGTGCCTGGCGGCGGGTGATCCGGAAGCCGCCCTCAAGAAAGCGAACTCGGCGCTGCAGATGTATCCAACCGACGTCACGCTGCTGCAATTGCGGACCACGGCGGAGAAGCAGCGCACGGAAGTCACCGAACGCCAGAAGACGGACAAGGCCAAGCAAGAGCACCTCAAGAAGGCGAAGGACGCGCTTGGCCGCAAGAACTACGCGGCGGCTATCGCCGAGTTGGAAGGCGCGCGCATCGAGTTCCCCGCCGACAAGGAGATCGCGGACCTGCTACGCCTGGCGCGCGAAGAGCAGGAACACGCGAACGTAGCGGCCGAGAAGGCGGCACAAGCGGAGCGGGCGGCGCTCTCCGCGGCAGAAGCCGAGACGCAGAAGAAAGCGGCGGAAGAGAAGCAGAAGGCGGAAGACAAGGCCCGCCGCGAAGCCGAAGAGAAACGGCGTGCGGGCGAAGAAAAGGCCCGTCGCGAAGCGGAAGAGAAACAGCGAGCAGCAGCCGAAGAAAAAGCGCGGCGCGAAGCTCGTGAGGCGGACGAAAAGCGCCGCCGCGAAGAAGAAGAGAAAAAGAAGGCGGACGACAAAAAGAGGCGCGACGCGGAAGCGGCGCGGATCGCAGCTGAAGCCGCTGCCAAGTTGCCGGCGACGCCATCGTCCGCAACCAGTATTTTCAATTCGCCATCGACCGGCGCCGCGGCTGCGCCGGCGCCCAGCGCGTACGAAGAGACGATCGTCTCACCGCCTCCGCCGAAGAAAGCGGAAGTGAAAGAGAAGCCGCGGAGGGAAGAGCGCAGCGAGCCGGTACACGTCCCTGCGCCGGAGCCGTCCGGCGGCAAGGGGAAGATGATCGGCATCGGGGCCGCGGTCGCGGTACTGGTGATCGGCGGGGCAGCGTACTTTGCCCTGCACAAATCGACGCCGTCGACTCCGACGGATACCACCAAGACAACCGAAACCGCGCCGACCTCAACCACTACTACACCCACGCCGGCGCCGCCTAAGCCGGCTGTTCCTGAATTTGGAACGCTATCGGTCGTCGCCAAGGATGACAAGGGTGCAAACGTCGATGCGGCCGATATCTTCGTCGACAATCAACTGAAAGACATACTGGTCAAGCGTGGTAAGGCGACCCTGAAGTTACCCGTCGGGTCCCACCAGGTCCGCATCCAGAAACCGGGCGTAGGTGTTTCTGCCGATCAGACGATCACCATCGCAAAGGACACGCCGGCGCAGATCGAACTTGCGCTGAAGGCGAGCGCTACTGCGCCCAAGCCGGTCACGTACTTGATGATCACGTCCACGCCGGGCGCGACCGTCACGGTTGACGACAAGGCGATGCCCACCGTTGGCGCGGATGGCAAGTCCTCTTTCGAGGTCCAGCCCGGACGGCACAAGGTAGAGATCATCCTGCGCGGATTCAAGCCGTTCTCAACTTCAGTGAACGCGAAGGAAGGCGACCGCGTGCCGGTCACGGGAACGCTGGCCGCGGTTCCGCCGCCGAGCGTCGAGTTCAGCGCCAGTTCGACGAACGTCAAGGAAGGTGATTCGGTCGACTTGAAGTGGAACGTGCAGGGAGCGACCGAAGTGACCATCGAGGGAGTCGGCGCTGTCGGCGCCAGCGGCTCGCGTTCGGTGAGCCCGAAGGGGAATACGACCTACACGCTGGTGGCGAAGGGTGAAGCCGCCGAGCCCGCGACGAAGTCGGTGACCATCAGCGTCGCAGCGGCCCCGAAGGCGCCCGTGATCGGGTCATTTGCCGCGGGATCCGTGGCAATCACGAAGGGCGCCTCGACCAAGTTGACGTGGTCTACGGAGAACGCCAGCGATGTGTCCATCTCCGGAATCGGTAAGGTCGAGGCGAGTGGCTCGCGCGATGTCAGCCCGGCCGATACGGCGACGTACAAGCTGACAGCGAAAGGCCCGGGCGGCAGTGTGGATTCGCGGCCGGTGACGGTTACGGTCACTCCGGCCGGCCCGAGCGCGGCCGAAATAGCGGCGGCGAAGGCCCGTGAAGCGGAGGCCCAAAAGACGAAGGACCTGGCCGATATCAAGGACATCATTGAGCGCCAGCTCAAGCACGCCTACGACACCAAGAATTTCGCCGAGCTACAGAAAGTCTGGCCTGACATGCCGAAGCAGGTGGCAAGCGACACCAAGGGCCTGTTTGCCTCGGGTGACGTGAAGAACATCAACATGGAATTCTCCTGCCAGTATGACGTGACCGGAGACGCCGGGTCGGCCCGTTGCTCGCAGAAGATGAGTTACGTCTTCGGCGGCAAGCAGATGTCCACGCCAATCTCATTTACCTACAAGTTGAAGCGCGTCGGCGGCGCGTGGCGCCTGGGCAGCTAAGCGCCTTAACCCACCTTAGTCCAACTCCCTTAAAGGATTGTCGTCCCGGGGGCTACCTTAGTCCCACCGGTAATCCGTGCCCGGACGGGCAGTTCTGTGCGGCGGCCGGATCGCGACGGCGCCGTTCCGGCAGTCAGGATTGCGCCAAAGGACGATGGCTCTGACGTTTACCAGTAGGTTCCGCATCCCGGAAATGCTCCCAAATCGGCATTTTTCCTGTTGACACCTGTACAACCATTGGCTATAACTCGCACGCTATCCTTAGCACAGACGTACTAGGTGTGCTGCAAGTAAGGTTCCTCCTCCCCCTCTGAGGAACCGGTCACAGAACTGTCCTTTGTCACTGTCGCTGGTTGGAGGCTGAACCGTATGGCGCGCTTCGCGAACATTCGCACTGCTTATGTATTTATCGTACTGATCATCTGCCTGGGCATGTCGGCGAATGCCTTTGCTGCTGCCGATAACACCACTACGACCGTCACGGCGCCGACGAACAACCAGCATGTCGCGTTTGGCGCCGGATTCAGCTTCATTGCATCGGTGCACGACACGACGCCCGGTCCGAATGCGGACCCGGGCGGAACATTCTATTTTTATGCCGACGCCACGGCGATCAGCACAACGACATGTCTCAATACGGGTGGAACCGCGCTCGGGAGTATTGCTGCTGTCAACGTGGACGCGACCCACGATTCCGGAACCCTGAATATTGCGAACGTTTCCGCCGTAGTCTCGGTCGGTACGCACACGATCGCCGCCTGTTTTCTCTCTTCAAACACCGGAAACTCCGGTTGGAAGACCAGCGCCTCTGGCGTTAGCGCAGTCAACCTGATCGTCGATGCGGCCCCGACATCGACGACAACGATCTCCGCCTCGGCAGGAAATACCGTGATCGGACAATCCGTGAGTTTCACAGCTCACGTGACGCCCAGCGGTGGGTCCACTGGAATGATGGTGGACGGGTACGTGATGTTCATTGCGCATAGCAGCACATGTGCGAGCCCGACCTTCGTCGGCATGGCATCATTGACGCCGGCAAACAACGCGGCGACCACGGCCGTTTTCCAGACGGCCAGCCTGCCTGCGGGTGCGCAATCGCTCGACGCTTGTTATCTCGGCAACGCCAACTTTGCCAGCAGCGATTCCCAGGGCGGCACTGCGGCGACTGTGACCGTCGGCACGAGAGGCTCGCTGACTACGATCACGGCGCCCACCGGTACTCCTACCATCGGCGTCAATGTTCCGACCACGGTGACCGTACAAGTTGCTGACAATGGCGGTACGGGTACGCCCGGCATTGCCTCCGGAACCAGCTTGACTAACGCGCGGTCACACCACGCATCGGCCCTGTTGCCCAGCGGCGATGTTCTGGTGATCGGCGGGCAGAACACATCGACCGGAGCGGCGATGGCAGGCTCCGAGATCTACCATCTCGGCGCGTGGAGTGCGGGGTTGTCCCTCAATGTTGCCCGGTCGGGACACACGGCTACGTTCCTGCAGGATGGCACCGTTGTGATCATCGGTGGGTCGACGGCGGCGAACGGAGCGACCAGCGGTGTCGAACCTAGCATCGAGGTCTACGACCTGGTCAAGGGCACAGTCAGCCAGATCACTCCGACTTACAGCGGTTCGACGGCTGCCCGCACCAACCATACTGCTACGCTTCTGTCGAATGGCACGATCCTGATCACGGGCGGCATGCTTCTCAACGGAAACACCGCCGTGAACACGACGGAGATCTATACCCCGAGCACACACACCTTCAGTGACGGTCCAGCAAGCCTGTTGCAGGCTCGCGCGAACCATACGGCCACATTGCTGCCCAACGGGAAGGTGCTGATCGCCGGCGGCGGGCCCACGGGCAATCAGGGCGCGGAGATCTACGACCCGGTCGGCGCCACGTCGACTTATAGCGCCAGCATGATGGCGCACGAGCGTAACGCCCACACCGCGACACTGCAGCCGAACGGCCTGGTCGTGCTGGCGGGCGGGTACGATCAAACCAATACACTCCAGAACAATTTCGAGTACTACGACTACCAGAACGATGTTTTCACCGCCGGCGGCTCGCTGTCTCCCCTCGGGGCGGTGCAAGGACACACGGCGCGGTTGATGGGCGATGGTACGGTGCTGCTCGTCGGGGGCTCCAGTTCTCTCTCGGCGACAAACGGGTCCGGCGCGGTCGCGATCGCGACCCTTGCTTACGATCCGCAGGGCGTAGTGACCGTGACATCCGATAGTGGCGGTGGCGGTACCTTGGACACTGTCGGAGCCTGCTCTGCGCTCGCTTTGAACGGCACCGGCACGGTTACGTGCAATAGCACGCTGACGCTGAAGGCGGTCAATACCAACCCGCATAACCTCAACGCCAGCTATAGCGACACACTGACGACCACCATCCATGCCGGCAGCAGTACTGCCGCGCCGACGACCGTCAATGCGAAGAAGTCGATCACCATCACTGCGGTTACGGACTCGAGGGCTTACGACGGCACTACGGCCAGCGCGGCTACGCCGCTACAGACCGACGTCTCGCAGTTGGGCACCGACACGATCTTCTCGCTAACGCAGTCGTTCGATACCAAGGACGCCGGCGCAGGGAAGCTCCTGACGCCTACGGTCGTTATCCACAATAGCCTCAACGCTGACGTCACCAGTTCGTACGTGATCGTCGCGAACACCGCGACCGGCAGCATTACGAAGCGCGCGATCACGGTCACAGCCGCGACCGACAGCAAGACGTACGACGGCACGACGTCTTCTGGCGTCACGCCGACGATTACGACAGGCACGCTGGGTACAGGCGATACGGCCACGCTCACGCAGACCTTCGATACCAAGGATGTCGGGACGAGCAAGACGCTGACACCTGTCGTGGTCATCAAGGACGGCGCCAGCACGGATGTGACCGCGATCGATTACACGGTCACGCTGGCGACCAACACCACCGGCGCCGTCGCGAAGCGGGCGATCACGGTAACCGCTGCAACGGATACCAAGATCTATAACGGCACAACGTCCTCGGCTGGAGTGCCGACTATCACGACCGGCACGCTCGGCACAGGTGATACGGCGACACTGACACAGACCTTCGATACGAAAGACGTGGGCACAGCGAAGACGCTAACCCCCGTTGCGGTGATCAAGGACGGCAGCAGTACGGATGTCACCGCACTCGACTACACGGTTACGTTGACCGCTGATACGACCGGCGTCGTCAACAAGCGTCCGATCACGGTAACGGCCACGACCGACAGCAAGACGTACGACGGGACGACGACGTCGGCACCGTTGCCGACGATTACGACCGGCAGCCTTGGAACCGGCGACACAATGACCGCGTCGCAGACATTCGATACGAAGGACGTCGCGACGGGCAAGACGCTGACTCCGGTAGCGGTGATCAAGGACGGCAGCAATGCGGATGTCACGGCGACCGATTACACGGTCACGCTAGCGACGAATACGACCGGCGCCGTCACGAAGCGTGTAATCACGGTAACGGCCGCGACTGACACGAAGACGTATGACGGCACGACGTCGTCCGTGGGTGTTCCGACCCTCACCGCGGGCACGCTGGCCGCCGGGGACACGGCGACCTACACGCAGGTGTTCAGCACGAAGACGGCTGGAACAAGTAAGACATTGGTCCCGACGGCGGTGATCAAGGACGGTACCGCCACGGATGTGACGGCGCTGGATTACACGATCACGTACGTAAACGACACCACGGGTGTGGTCAACACCCGTGCGATCACGATCACGGCAGCGACCGACACCAAGACCTACGACGGCACTACCGCTTCCACCGGCGCGCCAACACTGACGACTGGAACGCTCGGTACGGGCGACACGGCAACTTATTCGCAGACCTTCGACACCAAGCACGTGGGTACCGGAAAAACGTTGACCCCGTCGGCAGTGATCAAGGATGCGGGCAGCGTGGATGTCACGGCGAGCTATGCCATCACGGCAGCTACGAATAGCACCGGCGTGGTTACGACTCGTCCGATCACGATCACGGCTGCATCCGATAGCCGGGCGTACAACGGCACCACATCGTCGACCGGGCTGCCGACGATCACAACCGGCACGCTGGGCACAGGCGACACCGCAACTCTGACCCAGACCTACGACACGAAGCATATCGGCACCAGCAAGACGTTGACACCTGCGGCGGTGATCAAAGACGCAGGAAGCGTGGATGTCACGGCCGATTACGCTGTTTCGGTAGTCCCCAACACGACCGGCGTGATCACAACCCGGGCGATCACCGTGACTCCGGCGGCGGCGAGCAGAGTGTATGACGGTACGGTCGCATCAGCCGGCGTACCGACTGTAACGAGCGGATCGCTGGGCACGGGTGACACGGGCGTGTTCACCCAAACCTACGACACCAAGCATGTCGGCAGCGGCAAGACGTTCACCGCGACGGGTACTGTCGTGGATTCGGGGAGTGTGGACGTGACGGCTGATTACGCCATCACGTTTGCGCCGGCCCCGACGGGCACGATAACGCAGCGTCCGATCACGGTAACGGCAGCGACCGACACCAAGACTTACGACGCCACGACCACCTCCGCCGGCATTCCGACCGTGACGGCTGGCAGTCTGGCGGCGGGTGATATCGGGACGTTCAGCCAGGTGTTTGCCACCGCGAGCGCAGGCACGGGCAAGACGCTCACCCCGTCCGGCACCATCAAGGACTCGGGCAGCGTGGATGTGACGGCCGATTACGCGATCACGTTTGCCAATAACCTGACCGGCGCGATCACGGGTAAGGCGATCACCGTGACCGCGAACGCCGCCACTAAGGTCTACGACCAGACCACGTCTTCGACGGTGCTTCCGAGCATCACGGCGGGCGCGCTGGCCTCGGGCGATCTCGCCACGCTCAGCGAGACCTATGACACCAAGAACGTAGGAACGGCGAAGACGCTTACGCCGCTGGTCGTCATCATGAACGGCGCTACCGACGTGACGGCCGATTACATCATCACCTACGTTTCCAACACCAGCGGCGTCGTGACGCAGTTGCCCATCACCGGCAGCATCACGGCCAGTAACAAGGTCTACGATGGCATGACGGCAGCGACCATCGCCACCCGGACGCTCGTGGGCGTGATCTCGGGTGACGCGGTCACCTACACCGGCGGCACGGCGACGTTCAGCGACAAGAACGTCGGCACGGCGAAGACTGTCAGCGCGACCGGCTTGGGTCTCACGGGCGGCGACGCGGGGAACTATTCCGTCAACAGCACGGCCAGTACGACTGCGAACATCACCCAGGCCGCGCTGACCATCACCGCGACTGGGACTAACAAGGTGTACGACGGCGGAACGGTTGCCACCGTGACCTTCGGCGATAACAGAGTCACGGGCGACGTACTGACCGAAACGGGTAGCGCAAGCTTTGCCGATAAGAACGTCGGCACTGCAAAGCCTGTGTCCGTAACGGGCATCGTCCTTAGCGGCACGGATTCCGGCAACTACTCGTACAACGCGACAACCGGCACGACCGCGAACATCACACCCGCGCCCTTGAATGTGAAAGCAGTCGACCAAAGCAAGGTGTTGGGTGCGATCGTTGACTTCACTCTTGCGGCCAACAACAAGTTCACCCCCACCGGCTTGCAACCCGGCGACACGCTGACCGCTGTCACCCTGACGAGTACCGGGTCAGGAATAGCAGCTACGACGGGCACTTACCCAATCGTTGTCACGCCGCTGGCTTCCGGGAATTTTGCCGGAACGGTAACGCTGACCAACTACACGATCACTTACAGCACGGGTACATTGACCGTCGGCAAGCAGGACAGCAGGATGTCGGTGGTTGTGAGCCAGACCGTGGCACCCGTGGCATCGAATCCCGCGGGTGCGGTGTACAGCTTCTCGGTTACGGTGAGCCCGACCACTCCTGGAACGGTAACGGTTCCCACTGGGACTGTGACCTTCACGGACGGGTCAACGACTCTGGGCACCACCGGGCAGCTGAGCACCAGTGCCACGGCACAACTGGCGAATATCACGCTCGCTCCTGGCTCGACTCATAAGATCATCGCCACGTACAACGGCGACACGAACTTCAAGGGAAGTTCCGCGCCGCCGTCGACGAGCCCGACGTTCGAGGTCGATATTGCCGTTGCTTCCGCCCCTGCCGCGATTGTTGCCGGAGCGACCGCAGCTCCGACCGTCTCGGTGACGTACAAGGGGAACCCGACCGCGAGCGGAACATTGGCTACAGCAGATGTCCAGCCCAATTGCACCGTGCAATCGCAGAGTGGGGTTGTCGTAGTACCGGCGCTCCTCTCCTGCACCGCGACACTGGATAAGACTCTGAACCCGGGTGACACGGGCACGCTGACGATCACTATCAAAACCACGGCGGGTACGGTGACGGCGTCGGTGCCGAACAACACGCATCCGGGCTCGCTGCGTGCCCTCTACGCGTTGTCGTTCGGGATGCCGGCGGTCGTCTTCATCGGACTGGCAGGGCCGCTGGGAGCGATCGGCCGCAAGAAGACCTATCGCGGCAAGCTGGTGACCTGGTTCGGCCTGGTGCTCCTGTGCGCGCTGCTCTCGATGAGTATCGGTTGCGGTGGCGGGTTCACGAACCCGAACAACCTCGGCCCGGTGACCATCCAGAGAACCGTGCCCGGAAACTACACGGCGATCGTCACGTACACGGACTCGAGCGCTAACAAGCAGGTGTTGGCCACATTGCCATTCACCGTTAACTAATCCCAGGCGACAAGGCGCCCGCGAGGGCGCCTTGCACGGGAACCGGATTCTTGAAGGAGGCTCAGATGTTGAAGAGCGTAAGAAATGGTTTGGCCATCATCGCGCTATCTTTGATTGCGAGTGTTGCGTTTGCCCAGAATCAGTGCCCCGGCTTCAACGCCGCCAAGAATACGAACCTGGCGTGCGAATTGGCCACCGGCTTACGGGCGACCGTGCAGGACCAAGCTGGACTCAGTTCGCTGACCAGCATTTACGTCACCATGGGCACGCAATTGAGCCAATTGCCCATCGCTGCTGCCGCGTCCAGCAGTGGCATCACCATCGGGGCGTCCGGTCTGCCGACAGTCTCCACCGAGGGCTTGGGGACCATCCTCACCCAGCGGGGCACGACCGTCGGCAAGCACAAGTTCCTCCTGTCATTCAATTTTCAGCGGTTCGTGTTTCAGAGCGTGGACGGCGTTGATCTCAAGAAGATGCCGTTCGTGTTCAACTCGTATTCCGACGCTTCCGGAAACAAGCTGTTCATCACGGACACTTCAGCGATCAGCTTCCGGGTGAATCAATACACGACGATCGCCACGTTCGGCCTGACTAACAAAGTCGATGTCGCATTCATCCTGCCTTTTTCGCAAGTGGGACTGGACACCGGAACCCAGGGCACGCTGATCTCGATCACGCCTGCCACGACGCCCGCCGTCACCTCGACTGCGCTCACGCCGAATCCACTCGCGCTGCCTGGTTCCGCGACCGGCCTCGGCGATGTCCGGGTAAACGTAAAGGGCAGCCTGCTTGGTAGTGAAAGCAAGAATAGCCTGGCGATCGGCGGCGAAATCCGCTTCCCGACGGGAGATGCCGCGAACTTCCTCGGTACCGGCGCTTACGGGATCAAGCCGTACCTGATCTGGTCGCGGCGCGGACGTGTCACTCCGAACGTGAACATCGGGTACCAATGGAATGGCGCCTCCATACTCAGCTTCAACGACAATCTGCCCAGCAGCTTCCTGTACTCCGGCGGCGCCGATGTTCGCGCCACCAAGAGACTGACGCTGACGGCGGAACTGCTGGGCCAGTACGTCATCGATGCGCCTAGAGTGAAGCTGGTATCCGTCACGATTCCCAACGGTGTCGGCACTTACCAGAACGCGACGTCGTACAAAGGCGGATATTTCAGCGATAACGCTGCTTTCGGATTCAAGGTCAACCCGTTCAAGGGGCTGATCCTCAGCTCCAGCGCCCTGTTCAAGCTGGATAACAACGGTCTTCGTCAACGGCACGTCGTGCCGCTGTTCGGAGTTGCATACCGCTTCTAGCGTTGTTTCCGGCGACTCCCGCACCGGCGCTGACCGTATGGTCCGACGCCGGTGTTCTTGTTTTGTGCAAGTTTTTCGATAAGTTTGCGCGAGGCAAGCCGGGGATGAAACGTCAATTCATTTGCTGCCCGCCGCGGGGCGCGCTAAGCTCGTGTTCGCGCCGGGAAGACTTCGGGGCTGCACTATGAGCAACGTGGGGCGGTTCGAAATCCTAAGTCCGATCTTTTCCGGCGCGCTGGACACCTCGACCGCACGGGACCCACAGACCGGAGATACCGTCCTTCTCCATCTTCTTCCGGCGGGGCACACCAATGCTCCCCACGAACTTTTCCGCGAGATCGCTCCCGACTGGCCCGGAGAAATCCTGGACTCCGGATTCGACGCCACTGCACAGCGCTCGTTCGTTGTGACCGAGTACCCGAAGGACCGGAAAGCCTTTCGTCTGCTGATCCATACCCTGAGCGAACTCACTGTGCCGGTCAGGCCTGCAGATACCGCAGCACCCGAACCGGCGCCGGTGCTGGCAGATCAGGGCGCCGCTGCCGATACCGCCGCCGATCTCCTGGCCTTCTTCAAGGCGCAGACGGTCTCGACAAAGCCTGCTGCGCAGGAACCACAAGCGGTCGCGGCCGCCACGCGCATGTTCGATCCGTCGGCTGTGTTTGATTCCGCTGCTGCTCCCGTCGCGCCCGCTGCGAAGGAACAGCCTGCGCCGCCCCAGGACGGGGCCACGCGGATATTCGATCCGTCGGCCGTTTTTGGCGCTGCTGAGGCGCCTCCTGAGACATCGAGTCAACCGGCTGCCGCGCCTGCATCGGATAGCGCCACGCGCATGTTCGATCCCAGTGCCGTGTTCGGCGCTGCAGCGCCGGCGCCCGCGAAATCCGCTCCACCTGCAGCTCCGCGTGAAGCGGATGGCGCCACTCGTATGTTCGATCCAACTGCGGTTTTCGGCGCGCCAGCGCCCAAGCCCAAAACGCCTCCCAAAGAAGAGAGCGTCTACGATTCTTCCAAACGGGCCGCTGAGGATTTCATCTCGGGCCGGCTGCCGGCTGAATTTCGCGATGCTCCAATCAAGGTCCAGCGGTCGCTCGAGGAACTTCTGGGCAGGAAGGCCGAGCAGCCCGATGTGAAGCCGACGCCTGGGCGGCCGGGAGTCATCACGTTGATGTTCGACGCGTACGGCAAGCGCATCGAGCAATCCGAAGGGAACCGGCATGCCGAAGTAAACCAACCGCCTGCGCCGTCTCTGGAACCCGCTACAGGCGCGACCAAAATGATCTCCAGCGCTGACCTCTCCGTTTATTTTGCCGCGGATGGCACGTCGGGGGGCGTGCCGGCAACCCCGGAGAGTGCAAGCCAGGATCCGGCGCAAGAATCGTCGCGCGATCGCAAGTGATATCCCAGCGTTGTTTACGCGTTTGCGCTCTTGGCAGATAAGGACGCCTTGACAGCGCCGAGCAATTCGTCCATCGGAACCGGTTTCGCCAGGATATTGAAATCGTGCCCCTGGCCGCGCGCGACCTCGAGGATGTCGGCGGTGGCGACGTTGCCGGAGAAGAGCAGAATGCGCGTGGAAGGCAGTTTTTGCTTCAGTTCGATCGCGAGCTGCACGCCGTTCATTCGCGGCATGACGACGTCGGACAATATCAAGTCGGGCTTGAGTTCGAGTGCTCGCTCCAAAGCGATTAATCCGTCGGTGGCGGTGGCCGTGCGATAACCTTGCATCTCGAGGATGGCGGCCGCAGTCATTAAGATCGCGGGCTCGTCGTCGACGACCAGGATCAGCTTCCGTTGCAAAACTCCGTTCCCCCAACTGCTCTGATGCGCCGCAACGGACCAAACGATGTGCGGTGCGCTGTCTTGCGAAATTTCAGCAGATTGCCCCGTCAGAAACCTTCTGTCACACGCGCAGCGGACGATGGTTCAAGCGGCGGGGGCATGGCCTGCTTCAGCCTTGCCCGGGCATCGGTGCAGCCGTTCAACGAGCTCAACCAGTCGTTGTTCGCTGCTGGCGCAAATGTACTCTCCGCATGTGCAGCAGACTGAGATCGTGACTTTCATCGGCGGCGGACAGCAGTGCGCGAACCGTCCATCGCTGCTGAAGGCGGCTGGGCCCTTGGGCAGCATCTGGGTGTACCTCTGGTGCGGACAAGTGTGCAACAGGTGCTCCGGACCCGCCATAAGGCGAATGCCGCAAACTGTATCCCGTATGGTGCGCCATAGTGCGACAACGCCGGGTGCTTCCCCTTAACCTGCTTTTTGCGCCGCATTAGTCAGAAGTACGGCCACCGAATGAAGGCGAGGCATTCAGCAGAATCCTATTGCAGGGTTCTTCAGGGGTCTTGAATTCTATTCGGAGTGCTGGCGGAGAGGGGGGGATTCGAACCCCCGGTACAGCTTTTGACCGTACAACGGTTTAGCAAACCGCCGCCTTCAGCCACTCGGCCACCTCTCCGTCGAGGTGAAACAGGCGGGACTTCAACAGTTTACCACTTGCCCTTCAGTTCTGCTGCGATCCGCCTACCGGCGAATTGCTGGCCAATCGTTGCTGTAGTGCGTCCACCGCCGCTTGCCTCATGCGCAAAATCAATTCCCTGCGCCTTGCTCCATCTCTAATAGGAACGGGAGACCCCCCGGCTCTGCCGGGAAGGCTACCGGAGTCCCTCGAGGAAACTCCCAAACGTTGAGCCGTCAGCACACGAGAGGGAATTTCAACCATTGCGAGTAGCGGTTGTGCAGGCACGGCGTGTGTATCTCGAAAGCGTTCTCTTGGCCCGTGCTTATCGAAAACGATCCGTCGAACGTTGCCAACGAACTAGCCTTCTTCTGAAACAAGTAACGTCAAAGCTTCCGCCCCTGTTCCGTTAGCGTCTTCGCCTCGCGGCGAACGTCCGCCCATTTGATTGGCAGGTCGAGGACCGTACCCGGCTGGGCGTCTTCTTCCAAAAGTGTGAGTGCGGTCAGGATGACGCGGCGTTGCAACTCGCGGTGAAAGGGGACGCCGAAATGGTGGCCCATTGGCCATGGAACAAACACCGCGCGCGGAACTTTGATGGCCTCGGTCACATCGCGGGCAACGCTGACGGACACGGTAGGCACACCGCGTTCTTCAATCGCTCTTTGGATCAGTCCGACGGACTGATGGCAAATCGGTCAGGCCGGCGCGAGCAACGCGCAATCGGCGCCCTCCTCCCCGACCACGGCCTCCGCAATTCCCGCGGCGACCGTCCGCTCGAACTTCTCGGGGTCCATGTTGTATCCGATGAAACTGAAAAAGTTCGGCGTCAACGAGCCAATCCGCCGTTCGTCGCGGAGTTCCTGAAGCCGCTCGATGGGGAAGATCACATTAATATCGACGTCCGCGTCGTCGTGAGGATACTTGAGCTGATGAATGATCAGGTCATCATGCCTGGCCGTGGAGGGCACGCGCAGGAAGCGGAAGTCGCCGAACGGATGGCAAACATCAAGCGGGCGGTCGCCCTTGAGATGCACGCCGCAAGAACTTATCAACGCCAGCCGGGCTTCAGCCAGGGGCTTTGCCAGGCGGGCCTGCGGTACAAATCGCTCTTTGCGGATCATGGAACCCGGATAGCGCTCGTTGATCGTCTGCCACAGGCCAGGGCGCAACTGTGTCCCGGTCTCTCGCGCATCGGCGGCGAGGACGGGCTTATCGGCTGCCGTCATGAATCCACCTTCCTGACTTGCGGATCAGGTAGAAATGCAGATGAAAAAACAGCAGGGCCAGAGTCGCTTCGTCCTTCTCCAGCACCTGGCCGATGAATTCGCGGTCTGAAGGCTCGTCGCGAAGCAGGATTTTTGTGGCTTCAGCCCAGGATCGATCGATTTCTTCTTTGCCCACAGCTTCATTGCCATCGCCCAAATGCAGCCGAACGAATCGAACCAGCTTCCCGAGATCGTTCTCGGCGACCGCTTCTTTCAAGTAGGGGACGGACACGGAATTCTCCTTTTCGTCTATTCGAAAACGCGGTGTAGTTAAACCCCAGTTTAGCTGCATGGCTCGAACTTCTCCATCACAATGGAACCGCAGCTCTGATCCCATTTTGATCAGCTCTGGTAATCTGGGTTGCCCAGCTTCCAGGGTTTCTGCATACTGGGCTGACATGAAAATCTATTTTGGTTTTACGGTGGCCGGGGACCGGTCCGCCATCGAAACAGCGCGCCGCGTGGTTCGAGTCCTCGAAGAGGCCGGTCACGAAGTGCTCACTCGTCACCTCGTGAACGATAACGCCTGGGAGGCGGACCGGCTTATCACGCCTCAAGAGATCTATCTCAGGGACATGAACTGGCTTCGAGAGTGCGATCTCTTCATCGCTGAGGTGTCAGGGTCATCTTTCGGCATAGGCTTCGAGGCTGGTTACGTGCTCGGTTCAAGCCAAAAACGAGCGATACTGTTTTATCGGCGCGAGGTTGAGAAAAGCATATCGCTTTTGATCACCGGAAACGCTCACCCCAACTGTACCCTTGCGCCGTACGGCGACGCCGGAGAAGTCGAGGGCTATCTCCAAAACGCTCTGAAAATAGGCTTAGGACGATTGGGAGCGGCGGCACGGTAAGAAGGCTAGCGCCAACTGATCAGCTACTGTATGCGGAAACGATTTGTAGTTGCCGCCGCACGTCTCTGCCATTGCTTCTATCAGAACCGGATCAGTAAACCGCCCGTGAAGACAACGTTGTGCTGCATGCTCCCGCTGATGGGGAGATTGTAGTTGGGCCGTCCTCCGTAGAAATCACGCGCCTCGAGCCGGAAACCAATCGGCACTCTAAAGATGTGATGGACCGTGCCGGTGTCGATACCACCGCCGAACTCCAGCGCGCCCGTGTTTGTCCCTGCCTTAAACCCGATCGCGCCCGATTCCGTGTAGCGTGCGAATCCTCCCCCGAACAAAAACCAGGGAGAGATCGCGCCGTTTGGGTGGAACTTTACCCGTATATGCGGAGTGAGGAAGATGTAAGCGTACTGTGGGATGACATTTGCCGGCCTCTGATCCAGCTTCACATCCAGAGGAGACGCCACAAAATCCAACCCGGCCAGGATGCCAAGGCGCTCACTTGCATTCAAGCGATGGTCGAATTCGGCACCCAAAGCGAGGCTTGACTTGAAGGTCAGTGTCCGAGGAGTGGCAGAAATGCCGCTGGCGAGCGTCTGACTTGGTATCACTGTCGCACCGATCACAAGCCCAACCTCGTTCCTCTTCTGAGCGTCGCCCGCTTGGGCACTGGCGTGCGGAAGCGAAGACGTGAAGGCCAACAAAAATACAAAGACCGTTCTCTTGTTCATCTCTGCCCCCGTTAATTGCTTCGTCTTACATGCGGTCGTGGCACTGGAAGCGGCGCCGGAATCTTGTTCTGCCAAACTGAGATTCTTCAACGTGAGAAAAGTGACGGCGACCGACCCGCGCCACGCATTTCAATTGTCACTTTTTCCCCATGCGCCGAATCTCAACTCCCAAGGGTCCGCGCGTCTAGCGGCGCTGCTTCTGGATGTGGCATGAGTAGATGGCATGTTGGCGTTGCAATGAGTGTCCTGCTGACGGCAGTTCCAGCAATTGCCGGTCCCTGCGGCCCGCCGGTCGGCAATGATGGCTACGAACAGCTCGATCAAGGCTACCGCGCGCGTTACAACCTCGACTTTGATAACGGCCATAGGCTATTCGTTCAGTGGGCAATGCACGAAGCACAGAACCCGCTTGGTCCTGTGTCGCAGGCAAGCGGCTATCTCTTTCAGGAATTCGAACGACTCGGCGTACTCAAGTCGGAGCTCTTCGCTGACGACGCGGCCTTTGAAGCGCGGCGTAGGCCATCTCCGGACCGAGACCTAAAGCTCCGCTTTCAACAGCAGCTCATGCTTGCGGACCAACTCGCCGATGAAATGTTGAACCAGAATCCCTCGTCCCCCGATGCACTTCTCGCAAAGACGCTGGTGAATGGGTTGCAAGCCGACTACGCCGCGCTCATCGAAAGGCGAAACGGCGCTTCGCTTTCCTACACCAAGGAAGGCAGGCGGTGGGCGGAACGTTTGCTCCACACCGATGCGAGCTGCAACGACGCCTACGTTGCGCTCGGCGCAGAGAACTACCTTGTCTCGATCAAGCCAATGTTGGTCCGCTGGCTAGCGCGATTGAGTGGTGCAAGGGCCGATCGGGAACGCGGGATCCAGCAGCTGAGGCTCGCTGCGCAGAACGGGCGATTTCTCAAACCGTTTGCGAAGCTTCTGCTGGCTGTGGCGGCGCTGCGAGATCACGACCGCGGCATGGCGCGGATGCTTCTCGCAGACCTTCAGCAGGAGTTTCCCCGAAACCCGCTTTACTCGGATGAGTTGAATAGGCTGAAGCGCCACCCATCCTCCATCCCACAAGGAGCCGATTAGGAATGAAAGGCTCGAGAAGCATTTGCAGCGCCGTTCTCCTCGCGGCTTCGTTCTGTACGGTGGCATCAGCGGCCGAGAGGCCCATTGATGTCGATCACAGCACCATCCGCATTCACGTGAGAAAGGCTGGACTATTTTCGGCCGCAGGCCATGAGCACTGGGTTGCCGCTCCCATTGCCCGGGGCAGCGTCGACGAAGACGAACCGTCTCGCGTGGCATTCAGTTTCCTTGCGAACGGGTTGAAGGTGGAGCCGGACCCGGGGCTTAGCGTAGACGACCACGCTAAAGTGCAGCGGACCATGCAGGAGAAGGTGCTTGAGAGCGCGAGGTACCCAGAAATCAGCTTCCGATCAACCTCGGTCGCGAAAACCGGCAGCGACACGTGGAACGTCAAGGGCATTCTGGTGCTGCACGGACACAGTAATCCGGTCAGTGCCACTGTTCATAAAACTCAGGATAAATATGTCGGGCACTGCCGGATCAAGCAGACCGACTTCGGGATTCAGCCTGTCACTGTGGGTGGCGGCCTGGTCAAAGTGAAAAATGAACTTGACATTGAGTTTGCCATATCGGTCGCGCCCCCAGCAGCAGAATAAGCTTGCGGCGGACTGTCTTTTGCAGACAACGACGACCGAGGCTGTTCGCGACCACTACGATTCCATGGCACGGGTGTACCGCATTTTCTGGGGAGAGCACCTTCACCATGGATTGTTTGTCAACGGCGACGAGCGACCGCGGCGCGCACAAGAGAAGATGCTCGAGTTTTGCGTGGGCAAGCTGGCACTCGCGCCTGACGCGGCGGTCTTAGATGTGGGCTGCGGGTACGGCGGCACGTCCATATACCTCGCGCGCAACTATGGCGCACGCGTGACTGGCATCACCCTCAGTCCGAAACAGGCCCACTTTGCCAGCATGAGCGCGCGCCGCGATGGCGTGCAGGACCGGGTTGAGTTTGTAGTTGCCGACGCAGAGCGCTATGCCTTCCAAGAGTCGCATTACGACGTCATCTGGACCATGGAGTCCTCGGAACATTTCCGGAACAGACGAGGTTACTTCAGGAAAGCAGCGAACGCGCTGCGGCCGCAAGGCAAGTTGCTGGTTGCGGCGTGGACGTCTGCGCGCTCAGACAGCAAGCTGGCGTTGCTGGCTGAGGCCGCCAATTGCCAACCGTTTGCGACTCCCACAGAATATGCCCAGGAGATCGAAGCCGCGGGTCTGCAAATGATGGCTGTGGAGGATCTTACCTGCAACGTTACACCGACTTGGGAGATCTGCCGGCGCCGCGCCCGGCTGGCTCGGCCGTTCAAGCTGCTGTTTCCTCCGGCGGCGCGAGACTTCGCTCGAGTCATCGATCTAATGCTCTGGGCCTTCCGCGTCGGCACACTTGGCTACACTGTGATGGTCGCCCAGAAGCTTCGGCGGCCAACCATAGCAGGGACACGATCAGTCGGAGTTGCTGGTGTGGATGCTGGAATCTCACCGAGCGGAAACTGGAAATCGGCGATTGACATGGATAACGCAGACCTACCCGATAGCGTTGATGCCGCCGCGCAATCCGGACCCTCGATTAGAGCTGATAGCTCACACCCCTTATCGAAGATGCGTGCGCGATGAATCAAGCCGCAGGGACGCTGCGATAGGGCTCGTTCCAGTGCAGCCCGGAGGGCGGACTGCACTGGGCACCATGCAAGTGGATGGGTCCGTGAAGGTCATTCAGCTTTCATGCCAGGACAACGACTACAAGGCGGCGCAGCTACTTCATCGCGGGGATTTGCGCAAGCACCTCTTCCGCAGTGGTCCTATCGCCGTGAGAGTGGCTGATCTTTTCGAACAGGATTTTGCCGCTCCCGTCCAGTATGAACGTGGACGGATATGCGGTCTCATGAGGTGCATCCCACCGAAGACCGTACTGGTTGGTCATCTTGTAGTCGGGATCAGTCACCAGTTGGATGTTCTGGGGCAGGTCGGCCTGCTTGGCAAGAAACTCCTTCGCGCGCTGGTCCAGATCTGCAGGGGGGCCCGGATAGACCAACAGGACATTGACGTGCTTCGCAGCGAAATCAGGAGCATGGTCCACAAAATCGTGCACCTGCTTGACGCAGTAAGGGCACTGGTAGCCCGGAAATCCGCGCAGAACCACCAGCACCGTAGTGCCTTTCTTCGTCTCACTCGCGAGACTGACCGGATGGCCCGTAGGCGTAAGCAAAGTGAAATTGGGCGCCTGCGCTCCCGTCGCGGGTACCTGCATTCCCATCGCGGGCTCCTGTGCCACCGCCGACACGCCGGTTGCGAGAATGTACACGAACAGAATCAGTAAGGTTGATGTCGAACGGAAATCCGAGAGGAAGCCACGAAGCGCGGCTTTTCCGTAGTGCGGAATGTGAAGGGTCATGCGAGATTGCTCCTTTGCTGTCGATTTGGGGTTATTCCCTCATGGGATCGGAAATGACACAGAAAACACGAAAACTCTCGGCCAAAACTCTCGCGTTGGCCTTCGACGCCTTTCCCTAAACCTGCGAGAGACCGCCGTCGACGCAGATCTCCATGCCGTTGACGAAGCTCGAATCGTTCGAAGCGAGGAACAGCGCGACCGTGGCAATCTCCTCCGGTCGCCCCAGCTCTTTTCGGGGAATCATGGAGCGGAGGTGTTCTATGCGCTCTGCCGAAGCCCTTTCGACGGCGGCTGTTTTGATCGGTCCGGGGCTCAACACGTTCACCCGGATCCTGCGGCCATTCAGCTCCATCACCCAGGTCCGGGCAAACGAGCGCAGCGCGGCCTTGCTCCCGCTATAGACGCTTAACCCAGGCATTGCCTTGAGGTTGGCAATCGAGCCGTTGAGCACGATCGATCCACCATCGCGAAACAGCGGCAGCGCCTTTTGCACCGTGAACAGCGTCCCTCGCGTATTCAGCGCGAAAAGCGTATCGAATTGCTCCTCGGTGATCTCAGCGAGCGTCGCCGCCCCGCTCTGACCGGCACTCGCGAACAACACATCGATGTGGCCCTTCTCGTTCTTAACGGTCGCGTAGAGCCGGTCCAGATCGGCCAGATTTGCGGAATCCGCCTGCACGGCAGTGACGTTTCGCCCGATCACCTTTACCGCTTCGTCCAGTTTCTCCCGCCGCCGGCCCGTGATGAAGACATAAGCACCCTCTTGTACGAACAGCCTTGCCGATGCGAGCGCCATCCCGGAGCTCGCTCCGGTGATGACCGCCACTTTACCGTCTAGTTTTCCCATACTTCACCGCGGCCTCTCACCATGGGATTAACCAAGCCGCTAAAAGTGACAGGGAAAAACAGGCTATTAACCCGTCTGCATGCATGTTGCGGAAGAGTGGCGGGCTGCTGGTGTGGAAGCTAGAGTCTGACCAGGCAGAAATAACAAATTGGCGATGGACCTAGACTGACGCGGACCTGCCTAGTAGCGCTGATGCTGGTCAATGCGGATTTTAACGCTCATGAAGGCGGGTCGGAAGCTTGCGATACAGCCGGTTGCTGAAGTCCTTTGGCACCTCAAACTCGAACGCCACGCCATCGCCGATCAGGCGCACCACATTGCGCGTGCCGTCGTGGACCGCGGTGCAGTGCTTGCATACTTTAAGGTGCGCGTCGATTCTGGCGCGAAGCTCTGGGCTGATATCTCCTTCCAGATAATTGGAGATCTCGCGCCAGACTTCTACGCAGCTGATTTCGACAATCATTTCAGTATCCAGGCGGCTACCATGGCCGCACCTTCTCGTACTCACGTCCACGGCTCCAGCCTCCATCGATCCCGGGCGCGAGCGCGTCGCGCATTTGCAGGCGCGCGCGCAGCAGACGCGTCCTGACGTTCTGTTGTGTGACTCCCAGCGCTGCTGCCGTTTCCGCTACGCTCAGGTGTTGAACGTCGCGCAGGATCAGGACTTCACGGTACTTGGGCGCCAGGGAGTCCAGGGCCTTGCGAAGCGCTTGCCGCAGTTCCTTGCGCTCCAGCGTCTCGGATGGGATCTCGCGCCAGTCGGCGAAATCTTTGGGCCAATAATCACCTTCTCCGTCGGAACGCGGCTCGTCGACCGACTCATACAAGTGGCGGTGCTGCTGGCGCAGCTTCATGCGCGACTCGTTTATGGTGATCTGAATCAGCCATGTACTGAACTTGCTCTCCCCGCGAAACGAGCCGATATGGGTGAACGCTTTCAAAACTGCTTCCTGCGCGGCCTCTTCCGCGTCGGCGTCGTTATCCAGCACCGCACGCGCTGCAGCAAAGATGGCACGTTCGTGCGGCCGCAGGAGCTCGTAGAAGGCATCCTCGTCACCGTCGCAGACGCGCCGGATCAGTTCGATCTCCGCGAGGTCCATCCGCGGCTGTGACAGCTGAGACATCGTTCGCCTTGTCGTTTCCTGCGCCGCTAATGCAGGCCACGGTTCATGAGACGCATGGGGTCGGCAAATGTGACAATTTTCTTCCGTCTATTCCGACGATTCCAGAGGATCTCAGAGCAGGTGGTCGCCGCTGCACACCCCCTCTGCCTTAATCCGAAGCGGGACTGGGTACAAGCTCGAACGACGTCTTGATATCGATGCAGCGATGCAGGGTCCGATACAGGGGACAGCGCATCGGATAACTACTGTGCACTTCCTCGACAATGCCGCGAAGGTCCTCTGAGAGTACGAGCCGATGGTGGACAAAGATGCGCCGGATCACAAGGACCTCTTCCTCGGATTCGACCTCGCCGCGCACGTCGCTAATGAGTGCCCCTCGGCCTGTTTTGACATTCCGCGCTGCCAGCGCGGTGGCAAATGTGCCCTGTAGTCAAGCGGCAGTGGCGGCAATCACGTAGTCGATCGTAGTCGCACGCGGTTCTTTGATCTTCTGCGGGTCCAGCCCATAGTGCGTGGCGATAGCGCCGTGGACCCCGAAGAGCACGGGAGCAGATTCCGCGGGAAGCTGTGCCAGGCGAATGGCACCTTCTCCACGCTCGATCTTCCCTTCATAGAGGTATGTTGGCTGTGACATTGGTTTCCTTCCTGCTGCCGATGTGATGCGGCAGGGTCGCTAAAGTTCCAATACGACAGGTTTCCTCAGCCTTCTTGCTCCTCTCTGAAACGAAGAAAATCTGATTTCCTGTCACATCCAACGCCCCGGCGCATCAGAGCGAGAGGGGGCAAATCTGATGGGGAAACTAGCCATTTGGGCGCAACTCGAAGCCAAGCCGGGCAAGGAAAAAGAAGTCGAAGAGTTTCTAAAGTCCGCGCAGCCGCTGGCTGAGCGTGAGGCAGGAACGATTAGCTGGTACGCGATCAAGATGGGGCCCGGAAAATACGGCATCTTTGACACCTTTGCCGACGAAAACGGCCGAAACGCTCACCTCAACGGAGAGATCGCCAAAGCGCTCCTCGCCAAAGCGAACGATCTGTTCGCCAAGCCGCCGGAGATTGCAAAACCTGAGATTCTCGCGTCAAAAGCCAATCGGTGAATGCCGAAATGCGGTGAGTGGCAAGTATTTGCGGTTCCGAGCGGCTTCAGCAGGCGTGTTTACGACGAGTCACTCAAGCACCAGCCCTAACAGGCTTAACCGCACATGACTGCGTCGAGCACATCGGCGTTATCGATAAAGATCGCTAGCTTCCAGTCGCCTGTCTTATGCTTCTTCCAGACATCCACGTAGCGCGTTCTGGTTCTGATGGGCTCGCCACCGCTCTTTGGCGTCAGCACTAACTCGTGCCAACCGTAGTCCACGGCCATTTCGCCCGTAACCTTAATCTCGATAATAATGGCCACCATGCGGGCGTCGAACTTTGCAAAAACATCCTGAAGATAAGTCCGCAGAGCAGCCTTGCCGCCCTCGCCATATCCGCTGCAGCGGCCATTGGACAAGTCGACCAGGCCGCTATCGAGAATAGCCAACAGCCGTTCGACGTTTCCTGTGTTGTAAGCTTCGCGGAACTCTGTCTTGACGACATTGATTGCGTATACGTCGTCCATAACCCACTCATGCGTTTCGCTCGCCGCCAAGTCTACCACCAACAACTTAGTAGACCGCATTGCGAGAGTCGGACGCCGACTTGGATACCGAGCGTCCACACCCGTTGTAACAAAATCGCACTCGGCGAATCACACGCCACAGCACGAAATACCGTGGCCCGGGCGAGCGCGGTCGTGTAACTCAGTCAGGAAAGGAAAACAATCGAAATGGCGAGGCTCAAAACAATTGATCGCAACCACGCAACAGGTAAAGCCAAAGAACTTCTCGACACCGTCTACTCACAGTTCGGCGCGACGCCCAATCTCATGCGAAATTTGGCAAGTTCGCCGGCTGTGCTTGGTGCTTATGTGAACTCCTACACTGCTCTGGCAACCGGTCTATTAGACAAAACCCTACACGACCAGATCGCGATCGTCGTAGCAGAGGCAAACGGGTGTGAATACTGTCTGTCAGCTCACACGGCGTTAGGTAGGAAAGCGGGCTTAAGCGAACAGCAGCTTGCGGCGGCCCGCGCCTTGAACACGGGCATTAACCGGACTGATGCTGCGCTGAAGTTCGCTCGTGAGATTGTGGTGAGCCGCGGCCAAATTACTTCAGCGCAATTCGAAGCTGTGCGACAGGCTGGATTCAGCGACGGCGAGATCGTTGAGATCATCGGTCACGTAGCGCTAAACATCTTCACCAACTACTTCAATAACATCAACCAAACTGAGGTGGACTTTCCGAAGGTTGCGGCGGCCCGGGAGAAAGCCGCCTGACCGTTCGGGTTGGTCGCGAACTTGCGGATCGAGCGCCGCGCCCCGAGCCGACGCAGCACAACTGTTGTAATTTTCCAGGAGCAGAGCGGTATGAGCAGACATCACATTTTGATTCTTGCGCGGTAAACTTAAGCACTACCTCCATTCTCCTTTCTGCTGACGCTAGCAATACGAATGCCCAATAGATTCTCTCGTCATCGGAGAATACTTTCCCAAAATACTGTACCTGGGGAGATTTCCGATGGCAGTCATCTCACGAGGCTTTTCCGGCAGACGGAGCCCGGCACAGGGAAAGTTGCCGCCCGGGCAGTACGTCACTACCGACTTCCCCGTGTTGTCCGCCGGGCCGACGCCGCACGTGTCGCTTGATAAGTGGGAATTTTCGATCAGCGAGGGCGCAGATGTTTTGCAGCACTGGGATTGGAAGTCGTTTCGCAAATTGCCCACCGACACCATCACCGTTGATGTGCACTGTGTCACGCGATGGTCAAAACTCGGCACGCATTGGGAAGGGGTTTCCCTCGATACGCTGCTCGCTGACGTAAAGACAGATGCTGAGTACGCTCTCGTGCACTCGTACGGTGACTACAGCACAAATCTGCCTTTAGAAGATCTCGTGGACAAAAAGGCGTGGGTAGCATTTCGCTTCGACGACGAAGAGCTTGCGCCCGAACACGGCGGCCCCGCACGACTTCTCGTCCCCCATCTTTATTTTTGGAAGAGCGCCAAATGGGTGCGGGGCATCACGCTCATGCAAGAGGATCAGGCTGGGTTTTGGGAAAGCCTCGGCTATCACAACTATGGGGACCCATGGCGGGAACAGCGTTATTCGGGTGACGAGTGATGTGGCGCGTCGGAACGGTCGTTGCTCTTCACGATGAGACGGCGACGGCACGGACGATCACACTCGAAGTTGCAGACTGGCCGGGTCACGTCGCAGGCCAGCACGTCGACGTGCGCTTGACCGCTTCGGATGGGTACTCTGCCGTCAGGTCGTACTCAATCGCGTCCGCACCCAATCCCGCAAAACGCGTGGAACTGACCGTCGAGCGACTGCCTAACGGCGAAGTCTCACCTTATCTCACGCAAGAAGTAGCAGTCGGAGAGCGATTGGAGTTGCGCGGCCCGGTCGGTGGCTGGTTCGTGTGGCGCACCGGGCAAACTGAGCCGATCCAGCTGATAGCAGGAGGTTCCGGCATTGTTCCGTTAATGGCAATGATTCGCTCGCGTGCATCGGCGACGAGCAATGCACCGTTTCGATTGTTGTATTCCGTGCGGGAGCCGGGGGCAGTTTATTACCGGAATGAACTTCAGCTGCTCGCAGATCAGGGTCATTCTGTGAGCATTACTTACGCGTATACACGAGCGGCTCCGAAAGATTGGCCACGACCCGTGGGCCGCATTGACGCCTCTCTGATCGCGAACGCGACCTGGCCTTCGAACCTTAGCCCCACTTGTTACGTTTGCGGTCCCACATCGTTCGTCGAAAGTGCTGCTGGCATGCTTAGCGGCTGCGGCAACAGCCCCGATCGGATCAGGACAGAGCGCTTCGGCCCCACAGGAGACCAGAAATGAGTGCATTTA
This sequence comes from uncultured Terriglobales bacterium, assembly GCA_964559835.1. GTDB lineage: Bacteria > Acidobacteriota > Terriglobia > Terriglobales > Acidobacteriaceae > DAISJI01. The sequence goes on from CAZLJE010000007.1 coordinate 65,605, forward strand.
GTTACGACTATCTTGACGGTAACGCTGCTGCGGGTGAGTTGAGCACAATATTCGCCATGGACGTAACCGCTGCAGAGGGACAGTGCGTGCAGTGCGGTGCTACAAAGCGTTTTGCCGAGGCGCATTTGTACATGCAGTGTCCCGGCGTCGTCGCGCGGTGTGCGGTTTGCGAGCACGTACTCCTCCGTCTCGTAAATGTTCGTCACCGCGTTTTTCTTGACGTCCGCGGAATGACATACCTGAGCCTCGACAGGTCACAAGTCGAGGAGTCCGGGAGTTAAGTTGGGTTCCCGGAAGAGCACGTCACCTCCCCTGTAACGCGGGCATGTTGTTAGCCCGGCCACTTGCGATTCCGCTTCGGAGGGGAACTCATCGGCCGTGCAATCCCCGGATATTTCATAGGCACAGGCTCGCACGCAATGGGCACTCGGCAATAAAATAGTCGGGTCGGACGAGTTTCTTCGAAGTGTAGTTCTACATCCCGCTCAACTGGCCTCCTGCACAAATCGGTAATCGTGGACGTGCGGCGGTCACTCCGAAAATGAATGAAGCGTGCTGCTAAAACGGAGTAGAAACATCGTGCAGCCTTCAGAATGTTCGCTCGAACCTCTCCGTGAGGATGAGGAGTTCGTTCTCTACCGGAGCTGCCATCGGAACCGAGGAGAACCAACATCTATTCTCCTGCTGGTGCCTGTGTTGAAGCATGCCGCGCTGGAAACCCTCGAGAAGATAAACCACGAATATGCGTTGAGAAGTGAACTCGACACAAGCTGGGCAGTTCGGCCGCGCGATTTATCCCAATACAACGGAAAGACGGTACTTGAACTCGAGGATCCCGGTGGTGAGCCTCTCCATCGCCTGATTCACGGAGCGATGGAGATCAACCAGTTCTTGTGCCTGGCCGTTGGTCTCACAACCGCCCTCACGCAATTGCACCAGCGAGTGCTGATCCATAAAGACCTGAAGCCTTCGAATGTCCTGGCTGACGCCGCGACCGGTCATGTTCGGCTCACCGGTTTTGGAATAGCCTCGCGACTTCCGCGCGAACGACAGTCCCCTGAGCCTCCCGAGTTCATCGCCGGAACGCTGGCGTACATGGCACCCGAACAGACCGGGCGAATGAATCGTTCCATCGATTCCCGCAGCGACCTCTACGCCCTCGGCGTCACACTCTACGAAATGGTGACGGGTAGTTTGCCCTTCACGGCTTCGGACCCGATGGAATGGGTGCATTGCCATATGGCAAGACAGCCAATGCCGCCGAGCGAGCGGTTGAATCATGTGCCGCGCGCTGTCTCTGCAATCATCATGAAGCTGCTGGCCAAAACGGCTGAGGAGCGCTACCAGACTGCGACCGGCGTTGAAAACGATCTTCGGCGCTGTCTTGCTGAATGGGAAACTCAGCGCCGCATCGACGAATTCTCGCTTGGTGAGCACGACACACCAGACCGGCTGCTGATGCCCGAGAAACTGTACGGGCGCGAGGCCGACATCGAGACCCTTGTCAATTCCTTCGACCGCATCGTACGCGGCAACAGGCCGGAGTTGGTGCTCGTTTCCGGATACTCAGGTATCGGCAAGTCCTCCGTTGTCAACGAACTCCACAAAGCGCTGGTTCCGCCCCGAGGCGTTTTTGCATCAGGCAAGTTCGATCAGTACAAGCGGGACATCCCTTATGCCACTTTAGCGCAAGCCTTTCAGAGCCTTGCCCGTCTTCTTCTGACCAAGAGCGAAGAGGAACTGCGCAAATGGCGCGAGGCACTTCATGACGCGTTAGATCCGAACGGACAGCTCATTGTGGAACTCGTCCCCGAATTGAAGCTCATCCTAGGAGAACAGCCACCAGTCCCTGAACTTCCGTCCCAGGACGCGCAACGCCGGTGGCAATTGGTATTCCGTCGATTCATCAGCGTATTCGCGCGGCCGGAACATCCGCTCGCCCTTTTCCTCGACGACCTGCAATGGCTGGACGCGGCAACGCTCGATTTGATGGAAGACCTGCTGACCCGGCCGGACGTGCGGGATTTGATGTTGATCGGTGCTTATCGCGACAATGAAGTCAATCCCGCCCATCCATTGATGCGCAAGCTGGAAGCCATGCGCCAGGGTGGAGCGATGCTGCAGGAAATCGTACTCGCACCTTTGACGCGTGAAGACCTTGGACGATTGATCGCGGATTCTCTCGACTGCGAGCCAGCGCGCGCGGTGCCGCTGGCGCAACTGATCCACGGCAAGACTGCCGGCAATCCATTTTTCGTCATTCAGTTTATTTCTGCACTTGCTGAGGAGGGATTGCTCGCGTTCGATCATGACCAAGGGCGATGGTCTTGGGACCTCGATCGCATTCACGCCAAACGCTACACCGATAACGTGGTCGACTTCATGGTGCGCCAGTTGAATTGCCTTCCGGTGCAGACCCAGAGCGCCTTGCAACAGCTTGCCTGCCTGGGCAACCGCGCGGAATTCACGCTGCTGCGGACCGTTTTCGAGAACTCAAATGAGGAAATGCACGGCCATTTTTGGGAAGCGGTCCGATTGGGATTCATCTTCCGTTCGGACGATTCCTATAGCTTCGTCCACGACCGGGTCCAGGAAGCAGCCTATTCTTTGATCCCGGACGAAGTGAGGGCCGAAGCCCATCTCCGGATAGGGAAGCTGCTGGCAGCAGACACCGATCCAGAGAAACTGGAAGACCGGATTTTCGAGATCGTCAATCAGCTCAACCGCGGCAGCGCGCTCATGACTTCGCGCGATGAACGTGAGCACTTAGCTGAGCTCAACCTGATCGCAGGTAAGCGCGCCAAGACCTCCGCGGCTTACGCTTCAGCGCTCAACTATCTCATCGCCGGTTCAGCTCTGTTGGCGGATGACTCCTGGGTGCGGCTGCACGAGTTGACTTTCCACTTGGAGTTGAACCGCGCGGAGTGCGAATTCCTGAATGGCCAGTTGGCGGCTGCCCAAGAGCGCTTGAGTTTGCTTACATCGCGTACTGCGAACGCGGTCGAATTAGCAACCGTCACATCCTTGCTGATCGATGTGTACACGGCGCACGATCAAAGTGATCGCGCGGTTGCGGTCTGTCTCGATTACCTTCGACATCTGGGCACCGAGTGGTCGCCGCATCCGACACAAGAAGAAGCGGAACGGGAATACGAACGGATGTGGTCACTCCTCGGAAGCCGCAAGATCGAGGAGCTAATCCAGTTGCCCATAATGAGCGATGCCCAATCGCTCGCAACTCTGGATGTTCTTACTAAGGTCCTGCCGCCGGCATTATTTACGGATAAGAACCTTCTCTCCCTGGCAATCTGCAGGGCGGTGAATGTCAGTCTCGAGCGGGGCAACAGCGACGCTTCGTGTGTTGCCTATGAATGGCTCGGTCAAATAGCCGGGGCCCACTTCGGCAACTACAAGGCTGCATTTCGATTCGGCGAGCTCGGCTATGAGCTAGTCGAGAAACGCGGCTTGAAGCGCTTCCAGGCCAGGACCTATATGGTGTTCGGAAGCCACGTGATGCCATGGGCAAAACATATCCGGGCTGGCCGCGACCTGATACGTCGGACGTTCGAGGTGGCGAACAAGATCGGGGACCTCTGTTTCGCGGTGTACAGCTGCATAAACCTGAACACAAACTTTTTGGCTGCGGGAGATCCGCTCGTGGAGGCGCAACGTGAAGCCGAGAATGGCCTCAAGTTTGCGCAGAAGGCCCGATTCGGTTGGGTCATTGACACCATCACCGCACAGGTGGGGCTTATCCGGACGCTCCGTAATCTGACGCAGAATTTCGGCAGCTTTGACGACGGGGATTTTGAAGAGCTTCGTTTCGAGCGGCATTTGGCCAGTGATCCCGTACTGGCGCAACCAGAGTGCCTTTACTGGATTCGAAAATTGCAAGCGCGTTTCCTTGCCGGGGACTACACTTCCGCCCTCGCTGCCTTGATGAAGGCGGAACCGCTGCTCTGGACATCCCCATCGAACCTCGAACTTGCGGAGTATCACTTGTATGGCGCCCTGTGCCGTGCAACATCGTGGGATGGGGCATCTCCCGACCAGAAACCGCGGCATTTCGAGGCTCTAGCGGCGCACCATCGACAGCTCGAAATATGGGCGGAGAATTGTCCTGAGAATTTCGCAAACCGAGCCGCTCTCGTGAGCGCGGAGATTGCACGCATACAAGGCCGCCCGCTCGACGCCGAGCACCTTTACGAACAGGCTATCCGTTCGGCCCATGCGAACGGATTTATCCATATTGAAGCACTCGCCAACGAGTTCGCCGCGCGGTTCTATGAGGCTCGCGGTTTCGACAAGATAGCCGATGCGTATTTGCGAGAAGCGCGCTACGGCTATCTCCGCTGGGGAGCTACCGGGAAAGTACGACAACTCGACGAGCTGTATCCACAGCTAACGGAGGAGAGGCCACTCGCCAGTTCCAGGAGCGCACCTGGGGCTTCCATCGAACAACTTGATCTCGCTACGGTGGTCAAAATCTCGCAAGCCGTGTCAGGGGAAATTGTCCTGGAGAAGCTGATCGACACGCTCATGCGCACGGCCCTTGAGCATGCAGGCGCCCAGCGAGGTCTGTTGATTCTTCCGCGAGGTGACGAACTTACGATCGAAGCGGAAGCCACCGCCAGAGGCGGCACGGTCGTGGTGCGTTTGAGAGGAGCGTCGGTGGCTCCGGTCGGGATGCCGGAGTCGATCGTCCGCTATGTCGTGCGCAGCAAAGAGAGCGTGATCCTCGACGATGCGTCGGCCCAGAATCCGTTTTCTGCGGATGCATATGTCCGGCAGCATCGCGCCCGTTCTGTTCTCTGCCTGCCGTTGCTGAAGCAGGCCAGACTGATCGGTTTGCTGTATTTGGAAAACAGCCTGACTGGCCACGTGTTCACTCCGACTCGGATTTCCGTGCTGAAGCTGCTTGCCTCACAGGCCGCAGTATTCCTGGAGAATACACGTCTTTACACGGACCTCGAAGAACGCGAAGCCAAGATCAGGCGCCTGGTGAGCGCCAACATTTTGGGGATTTTTTTCTATAAATGCAGTAAATCCGATTGCGAGATCACCGAAGCAAATGAAGCGTTTCTCAACATGTTGCAGCACGACCGTGAAGATCTCGCCTCCGGCCGCATGCGCTGGATGGACCTGACACCGCCGGAATGGCGCGACCGCGACAAAGTGGCGCACGCAGAATTAATGGCCAACGGCAGCGTCCAACCGTTTGAGAAGGAGTACCTCCGGAAAGACGGGAGTCGCCTGCCGGTGCTGGTTGGCGGCGCTCTGTTCAAAGAAGGTGGCGACGAGGGTGTCGGTTTCGCGCTCGACCTGACCGAACAAAAGCGCACCGAGGACGCGTTGCGGGGCAGCGAGGAGAGGTGGCGAGCCGTTTTCGAGAATTCAGCCATCGGTGTGGCCCTCATGGACAGCGACGGTTATTTCATCGCCGCGAATTCCGCTTATCAGAGAATGGTCGGATATTCGGAAGAGGAGTTGCGCAGCTTAACCTTCCTGGAATTGACGCACGAGGACTACCGTCAGGCGAATTTGAAGCAAATTGAGGAGCTTAAGAACGGGACTAAGGCGCAATTTCAGATCGACAAACAATTTAAGCGTAAGGATGGTTCTTTACTTTGGGTGAGAGTCAACGTTTCCTTAGTTCCAGGCAGCGAGAGGATGACTCAATTCATCATGGCCCTCGCAGAAGATATCGCAGAGCGGAAAAACGCCGAGGAAGCTCTAGAACTTCAAAACAACCGGCTGCAGATAGCCCAAGCAGAGCTTGCGCGTGTTTCCAGGCTGACAACTATGGGCGAATTGGCAGCGTCCATAGCTCATGAGATCAACCAACCGCTCACAGCGATAACGAATAATAGCAGCGCCTGCCTGAGACTACTTGCCGGTCGTAATCTGGATCCTGAGGTTCTGCGTCATGCTCTCGAAACAATCGTTGCGGATGGTACTCGCGCAAGTGCCGTCATATCTCGGATCCGCACATTAATAAAGAAAGCGCCTGCTGAAAGGAGCGAATTGGATGTAAATCAGGTGATCCAGGAAGTCCTTGCGCTGACTGGCCGTGAGCTTCACGAGAATCGAGTGTTGCTCGAACGTCAATTTACGAAGCCCCTCCCACCCGTACTGGCTGATCGCGTCCAGTTGCAGCAGGTGCTGCTGAATCTGATCATGAATGGCATCGAAGCCATGAGTGCGGTGGCAGATCGCCCCCGGTTACTCCGGGTGCATTCCCAGATTGCAGAACGCGGGAACGTACTGGTTGCGGTATGCGACTCGGGTACTGGCCTTGGCCAAGATGTTGATCGTGTGTTCGCTCCGTTTTTTACGACAAAGGCGAACGGCATGGGCATGGGTTTGTCTATCAGTCGCTCACTTATCGAGGACCATGGCGGCCGGCTCTGGGCCTCGCCTAACTCGCCTCATGGCAGCGTGTTTTGTTTTACGCTGCCACTAGCGTCCGAGAATGTCTCATGTCCGGCGGTTCTATAGTATTTGTTGTCGATGACGACCCATCGGTCCGCTCTTCGCTGAAGTTTCTGATCAGCACAGTGGGTCTAAAGGTTGAAGCGTTCGAGTCGACTGACAGCTTTATGCATCGACAACCGGCAGATTCGCCCAGTTGCCTGGTGCTGGACATCAGGCTGCCTGGATCGAGTGGACTGGACCTTCAGCGGGAGCTTGCAGCAAGAAACATTCGTATCCCGATAGTATTCGTAACCGGCCACGGCGACATTCCGATGAGTGTTCGCGCCATGAAGGCTGGGGCAGTCGAGTTCCTTACGAAGCCATTCCGTGACCAGGACCTGCTGGATGCCATTCGCATTGCACTGGAGCGAGATCGCGAAAGGCGCGAGCAGGAGAAGGAGGCAGCGGAGCTGCAGGCACGCTTCAAGTCCCTCACTCCCCGGGAGCGGGAAGTGATTGCGATGGTCGTCTCGGGCATGCTCAATAAGCAAATTGCCGGTCGACTGGGAACTGCAGAAAACACCGTAAAGGTTCATCGCAGCCGCGCAATCGAGAAGATGCACGCGCAATCCCTCGCCGACCTGGTACGAATGTTCGAGAAGCTCAAAGGGCGGGTGGAAAAGGCTGCGTAAACCAAGGCACTACTCGCATTCCCCTATCTTCGGATGCCAAACCTACCAACGCTCAATTGATTGCTTGCCAATCTGGTAATAGCGTGATGGTGAATCACATCGGGGAACCACCGCCTCGATTGGGTGGAAGTGGGACCGTTCACATTCGGGCGACGACCGCTGTCGGTTCAGTTCTATCCGATACTCCGCGGTTCCCAACGACCCTCATGGCCGCACTAGTGGATGAATCTGGCGTGCCAGCGAAACGGGGATTCAACCAAGTAGCGCGAGATGAGAAAAGCAAATCCGAGAACAGAAGGAGTAATGAGTATGCCGAAAGAGATGGGTATGTCGGAACGTATGGGTACGACGGGACGCATGGGCGCGCCGCAACGCATGGGCACGCCGAAAGAGATGGGCATGTCGAAAGAAATGGAAACATCAGGAGGAGGACACCTATACATGCAGACGAACGAGACGCAGAACGCCGTCATCCACTTTCGTCGACATCCCGACGGCACGATCACCGAGGTGGACCGTACCTCGACTGGCGGCTCAGGTTCCGGGGTGTTCAAACCGATCAGCGGCGAGGAAAGCGCACCCAACGCCTTCGAGGGCGCGGAGAGCGTCATCCTCTCGCCGGATCGACAATTTCTCTTTGCGACCAACGGCGGCGACAATTCGGTCTCTAGCTTCGCTGTTGGCGAAGACGGCCACCTTACGCTCCTGGATGTCCAGCCGACGGGGAGCCCTGTGCAGGGTAGAAGCGGCACCGCCAAGGCGCTGGTGTTTGCTCCCTCGACGCGCACGCTCTACGTGCTGCACTCGTTCGGCCCCGACCATCTCCGCCTGATGTCGGTCGATGACGAAGGCAAGCTCACGCTGCGACCCGACCGATATACGGTGAATACGCACAACAAGCTCGATCGTGTTGCCACCATGGCTACCCTCTCGCCTGACGGGAAACTCCTCTTTGTGGGTACCACATGGGACGAGCCTCCCACTGCGAATCCGGACGGCACACCGGTTCTCTGGGTCCAGCGGGCTGGCCGCGGTCCAGGCTTCGCACTTAAGTCGATCGCCTCGAATGCGCCGGATCCCGACGGTCTTATCGTCTTCCCCGTGAACCAAGACGGCACGCTCGGCGCAATGAGGTGCTACGACGGCGGCGGCGCTTCTCCCTGGAATATCCGCTTTCTGCATGGCCGGCCGGATACCTTCATCATTGGGCACGCTGTCGGCGACGGGATTTGCATCGGCCAGATCAACGCAGATGGCACGGTCAGCGTCGGCGAAACAGTAAAGATCGACACGAGCATGGGGAGGCCCTCCGAACTGTGCTGGCTATCCATCTCCCCGGATGACCGGACCGTGTATGCGACGCCCTTTGGTTACGGGTACATCACGAGCTTCCACATCGACGGCCGCACCGTATCCGTTGCGAAGGATCCCGCGTGCCCAAGGGTTCCAGGAGATGGCACCTTCAGGGCTCTGTGTGGAGACGTCAGCAGCGGCCCGAGCGACAACTGGCTTTCGCCGGATGGCGCCTATTTGTACCAGATTTACGCGAATGCTTCGAAACTGGTGGGCTACGCCGTTCAACCAGACGGTTCACTGAGGGAGGTCGGCAGTGTGAGAATTCCTTACAACAGCCCGCAGGGGTTGACGGGGTTCGATCTGGCAGCGTGACCGGTCTTGCTCAACTAGGTCCTACGGCTTCTCCGGAATCTCGTGTGGGGAATCCGTCTGACAAGGATCTGCAGCGGGCAGAAGGCTGTGGCAGGATCGTGGTGAGCGGCGCCCAGACTGACACGCGCATCATGGACGTTGTTCAACGCTCGCCAATTCGCATCATTCTCCCCAGGGTGGATGGCGCGCTGAAAGAGGCTGTTCTCGTGAATACAGCGGGCGGTATTGCGGGCGGAGACCGGCTCGAATTCAGCGTGACCGCGATAGATAGCGCTTCTATCACGGTGTCCTCACAGGCGGCTGAAAGGGTCTACAGGGCTTTGAGCGAACCGGCCCGCATCACGACATGTCTGAAAGCTCGCGATGCTGGGAAAATCGCATGGCTGCCGCAGGAGACAATCGTCTTCAACTGGGCACGCATCCACCGCGTAACCGAAATCGAGGTTTCTTCTGAAGCGGAGCTGCTTGCTCTTGAGTGGCTGGTGCTCGGTCGGGCAGCGCACGCCGAGGAAATGACCAGCGGATACATAAGCGACAGCTGGCGCGTCAAGAAAGATGGACGGCTGATCTGGGCGGACGGGTTCCGCGTTACCGACGATGTGTTTTCGCACCTTCACAGGAAAGCCCTGCTGTCGAATTGCAAAGCAATCGGAACGCTGATCTATTTCGGGCCGGATCTCGACACGACCCTCGAGTCATTCCGCGACATTGCTCTTTCGCTGGAGTGCCGCTGCGCGGCCACGTCACTTGCAGGGCTTATCATCGTTCGCTTTGCTGCAGAGGTGGCTTTCGACTTGCGGTCAGCGTTGCGCAGCTTTCTGCGGCAATTAAGCCGCGAGCTTGGACCAAGTCCCTTCCGAGTGCCGAAGATGTGGTCTTGCTAAGCCCACTCAAGAACGGAGGAGCTCATGAACCTCACGCCGCGTGAAAAAGACAAGTTAATGATCGCGCTGGCGGCGCTGGTCGCTCGGGCGCGGCTGGCAAGAGGCGTCAAGCTCAACTATCCCGAAAGCGTCGCGTTTATTACAGATTTTGTCATGGAGGGCGCACGCGACGGCAAGTCTGTTGCAGACCTTATGTCGGAAAGCTGCAAGCTCCTGTCCCGCGATCAAGTCATGCAAGGCATCTCTGAAATGATCCGGGAGATGCAAGTGGAAGCGACGTTTCCCGATGGCACGAAGCTGATCAGCATTCACGATCCGATTCGCTAAGGAGCACAGGATTGAGGCACTGACATGATACCCGGCGAGGTTTTTCCAGCATCCGGCGAGATTGTCCTGAACAGGGATAAAAGGGCCATCTCTCTCAATGTCGCCAACACAGGCGATAGACCGATCCAGGTCGGGAGCCATTATCACTTCGCCGAAACCAATGCGGCTCTCGCCTTCGATCGCGAGACTGCTATCGGGTATCGCCTGGATATTCCAGCGGGTACTGCTGTGCGTTTCGAGCCCGGCCAGTCCCGTGAAGTCTCGCTGATTCCGTACGGGGGCGCGCGCCTGGTTTACGGCTTCAACCAGGCGATCATGGGACCGTTGCCGCAGGACGCGACCCGATGAGTCTTTCTGCATAGAGAGGTAGTCGAAAATGCCCCATAAAATGAGCCGCGCCGCTTATGCGCAGATGTTTGGTCCAACCGTCGGCGACAAGCTTCGCCTCGCCGATACCGACCTGATCATCGAAGTAGAGAAAGACTTCACGAGCTATGGCGAGGAAGTGAAGTTCGGCGGCGGCAAAGTCATCCGCGACGGCATGGGGCAGTCGCAGCATGCCCGCAATGAGGGCGCGGTCGATACGGTCATTACCAACGCGCTCATTCTCGATCATTGGGGGATTGTGAAGGCTGACATTGGCCTTAAAGAGGGGCGTATCGAAGCCATAGGCAAAGCCGGGAACCCCGATGTGCAGCCCAATGTCACGATCATTATTGGACCAGGAACGGAGGTCATTTCAGGCGAAGGTCAGATCGTCACGGCGGGTGGAATCGATGTGCATGTCCATTACATCTGCCCGCAGCAAATAGAGGAGGCGCTGTACTCGGGCCTCACCACAATGATGGGCGGTGGAACAGGGCCGGCAGCCGGGACCAGGGCCACAACGTGCACGCCAGGGCCTTGGCATATCCAGCGCATGCTCCAGGCTGCCGATTCGTTTCCCGTTAACATCGGCATTTTTGGAAAAGGTAATGCCAGCCTCGCAGCGGGTCTGGTTGAACAGATCCAGGCCGGAGCCTGCGGCCTGAAGCTTCATGAGGACTGGGGTACAACGCCTGCCGTCATCGATTGCTGCCTGTCCGTTGCGGATGACATGGATGTGCAGGTCCTTATTCACACCGATACGCTGAACGAGAGCGGCTTTGTGGAGAATACGATCGCTGCCTTCAAGGGCAGAACGATTCACACCTTCCATACGGAAGGCGCAGGTGGTGGACACGCTCCGGACATCATCAAAGTGTGCGGCGAGAAAAATGTTATCCCGTCTTCTACGAGTCCGACGCGGCCTTACACAGTCAATACGGCCGACGAGGCTCTCGATATGGTCATGGTCACCCATAACCTCGACCGTCGTATTCCTGAAGATCTCGCCTTTGCCGAGAGCCGCATCCGCAAGGAAACAATCGCGGCCGAGGACATACTTCATGATGTAGGCGCCTTGTCTATTATTTCTTCGGATAGCCAGGCCATGGGTCGGGTCGGCGAAGTCATCATTCGCACATGGCAGACCGCAGACAAAATGAAAAAGCAATTCGGGCGCTTGCCGGAGGAAAAGGGCGACAATGACAATCTCAGGGCGCGGCGGTATGTCTCGAAATACACGATCAATCCTGCGATAGCTCAAGGTATTTCCGACTATGTCGGCTCGGTCGAAGTCGGAAAACTTGCCGATCTTTGCATCTGGGATCCGGCCTTCTTTGGCGTAAAGCCTGCCATGGTCTTGAAAGGCGGGGTGATCGCGGCGGCGATCATCGGAGACCCGAACGCTTCCATCCCTAATCCCCAGCCCGAATACTATCGGCCGATGTTCGGAGCGTTCGGCCGTTCCATGACGGAAAGCTCGGTTACGTTCGTCAGCCAAGCCCTGGTACAAAAAAGTGAGAGGCTTGGACTTGCGAAGAAGCTTCTTCCCGTAACAAACACGCGGAAAATCAGCAAGCATTCCATGGTCTTGAATAACGCCACTCCCCGTATGCAGGTTGACCCGGAAACTTACGAAGTGCGAGCCGATGGCCGGCTGCTCACCTGCGATCCAGCGAAGGTGCTGCCAATGGCCCAACGTTATTTCATGTACTGATATGACGATGCACTACGCTTCCATCCATCGCCCGGCCGGACATTGGCCGAAGGAAAAGACGGCGGGCTCTCTCACTCTCGATTTTGACGCACGCCATCGGCGCCGCATTCGCCTGACTGCGGATCAAGGCGAGGACGTCCTTCTCGATCTTCCGAAAACAGTTGCGATGGCCGATGGAGATGGATTGCAGCTTGAAGACGGCACGTGGCTAAAGGTTCAGGCCGCTGCGGAGAATATTGTCGAAGTCAGGCATAGAGATCCCAATCAGCTTGTGCGCCTCGCTTGGCATCTCGGGAATCGGCATTTGCCGACTGAAATTCGAGACCAAGTTCTTCGCATTCGGCCAGACTATGTAATCGAGGACATGCTACATGGCTTCGGAGCGGATCTTATAAAGGTGCAGGCCCCTTTCCAGCCCGAAGGCGGCGCTTACGGCGGCCACACCCACGACGATAGTGGGCATCATCATGAGTGACGAACAAGGCCGTTTCCCGCCGCTCGCGCTCTTGAGGCTGCAAAGCTGGCTGTCGCCTGCATTTCCGACCGGTTCGTATAGCTATTCACATGGGCTCGAGTGGGCTGTGGAAGCAGGAGATATAAACGATCGTGATAGTCTTGTTCATTGGCTGGAAGTAGATCTTTGCCATGGCTCGGGACGAAATGAAGCGATTTTCTTCAGCGATGCCTGGCGCTTCGCGATAGACGATGATCGCGCGAACTTAATTGAAGTTGCAGAACTAGCAGCTGCCTTTCGCGGGACATCGGAATTGGCGCTTGAATCATCGCAGCAGGCGGCGGCATGCCTCGCGACGTTACGTCGCGTATGGCCGGATCGCATCCTGGAGTGGCTTTCGGAAAAACTCTGCGAACTCCATGTTAAGCCTGCCCTAGGCGTCGTCCTTGGAATTCGCTCGGCAACGCTTGGCATTCCAGCTAGCCTGGGCTTGCCTGCCTTTCTCCAGAGTTATACCGCCAGTCTAGTGGCCGCCGGGGTTCGACTGATCCCACTCGGTCAAACTGACGGACAGCTTGCTGTCGCCGACCTCGAGCAAGCGGTGCTGGCCGCAGGCGCGCAAGCCGAAAAGGCCACAATCGACGATCTTGGGTCTGCCGCGTTCATGGTTGAATTAGCTTCCACGGCGCATGAAACGCAATACACGAGGTTGTTTCGCTCATGACGTCTGTCACGCGTTCAAATTCCAAAACTCGCCCTTTGCGTGTCGGGATCGGCGGGCCGGTCGGCTCAGGCAAAACGGCGCTGATTGAAGCCCTATGCAAGCGGCTTCGGGACCAATACGACATTTACGTGATCACAAATGACATTTACACGAAGGAAGACCAGCTAATTCTCACGCGCGCACAAGCGCTGCCTGCGGAGCGCATTATGGGCGTCGAGACAGGCGGCTGTCCGCATACGGCGATTCGGGAAGACGCTTCGATGAATCTGGCCGCCATTGAAGAGATGAACCGCAAGTTTCCGCGCGCGGAATTGTGCCTTATCGAATCGGGAGGCGATAATCTCGCAGCAACCTTCAGTCCCGAGCTGGCGGACTTAACCATTTATGTGATCGACGTCGCGGCAGGTGAAAAAATACCTCGCAAGGGCGGTCCCGGTATTACCCGTTCCGATCTTCTCATAATCAACAAGATAGATTTAGCTCCTTTGGTCGGCGCAAGTCTTGAGGTAATGGAAACCGATGCGTTGAGAATGCGCGCAAAGCGCCCTTTCATTTTTTCGAATTTAAAGAGTGGTGAAGGTGTCGATCAAATAGCAAGGTTTGTCATGGAGAAGGGCGGTTTAGCAGAGTCGGCCGCGTAGCCGCCGGAATTGCCCCTTGCGGCCCGCCATCATGAGAAAGCAATTCGATCTCGTGGTAATCGGGACTGGCGATGCAGCGTCGATTGTCGCCCAGGAATGCCGCTCCGCCGGTTGGGAGGTCGCCATTGTTGATTCGAGGCCGTTCGGCGGTACCTGCGCCCTTCGTGGATGTGATCCAAAGAAAGTACTCGTTGGAGCCGCTGAAGTGGTCGATTGGGTGCGCAGGATGAACGGCAGAGGCGTAGAGGCTGAGAGCGCTCGAATCGAATGGCCAGAGTTGATGGCATTTAAACGATCCTTTACTGACCCGGTGCCGAAGAGCAGTGAGCAGAGCTTTACCGACGCGGGTATTGGGGCGTTTCATGGACGAGCGCGCTTTGTGGAGTCTGCAGTTCTCGAAGTTGGAGAGGATCTTCTGGAGGGTCGTTACGTGCTCATTGCAACGGGAGCGATGCCGCGAAAATTGGGGATTTCGGGAGAACAGTACATTACGAAGAGTGACCAGTTCCTCGAGCTGGAAACGCTGCCTCGGCGCATCGTTTTCATCGGGGGAGGGTACATCTCGTTTGAATTCGCTCACGTCGCTGTACGGGCAGGCAGTGAAGTCACGATCCTGCATCGGGGATCGCGCCCCTTGAATGGGTTTGATCCTGACCTGGTCGATCAACTCGTGGCCAGGACAAAACAACTCGGAGCAAGAGTCTTGGTTGGCATGGAAGTGACCGCGATCGAAAAACTCGATGACAAGCTAGCAGTCCATGCTTTAGCCGGAGCTAAACAAGAAGTATTCGAAGCGGACCTGGTGGTTCACGGCGCTGGTCGTGTTCCCGAAATTGACGATTTGAATCTGACTGCTGCGGGTGTTCAGACGGAAGAACGCGGCATCAAGGTGAACGAATTTCTGCAGAGCGTCTCAAATCCGGCCGTGTACGGCGCTGGGGATGCCGCGGCGAGCGGATTGCCACAGCTCACATCCGTGTCTGTTTACGGAGGCCAAATCGTGGCTTCGAACCTGTTGAAGGGGAATCACAGAACGGTCGAGCATTTGGCGGTACCTACTGTCGTTTACACCATTCCTCCCTTGGCAATGGTGGGCCTGTTGGATGACGCAGCGCGACAAAAAGGATTCGCGTTCCGAATCAATCACCAGGACACGGCAGGCTGGTACTCATCACGGAGGGTCGGAGAAGAATCCGCAGGGTTCAAGGTCTTGATCGACGATGGGAGTGACCGCATCCTTGGTGCGCATGTGATCGGACCGAATGCCGACGAAGTGATCAATGTATTTGCGCTGGCGATGCAAGCCGACATTCCCGCCAGCCGGTTGAAAGGTGTCCTTTTCGCTTATCCCACCCCGAGTTATGACGTGCAGTACATGGTTTAGCGACCTCGGTGTAAACCAAAGCAATACCTGGATTCCTCTTTGTGGGGCGCTGGAACCACCAACGCCCAATAGATTTCTTTTCCGTCCGGAAATACTCTGTCCTCACACCGCTCGCCGCTCAACAGGAGTTCTCGTTCAGAGAACTGAAGCAAGATGAAAAAGGCACAACAACTTTGCGATCTCGGCCATCGCCTCCGGCTCGAGAACATCACTCGAGATCTGCTCAGCAGCGCGACGGTCAAGCACTGCATCGACGGGTTGTCGTCTGTTTTGCTGCTGTTCATAACACTGGGAGCTGTGCCCACGGGAAGCACGCTGCATGCGCAAAATCTGGCATTGGAAGGCGAGACTGGCGTGTTCGCTACTCCCCTCGCCTACACTGCCGCTTCGCCAAGGAAGAGTCTCGGCAAACCGGTCATCGGTTTCCATTTCATCGATCATGGAAGCGTCGTCGGCACCTTCAGCGAAATCTCTGTTACCGAGGGAGCCTTTGGCCGTCTGGAGTTTGGATACACCCGTAATCTCCACAGCACGGGCGGCGATGCGAGACTTAGCCCGCTGTGGAAGAACGGCTTCAACATCGTGCATGCGAAGGTCAACATTGTCCGGGAGAACACCGGCGCGCACAATTGGATTCCTGCCATTTCCGTCGGGTTCCTGCTACGTACGCAGGTTCACAACGTCGGCGGAGCGATTACCCACCAAGATACCAACAACGGGGACGTGTACGCCGTAGCAACAAAGACCATCACTCAAGTCAAACTGCCGATCATTCTGAGTGCCGGAGCCCGCGGCACAAACGCTGAGCTCTGGGGGATTGCCGGCAATGCCTCAAGCTTCCAGGCGCGAGCCTTCGGCGCGGTGGGGCTCCAATTCAAAGGGCCTTTCAAGAGCACTTTCGTTTTGGCCAGCGAGGCCTCGCAACAACCGCGACATCCGGAACAGCTACCTGCGGCCGTCATTCCGACAACGACTACCTACGCCGCGCGCATTGTCCCGTTTGCCGAACGCAAGTTCAACGTCGACGTGGGCGTGGCGCAGATCGCAAACCACATCATGCCTGGTGTAAATCTGAGATCGCGTCACCAATTCGCAATGGGGATTTCGTATGCCTTCTAAAACGTGTAAAGGCGAAGGAAAGTCCAACGATGGCGCCCTCTTGGCGCAACTGGCAGTACAGGCATGCCAACGAGCATTACGAGCATGCGAACACTTAAAAGGAGCATCCACCCATGCGTATAACGAAGATGTTATTCAGCGGAGTGTTTTACGTTTCCGTCGCCGTGGGCTGTGCCGCGGCGCAAACAGGCACTCCAAAGACACCGGCCGAGGGATTCACCATCCATGTAGTAGCTCCTCACGTGATAAATGGCAAGGTGATGGGACCATTCCACCATTACTGCAAGGTTCTGTCGCCCGAGCCGGTCATCGAATGCCTCCTCTACGAATCCACGGATCCCGGTGCCCGCTTGGAAGGAGTCGAGTACATAATCGCGAAATCCATAACCCGCAACGGATCTGTGACGCTCGCTGACTGGAACAAGTACTGGCACGATCATAAACAGGAGATTGGAACCCGCCGGCTCCAGGTTCTCGACGTACCGCCTGACGAGGCCAAGAAAGTCGGCGAACTCCTCTCGACCACCGATGGAATGATCTTTCACCTGTGGGGTCATGACCAGAAGGTCCCGAGCGGTCACATTGCCATTGCTCAGTCAGTCGGACACGTGAACTTGACTGAAGCCGAGTTGAAGAGCGGAGCGAAGGAAAGCCTTAAGAAACAGTGAAGGAAAAAGAAGGAGACGTCGATGATCCGCGCGGACGCTGCAATGAAGCTACTTACAACTGTTCTCTTGACCGTGGCTACCGCCTTCGCGCAGTGGTCAGATCGATCGCCGCTGACCGACGCGCAGAAGATCGCCGACGCGGTACGCGCCGGGCCCCCATTCATTACAAAGGACGCGACTGTGGTCGACTGGCCGCCGACACCTGGAGGGGAATACCGCGTTCTTCGGAAAGGCTCGAACGAGTGGACCTGTCTACCGGCTATTCCTGGGTATCCGCACGATGCGAGCGACACCGCATTCAAGACAGAGCCAGGGTGCTACGACCCGATATTCTTCCGGGCGATGCAGGACAGCATAGCCCGCCGCCCGCCGCACATCGATCGCATCGGCATCTCGTACATGTATCTCGGCCTCTGGAAATGGGCGAGAGACGACTCCGGCCATGATTTCCACGTTGGCCCCCACCTCATGATCGTCGGTCCCCATCAAGACGATTTTCAAGGATTCAATCACGACGCAACGAACGGAATGCCGTACGTGTCGCATCTGCCGAATCGCCCGGAGCTCTTCCTGGTCATGCCAATAAAGCAATGGAGTGAGAAAAACTATTTCGTTCAGCGGAACAACGAGCTCGACAGTCAGCAAATTGGCTTGTCGCCTTTGGAAGGAGCAAGAAAATGAGCGAGATGAATTCGAAACGCGAGCGTGGCAGACCTTGGACAGGAGGCTCAGCACTCGCCGCTTCGCCAGCGCCGTTGGAATGGCAAGCACATTTTTACAGTCCGCTGTTACGAGGGGAATGGCACACCACAAATCGTGACAGCGAGTCCAGCGGAGCCAAACGGGGCTACGGGCCTACACAGCAAGTCAATGATGCTGTAACAAGCGGCTGGATGATCAGCTGCCCTGGTGCGCATCTCAAGCCATCGCGATTTGAAGAACATGCTGAAGGCCAACTTGAAAAATGTCGAAGGAGTTGAACCATGGATCGTCTTATAGCTCTGCTGATTAAGATCGGCGTTCTCAAGGACGACCTCGACTACCATCTGATCCGTGCGTCGATGGTGATCATCTTCGCTTTCTTCGGATATCAGAAGTGGTTTGAATATGAAGCTCAGGCGTTGGTCCCTTACATTAGCCACGGCCCTCTGATTTTCTGGATGTATCCGGCTTTTGGCCATCGGGGCGCCACATATTTTCTGGGAGTAGCCGAATGGTTGTTTGGTGGACTGTTGTTCCTGGGATTTTGGAACAAGAAACTGGGAGTTCTCGGAGCGCTCGGTTCGTGCTTTGCCTTTATCGCCACCTTCACAATCATCCCGTTTATGCCCGATGGCTGGGCTGCGTCTGCCGGCGGGTTCCCCGCCATGACCGAGAGGGTTGCGTTCCTGATGAAGGACCTCGTTCTCTTCGCTGCGTCCTTCTATCTGCTGAAGCAAGACGTCATGAGAGTGTCGGTATCTGGCAAAGAGTTGCAGAGTTCTTGGATGACCGGCAACAGGACTTCGGCTGGGAGCCAGCCAAATGCTAAGAGTGCGTGAACCATACGATGAATCAACGATTCGGAAGGTCTCCAGCAACCGTGTAGCGGTTCAGACGCTCACCACAAACGGAAGGCAGATATGAGCAGCACAATCGACAAGACTCCCGCATCCAATATCGTCAGCGACGCTGGAACGAAGACAGGCGGAGTGGCTGAGAGAGGAAGTTCCAGGAAGCTGGCCGGCAAAGTTGGAGTGATCACCGGCGGATCAACGGGCATGGGCCTGGCGACAGCGAAGCGCTTCGTCCAGGAAGGTATGGACCACGTGTTCGTCACCGGTCGCCGCGAAGACGTGCTGAACGGGGCGGTCGCTGACATCGGTGAGAAGGCGACGGGAGTTCCGGGCGATGTCGCTAACCTGAGCGACCTTGACCGGCTCTACGACGTAGTCAAGCAATATGGTCGGAAGCTGGACGTGATCTTTGCCAATGCCGGGATCGCCCTATTGGCGCCATTCGCAGATGTGGACGAGAAATTCTTCGATCTCCACTTCGACGCGAATGTGAAAGGGCTGTTTTTCTCGGTGCAGAAGGGACTGCCGTTTATGAACGATGGAGGGTCCATCATCCTAAATGCATCGATAGCCACCACCAAGGGGTTCCCGGGCATTAGCGTCTATAGCGCAACCAAAGCAGCGGTTCGGTCCTTTGCTCGAACATGGACCAATGAACTCCGCGAGAGACGTATTCGCGTGAACGCAATCAGCCCTGGCCATATCGATACCCCGATCTTCGAAGGCTGGCAGCAGGGCGATGCGCTCACAAAGATGAAGGAAGATCTTGCAAAAACCGTTCCGCTCGGCCGGATGGGAGATCCGGACGAGATTGCCAAAGCCGTCGCATTTCTCGCGTCGGATGAAGCGAGTTATGTCTCGGGCATTGAACTCTTCGTCGATGGCGGCGTGGCGCAAATCTAATCAGAACAGGACAATAAAATGGCTGGTCTTCTTCAAGAACGGTTGGACGAATTTAGGAGGTCTTTTGACTCCGGAGCTCCGCCCTATAACGCGCCGCACGAGGTAATCGAGAAAATGCACCGGGCCACCGAGGAGCTCAGGGCTTCAGGGATTGAAGGCCGCGCGTTGAAGGTCGGTGATCGCGCTCCGAGTTTCACGTTATTCAATCAAGACCATGTAGAGGTGTCTTCGAATGACCTTCTACAAAAAGGTCCGCTGGTGGTCAGCTTCTTCCGGGGACATTGGTGACCGTACTGCAATATGGAGCTGGAGGCTCTACAAGGAATCAATTCCGAGGTCAACGCACTGGGAGCGCGCATCGTGGTACTCACTCCTGAGCTCGAGCGGTACACCCGCGCCCTGCACAAGAAGTTGAACCTGACATTCGACATGTTGACGGACCTTCACCTTAAGACCGCAGAGCAGTACGGACTTGTCTTTGTGCTGCCGGATTATTTGCGCGAGCTCTATAAGTCGTTTGGGAGCACTCTGGACAGATTCCACGATGAACCGGGATACCGATTGCCGATACCGGCGCGGTACGTGATCGACAAGGAAAGGATCATTCGTGCAGCCGATGTGAATGCGGACTACACGATCCGTCCTGAACCCTCTGAAACTGTGCGCCAGTTGCGCATGTTGGCTCCGACCGCCGCACATTAAGCAATGAGACCACAGTGATCGAAGACACATTGCGGTCGTAGAATATGAAGTCAGATGGATCGCGCGCCTGACAAGATAACCGTGGTAGAGGCTGACCGCAGCCTGCGGGACCATATCGCCCAGATACTGACGGATGCTGGATACAACGTGTCCGCCGAGCCTGCAGCCACACTGAAAACAGTCCTGGAAATCATGCCGGATGTGATTGTGCTCGGCGCCAATCCTCCGCAGCTCGACTGCTGCGATCTGCTGGGGGATGTAAAGAGCTCCGAGCAGGCGCGCCACATACGCGTGATCATTACAGCCCCCGGAGGTTCTGCAGAACGTGTGCGAGGGCTCGAACTGGGAGCCGACGACGTGTTGTCGCTGCCCTTCGAAGACCGCGAATTACTGGCGCGCGTGCGTGCGCAAGTGCGCGAGAAGCGGCCCGAAGACGAGTTACGAGAGACGGTCCGCCATGACAGAGAGTCGCGCCGACAAGCTGGTCACGTTCTACACGCGTTGAAGCAGGGCAGGCGCACGCTCCTTCTCGGCATTGTCGTGTTAGCGGCCCTTGCTGTGCTTGCGACCGGAGTCATCACTTACGTCTATTGGCGGGCGCAAAAACAAAATGTTCGCGTCTACGCGGCGCTGGCGAAACTGCAGACTGGCGTCGCCAGTGAACACGAGCTCATTGATCTGGCACGAAGGGCAAGGGCGGAAGCTGAACAGAAAGCCAGTGGTTCCGCCGAAGCGCAGCAGCAAACACTCAAACGAGAAACCAAAGAACTGCACGAGAAAATGGCCACAGCCGATCCTTCTCAACTGGCCGAACTGCAGAAGCAACTTCGTGCGTCCAATGAACGCCTGCAAAAGCTCGAGACCGAGAGTACAGTCGCGGAAGACGTCATTCGGTCTTATGCCTCGAGTGTGTGTCTGTTGCACGTAGCTGTTGGATTCCGCAACAAGGCGTCAGGCCTGACTCTTCGCTACTCAGCATTCACTCCGCCGGGCTCACCATTAGCAGACAAAAGCGGTGAAGTTCAAGTGCAAGTCGGAGGTTTAGGTCCAGAGGTGCGCATGGATGCCTTTGGCACGGGATTTCTTGTGTCCTCGGATGGCCGCATCGTCACCAATCATCATGTGGTTGAGCCCTGGTGGAAAAACGATGAAGTCGATGAACTGCTCAAGCAAGCTCCGGATATCGAGCCTTTTGCCGCCGACATGGATGCGTACTTTCCCGGCATCGCTCGCGGTATTCCTGTGAAGCTACAGAAAATCTCGTCCGAGGCTGACGTGGCAATGATCGCGGGTAATGTCTCCGGACTGAAGCTGAAGGTGCTGACGATGGATGATGGCCCGAAAGCCGCGATCAGTGGCGAACCCGTGGTGCTGATCGGATATCCCACAGGGATCGATGCGATCCTGGCACGAACGAGCGAAGATGCCCTGCATTCCATCGCAGCGAACACGAATGGCGATCTGAAGAATGTGATGACAGAGCTGGCTCATCGCAAACTTATCAGGCCAGTGAACACGCAGGGACATATCGGCGACGTTCTCAAAGACAAGATCGTTTACGACGCGCAAACGACCTCGGGTGGCTCGGGCGGTCCATTGTTCAACTCGGGCGGCAAGGTGATCGCGGTAAATGTAGCCGTGCTACGCGATTTCGGCGGCTCTAATTTTGCCATCCCGGTCTCTTACGCTAAGCGGTTGCTCACAAAATAGCCGGATCCGTTGCCAGGCAGCAAAGCGCGCGGCGGAGACTGACGTTCGTTTAGGCCGCCACAAGGCCGCCTGCGGCCCGAATGACCTCCCCGGTGATCCAGCTTGATTCGTCCGATGCCAGGAACACCGCCAGCGGCGCAATGTCAGTGACGCGACCGAGCCGGCCCAGCGGTGTCTTCGCGGCCAGCGCGGCGCCGGCGCCGGCGTCAAAGGTCCCCGCGGTGACGTTGCCTTCGGTCTCGGTATGTCCGGGCGCGATGGCGTTGACACGGATCTTGCGTGGCGCCAGTTCGAGCGCTAACCCCTTAGTCAGGGTTTCGATGGCGCCTTTCGTGGACGCGTAGAGCAGGGCACCAGCCACCGGATGCGAGCCGACGATGGAGCTGAGATTGATGATGCTCCCGCCCTCGGGACCGAACCGTTTGGCGGCCTCTTGCACGGTAAGAATCGGCCCCAGTACGTTGATGTTGTAGTGCAGGTGAAAACTCTCTTCGCTGATATCCGCGAAGGAACCGAAGCGGAATACCCCGGCGTTGTTGACCAGAATATCCAGTCTTCCGAATGCGGAATCCACTTCTTTGAATAGCCGCACGACATCGGATGCCTTGGACACGTCGGCGCCGACCATGATCGCCGCGCCGCCGCTATCGGTAATCGCCTGTGCGACGCGTTCGGCTCCTTGCCGGTCTGTGGAATAGTTCACGGCGACGCGTGCGCCCGCAGCCGCCATGGCCGTTGCAATCCCGCTGCCTATCCCTTTGGACGCGCCGGTAACGATCGCTACTTTGTTAGACAGTCTGCTCATGATCCACCATTGAAACGCGGATGTGTCATAACTTCCCGATGTGAGAAACCCACCTCAGTTGTTCAACGACCTGTGCTGCGATGAATGTAGAGATCGATACTTATCGACGGACCAGGGAGTTGGACCAATCAGAGTGAGCGTAACGATGGCAGCAATGTAGAGGAGATCGCATTCGTATCCCGGCGGTCCGAACTGTGCTCTTCCGTTGTTGACGCTTAGCAGTTTGATCGAAATGAAGCCATATGGCAGATGGACCGTGAAGATCGCAACTGCAAGCAGAATCATGGCCGGAATACTGACCAGAGGGACGAAGGCTCCAATCAGGAAAGCGATGCCAGCAACGATCTCAGTGGCGATTGTGACCCACGCCATAACGTGGGGCAATGGAACACCCGACGCTTGAAGAATGCCGGCGAACACTTCTGGCCCCTTGGACCATTTCGCCAGGCCGTGTGCCACAAATCCATAACCAACAATCAATCGAAGGGGGATTGCGGCGTACGACGCCAACTTCGCCCGCAGATCCCGCCAAGCCGAGATTTTCGCCGTGAGAGTAGACATTGGTTGCGTCCTCTGTGCCGACATCGGTCCCGATGTAAACGTGCGCCCGGTTCAAACCTGACCGTACTTCACCGTTGATGTCGGGTACCACCTGCAAAGGCACGCGACGCGCCAAGGAAGGAGCCTGCGAAATCGAAGGTCGAGTTTAGGTCGTCGCGGAACTCCCACTTAGCCGTCAACGCGTAAGTGAACGACCGGAGGCTCAGGCCGGCAACAGACGCCGAAGTCCTGCCATAGCCGGAACCATGGGCTGTTGGCGTTCTTCCCATCGTGCCGGCGATTCGCCGCCGAGATGTCGTTCGTCGTGAGCGGTCTCGTGTCGGGCAGTGCGGAGATGCGCTCCAGCGCCTCGATTTCGGCAATGGTCTGTTCGGCATCCACGCCACCTATTTTACCCGAGCGCATGGGGGTTCGTAGAGGTTGCCGCGAGGGGGATATCACGACGATTCCTCCGACACGCCGACTCGCAGCACTCATTGGGGGCGAAGGGCGCGTTGCCTCCTCATGGGACGCAATCTGCGACGTATCGCACCCTTTTGTATCTAATCAATCTGCGATTGCCCAGTACTCCAGAGACCCCCGACACGAAATCCGAGGCCGACCATGGCGAAACCAATTCTGTTGAGTGTCGACGACGACGCGGACGTGCTGCGATCGATCGAACGTGATCTTCGATCGCAATACGGCGCCGAATATCGAGTGATGGGGAGCGATTCTCCCGAAGGGGCGCTGGACCTTCTCCGACAACTCAAGGTCCGGAACGACAGCGTGGCCCTGCTGCTTGCGGACCAGCGCATGCCGCACATGGACGGGGTCAACTTCCTGCAGGAAGCAACGCGGATTTTTCCCGATGCGAAGCGTGCATTGTTGACCGCATACGCCGATACGAACGCCGCGATCAGCGCCATCAACGAAGCTAATATCAGCTATTTTTTTCTCAAGCCGTGGGATCCGCCGACAGAGCACCTCTACCCGCAGTTGGATGATTTACTCGACGACTGGCAAGCTTCTTACCGGCCGGCATTCGAGGGAATCAGGTTGCTGGGCACGCGGTGGTCGCCACGCTCGTATGAGTTGCGGGATTTCCTGGCGCGCAACCATGTTCCATATCAATGGATCGACGTTGAGCTTTCCGCCAACGATCCGGAAACCCAGAGGTTGCTCGAGGCGCTGGGTCCGGAGGCGGCCAATCTGCCAGTCGTATTGTTTCCCGATGGAACCAAGCTTCTGGAGAGCGTGCCGGCGGACGTGGCGCAAAGGATCGGATTGCGGACGCGGGCGCAGACTGATTTTTACGACTTGGCGATTGTGGGTGGAGGACCAGCCGGACTGGCCGCCGCCGTCTATGGCGCGTCGGAGGGGTTGCATACCGTGATCATCGAGCGGGAAGCGCCCGGCGGGCAGGCAGGTATGAGCTCGCGCATTGAGAATTACCTCGGGTTTCCAAACGGGCTCAGCGGAGGCGACTTAGCGCGTCGGGCGGTGGTACAGGCACAGCGATTCGGGGTGGAAATCCTGTCGCCGCAGGAGGCGGTGGGTATACGAATCGAAGGACCGTACCGGATCATCAAACTGGCGGATGGCAGCGAACTCTCCTGCCACTCACTGATGATTGCTGCGGGCGTGCAGTGGCGGCGACTGGAAGCCCCGGGAATCCAGCGCTTGCAGGGCGCCGGCGTTTACTACGGTGGCGGCGCTACCGAAGCGCTGTCGTGCAAGGGCGAGATAGTGTATGTCGTCGGCGGCGCGAATTCGGCAGGCCAGGCAGCCATGAACTTTTCCAAGTATGCCGACCGCGTGGTCATCCTGGTACGCGGAACGTCGCTCGCCAGCACCATGTCACAGTACCTGATCGATCAGATCAAGCAAACATCGAATATTCAGTTGTGGACCCATGCCAGCGTGGCCGAAGTCCATGGTGATACGCACCTGGAGGAAGTTTCGGTGCTGTGTTCGGACACGGGCCTGACAGAGCGCGTCCGGGCGAACGCGATGTTCATCTTTATTGGAGCCCTGCCGCGAACCACATGGCTCGGCGATGAGATCGAGCGAGACGAACGTGGGTTCATCCTGACCGGCCCCGATCTCATACGCGACGGACAACGTATCAAGGGATGGACGTTAGACAGGGATCCGTTCCTGCTGGAGACCAATGTTCCCGGAGTATTTGCGGTGGGCGACGTGCGCCATGGGTCGGTCAAGCGCGTGGCTTCCGGAGTGGGTGAGGGATCGGTGGCCGTGCAATTCATCCATCAGTATCTGAGCAAGGTATAAATGGTCACGGCATCAGAATTAGTTCGCGTACCGGCATTCGACGGACTGCCTGAGGATCAGCTTGCGTGGTTCCTCGCCCAGTCTGAGGAACTGCTTCTCAAGCCGGGCGACACGTACGTGCGGCCAACGGATCCGGCAGAGGCGATGTTTGTGATCCTGGAGGGAGAACTCCAGGTCCGGGGAGATTTTGCCGGCGAGACCGTCGTGATTCCGTTGAAGGCGGGCGCTGTGACCGGCACGCTGCCGTTTTCAAGGATGACGCAGGCCACGGTGACCGGGCGCGCAGTCACGGCCAGCCGCCTTTTGCGTTTCCCGGCCGCATTGTTTCCAGAACTGGTGCACAAGATGCCGGAGTTAACGAAGCGGCTAGTTGGCGTAATGTCCGACAGGATCCGCGAAGTTACCCGCATCGAACAACAGCGTGACCGGCTCGTTGCGCTGGGAAAACTTTCGGCTGGGCTGGCGCATGAGCTCAACAACCCAGCTTCCGCCGCCCAACGTGCCACGAGTCGATTGCGCGACATTCTGAAACATATCCGGGATGCGAGTCACGAGCTAGGACGGCGCGAACTGACGCCGATGCAAAAGACGGAAATCGAAAAGCTGGAAGCTTCGCTCACCACACAGGAAGGACCGCCCCCGAATGCTCTGACGATCAGCGACCTGGAAGAGCAGATGGAAGCCTGGTTGAGCGATCACGGGCAGAAGGACCTGTGGCAGCTGGCGTCCGATCTGGCGCGCAGGAATATCAGGCCGTCAGTCCTGGAGTCGTTGTTTGCGACACTCGAGCCAGATACAGCGCGAGCTGCGCTGGTGAGGATAGCGGCGTCGCTGGAAGTGGCGACGCTGCTGAATGAGATCGAGAGCAGCACGTCGCGGATCTCGGAGCTGGTGCGGGCGATCAAGGAATACACGTTCATGGACCAGTCGCCTCTCCAGAACGTTGACATTGTGAAGACCCTTGAAAATACACTTACGATTCTGAATCACAAACTCAAACGCCGCGGTGTCGAGGTGCAGCGCGACTACGAGCAGGTCCCACTGCTGGTGAATTCATTCGGCAGCGAGCTGAACCAGGTGTGGACCAATATCATCGACAACGCCATCGATGCCATGGGAAAGAACGGCCAGCTTCGAGTTCGGACCTATCGAGAGGACACAAGCGTTGTCGTCGAAATCGGCGACAACGGGCCCGGAATTCCGTCCGAGATAAAGTCGCACATTTTCGAGCCATTCTTCACCACCAAGGCAGTCGGCGAAGGCACAGGCCTTGGACTCGATACGGTACAGCGAATTGTCAGGAAGCACAGAGGCAACATTCAGGTGACATCGAGCCCAGGCGATACACGATTCCAAGTGTGGCTCCCCCTGGCGGAAGCATAGACCTTTGTCCGGTTCCCACGCTGAACACCTCACCCCAACCACTGGCCATCTGCGATGCCACTTCTCTTGTGGTGTTTACAACCGGGAAAATTTGCATGAACTCATCAGGTCCGAAATGGTGGGTCAGGTGATACGGAACGTACGATAATAGGTTCGTTACGCTTCACGCTCAGGCCGAACGTTTAGCTCCTTGAGCCTGATTTTTCATGATCTCAGATTCTGCCATCCTGAAGAAGGTCTCGCTCCAGCCCAAGCGTTCCGCCGGGTTCAAGCAACTGGTGCGCGAACTCGGATTGCATGGAGATCAACGTCAGGAGCTGAGCTCTCGTCTCGACGAGCTTGTTGCCCGAGGCGAGCTCACGCAGGAGGGCGACCGCTACGCGCTTCCCAAACCTCCGGCGAAGAACCAGTTTATGGGCCGCCTTACCATGCACCGCGACGGCTACGGCTTCGTCATTCCCGACAGTCAGTCGTTACGCGAGAAGCTCGCGGGCGACATCTACATCCCGCCGCCGGCAATCGGCAACGCCATGCACGGCGACCGTGTGCTCGTGGAAGTCAAAGAGGTGCGCGATGGCGGTCGCGCCGAGGGACGCATCCTGCGCGTCGTCGGGCGTGCTCATCCGACCGTCGTCGGCATCTTCCATTACGGCTCGCGCCACAATTACGTCACGCCGTTCGACGAGAAGATCACGCAGGACATCGTGATCCCGCGCGGGGCTGAGGTTCCCAGCGACGAGGATGCACGCGAGGGCCACAGGAGCGCGCAGAGTCGTCATCGCGTCGTCGGTGGGGAAGCGCATCGCCGCGAGGTGCAGTGGGACGATCTCGAAGGCGTCGTCGTCGATGTCGCGATTACCGATTGGCCCACACCGACTCAGAATCCGCGCGGCCGCGTCGTGGAAGTCCTCGGGTACCAGGACGATTTCGGGGTCGACGTCGAGATCGTCATCCGCAAGCACCATCTCCCGCACCGCTTCCCGCTCGACGTGCTCGAAGAGGCGCAGTCGACCGAAGGCATCATTCCCCAGCGCGAGCTCCGTCGCCGGCGCGACTACCGCAACCTGCCGATCGTCACCATCGACGGCGAGACGGCGCGCGACTTCGATGACGCAGTCTTCGTTCGCCGTCTGCACAACGGCAACTTCGAGCTGCAGGTGCACATTGCCGACGTCGCACAGTACGTCCGCGAGGGCGCGCCGCTCGACAACGAAGCGCGCCTGCGCGGAACGTCGGTCTACTTTCCCGACCGCGCTGTGCCCATGCTGCCGATCGAGCTCTCGACCGACATCTGCTCGCTGCGCCCGCACCTGGACCGGCTGGTGATGTCGTGCACGATGGAGATCGACCATCGCGGCGAGGTGCTTGGCTACGAGATCAATCCTGGCGTGATTCGCTCGGCCGAGCGCATGACCTATACCGATGTGAACGCGTTGCTCGAAGGCGATACCAAGCTTCGCGAGCGTTACCGCGGCCTGATCGACGTATTCGAACTCATGCGCGAATTGACCATGCTGCTCAACCGCAAACGCGTCCGCCGCGGCTCGATCGACTTCGACTTGCCCGAGCCCTACATCGAGTTCGACGAGTTCGGCGTGATGAAAGCCATCACGCGATCGGAGCGCAACTTCGCGCATCGGCTGATCGAGGAATTCATGCTCGCTGCCAACGAGAGCGTTGCCAGCTACCTGGAACAGAAGGGCGTCGCGTCCATTTACCGCATCCATGAAAAGCCTGATCCGAAGCGGGTTGTGGAGTTCGAAACCGTCGCTGCGGCGTTCGGTTACTCGCTCGGAGTCGGGAACTTGCCGGTGAAGAAGTTCCGTTATACCGATGATCGCCGCCCGCGCGACGCTCGCGGGCAGCGCAGCCGCAGCGGACAGAGTTGGCGAGAGGTCGAGATCCCTGAGGACATCCGCATCACGCCGTTCATGTACCAGAAGCTCACGTCGAAGATCGAAGGCAAGCCCGAAGAGCGTATCCTCTCGTACCTGATGCTGCGTTCGCTCAAACAGGCGCGATACTCCGAGCGCAATGTCGGGCACTTTGCGCTGGCAGCTCCGACTTACACGCATTTCACCTCGCCGATCCGCCGTTATCCGGACCTCATCGTCCATCGCATCCTCAAGGACGTGCTCGCCGATGATCCCGAGCAGCGCGACGGCGAAGTGCCGATCGGCGTCGGAACTCCGGTGGATCCTCCGTACGATCCCGATGCCGCGAGCAAGACTTCGGCCGACAGATCGCAAGACGGCAAGCGCCGTCGCCAGCACGGCGAAGAACAAGCCGCGCAACAGGGACCGATTCCCGAAGAAGCGTTGCACGACATCGCGGACGAGTCTTCGCAGTCTGAGCGCCGCGCCGACGACGCCGAGCGCGAACTGATGGAGTGGAAGAAGATCAAGTTCATGCAGGACCGCGTCGGCGAAGACTTCGTGGCGATGATCATCAGCGTCACCAAGTTCGGCTTCTTCGTTGAGCTGCAAGACCTGTTCATCGAGGGCCTGGTGCCGCTCTCGAGCCTCACCGACGACCGTTACACCTTCCACGAGAACACGCGCCAGATCATCGGACAGCGCACGAAACGGACGTTCTCGCTCGGCGATACCGTCCACGTCGTGCTCGACCGCATTGACCAGGTCCAGCGGAAACTGCAGTTCTCGCTAGTCGAAGAAGCACCTGCGCGCCGCGGCGGCAAGCGTCGGAAGCATTAAATCAACAAGAGCGCGCAAGTTCGCAGAGGAGCAGAATCATTTCTTCTTGCCTTGAGGTACATTAATGGTTCGGAGAAGAGCACATGGACCTGCGGCAGCGTATCTGGAACCTGATGGGCGACGAGCGGCGGCTCGCGGCGGCGAAGACATTTTGGGAGAGCTCGGAGCAGAAGGGCGCGCAGCGGCAGGTCGAACAGGTGCTCGCGCAACGGCTGCACGCGCGTGCGGTGTTCGTGAAGCGTCTCTCGCCGGAGAAAAAAGCCGGTTATCTCGCGCGTGACATGGGATCGATGCCATATCTGTGGGATGCGGTGATGGTCAGTTATCATTTCGCCTCGCACCGCCAGATGCTGATCGACTTCCTGAATGCTCTCGGCATTCCGAACAAAGACGGACACTACGAATCCGGCGAGAATGAACTTCCGCCGCCTGCGACCGATGCGCTCGAAACGGCGGTGAAGACACTGCTCGAAAAATACGATCGCACCGACGTGCTCGTGTACCTGGGCGCGGCGGTAACCCAGGATCCGGTTTTCTGGGCCAACTTGCAGCCCATCGTCGACCGCATGGCCGGAGAGCCCGCTGCGGTTTAGGAGGAATATGGCTCCTCATCATTCTCCGCGTTTCCTCGACATCGTGAACGACGCGAAGTCGCGCGTCCGTGAATGCACGGTCGACGATGTGAAAAAGCGGCTCGATCGCGGCGAGAAGCTTACGATCGTCGACACTCGCGAGGAGAGCGAGTTCGCCAAGGACCACCTGCCCGGCGCCATCCATCTCGGCAAGGGAATCATCGAGCGCGACATCGAAACCCGGGTGCCTGACACTGCGCAGGAGATCATTATTTATTGCGGCGGCGGCTTCCGCTCGGCGCTCGCGGCCGACAATCTGCAGAAGATGGGCTATACCAACGTCATCTCGATGGACGGCGGCATCCGCGGCTGGCGCGAGAAGAACTATCCGCTGACTGCCGAGTAACGGCTCATAACGGCTCAGGGCTCATGGCGCATGGCCCAGGGCGCATGGCGCATGGCTCATGGCTCATGGCTCATGATGAGGACAGCGGGTAGCACCAAATTACCAATCGGTAAACCTTAGCGTCCCGAACACCCCCTCCCCCCTCGTCCCAGGGGTCCCACAGAAAGTCCGACAAACACGCATATATCCCAAGGGCCTGTCCCAAGCCCCACGCCAAGCAAAATCGGCCAAGGTCCCCCACCCGCGAAGTTGTCAAAGAACTAAATAGAAGGCCTGAAGACACAACCCTCTGCGCACGTTGTGCACGAAAGCAGGATAGGCGATGGGACGAGGGTCGTCGGTGATGCGGGTCACATCGCGCTGTGACAAGACGGTCCGCACGAAGGACACGAAGGTTTCACCACGGATGGAAGTAAACGTGGCGTGACCGGCGGGACGCCGATGCTACCGTCCGGCTTCGAGTACGATTTATTCATGGCACGGACAGCCCTCCTCATCCTGTTATTGACGTCGTTCTGCTTCGCGCAGCGGAATACGGTGAGCGGTCGCAAAACGCCGCTGAAGACTACCGACTCGGCGGAAGCTGAGATCAAGAAGGTCGAGCAGCAATGGCTGGATGCGCTGGTGAAGCGCGATCAGGCGACCGTCGCCGAGATCCTCGCGCCGGAGTTCCAGGACACGATGATCGACGGAAAGGTCCACAATCGAGACCAGGCGCTCGCCGCCGTGCTGGACACGACGCGTCCCGATCTAAGCCGGTTCTTCGGACGCCTCGACGTGAAAGTTTACGACGGGAAGTTCGCTGTGGCGCGTGGACTGACGGTGCTGAATGGCGACAAGATCCGCGAGGCGCACATCGTTTTCACCGATGTCTTCGTGCTGCGCAATGGGAAGTGGCAGGCGGTGGCGGCGCAAGAAGCGCTGGAGAATTACTGACGGCAGTTGAAAGTCGTAAGTTGCAAGTTGTAAGTTGAAGAAATTCAACCGTTGTGTGAACCTGCAACTTACAACTTACAACTGAAGTTAGATTCCCGCCCGACCACTGCGGATATGCACGCTGCCGTTGACGGAGCTCACCTGCAACTCGCGTCCGCCGCTGCCGATGCGTCCTTCCAGCTTCTTCGGGCCCCAGCGGCCGCTCTGCGACGAGATGGTCAGGGGGAGGTCGCTTTCCAGCGATCCGTTGACGGCGCTGAAGCGCACATCGGTGCTGAGGTTCGCGGGCACTTCCAGGTCGATGGAGCCATTCACGGTCGTGAGCTTGAGGGTGCCGTCCCAATCCGCGCGCCCCATGCGGACTTTGAGGCCGCCGTTCACGGTCGTGGCTTGCGCCCACGCGTCGGTAGAAACATCCACGCTGCCGTTGACGCTGCTGGCGCGGGCGAAGCGCCCCAAGCCATCGGCGCGGACTTTCCCGTTGACCGTGCGCGCATCGAAGCGCAGGTTGCGCGGGATCTTCACCGTGAACTCGACCTTTGCGTGCACGTCGTGGACTTCCTGGTGGTAGCCGTCGCCGGCAGAGCAGGAATTGTTGTGGCCGGGATAGACGGCGCAGATGGTGATGCCGTCGCCACCGTTCACCATTTCGACGCGGACCTGGTCTTTGTCCTCGCCGGATTTATAGGCAACGACCTCGATGGTGTCACCATTGACCCCATCGGCCTCGATCGACCCGTTCACATTCTTGATCTGGAGTACCTGGTCGGGAGCGAGTTTGCCGGACCAGCGCCACTCGTCGCCGGACTGCGTCTGCGCCACGCTGACCGAAGCCAGCGCAAACAAGAAGGCCAAAGCGAACGCAACCACCGAACACGTACGTTTCATAAACGATCTCCCCGGCAGTTGAGACGTGCTGGGAGGAAATACGTGAGCAGGGGAAGAAACGCAAGTCAGAATGAAGAAGTCAGAATCAACAATAAAACGCCGGCGGCGCGTCAGTGCTACGTGCCGCCCGAGAGCTTCTGCAGGCGGTCACGGGCGTCGGCGTTATTGGGGTCGTACTTCAGGGTTTCGCGGAACTCGGTCGCGGCGTCCGCCGGCCGGTGCTGCTGTTCCAAAATCAACCCGAGCGCGTGATGGTAGCGTGCCACATCGGGCCTCCGCCGGATAGCATTCCGCACCGCCCATTCCGCTTTTTGAACGTCCCCGATGCGCAGGGCGGCCATGCCGAGATAGGCCCACTGGTCGGGATCTTCGCTGCCTGCCCATAGCCGGATTGCCTTCTCGATCAGGACTTCGGCTTCGGCGGGTTTTCCTATCTGCAGGTAGGTGTAGCCGATACCGAAGTTGGCATGCCAGTCGTTGGGGTTCTCCTTCAGAGCGCGCTGCATGAGCGCCATTGCGTCGTCGTACTTGCCACGCTTGCCGAATTCCATACCCAGTCCGGTAAGCGCCGTCGGATTACGCGGCGCGATGTTCACGCCCCTCGTGAACAGGACGATGTTCGAAGCCCAATAGACCTGCTGGACCAAATTCGTTGCGGCCAGCGCGAGCACGACGATCAGCGCCGCGGCGAACTGGCGGGCCGGCATTCCGGCGACAACCCGGTCATCGGCCGGAATCATTCGGACCGCTGTCGCGACCAGCATGGCAAAACCGATGCACGGGATATAGAGATACCGCACGTGCGCGAAATCAAAGGCGTCGAGCGGCTTGATGTTCAGCACGGGCGCGAGAAATAGAAAAAGCCATATGGTCGCAAATGGTATGAGGCGCGCCAGTTCGCGATTGCGTCCGTCGAGGTACCGCGCCCACATCCAAAGCAGAGCGACGAGTGCCGCGAGAATCAGGGCGGGAACGAGGAACTGCGCCAAGCTGAACGCTTCCACCATGCGCAGGCCGTACTCCGGGCTGATCGGCGCGGGCCAAACCAGCAGGCGCACATAAAACAGGAGCAGTGATGGGATGGTGAGCAGCGTCGTGGCCGGGGTTGCGGGAGAGGTTTTGAAAACGACGTTGGCATTCAGCGCGGCGTGGAATATCAGATACAGCACGGCGATCGCGATGTAAGGCAGGAGGACGGAGAAGACTTGTCGAACGCGATCGCCGATGTTGCGTGTGACCGGCGGGACGCCGATGTTCCCGCCATAGATCCATGCGTGCGCGGCGATGATCGGCAGCAGCATGATGGCCGGTTCCTTAGACATCAGCGCAAGGACAAAAAATACGAACGACAGCCAGAGTGCGCGCCGGGAACCGGTTTCGCGCCAATCGAGATAGAACAGGAATGCCGGGACTAACACCACCACCAGAAGAGGGTCAGGGACGCCCGACACCCACGCCACGCTCTCGATCAGGGCAGGATGAACGCCGAAGATAACGGCAGTCACGGCGGCGGTGGTGCGGTCGCCGGTCAATCGCCGCGCCAAGGCGAAGACCATCAGCGTGGCGCATCCGTGCATAAGCACGGTCGCGGCGTGCCATGCGACAGGTGCGAGTCCGAAGATGGAGCGCAGAAGGAACAACCAGAGCAGGAAGAGCGGCCGCCAGTAGACGCCGGAAACACCCGCGAAAGCCCACACGTGCGACGTGAAGTACCGGGGAATGTAGCGCGCCGAAGTCAGCCAGGTGTTCTCGACGATCTGGAAATTGTCGTCGTAGACGAACCCGAACATCAGCGTGCCCACATACAGCAGGCACACGACCCCGGCGACGATCGCGGGCAGGGCCCAGCGGGCTGAGAGAGGCGGTTGCGGGTCCGTCTGATTTTCGGGCATGGATGCGCGATACGAATATAACCGCAGTCGCCGCCGACGTAGAATGAAACCGTGCCAGATTTCGGAAAGTTACTCATCGTCTTTGGCGCTGTGCTCCTCATTGCCGGCGTGTTGATGGTGCTGGCCGGACGCGCGCAGTTGCCCCTCGGCCGCATGCCGGGAGATATCGTTTATCGCGGCAAGAACACGACCGTCTATTTTCCGATCGTCACGTCCATCGTGCTGAGCATCGTGTTGTCGCTTGTGCTCTGGCTGATCGGCAAGTTCACTCGCTAGCGACCCGCTACAATCGATCCCATGGAGAAGATTTCCTGTTCCGCCATCCTGTTCGACCTGGATGGCGTTCTCGTTGAGTCGATCGGTTCGGTCGAGCGCCAGTGGACCATCTGGGCGAAAGAGCACGGGCTGAGTCCGGCCAAGGTGATTGCGGTCGCGCACGGCCGCCCAACCATCGAGACCATCCGCGAATTCGCGCCGCAAATCTCGTGGCCGATCGACATACCCGCTGAAGCGCTGAGAATGGAGGAGCGGGAGATCGCGGATATGGATTGCGTCCACGCAGTTTCCGGAGCCGCGGAGATGGTGGCACGAATTCCGCCCGATCGCTGGACGATCGTAACTTCGGGAACCCGACCCTTGGCCGAGGCGCGTCTGAAGTACGTGGGGCTTCCCGTCCCGCCCAAGATGATCACGGCGAGCGAGATCACTCGGGGCAAGCCGGACCCGGAGCCGTACCTGAAAGGAGCGGCCGCGCTGCAGGTGGAGGCGAAGGAATGCGTCGTGATCGAAGACGCGCCATCCGGCATTCGCTCCGGGCAGGCAGCGGGTGCGCGCGTGATCGGCGTCGCCGCTACCTACGGCGCCGAAGCGATCCGTGAGGCTGACTATATCGTGAAGCGGCTGTCGGACCTGCGCGCGACCGTCACCAACACGACAGGGCGCCAGAACGTGAGACTGGAGCTGATCGTACCGAACAAGACGAGTAATAAGTAACAAGTAATAAGCCCACGAGACCGGGACTAAGTACTCATTACTTATTACTTGTTACCGCTTCACCCCAGCGCGATGACATCGATCTCGACGAGCACGTCTTTCGGGAGACGTGCAACTTCTACCGTCGACCGCGCCGGCGGATTGCTGGTGAAGTACTTGGCGTAGGTCTCGTTCATGGCGGCGAAATCGCCCATGCTCTTCAGGAACACGGTGGTCTTCACCACGTTGTCGAGCGACGTTCCCGCCTGTTGCAGGACGGCAGTGAGGTTCTTCAGGACGCGGTCGGTCTGGGCCGATACGTCTCCGTCGAGGACCTGGTTGGTGGCCGGATCGATGGCGACCTGGCCCGAGCAGAAGACAAACCCATTAGCGCGAATAGCTTGTGAATAAGGACCGAGCGCCTTCGGCGCACCAGTGGTGGCGACAACTTCTTTCATTCCTTCCCCCTAGCAAAACCGGTGATTCTACTCGGTTTAAGGCTCCACGTCGAACTCTGGAGTTCGCGCCGCCAATCATGTGCAAAGTGTTGCACCGGAAGGACTTGTTGCGAAATCTTCACAAAAAACTGCTTGCAACCGGGGGCACTGCCGTGCGTGAATGGGAGTACATCATCGACAAGGACACTCCTTCCGTAACCAGCTCTCCCCCAACAGCAGATACGATATGGCCTATTCACATTCTCGGCTCCGTAAAACATTGGCGGTCGTGCGTTTCCTCGCAGGCGGAGTTTTCGTTTCGGTGGGTTTGTACAAGGTGACGTCGCTCGAATTTGCCAAAGTGACATTTCCGGCTTTCCTGGACGACGGCATCCAAGGCGCTGCCGTCGACTGGATACGCCCCGTACTGCAATGGATCGTCGGTTTCGGCCCCGGCCGCGTTGGGGTGATGATCGGTTTCGTTGAGCTGTTCATCGGCATCGCGCTGGTCCTGGGGCTGGCGGTACGTCCGGCAACCGTTGTGGGGATGCTCTATTCGCTGTGCCTGTTCCTCGCAACCTGGAACCAGGCAGGGAGTACTCCGTCCATGCTGCAAAGCGCGGAACACCAGTTCCGCAATCTCTTCCCGTTCTTCGTATTCTTTCTTCTCGGAGTCGGACACGCGGGCGAGACGTGGGGCCTGGGCGCCGTCTATCATCGCCACCGCGCTCTGCGGTGGGCACGGGAAGGCGCCCGTCAGCATGTAGAGCCGCCCGCCGAGAAAGAAGACAGCGAGCCCGGGAGCTTCGAGGAGTTCCTCGAGCGCGAGGAGCGTGCCGTCGCCGCGGGCGGACAGGGCTGGAACCAGTCGGAATCTTCATGAGTGTCGAAAAGCTGAGGCGCTCGCCTGTCCAGCGTGTCTGAAACCGGCTGATATAATTGGGCTTGAGCCCGATGAAACGCACCCCAAGCCGCTCCAGGTTCCCCACAATCCGTTCCACGACCGTGTTGACCGTCCGGAAGGATGGTCACGTGGTCATGGCAGGCGACGGGCAGGTCACGCTCGGCGAAGGCGTCATTAAGCACTCGGCCCGGAAGATCCGGCGTCTCTATAACAACAAGATCCTGGCGGGCTTCGCCGGATCCACGGCCGATGCCTTTTCGCTATTCAGCCGCTTTGAAGCCAAACTGGAGCAGTACCACGGTAACCTGGGGCGAGCGGCTGTCGAACTCGCCAAGGAGTGGCGCACCGACAAGGCCCTCCGACACTTGGAGGCGCTGTTGCTCGTCGCCGATCCGAACCAGACATTCATGATCAGTGGGGCAGGCGACGTCATCGAACCCGATAGCGGGATTGCGGCGATCGGCAGCGGCGGACCATTCGCCCAAGCGGCGGCCGTCGCCCTGATGAGTCACACGGAGCTTCCGGCCAAGACCATCGCGGAGGAAGCGATGAAGATCGCCGGACGTATGTGCATTTATACGAATGACCAGTTCACGTTTGAAGAGTTGTAAGTTGAAAGTTGTACGTTGTAAATTCGCCGCGCGTGGCCGAAAAAGGCGAGCGGAATCCAAACCGATCTGGATGAATCGAACATAAGAGGGTTTGGGACGCGGTCGGGATTGAAGTTCGTGATCCGGGTAAAGGACAGCGACACGCGCGACATATTTGTGATTTAGCGATTTGTGATTTGTGATTGCAAGGCGTGCGGTCGATCCAAGGGCCTGACGAATTACAAATCACTCAATCACAAATCACTCAATCAACAAATTTCCTATGGCTATCTATCTCCCCCAAATCGCAGATGAAGAGCAGATTGGTCTCGACGAGCTGACGCCGCGCGAGATCGTTGCCGAACTGGACAAGTACGTCGTCGGGCAGCACGCGGCCAAGCGGGCGGTCGCCATCGCGCTGCGCAACCGCATGCGCCGGCAGAAACTCACGCCCGAGCTGGCGGAAGAGATCATCCCCAAGAACATCATCATGATCGGGCCGACGGGCGTGGGCAAGACCGAGATCGCCCGCCGGCTGGCGAAGCTCGCGAACTCGCCGTTCATGAAGGTGGAAGCGTCGAAGTTCACCGAAGTCGGATACGTCGGGCGCGATGTCGAGTCGATGATCCGCGACCTCGTGGAAGTCGCCATCGACATGGTGCGCGAGGAGAAGCTGGAAGACGTCGCCGACAAGGCCGAACTCAATGCCGAGGAGCGCCTGCTCGACCTGCTGTTGCCGGCTGGCGTGGGCTTTGCCGGGAATCCGCAGGCGGGCGCGATCGAGATGACGCATCCGGACTCGAGTAACCGCACGCGCGAGAAGCTGCGTCAGCAACTGCGCGAAGGCAAGCTCGACGACCGTATCGTGGAACTCGACGTGCGCGAGAAATCCTTCCCCGCCTTCGAGATCGTCTCCAACCAGGGCGTGGAGGAGATGGACGTCAACATCAAGGACATGCTGCCCAACATCTTCGGCTCGCGCACCAAGAAGCGGAAAATGAAGGTCAACGAGGCGTTCGAGTACCTCGTGCAGGAAGAAGAACAGCGCCTCATCGACATGGACCAGGTGACGCGCACGGCCGTCGAGCGCGTGGAACAGTCGGGCATCATCTTCCTCGATGAGATCGATAAGATCGCCGGGCGCGAAAGCGGCCACGGGCCTGACGTCTCGCGCGAAGGCGTGCAGCGCGACATTCTGCCGATTGTGGAAGGGACAACGGTCAACACGCGCTACGGCATGGTGCGCACCGATCACATCCTGTTCATCGCCGCCGGAGCATTCCACGTGAGCAAGCCGAGCGACCTCATCCCCGAGTTGCAGGGCCGCTTTCCAATCCGCGTGGAATTGCAATCGCTCACGGTGGAAGATTTCGTCAAGATCCTGACCGAACCCAAGTCGTCGCTGACGAAGCAGTACACGGCGCTGCTCGAGACCGAAGGCCTGAAGCTGGAGTTCACGCCCGACTCGCTGGAGGAGGTCGCGAATTTTGCCGCGCGTGTGAATGAGGGCACGGAGAATATCGGCGCGCGCCGCCTGCACACGATCATGGAACGCGTGCTCGACCGCATCAGCTTCGAAGCGCCCGACATGCAGGACAAGAACGTGGTCGTCGACGCAGACTACGTCCGCAATATGCTGGTGGACATCGTGAAGGACCAGGATTTGTCGCGATACATCCTCTAAAACCATTGCTGATTGTCGATTGACGATTGCCGATTGATTGCCACCAGAGCTTTTCATTCGGCAATCAAAAATCGGCAATCGGAAATGCCTTTCGTTCTGCTACCCTGATTAGCCTTTCATGAGCATGCGCACTTTTATCGTTGCCGCAGCCGTGTTGTGTCTTGCCGGCTGCGGCACTCCGGGAGCGCCGCGACCGCCGTCGCTGCGGCTGCCCGCGACCGTGCGTGACCTCGCTGCGGGGCGCCAGGGCAGCACGGTCACGCTGACGTGGTCGGAGCCGCAGCGCACGACTGACGGCGAGACCATCCGCGCGCTGGGGCCGACGCTAGTCTGCATGGGCGTGAACGATTTCCCGATGACGCATTGCGACCAGATGGTCGCGGACCTGTCGTTGAACGAGTACGCACCGTGCGCGCCTCAGATAGGGAAACTTGCGTCCTGCCAGGTGGCGCTCTCAACGGATATTCAGCAGCAGAATCCGCGCGGACAGGCGACGTATGCGATCGAGGTGCTGAATACGAACGGACGGAGCGCGGGATTGTCGAACCAGGTCAGGGTGCCGACCGCGCCTACACTGCCGGCGCCCGAAAAGGTAACAGCGAGAGTGCTCCCGGACGCGATTGAGATTACTGCAACGGGTGTACAGAGGTTCGCCGCGCCACCGGGCACAACTTTCGCGTTCCATCTTTACCGGCACGAGCAGGGAAGCCGATCCGAAGTCGATCTCGGAGCCGAATCTGCGCACACGGAGATGGGCGGCGCCTACACGGTGCAATTTCAGGACCGCACTTTCGAGTGGGAGAAGACCTATGTGTATCGCGTCGCCGAAGTCACGACCGTCTCTCTGCCGGATGGCGCCATCGTTGACGTGAAGGGCGATCCATCGCCGGACGTGACGGTTGTCGCCCACGACATCTTCCCGCCGGCAGCGCCGCAGGGGCTCCAGGCGGTGGCATCAGGCGTTGGGCAGCAGCCGTTCGTGGATCTCACGTGGGCGCCGAACACCGAGGCCGACGTCGCCGGCTACAACGTCTATCGGCACGAACAGGGGCAGCCGGCGGTGAAGATCAACAGCGCGTTGGTCAAAACGCCGTCGTACCGGGATGCGAACGTCCAGCGCGGAAAGACGTACTTCTACTCCGTTTCCGCCGTCGATCTGCGAAACAACGAAAGCACGAAGTCAGGCGAGACCAGCGAGGCCGTACGATGAATACTTTCAACGCAAAGGTCGCAGAGGTTCGCAAAGAAATACCAAGAGAAAACATTATCAGTCGGCGCATCATCGGGTGTGCGCTGCGGGTCCACACGGCACTCGGCCCGGGACTCCTAGAAAGCGCGTACAACGCTTGTCTCGCGTACGAATGTCGTCAGGATGGCCTCGATGTGCAAACCGAGGTCCCTTTACCGCTGGTATACCGCGAGGCCAAGCTCGAGCTAGGTTACCGGCTCGACCTGCTCGTTGAGCACTGTGTGGTTGTCGAATTGAAGGCAATCGAAAACGTTCTTCCAGTGCACAAGGCGCAACTTCTCAGTCATTTACGACTCAGTGGCAATAAACTTGGATTGCTGATCAATTTCCATTCTTTCCGATTGAAAGATGGAATCTGGCGCATCGTGAACGATCTTTGATTTTTCTTTGCGTTCTTTGCGACCTTCGCGTTGAAAGGTTTTTGCGAATGAAATATTGCCGATTTCTCTTCAACAACTCTCCCCGCTTCGGCCTGATCGAGACCGAGGGCTCCACTGGGCGCGAGCTCATCACGCGCGTCTTTGCCGACGATCCCTGCGCGCGCGTTCCCGACCTTGATGCTGCGTCCAAGCGCATCGACCCGGTACCGCTCGAGGACGCCAAGCTGCTCGCGCCCGTGATCCCGTCGAAGATCATCTGCGTCGGACGCAACTACCGTGCGCACGCCGCCGAGCTGGGCAACGAAGTGCCGGTCGAGCCGCTGTTGTTCTTCAAGCCGCCGTCGGCGATCAACGATCCCGGCGGACAGATCGTCTGCCGCCGCTCTCTGGCTTCGCGCTTCGACTACGAGGGCGAGCTCGGGGTCGTGATCGGCAAGACGTGCAGCCGGTTGACCGAGAACGATGACGTCCGCGACTACATCTTCGGCTACACCGCCGTGAACGACTTCACCGCCCGCGACCTGCAGAAGAAAGACGGGCAGTGGGCGCGCGCCAAGGGCTTCGACACGTTCTGTCCTGTCGGTCCGGTGGTCGTGGATGCGATCGATCCGTGGGCCGGAGTGGATGTCGAAACCCGGGTCAACGGCGAGGTCAAGCAGCACGGGAACACCAGCGATTTCATCTTTGCCCTCGACGTGGTGCTCCGTTATGCCTCGGCTGTGTTTACACTATTACCAGGCGATTTGATTGCAACCGGAACTCCCGAGGGCGTAGGCCCGGTGAATAACGGCGACGTCATCGAAGTGAGCGTCGCCGGCGTAGGGACGCTGAGGAACACTGCGGTTGACGAGTAGCATCTGGAAATCTGGAGATCTGGAAATCTGGAAATTTGGAGTTTGAGATCGATCGAGCGTTGTGGCGGATTTCAACATTTCCAGATTAGGAGAGGCATTCTGCCATGAAGTTTTTTATCGACACAGCCAACATCAAAGAGATCCGCGAAGCCGCCGACATGGGCATCCTCGACGGCGTCACCACCAACCCGTCGCTGATCGCCAAAGAGGGCGCGGGCCGCGGGTTTAAAGAGACGATCGTCGAGATCTGCGACATCGTCAAAGGTCCGGTCAGCGTCGAAG
The DNA here is from genome assembly GCA_964559835.1 of uncultured Terriglobales bacterium. Classification (GTDB taxonomy): domain Bacteria; phylum Acidobacteriota; class Terriglobia; order Terriglobales; family Acidobacteriaceae; genus DAISJI01. Next base: position 107,314 of record CAZLJE010000007.1, read on the forward strand.
TCACGGCGACGGAGAAGGCCGGCATGCTGCGCCAGGCGGATGAGTACTCCGGCTGGAGCAAGTACGTCGTGATCAAGCTGCCGACCACCAAGGAAGGCCTGAAGGCGTGCAAGGAACTCTCCAGCCGCGGCATCAATACCAATCTGACGCTGTGCTTCTCGGCCAACCAGGCGCTGATGGTCGCTAAGGCGGGCGCAACGTACGTCTCGCCGTTTCTCGGGCGTCTCGACGACGTCGGCCAGGTCGGCATGGACCTGATCAAACAGATCGTGCAGATCTACCGTAACTACGGGTTCCAGACGAAAGTCTTGGCGGCGTCGCTACGACACCCGCTGCACGTGATCGATGCCGCGCTCGCCGGCGCCGATGTGGGGACGATCCCGTTCAAAGTCCTCGACCAGATGATCAAGCACCCGCTCACTGACAAGGGGCTGGACGCGTTCCTGAAGGACTGGGAAAAGGTCCGCGCCGCGTTCGAGCAGGAACCGGTGGCGGCGAAGTAGTCGCGTTTCTGTCTCAGTTTCTGACAAGGATGTAGGCCGGTCGCCCTCGACCGGCTTATCTCTTGTGCGCCGCGTAGTCGCTCGCGCCCATAAGGTGCAGCGACACATACGGCTCGTCGCCAACCACCCAGCTGTCGTGTCCGGGAGCGATGTAGAAGATATCGCCGGCTTTCATCTCGATGACCCGGCCGTCATCCATCGCCGCGGTCGCCGAGCCGGAAACCACGATGCCGACATGCTCGACCTCGCAACTCTTCTTGCCCGCAGCCTTGCCCACGTGTTCCGACCATTTCCAGCCGGGGTCATAGGTCGCGCGGCCGATGGTCATACCGCCGATGTACACCAGTTCGAACTTGCCTTTCTTGAAGGTGCGAACTTCATCAGGCTGCTCAAATCGCTTGAGGATCACTTCGAACACGACTTTTCTCCTTCGTTCAGGTACGAGATTAAGATACTCGCCCGTAAGTTAGACTCGCGGCGCTTCGCCGCATATCCAAAAGCAATACACAGCGTGCGGCACCTGAGGCATGATGTGCCTTCCGACCGGGGGAGGATGCTGCGAGCATGAGGCTGGCCGTGGTCATCTGCGCGATGCTGGTGATCGGCTGCGCCGCCCGGGCTCAGCAGGGCAACACGCTCTCGCTCATCCTTGATGTCGATTCGGACGGCAGCGCCCTGGCGGTCGAAAAGCTCGAGCTTGCGGCGCCGATGCGAGAGCCTATCCACTGGCGCATGCCGACTGCGTCCACTACACCCCTCGGTGTTCGCCGGCTGCTCTTCGTCGACCTGCTGGAAATCACCGATACGCGCGACAACAAGCTCACCGTCAGCCGCCGCGACTTCGGAGACAAATTGGACGTCATCGTCCCGGTACAGCCGCTCGCGGACAACACGGTACGCATTACATATCAGGTCCGCAACGCGGTCCGCTTCCTCGACGACCACGACGAATTGTTCTGGCGCATCGGGGAGGGGTGGTCGGAGAGCTTCCGTCATGCGACGGTGGGCCTCACCGTTCCGGACAATACCGCCGGCCAGGTTGCCGGGCAATTGCTTAACTCCGGCGTGCGCTCATCGCCCACGCAACCAGTGCAACTTCGTGGCGCCAAAGCAACGTTCGACATCGACCCGTTAACCGGACACAACATTCCTGCGGTCGATCTGGTGTTTGCGCCGGGCGTGTTGCAGAAGCCCCCGCTGGCCCAACGGGGCGCCTGGTTCTTCAAGGCGAATCCCATCGTTTTGTTGCCCATCGTGTTGCTGCTTGCGATGATCGCCTTCCGCCGCTATTCGATGCGGGGTGCACGATGTGCCCATCGTGCCGCGGTACGACGCGCCCGAGGACCTTGCTCCCGCCGAAGCCGGTTACCTGATCGACGGCAGTCTCGATCCGCGCGATCTTGCTGCCATGCTGCTCGACCTCGCGCGTCGCGGCTTCATCCGCATCGAGGCTTGCACTCCGGACGAAGAAGTCCCATATCCCGCGCCCGACTTCATTCTGCGCCTGCTGAAGCCCATGGACGATTGGAAGGGCGCCTATTCGTACGAACACGTCATGCTGTTCCACACGTTTTACGGCGGGCATTGGACAAAGCTGTCGAGCCTGAGCCTGCGTTTTTATTCGGTCATTCCGGCGATCGAGGGCATGATCCGTGACCTGTTGCGCGACAAAGGACTGTATGTCAGTCCGGTTCGCGTAGCGGCGCAGCGATTGGCCGCGATCCTGTTGGTATGCGTGCTGTTGGCGGGCGCGCAGGCCGCCGGCTGGTTCGCCGTGGCGCAATCGTGGCTGCTCGCGACGGTCGTGGCGATCTCGCTGGTGCTCATCGGACTTCTATTCATGCGCGGGGTGAACCACCGGACCGCGAAGGGCGCGCAAGTATTCGCCGAGCTGCGCGGTTTCCAGACGTTCCTAAATTCCGTGGAAGCCGACCGGATGGAGCGCGTCACGCCCGACCTGTTCGAGCGCTTCCTGCCTTACGCAATCGCTCTCGGAGTGGAACACCGCTGGGGCGCAACGTTCTCGACCATCAGCAGCGGGCCGCCGTTGTGGTGGGACGCCTCGAAGTCAGGCGGCATTCCGGATTTCGTGCACTTGGTGAACAGCTCCGCCCATCCGCCAAGACGCGGGCCGGTGACACCGGTGGGCGCCAAAGCAGCAGCTGCTGACACGCGCGGATGAACGCTGATCAGGAAGAATCATAATCAGCGTTGACTCACCGTTCATCAGCGGCTTTTCTTCCTGGCGCGCTGCCGAATCCGCCGCCGCCCGGACTGCTCACGCGGACTCGCTCGCCGTTCTTCAGGCGCGCACTGTCCTTACTACGCAGCGTTTCGACCTTGCCGTCGAGGCGCACGATCTCCGTTTTGCCCGCTGTGCCGTCGCCGCCGGCCGCCAAGCCCCACGGTCGACGTTTGCGGCGGTCGGACAGGATGGCGACATCCGCGTCGGTGAGCACCTCGATCTCGCGCACGATGCCTTCGCCACCACGATGTTTTCCGCTGCCGCCGCTTTCAGGACGGAGCGAATACCGAGTGATGCGGAACGGATACGCGTATTCCAGCGCCTCGGCGGGCGTGTTGAGCGAGTTCGTCATGTGGACGTGCACACCGCTGACGCCGTTGCGGTCGGGGCGGGCGCCCATCCCGCCGGCGATCGTCTCGTAATAGGCGAAAGGCTCGCCCGTACGCGGATCGATGCCGCCGAGTGTGAGATAGTTCATGGTGCCCGATGCTGCGGCCGGGATGCGCTCGGGAATCGCCCGCGCCAGCGCACGCAACAACACATCCACGATGCGCTGCGAGGTCGCGACATTGCCGCCCGCGACCGGCGCCGGAGGCGTGGAATTCACCACGGTACCCGACGGCGCAATGACCTCGATTTCTGATTTCCGATCCCTGATTTCCTCGTGACCGGCGAGACGCCGATTCTTGAAGATCTCGAGTTCGATCGGGTCACGCACGAAAACAAGTTATCAGTTGTCAGTTGCCAGTTACCGAGAGCGATTAGCGGTCCTCACGAACTCACTCCGAGGCTGTAACCGTCTCCGGTGCAACGGACTGACAACCGGCAACTGACAACTAGCAACTCTTGTCCCAATTTTTTTATTGACATTGAAACTACTAAGCCCCAATATCTTGTGCCAGAGTAGCTGCCCGTACTACGGTTTGGGCAGCAGTTGGACTCCAAGGGTCCAGATGTAAGGGAGAAACTCAATAGTTCCAGGAGGAACCTATGGCAACGAAGAAGAAAGCTGCAAAGAAAACCGCCAAGAAGAAGCACTAGATCGCGAGCCAAGTACTCGCGTTGGGCTCCTGAAGAGGGTTAGAGGCTTCCGTTAAGTCGGAGGCCTTTTTTGCGTTCCGAGTTCTCAGTTCTGAGTTCCGAGTGGTGGGAAGCTCACCGGCGTTCGGAAATCAGAACTGAGAACTCGGAACTTTCTTCAGTTCTGCCCTGCTAATTCCAGGTTGAAATCACATGTGCCGTTCGTTGGCTGCGCCGGCAGCGACGGCGGTGTCAGCAGGTGCGGATAGCTGAAATCGAAAAACTCCAGCATGTTGTCTGCCCAGGCGTCGCGCGGAGTCAGCGATGGCAGGTTGAAGCGGGTCTCGATCAACTTCAGGATCGATGTCAGCTCTCGCGGTGTATGCGAGACGAGGTTCGGCTTGGCCCACGGTGAGATCACGATCAGCGGAACGCGGAAATCACTGTGGGCGAAGTCACCCGGCAGCAGCGCCTCGTAGCCGGGAGTAGCAATGGGCTGGATATTGTCAGGCGCAGGCGCCGGGATGATCGGCACATGGTCGTAAAGGCCGCCGAACTCGTCGTAGGTGTGAATGAACACCGACGATCCCCATGCCGGACTCGCCAGCAGCGCGTTGATGATCTGCGCGCCGACTGCCGCTCCGGTCTGTGTGTTGTTGTCGGGATGCTCATCGAGACCGGTGTCGCTCCCGCGCTCGATGAAGATGACGGATGGCAGGAGATCGTCGGCGTTAGGATCGGCAAGGGTGCTGTAGTAATCGCTGATGTTATAGACGTTCGACTGAATGGCAGGATCGTTCCACGCCTCGAATTGCGAGAGGAAGATGCTGTTATCCATGTAGTAGTAGCGCCAACTCACCCCGGCGTCGCGCAAGTTCTCGAAGATCGTCCTGATCGGAAATCCACCCGAGGGAGGCGGATCGGGGAAGACGTGCCCTGCCGATGTCGCGCCGAACAGGTACATGCGGTTCGGTATGGTGCCGGCCATCACCGAAGCGAACCAGCGGTCGCTGGTGGCGAACTGGGTAGCGAGCTCGTAATAATACGGCAGCTCGCGCTGGTCGTAGTAAGCCATGACGCGGTGATACTGCTCGTCGAGAGTAGTGGGCAGGTTATGCGCGCTGACGAACCCGTCCATGGCGCCGTCGTTGTAGCCGTGCCAGCTGGGGTTCCACGACGGGCTCGTGTTCTCGGCGCAGACGGTTTGCTGGTGGTAGGGTGCCACCAGAACGCCGTTCTGGTCTGGCTGCGCCTGCACGTTAGGACTGTCGAGGCCATCGATCTCGTTAGGCAGCCCCTGGCCCACTCGATAAGCGCCCAACATGCCGAAGTAGTTGTCGAACGACCGGTTTTCCTGCACGAAGAAGATGATGTGCTTGATGTTCGACAGGCTACCGCCGCTGCCGGTCGGCCGCGCCGGACGTGCAGGCCTGCTGAGCACGAGCGTGATATCCGCATTCGAAGTGGTCGTCGCCCCGCTGGGGGAAGTCGCGCTGGCCGTGAAGGTCGTTGAGGCTGTTGGGTAGATCGTCGTGGATCCGACGGGCGCCACGGTTCCGATGCCATTGTCGATCGTCACGGACGTCGCGTTCTCGCTCGCCCAGGTGAGGGTGGCGCTTTCACCAGCGACGACCGATTGAGGCGTCACCGACATGGTCACGCCAGGCGGTGGGACAGTGACGCTCACGGTCACGATCGCGGACGCGGTACCTCCCGGTCCGGTCGCGGTTAGCGTGTACGTAGTGGTCGCCGGCGGCACCTGGGTGGTCCGGCCGCTGATGGGCAATGGCTGGCCGTCTTCGCGTTCACTCCCGGGGCTAATGGCGACCGACGTAGCATTCTCGGTCCGCCACGAAAGGGTCGTAAAACCGCCCTTGTTGACCGTCGTTGGGCTGGCAGTCAGACTGGAGATCGTCGGCGCGAGTACTGCCGGTGCTCCGCCCGAAATTTTGTTGCTAGTGTTCGCTGCCCCGGGGTTTGTTCCCGAGGAGGTATTCACAGCGGACGAAGCGTTGCCCGCCGTCGGACCGGACGTCAACCCGCCACAACCTGCCAGAAAAACAAGACAGCAAACCAAGCCGCAAGCACACCAGAGAACAGGGCCCCGAACCATCTTGCGTCACCTCTGACCAGGGGGAGAGTTGCTGCTGGATAAGAAGGGTGAGACTCACGCCAGAGTTGTCCAGAAGCTCACATCGTGCTAGAAGTACGCACTACAGCTTCTTGAAACTGGAAGACCCGAGTCATTTAATGGCGACCGCCAGGAACCGCAAGCCTGAGAACGACGTCCTGATCCCGGACAAACTATATTTCCGGATCGGAGAGGTGGCTGAGCTGTGCCGTCTGCCGGCCTATGTGCTCCGCTTCTGGGAGACCGAATTTCCCCAGCTCAAGCCGACCAAGAGCAGCACAGGGCAGCGAATGTACCGCCGCCGTGATGTCGAGCACGTCGTCCGCATCAAGCAACTGCTCTACACCGAGGGCTACACCATCGCCGGAGCACGCGAACATCTCAAGCAGGAAACGCGCGGCGCGAAATCGCAAGCGGCGCTCCCGTTCGCACCTGTCCGGCCGAAAGGCGAGTGGAAACGCGTGCGCCAGGGATTGCAGGAGATCCTGACCATCCTCTCGTCTTCGAAGAAGCCGGCCAAAGCCTCGCGCGCCTGACTCGTTCGCGCTGACTCACGCAACGCTTCCGCCGGCCTCCGCTTCTCATCACCCGGAAGTTGTGCTGCGAAGGGGGAGCCATGAAGCTCAGCGGCCGCAAGAACCCAAAAGGGAAGAGCAATCCGGAGCGCACCACGCGCGGCGGCAGCACGCGAACGATATCTGACGATCTGCCATCGCGACCGCGACGGCGATCGAATAGCAGCCAGTCGGAGGCGCAGAAGCTCGAGAGCCGGAAGAAAGTGCCGCTCAACCGCACCAAGGTGAAGCCGATCGGCAAAGGGCGCGCGGGCAAAGCGGCATAAACCGCGCGGCATCCGTCGCGACGAAGTCACAGTCATCGGCGACACACACAACGCGCTCGTCACACGCATCTCTATCGTGACCCGACCGAGTTGTCACACGGTATCAATGGGCGATGCGTGCCCGTGCCGCCTGAGGCGGCTATGACGTTGATTGAGTGGTTAATAAGTAGAAATTCGCGCGAGCGGGCAGTATTTGCCCCTGCGAAGATCAACAGGGCGGCGCGTGTTTTCTTGGGCTGCGCGAGCCAACCCAGGTAATCCTTTGGCATCACAGGCGTTTCGGGCATCGCCCATTCGATGCCTTTCCTATCGCACACTGGCTGCGTGCGTGCAGCATCGCTTGATTGGGCAATTCTTTGGAGGAATCTTCCCCATGGCACGACGTGTTCTTTTCTTTTTTTCGCTCGTAGCGGTCGCGGGCGTCTGGATCGCTTGTGGCGGTAGCAGCAGCACTCGCTCCACGACGCAACTCGCCACCACGACCGTCACCCTCAGCGACCCTGCAACGTGCTCCAGTTCTGCGTCCGGCCCTTACCTGCACGTCTTCGTCACCATCACGGACGTGCAGATCAATGCCAGTTCGACCGCCGGCGACAACGATCCCAACTGGATCGATCTCACGCCCAACCTCAAGTCAGCGCCGCAGCAGGTGGATTTGCTCGGCGTTGCCAACAATCAGTGCTTCCTGGCCAGTCTCGGTTCAACCACCGCTCTTCAACCCGGAACCTACCAGCAGATCCGCATCATCCTTGCCGACAATACGACGACTGTTTCCAACAACGCCTGCCAGACCGCGGGTGTTAACTGCGTCGTGCTGTCGAGCAACCCAACTTCTCCGCAAGCCCTGCTGCTTTCCAGCGAGTCGAAGACTGGTCTGAAGATCCCCTCCGGGCAGATCAGTGGCGGCCAGGGCTTCACCGTCGCCGCCGGACAAACCAAGGACCTCAACATAGACTTCGACACGTGTAGTTCGATCGTCGTACTAGGCAACGGACAATTTCGCCTGAAGCCCGTGCTGCACGCGGGCGAAGTCAGCCTGACGACTTCCTCGATCAACGGCAAACTCGTCGACAAGGCGACGGGGCAGGCGATCAGCGGCGGCAAGGCGATCGTCGCGCTCGAGCAGAAGGACGCCGCCGGTATCGACCGCGTCGTAATGCAGACCACGCCAGATGCGACCGGGGCTTTCAACTTCTGCCCGGTGCCCGCGGGAACGTACGACGTCGTTGCCGTAGCGACGAGCGGAGCGAACGTCTCCTTCGCCGCGACCCTCACTACCGGTGTGCAGCCTGGTAACGCGCTCGGCAACGTGCAGATGATCGCCGTCACCGGAACGAGCACCGCGCCCGCGACTATCACGGGAACGGTCACGAGCGCGAACGCATCCGCGCAGGGTACCGTCATCGACGCGTCCCTGAGTGCGTTACAGCAGACCGGCGGCGCCAATTCGCTGACGTTCACCGTTCCGGTCGGCACGCAGTCCGCGACCTTGGCCGTGACTACGGCGAAGCCCTCGTCCTGCACCGGCACGACCTGCCCGGCGTTCACGGCGGATTTCACCATGACCGTTCCGGCGGCAAATGCGACCACCGGAGCGTTCGCTAGTTCGGGAACCACCTACACGGCGGGCGCGGCGGGAACCGCAACCTACAACGTGGAGGCTCAGGCGTTCGTCCCGCAATCCGGCGGCACGACCGATTGCTCTCCCAATAAGATCACGAGCGCTGCCGTCAGCGTGACGGCGGGTACGTCCACCGCGGTCCCGCCGATCTCGTTCGTCGGATGCCAGTAACGTAATTTGGTGATCGAGTGAGTGGGTGATTGAAAAGGGCCGGTCATCGTGACCGGCCCTTTTATTTCCTGCCGTTCCGAGCGAGGACGGGGAGAACCTTTTGTTTTATTTCGTGTCGGAGCCCTTCTTTTCGGTCTTCTTTTCGGTCTTGGTCTCCGTCTTCTTCTCTGATCCGCTCTCCGCCTTCACCTCGGTCTTGGTGTCGGTCTTTGGCGCCGAGGCTTTCTTCGCGTAATCGGTCACGTACCAGCCGGAACCTTTGAACTGCACGGCGGGCGCCGACATCAGTTGCTCCACGGACTTTTTCGCCCGGCAATCGGGACAGTCAGTCGGGTGCGGGTCGCTCAACCTTTGCATCCGCTCAAAGCGGTGGCCGCATTTCTTGCATTGATATTCGTAAATAGGCATGGAATGTGTTGGCTTGATTCTACACCGGAACATCGGCGTCTCGCCGGTCACGTCCGATCCCGATGTTCCCGCATCCTGTAAACTTCCGATAATGGATCCCAAGAAGTCGCTGCCGCCCGGACCCGCGCTGTACGTCGTCGGCACGCCCATCGGCAACCTGGAGGACATCACTCTCCGCGCGCTGCGCGTCCTCGAGCAGGTGGACATGATCGCCTGCGAGGACACCCGCCAGACGCAGAAGCTCCTTGAGCACTACGCCATCCATACGCGCACCGTCAGCTATCACGAGCATAACGAGTTGACCCGCGCCGCCGAACTCATCGTGGACCTCGAGGGCGGCGCACGTATCGCCATCGTTACCGACGCGGGCACGCCCGGTATCTCCGACCCAGGCTACCGGCTGATCACGCTCGCCGTCCGGCACCAGGTCCCGGTCATCCCGATCCCAGGACCGTCGGCGTTCGTGACCGCGCTGGTCGCGAGCGGCCTGCCCACTGATTCCTTTCGCTTCGGCGGGTTCCTTCCCGCCAAACAGGGACAGCGCCGCACCGTCCTCGAAAGCCTGCGCACCATCCAGAAGACCGCCATCTTTTACGAGGCGCCGCACCGCATCGAAGAAACGCTCGCCGACATCGTCGCCGTCCTCGGCCCGGCGCGCCACGTGGTCATCGCGCGCGAGGTGACCAAGATCCATGAGGAATTCCTCCGCGGCCGCGCCGACCAGTTGCTCGAACAAGTCCGTGCGCATCCGTTAAAGGGCGAGATCACGCTGCTCATCGCGAAAGTCGAAGAAATGGAGCAACCGCAGCAGGCCAGCGTCGCCGAACGGGTGCAGCAGGTGATGGAATCCGAATCGATCGACGAAAAAGCCGCGCTGAAAAGGGTCGCGAAGGAGCTAGGTCTGTCGAAGAGCGACGCCTATCGCGAATTGCAACGCGCAAAAAAATAGTTTTACTGCACATGAAACTCCACCTCGGCCCGGTACGGCCGTGGCTGGCCGTTTTCCATCACCGGCGCGAAATGCCATTTATTCAGCGCCTTCATGCAATAGGTGAAAAGACCCGTTGGGCCGTCTCCGGCAATCATCTCGATGACTTTGCCGTCCGCATCAACAGCGATCAGTACTTTAGAGGTGCTGCCCGACGGCGCAGCGCCGGAAGGAAAGCTCGGTTCGACGATATCGGCCGCGAGTTGGCGGACTTCTTTATCCGTCAGAATAGCAGCGGGTCCCCAAGCCCGGGTATCGAGCGCGAAATTCAGAATGCCCTCCGCCTGCACCGCCACTCCCTCTTTCGTAGGAGGCGTGAATTTCCAGCGCATAATCTGCCGTCGTGCGGAATCGTTCGCTCGTTCATTATCGGAGCGTACGACCACCGTTTCGCGGACATGCCCGTCGCGGTCGACGGACACGAAATAACTGGCTCTCCCTTTGGTGCTCCCATCGAGAACTTGCGGCCAGACGATCTGCGGCGGCGTGGGCAGCAGGGCGCGAAGTTCGGCTTCCGAAAACAGAACGGTTCGCAGCCGCTCGTTCGCCGGTGTCGGTTGTTTGATCACAAATAGGTCCGGATCCGCACGCTCGACCAAGCTCAGGAGCGTGATCCGCGCTATGTAGGAAACGCCTATCTCGGGCGTTGTGATGATTTCACGTGCGACATTCCGGCCGAAGAACATGCGGTAATCCGTGAACTGAACGGGACGGCCGGGCACGTTAGCGATTTCCCGCAGGCCGCTCTGTCCCTTGCGGCACAAATTGATTTTGCCGGATTGCGCGGCTCCAAAACACACCACGCCGGAGTCATTCGCCGCGCCATTCGCTTTTGTGTACGCTCGGTCTGCAGGGCCCATGGTGGCCAGCAGCGCGTCGGGATCGGTCATTGCCGTGATCAACGTCTCAATCGGCAGCGGCACGTAGTCGTCTGAGTGTTCGTCGTAAACATCCGCTCCGTTCACGATCAGAGTCTGGCTGAAATCCGACGACTTGATTTCGCGACGCCACTTCGTCCCATTCACCCAATGCATTTCGACGGTGGTGGGATTCTGCGGATCGTCTGTGTCGGTGATTGTGGCCTGCAGGTCAAAAGCCGGACTGCCGGGCGCCGTCAAACTCGGCTGTACGATCGCGACCTTGGAAACCTTTGGTTCTCTGGCTGGCTCCTGCGGTCCTGCCCATACTCCGGCAGCAAATAATGATGCGGAGAACGCGAACGTTAATAGAACGAACATGCACGTTATTATCGGGTACCGAGAGGCCGACGGGAACGTCTATTTTTGACTCAAGACGTGCGAAGCCATCAACAAAGTTCACTTACTAACATCGAAGTCGATGGTCGTTCCCGCCACTACCTTTTGTCCCGGCTGGATGGATTGCCGCACGATCACACTTGGGCCGACGCTCGCAGGCTGGGTGGGATCGTTAGACGCGCGCACCAGCCCGACCTTAAGTCCCGCTTCCTGTAGCAGCTTGATCACGTCGGCGAGCGGGCGCCCGACGAAGCTTGGCATGACATACGCCGGGGTCGCTGGTGGCGCGGCGAACAGCAGGTTCACCTTCGGCGACGCGACGCCCTCGGCCGCTGCCGGTGGGCTTTGTGAGATGACCTGGTCCGATGGCTGGTCCGGCAGCTGCGCGTACGCGCTCTCGCCGGGTTCGAGGCCGCGGCGGCGCAGGTTGATCTCCGCCGACCGTGTGCTGTCGCCGACGAGGTCGGGGATGACGACGTGTTGCGCCCCCAGGCTCTCAGCCAGCCGTACGCGCCATCCCCGACGGACCTTCTCCCCCGCTGCCGGCAATTGCGACAGGATGCGTCCTTCGGGAACTTCGATCGAGTAAAAGCGGTTCTCGACGTCGATGAGCAATCCGTTCTGCAGCGCAATGCGCTCAGCCTGCGAAGGTGTCAGCCCGACGAGTTTGGGGACGACCACCTCGCGACCGTGGATGGCGATGCGCATGGCGGTCAGCGCCGAAGCCATCGCCACGATGACCAGCACCAGCCCGAGCAGAACAAATCGGAAGAATGCGCGCATGAAAACAGTCGCCAGCCGTCACTCACCAGTTCGTCACGTCCGTACGCGCGAACGAAGAGGACTGGATTGGTGACGATAGCAGAATCATACCGCCACAACACGCGACTGGCGACTGATGACGGCGACTACTGTTGCGGAGGGTTCGACGGCTCCGTCTTCCTCTCGACCTTTGCGCTGCCTTTATGGACGCCTTTCTTCACCCCGTGACCGGCCTTCTTGGTCTCGGTCGCAGTGCCTTGCGCGACGTCCTTCGCGGCGCGTCCCGTGCCCTCACCGATCGACTTGCCGGCTTCGACCGGATGTCCGGTCTTCACGTCGTGCCCGGCGGCCTTGGCGCCGCGGCCCAAGTCGCCACCCGAGGATTTGGCTTTATTGCCTGCGTGGTGCTTTTTCACCGGACGCACCGCGCCCGGTTCGTTCGGGTTCTGCTGCGTGCCCGAAGGTGTTGTCGCCTGTGCCATGGCGAACGTGCCCAGCATCAGCACAAGCCCAGCCTGGATCATCCAACGTTTCATTCACTTTCTCCTATGGACCGTTGAATACTTGGATGCAGCAAAGCAGCAGCGCGGCTAAGCCGATGTATGTCCCGCCGGTCTAGGCCATCCGATCAGCCAGGATGGCCTTTACCTCGTCCGAAGCCTGGAACATGCCGTGCACCGTCAATGATTCGACGGCTTCGTTCGCCAGCTCCGGTGTGACGTCGTTCGCGAACCGGACCATGCCGACGGCCGTGATCCGCAACCGTTCGCCCCGGTCGCGCACGCGTTCCAGCAAGCGCCGGTTGAACAGCAGCACGCCGACCACGAGCGCATTCCGCGCAATCGATTGCTGTACTTCGACCTGGTGCTTGTCGAGCTGCGAGCGGATCGCGGTGCGGATGAAGTCGGTGCGATTGGTGTAAGCGGCTTCGCGGACCAGCAAGTCGATCTTCCCGAGGTCCACCGCCCCTAGGTTGATGGTGATCTTCTCGGTGTTCGCCTTACCCGCGAGTGCTCCGATGAACTGATCTGTCTTTGTCAAATTCCAGCCTCTTACCATCCCGATGGATGTCAGATTTATATTCCGTCCATCACCTCCAACCCGTCAACAGAAAAACCATCCATGTGGATGGTTCTACCTTGAAACTTAAAACTCAGAACTTGGAACTTGGAACTGCTTTTAATGCGTTTCCCCGTCCCCGGGCCGGTAGTCAGGGGTATCGGTCTTCGTGACGACCTTGGGCAGGTCGGGAGGCGGGGCGAAGTCCTCGCTGGGATGGCCCAGGATGGCGACCTTCATGAAGTCCATCCACATGGGCAGGGCGGCCATGGCGCCGCTCTCTTTTGGCCCGAGCGTCTTCTTTTCGTCGTATCCGATCCAGACGCCGCAGGTGATCGATGGCGAGAACCCGACGAACCAGGCGTCGGTGAAATCGTTGGTCGTGCCGGTCTTGCCCGCAAGCGGGTGCCTGATGGTCGCGCCCGCTTTACCCGCAGTCCCGTGCAGCACGACCTCGCGCAGCATCAAGGTCATGATGCGCGCAGTGCGTGGCGAGATGACGTCATGCACGTCCGGATAGTCTTCCTCGAGCACGCGCCCTTCGTAATCGGTGACCTTGCGGATCATGCGCGGCGATACGCGCACGCCGTCGTTCGGGAACGTCGTGAAAGCCGACGTTTGTTCGGTCAACGTCAGGTCTGCGGAACCGAGGGCCAGCGGCAAGACCGGAGGCAGCGCGGACGTGATGCCGAATTTCCGCGCGTAATCGATGACCGTCTGTACCGAAACGCGCTGCTCGACCTTGAGGGCCGGAATGTTGCGCGACTGCGCCAGCGCGCGCCGGTAGGTGATGTTGCCTTCGAACTTGCCGTCGTAATTGTGCGGCGAGTACGGGCCGGAGGCGGTCTGAAAGGTCACGGGTGCGTCGAGCACGATGTCGTCGGGCGTGGCGCCATCGGAATCGACAGCAGCGGTGTACACGTACGGCTTGAACGACGATCCGACTTGCCGCTGCGCCTGCGTGGCGCGATTGAACTTCGACTCCTCGAAGTCGCGTCCGCCGACCATGGCCTTGATGTCGCCGGTGCCGTTGTCGAGCGCCAGCAGCGCGCCTTGCGCCCCGGAGTCCTGTTCCAGCGCGACCTTTGCGCTTCCATCGGGCGCCAGTGAAACGACGCGCACGTACGCCAGGTCGCCGCGCGCGAGGATCTCGTCGGGCGCCTTGTGCTGGGTCCACGCCATGTCGGCCGGAATAATCTGGGCGTGGTAACGGCCGAACTTTACGGTCGCATACGCCTTTGTCGCGTCGAGGACGAGCGCGTGCGTGTAGCTGCCGGGTGCGAGCGGCTCGTCCCAGTCGGGATGCGCGTACTTTTCGAGGTCCACGCCTTCCGCAACCAGATTATGCAGGTGCGCCTTCCAGCCATGACGGCGCTCGTAGGCCGCCAGTCCATCCAGCACGGCTTTGTTCGCGGCTTCCTGCAATTCGCGATTCAGCGTGGTGTAGACGCGCAGCCCGCCTTCGTGGACTTCTTCACTGCCGTACTTCTTTTCGAGATATCGCCGTATCTCCTCGGCGAAGTAGGGAGCCACGAAGTTCGGGTCGCTCTGGACGTGCAGCACGATGGGCATGTTCTTGGCGCGCACGGCCTGCTCGGCGGTGACCTTGCCGTCCTCGAGCATCGAGTTGATGACCAGGTTGCGACGGCGTAGCGCGCGCTCAGGATTGACGATGGGTGAGTACGCGTTCGGCGCCTTGGGCAATGCCGCCAGTGTGGCGGCCTCTTCCAGCGTCAAGTCCTTTGCATGTTTACTGAAGTAGTATTGCGCGCCCGCCTCGAAGCCATACGCGCCGTGGCCGAGATAGATCTGGTTGGCGTAGAGGGTGAAGATCTGCGGCTTGGTGAAGCGCCGCTCGATCTGCATCGCCAGCATGATCTCCTGCACCTTGCGATGGAAATTGCGGTCGGGATTCAGGAACAGATTGCGCGAGAGCTGCATGGTCAGCGTGGAGCCGCCCTGCGCCCGGCTGCCGCTGCTGACGTCGCGATACGCCGCCCCGAGCATGCGCCAGAAGTTAATGCCCCAGTGCTTCTCGAAATCCTTGTCTTCGATGGAGATGATGGCGTCGCGCAGGACCTTGGGAAAATCGTCGTAACCGACGATGATGCGCCGCTGCAGAGCGAACGAACCGATGACTCGCCCCTGATCGTCATAGAGTTCGGTAATCGTGCTGGGATGGTAGCGCTGGAGGTCAGTAACTTCAGGCAGGTCGGTCGAATAAACCAGCAGCAGGCCCGCGAATGCCCCGATCAGCGCCGCCGCGACCACCAGCAACGCGTAAACCAGCCGCCCAACGAACTTGTTGCTCTTCGCCGGGACGGCACGAAGCTGGGTGGTCGTAGCCATGCGGGTGCTTGGGTTCAGGATAGCGCAAAAGAAGGCGCAAGGCGCTAGGCACAAAGGCAAAAGCAACGGCGGGAGATTTCTCTCCCGCCTTTAGCCTTATACCTCGCGCCCTGTGCCTACAGAGTCGCTTTTAGGTCCCTGTTCTTCAGCACTTCGATGGCGCGCTTGAGCTGCTCGTCGTTCTGCAGCGTCTTTTTTGGCTTGGTTTCCTCCGAAGGCTGCGCGTTTTCATCTTCATCCGGCAGGATGAAGTCGTCCGCGTTGTCGGCCACCAGGATGTTGGGCGTAACCGCGGTGTCCTGGATCGCCTTTCCGTTCGGGCTGTAGTATTTGGCTACGCTCAGGATGAGCGCCGAGCCGTCGGGAATGTCGATCGTCTTCTGGATCGAGCCAATGCCGAACGTCTTGTCGCCAAGCACGTCGCCGCGCGCGTTCTCCAGTATGGCTGCCGCGACGACTTCCGCCGCGCCCGCCGTGCCGCGGTTCACCAGCACGACCAGCGGCAATCCGGTGATCGCCTTGGCCGGGTCGGCGTTGAACATTTCCTTCGGATAGCGCTGTCCCTGGAGATAGGTGATGACGCCGTGATTCAGGAACAGGTTCGCGGTGGCGATGCCTTCCTTCTCGTCGCCGGCGGAGCAGTCACGAACGTCGAGGATCAGTTTCTTGGCGCCGTGCGTCTGGAGCGCCTTGATCTTGTTCGCGATCTCCTGCGCCTTGCCCTGGTTGAACCCGTCGACCTTGATGTAGGCGATGCCGTCATCCAGCGTCTTGTCTGCGATCGGTGGTACGGTGACGCTGTTGCGGGTGATCGTGATCTTCTGCGGCTCCGCCTTACGCGGGCGTACGACCGCCACGTTCAGGTTCGACCCGGCCTCACCGGTGGTGTAGTTCAGGATCTCGGCCAGCGACATCTCGCGCGTGGTCTTGTTGTCGATGGCTTCAATGATGTCGCCGGTCTCCAACCCTGCCTTGTCCGCCGGGCCGCCGGGAATCACCGAAACGACGGCTGCGTACCCGAAGCGCTTGGAGATAGTGGCCCCGATCTCAGCCTTGCCCCCGGCCTTGTGCGATTTGTAGGTCTTGTACTCTTCCGGCGTCAGATAGCTGGAGTTCGCGTCGAGCGATTCCAGGAGGCCGTGCAGGGCGCCGTCTGTGACCGTGGGGATGTTCGGTTCCTCGACGTACTCGCTGCGGATGCGTGACAGCACCTCGCTGTAAACGCCCAGTTGACGATATGCGCCGTCGTTCGACTCGGCGCGCACGCGCAGCCCGCCCGCGATGGTGAACAACACAAGGGCGACGGACACGCTCAGGACTACCGCTTTTAACGCTTTGCTCATGGATACTCTAAATACTCGGTGAGGACACCTGAAGTGTTCTCATTATAACGTTGGATGCCCCAGCCCAAGGCCGGGCACTTAGAAATTAGACGCCCGAACGGCGGATTTGTCGTGTCACTTTGGCGGAACCTTCGCAACCGACGCTGGACCGAGTGTACGTGTGGTCTTGATAATAGTTGCATACTTGACTAGACTAACTGGACTTAGTCCCATGAAAACCGTCAACATTCACGAAGCAAAGACGCACCTTTCGAAGCTGGTCGACAAGGCTTCTAAGGGCGAGCCGTTCATCATCGCGCGCGCCGGCAAGCCGCTGGTCAAGGTGGTCCCGCTTGACGCGCCCACGGGGAAGAAGGTCCAGCGCTTCGGCTTCCTGAAAGGACAGTTTTCGATTCCAGACGACTTCGATCGCATGTGTGAAGACGAGATAGTGCGCATGTCCGAAGGTGAGGAATGAAGCTGCTCCTGGATACGCACCTTCTCCTCTGGGCCGCCAACGAACCCGAACGCCTGCCTAAGCCAGCTCGTGAGGAAATGGCCGATCCGGAAAACGAGCTGGTTTTTAGCGTGGCAAGCTTGTGGGAAATAGCGATCAAGACACGGGCGCGGCGTCATGACGTCCAAGCGGACGCCCGAGTGCTGCGTCGCGCGTTGTTGGACAACGGGTACACTGAGTTAGCGGTTACGGGCGAGCATGCGCTTGCGGTCGGCACTTTGCCCCTTGTCCACAAGGATCTCTTCGACCGCATCCTCATCGCCCAGGCCACGGTGGAGGGTATAACGCTGTTAACAACCGATGTGCTGCTGTCGCAGTACCCAGGGCCGATACGATTTACCAAAGCGCGCGGATGATAAACTTCCGCCCCGCTATGAAACGCGTTTTCTCTTTGCTGCTTGTCGTCACCACCGCCTTCGCCCAAGCTCCCCGGCTCTCGCCCGCCGTTCGCGCTTTCGTCAAATACGATCAGCCGACGATCGCCCTGACCCATGTCCGCGTCATCGACGGCACCGGTGCAGCACCCAAAGAGAACCAGACGGTTGTGCTCTCCGGCGGCAAAATCCAGAGCGTCGGCGACGGCGCTGCTCCCGGCGGCGCGCAGGTCATCGATCTCACCGGCTACTCGGTCATTCCCGGCCTGGTCGGCATGCACGACCACATCTTCTACCCGACCGGCGGCGGAGCGGTATACGCCGAACTGGCTTTCAGCGCGCCCAAGCTCTACCTCGGCGCGGGCGTCACGACCATCCGCACCACCGGCAGCCTCGAGCCCTACGCCGATCTTCAACTTAAGAAGTGGATTGACACCGGCCGTACGCCGGGCCCGAAGATGTTAGTCACCGGACCGTACCTCGAGGGCACCGGCGCCTACACCGTGCAGATGCACGAGCTCAAGGACGCAGACGACTCCCGACGCACGGTCGCGTACTGGGCGGACGAGGGCGCTAACAACTTTAAGGCGTACATGAACATCAGTCGCGCCGAGCTGACCGCTGCCATCGAAGAAGCTCACAAGCGTGGATTGAAACTCACTGGCCATCTGTGCTCGATCGGGTTCCGTGAGGCCGCGGCGCTGGGCATCGACGATCTCGAGCACGGGCTCGTCGTCGATACGGAATTCACGCCCAACAAGCAGCCCGACGTGTGTCCGCCGACGGCGCCCGCGCGCGATGCGTTGCTGAAGCTCGATATGAACGGTCCCGAACTCCAGCAGACCATCAAGGAATTGGTCGCGCATCACGTGGCGCTGACTTCGACGCTGCCGGTGTTCGAGATCTCGGTGCCCGGCCGTCCGCCGTTCGACACCACCGGAGCGCCTCCGGCACCTGGCCGCGGGCCGACCTACATGAGCCGCGTGCTCGACTCGATGGCCGAGGAGCCGCGCCGCGCCTATCTCACCACGCGTGCGCAGGTGGGTGCGGCGAAAACCTCGCCCTGGCCGGAGTTGTTCAAGCGCGAGATGCAGTTCGAATACGCTTTCGCCAAGGCGGGCGGCCTGCTGCTTGCGGGACTCGATCCCACTGGTTATGGCGGCGTCGTCGCGGGGTACGGCGATTGGCGCGAAGTCGAGCTGCTGGTCGAGGCCGGGTTCACGCCCCTGGAGGCGATCAAGATCCAGACGTTCAATGGCGCGCAATATCTCGGCGACAACTCAATAGGCTCCATTGCGCCCGGGAAAGCAGCCGACCTGGTCGTGATCAAGGGCGATCCGTCAAAGAACATCACCGACATCGAGAAGACAGAGCTGGTCTTCAAAGATGGCGTCGGGTACGACTCACAGAAGCTCTTCGATGCCGCGAAAGGTCACGTGGGATTGAACTAGGACGCGTTATGTCGAAACGGATCGCGATTGCCACCATTGTGATTGCCACAATTACCGTGGTCGTTCTCGCTGCACTCATGTACTGGCGGCAGCAGGAAGGGGATACTCCACAAAAGGCCAGTGAGGCGGTTCTTAGGCAGGACCTATTCGCGCTTCGTGACGTTATCGACCAGTACACTGCGGATAAGACGCGCCCTCCGCGCACGCTTCAAGACCTTGTGACAGCGGGATATCTAAAAGAAATTCCGGTTGACCCCTTCACCGAACGTCGGGACACTTGGGTTGTGGTCAAGTCCACCGATGAGGGTATTGAAGACGTTCATAGCGGCTCTTCGAAAAAAGCACGCGATGGCACAAAATATTCTGACTGGTAAGTTTAGACGCCCACATCTCTCAGCCCATGCTTTTTGACCATCCTGCACACCAGCGGCACCGGCAATCCCACCACATTGAAGTAGCAGCCCTCGATGCGCGAGATCCATCGCGACGCGATTCCCTGGATGGCGTAGGCCCCGGCCTTGTCCATCGGCTCGCCGTGCGCGACGTACATCTGGATGTCCTCTTCGCTGAGCGGATCGAAGGTCACACGCGTGGTTTCGCAGCGAACGTCCTCGACCCCTTCGCCAATCAGGCAAACTCCGGTTGAAACCATATGTGTCCGACCGGAGAGCAGGCGCAACATTCGCGCGGCGTCAGCGGCATCCACCGGTTTGGCCAGGATATGGTGATCGACGATGACCGTCGTATCCGCGCCGAGGACCCAATCCCCACTCGCCAGTCGCCGGTCGCCGGTGAGTTGGTCCCACACCGCCTGCGCTTTTGCCAGCGCCAGCCGCTTCACGTAGGACTCGGGTTCTTCGTTCGGCAGCAGGTCCTCATTCACATCGGCTGGTTGGACGATGAATTCGATTTCTGCATTGCGCAGCAACTCCTGCCGGCGCGGTGAGGCCGAGGCGAGAACGAGCATCTCGCATTTGTAATTTACTGATTTGTGATTTGCAAAGTAGTTCCGAGTTCCGAGTTAAACCGGGCGAATTCGACTCGGAACCGGGAGCTTCGAACCCGGAACTTTTATGCAACCGAACCGCTCCTCCCCACGTCTGACTCCCGGTGATGCAAGCAACCAAAGCTCCTGCCCGGACGCTGGTACTCGGCGCCAACGTTGAAGGCGAGCGCGCTCACTTCCGCGTCTGGGCGCCCAAAGCGAAGTCCGTCGCACTTCGGGTCCACGGCCGCGGGGACTTCCCGCTCCAGCGCGATGAGCACGGCATGTTCTCTGCCACGCTGAGCGCCCGTGCCGGCGACCGCTACTTCTATGTGCTCGACGGCGGCCGTCCGCTGCCGGATCCCGTGTCGCGGCTGCTGCCCGAAGGCGTGCACGGCCCGACCGAGATCGTCGATCCCTCCACCTTCGCCTGGACGGACCACACGTGGCGCGGCCTCGACATCCGCGACTACATCATTTACGAGCTGCACGTCGGCACATTCACGCCCCGAGGCAATTTCGACGGAGTCATCGAAAAGCTTGCGTACCTGCAGTCGGCCGGGATAACTGCCATCGAACTCATGCCGGTCGCTGCGTTTCCCGGCACACGGAACTGGGGCTACGATGGCGTTTCGCCTTACGCGGTCCAGGCAAGCTACGGCGGGCCCGAAGGTCTGCGGCGCCTCGTCGATGCTGCGCACCGCGTGGGGCTCGCGGTCATCCTCGACGTGGTCTACAACCACTTCGGTCCGGAAGGGAATTACCTGGCGCAGTTCGGTCCGTACTTCACCGACCATCACCACACGCCGTGGGGGCAGGGGATCAACTACGACCAGCCCGGATGCGAGCAGGTGCGGCGCTTCGTCCGCGAGAACGCGCTCTACTGGATCCGCGAGTATCACATCGACGGCTTGCGGCTCGATGCTATCCAGAACATCAAGGACGACTCGCCGCTCGACATCGTCACCGAGATCGGCGTTGCGGTTCATAACCTGCAGGCCGAGCTGGGGCGCAGCATCGTCGTCATCGGCGAGACCGACGAGAACGACGCGCGCGACCTGCGCGGCCGCGCCGAAGGTGGACGCGAGCTCGACGCCATCTGGAGCGACGACGCCCATCACGTCCTGCACACGCTTTTCACCGGCGAGAAACAGGGCTACTACCAGGATTTTGCCGGACGTCCGGAGATGCTGGAGCGCGTGCTGAACGAGGGCTTCGCTTACCAGGGCGAGCCCTTCGCGTTCTGGAGCGGACGACGTCGCGGCACCGCGCCCACCGGCATTCCCTTATATCGTCACGTCATCTGCACGCAAAACCACGACCAGGTCGGGAACCGTGCTCTGGGCGAGCGTCTGACCGCGCTCGCTCCGCGTGGCGCGCGCAAACTCGCGGCGGCGATCCTGTTGCTCGCGCCGCATACGCCGCTGCTGTTCATGGGACAGGAATACGACGAGCCGCAGCCATTCCAGTTCTTCACCGACTTCGGCGAGCCCGCGCTGCAGAAGGCCGTCAGCGAAGGACGCCGCCACGAGTTCAAGGACTTCGATTGGACCGAAGTGCCCGACCCGCAGGACCCGGCGACGTTCGAGCGCTCGCGCCTGTCGTGGAAGCAGGATGCCGACATGCTGGAGTGGTATCGCACGCTGCTGGAATTGCGCCGCCGTTACGTCCTGCCCGGCAACCGGACTTGCAAGGCCGAGTGGCGCGATGGCGTGCTCACGATGCAGGTCCCGGCCGACGAACCGAAGCTGATGACCGTTGCGGGTTTTAAGAGTCCGTCGTTGCCTCTGCCCTCCGACGGTTGGGAACCCGTGCTCCAGTCCGATGAAGATGGATACACCGTTTTCGTGTTGCGCCGTTGACGGGTCCGGTCGTCGTGCTTCTTGGCCCTACGCGCTACGCCCCAAGCCCTACGCCCAAATAAAAGACCGCGCAGCTTTCGCCGCGCGGCCGGAATTCCAGAGCGCCAGTTATTTTTTCTCGGCGGGCGCTTCGGGATCTTTCATCGAACTCTTGAAATTGCGGATGCCTTCGCCCAGGCCCTTGCCGAGTTCCGAGAGCCGTCCGGGGCCGAAGATGAGCAGCGCGATTGCTGCGATGACCAGGATTTCCGGTAATCCGAGCTTGCCGAGCATATGACCTCCCGCCCAGGCGTCCTGCCCGGAAGGAACATTCCTTGAATTGCTGCCTAGATTCTAGGGCAGCGCGCATGCGGAGTCAAAGACAAGCGGGTAGGAGATGCAAAGAGCGCCATCGCCAACTCGTCCAACGACCCGCGCCGCCACGACTTGCTGGTCACCATTCACAACCGCGAGCGATGTAATGTCGCAACCTGTGGCGCTGCCGATTGGATCAGTGACTCGGCTGGAATACCGGAGCCCGCAGTGTCCGTCCGCTTCTGCAACAAGGCATCCAGCGACCACCTGCCCGGTCCGTTGATCAGGAGAAAGATCACCGTGATGATCTGCGCATAGTCAGAGCGTACCTCGTGCAATACGGCCCACATTCCCACCTTTGGCGGTGCTGGCGGCAGAGTCAACGGGGACGTGCCCAAATATAGAGAGATCTTCGTGGAGAGGATCGCTACGATCATTTCGATAATGAACGGGATGGCGATCAGTCGGGTCAGGAGACCAGAAATCAGCAGCAAGCCTCCAACGATTTCGAGACACCCGACAGCAGTTGCGGTGAAAGCTGGAAATGGTATTCCGAGCTTCGTGAACCGGCCGACTCCTTGATTCACATACACGAACTTCAATATTCCTTCCCACAGGAACACGCCTCCGCCCATCAGTCGAAGCAGGAGCGTGGACTTCGGTCCCGAGATTGGTGGGTACATCAGCCAAGTCAATAGTTTGTTGATCCGGGTCATATTTTCTTTTCCCTTCTGGAAATCAGGTTTCATAGGTCAGCTTTCGACCTCTCCTGCTGATAACTGACCAGGAGCGGAAATATTCCCGTCGCTGCGGGTAGGATCAACATATCTTCGGAACAACGATAAGCGGACAGAAATCCGCTTATCGTCGTTGTATTGCTTCTGTGGGTGCTGCGCATTGGCGCGAGCGCAGGAAAGTGCGCGTTCTTTAACCCTGAAGGGCCAAGAACAAAAAAGCCCATGGATTTTCAGCCATGAGCCATAAGCCCTGAGCCCTGCGCCGGGTTTTACGGCTTCGAGAACTTCACCGTCACTTCGATGGTCGATTCGACCGGCTTTCCATCCAGGATCGCCGCACGATATTGCCACCGGCTCACCGCATCGGTTGCGGCCGCGCGCAGGAGTGTCGGCCCTTCGACCGCGCGAACACTCGATGCCGCCCCCGTCGCCGACACCGTGATCTGAAGTTTAACGTTGCCGAAGACCCCAGCTCGGCGGGCAAGCTCCGGATACACCGGCGCAACCTGCCGTAAGACCGTGGGCGGCACCGCCGTGGTGTGTTTCACGAGCAGCGACGCGGCCGGGACTTTCGGCGTTCCCAGGTCCGGTAGCGCAGAGTTGGACGCCAGCACCAGCTTCGGTGCCTCCACCGGCGCGGCTTCCGTATGTTTCGCCGGCGCCGCGATGTGCAGCGCTGGTTGCTCGGACACGACCTTCGGCTGTTCCGGTCTCTCGTCAGCCAGTTTCTTCACCGGCTCGGACTTTGCCGCTGCCACCGGCGTGGTCGGCGTCGTGACTATTGGTTTCGCCACGTCGGGTGCGGGAGCGCTGACCCCAGCCACAGGCGTTGGACCCGGCGTCGCAACTGCAGGCTCAGCGGCGGCAACTATTTGCGGCGGCGCAGCGCTGGATTGTTCGTGTCGCCAGATTACGAATCCCGCCAGCGCCACGACGACCACGGCAGCGGCGATGAACGGAGCTTTCATGCTGGAGGTCTGCCGAGGTTGGGCGAACGCGTTGGCTGCGACGAACGCCGGCTTCGGCTCGAGAGACTTCGCCGTCTTCAACGTTCCGTAACGTCGTGGGTCTTCTCCCGGCGGAAGCAGTTCGGGCAAGGGCTTCGGTACATCCATCTCGGACGGCGTCACTGCAACCGTGGGCTTCGCGACCGCCACCACGGGCGCGGCCTGCACCATCGGCGCAGACGGTTGTGGCGCAGGTTTCGGCGTTACCGGCGTGTCGATCATCAACTTCATCGGCGCCGCGGGCGGCACCGCCGGCTTCTGCTCGATGGCTTTGATCGTCTCGACGATTTCCTGCTTCGCGGTAGGGGTCAGCGATATCTCTACCACGTTGTCGTCCGGGACAGCGACCGCCGCCGGCGTACTCTGCAGCGGCGTGCCCGGCGCGATCTCCATGGCAGCCGGTTCCATGCGCTTGATCACGCGTGCGACCTCGTTGCCCATGGTCATCATGATCGCGACTTGCATGCGCGTGAACGCTTCCGGCGCTTGCGCCAGCGCCACCAGCACACCATAAAAGATCCCGGCGTGATGGATCGGCACCCCGATCAGCGACCGGACTCCGAGAGCGCGCAGGCTGGGCTCGATCTTGTCTTCTTCGGAGACGTTGCAGGGTTTGCCGAGGCGCGCGCACTGTCCTATGGCGCCTTCACCGATCGTCAGCGACGACCCGACTTCCGGCGCGATGCCGCTGCTGGTTCGCACATATAGTTTCTCGCCCAGCTTCAACGCGATCGCGCTGCCCGACGCGCGCGCATGTGTCTGCGCCCGCTCGGCGAGGTCCAGCAGTTCTTCGGCGAGCTGAAGACGGTCGGCAGCCGGGAGCGAAGCCGGCGTGGTGTTATCGACTAAAGGTCTGGTGGCCATAGGTCTCCTCACGGGGAAATTCGAGGGGTTATCTTTCCGGCCCGGCGCCCGCGCGCGGTCAGCGCCAAGACGCACCTAGTTATTTATCCCGGGAAGATTTCGCCGCCTACGTCACCGGGGTTCAGTTACCCGCGACTTTGGTAATTGAACTTTAGGTGGGTTATGCCAGTTCGATGAGGCGGGCGAGCAGCGCCGTGCGGCGCGGGATCTCACTGGTGACAACGTACTCGTGGCGGGCGTGCGCGCCATCGCCGACGGCCCCGAGACCGTCCAGGGTTGAAATGCCAATGGCCGCGGTAAAGTTTCCGTCCGAACCGCCGCCGACCGTGATTTCCTTCAGCTTGGCGCCGAACTCGCTTGCCGCTTTCTGCGCCAGTTCGAACAGGTGAACGGTCGCCTTGCCGCGCTCCATCGGCGGACGATTCACGCCACCGCTGACCTCCAGCTTGCACCGGCGGTTGAACGGTTTCAGGCTGCGGAACTTCTTTTCGATTCGTGCGGCGTCGGCGAGCTTCGCAATGCGCACGTCGACTTCGCACTCGGCGTGCTCGGCAACGACATTGGTCCGTGTGCCGCCGCGAATCACGCCGGGGTTAACCGTCAGTCCGCGCTTCATGTCCGTGAACGCCGTGATCTTCGTGACCTGCCGGGCCAGTTCGACGATCGCGCTCTGTCCTTTTTCCGGCTCCAGCCCCGCATGGGCAGCAACGCCGTGTACGCGCACCGTGTAGTCGCCGACACCCTTGCGTCCCGTCTTCAGAGCTCCCTTCGGTCCGAAAGCCGGTTCGCACACCAGCACCGCCGCCGACTCTCTCGCCAGCCGCTCGGTGACCGAGCGCGACGATTCGCTCCCCACCTCTTCGTCCGTCACCAGCAGCACGCGGACGGGACGCGCCAGTTCGCCATTGTCACGAAGCAGGTCGATCGCGCACAGCGCCTGCGCGATGCCGGTCTTCATATCCAGTACGCCCGGCCCGCAAATCCGGCCGCGCTCCTCGCGCCACGGCATCGACGCCGTCGTCCCCAGGTCATAGACGGTGTCGAAATGCCCGAGCAGCATGATGGGCTTGCCGCCCGAGCCGGCGAAGTCGGCCTGAAGGTGGTCACCGAATTTCGCCGTCCGATGCACGGTCACCTTCGCGCCGCGCCGTTCGAACTCGCGCGCCAGCGTGCTTCCGAGCGCGTCCACCGCCTGCTTGTTGAAGCTCGGAGATTCCTGCTCCACCAGTTGGCGGATGAGTGTGATCATCTGCGGCAGGCGCGCCTGCGCCCCCGATAACAGCGCGTTTCCTGAGTTCCCGGTCACCATGCGTTTATAATGCGTCGATCCGCACTATGGAAAGTACACCAGCGCCGCCGCACACGTCTGTAAAAACTCCCATGGATGTCGTTGAGATCCAACGCATCCTGCCGCACCGCTACCCGTTCCTGATGATCGACCGCGTGGTGGAAGTCGAGCGCATGCACCGCATCGTCG
The DNA here is from genome assembly GCA_964559835.1 of uncultured Terriglobales bacterium. Lineage (GTDB taxonomy): Bacteria > Acidobacteriota > Terriglobia > Terriglobales > Acidobacteriaceae > DAISJI01. The sequence continues at coordinate 133,558 of CAZLJE010000007.1, forward strand.
CCATCAAGAACGTCACCATCAACGAACCGTGGTTCCACGGACACTTTCCCGGCCACCCGCTGATGCCCGGCGTGCTCATCATCGAAGCGATGGCGCAAGCCGGCGGCGTGCTGCTGCTGCTCGAGGTCCCCGACCGCGATTCCAAGCTCGTCGTCTTTACCGGCATCGACGGAGCCAAGTTCCGCCGGCCCGTCGTTCCCGGCGACAGCGTGCGCTTCGAGGTCACGGTCGCGCAATGGCGCGGCCGCATCGGCAAAATGAACGGCGTCGCCTACGTCGAGGACAAAAAGGTCTGCGAAGCGACCCTGACCTGCATGCTGGTGTCGAAGCGCGAGGACGATAAACCGGTCGAGTAGTTGCTAGTTGTCAGTTGCATGTTACCGTCACAGACACCGGTTGACATACGTGATAGAACGCCATGTTTCGAGGTGGCGTGGACATGGGTAATTCGTATCGTGATCTCATCGCATGGCAAAGGGCAGTTAAGTTCGGATTTATCTCGTTCACCGAACCGCTTTCAACATAACTGACAACTAGCAACTAACAACTGGCAACTGGCTTGATCCATCCTACAGCGATAATCGATCCTGCCGCGAAGATTGCGGAGAGCACGAAAATCGGCGCGTACTGCGTCATCGGCGCGCACGTCGAAATCGGCGAGCACTGTGAAGTGATGGAGCACGTCGTCATTCACGGCCCGACGCGCATAGGCTCGCACAACCGTATCTTCCCACACGCCGCGGTCGGCATCGAACCGCAGGACGTCAGTTACAACGGTGAGCCCACGCGCCTGGAGATCGGCGACCACAACATCATCCGCGAATTCGCCACCCTCAACCGCGGCACGCTAAAGGGCGGGGGCACCACGCGCATCGGCAATCACGTGTACATCATGGCGTACAGCCACGTCGGCCACGACAGCGATGTCCGTGATCATGCGATGCTCGTCAACGGCGCGACCCTCGCCGGCCACGTTACGGTCGAGGAATGGGCCACCGTCGGCGCCCTGTCAGCCGTACACCAGTTCTGCCGCATCGGTGCGCACTCCTATATCGGCGCGGGCACCATGGTCACGCAGGATGTCCTTCCATTTTCCAAGACCAGCTCCGCGCGCGAAAACCACGCCTACGGCCTGAATTCGGTCGGCTTGAAGCGTCGCGGCTTCTCCGACGACCGCATTCACAAACTCCAGCGCGCCTTCCGGACGCTGCTCAGCTCGAAGCTCAACACCTCTCAAGCCGTCGACAAGCTGAAGACGGACCCGGACGTCAGCGAAGACGTCGCCATGCTGATCAAGTTCATCGAGACGTCCGAACGCGGCGTGATCAAATAACCGTTGTAGGTTGAGGGTTGTACGTTGCAGGTTGAAGAAGCACATCACTGACTTCCGAAGCGCTTCGTGGTAATACTCCGGTTTTATCCATGGAGGAGCGCATGGGTACTTCGTACCGGGATCTTGTCGCATGGCAGGTCGCAGTCCAATTTGTTGTCGCAATCTACAAACAGACAGCAACGTTTCCCAACGACGAGCGGTTCGGATTGATATCCCAACTGCGACGCGCCGCGGTTTCTATTGCGAGCAATATTGCTGAAGGTCAGGGCCGACTGACCGAAGGAGAGTTCCGGCATTTTCTCGGTCAAGCTCGCGGCTCGCTGCTCGAGGTTGAGACCCAGCTCTATATCGCGCTAGAACTAGGCTTCATCTCTTCGGATCGACTCACGCCGTTGCTAAAGCTTTCCCACCGAATCGGCCTGCTATTGAATGGGTTGTTGAATTCGGACCTGAGCCATGCTCCGAAGTCCCGGGCGGTTGTGACGGGCGAGTAACCTACAACCTGCAACCTTCAACGTACAACCGCAGTAGGGTTACTTCTGGCGCAGCCTGATACCGCAGCGGGATTCCGACGACCCCCACACCACGGTTCGTATATAGGTTCATGTTTCCGACCTTGTACTTCCCTCGCACATACTTCTTGCCCAACCGCGGTAAATGCGGCGGCCCCACCAGCGGCGGGACGATCTGTCCGCCGTGCGAGTGTCCCGACAACTGCAAGTCCACCGGGTAGCGCGCCGCGTAGTCGGCGAAGTCAGGCTCATGCGCCAGGAGCAGTACGGCATCATTGTCGCGGATCGGCGACAGCGTGCGCTCCATGTCGGCCTGTTTGACGAACGCGCAATCCGTGCCGGCGATCCACAGCCGCGATTTACCACGCTCGATCGGAATGGCTTCGTTCCGCAGCACGGTGATTCCGGCGCCGCGCAGCGCTTCCGCGATTCGGTCGGGATCTGTCCCCCAGTCGTGATTGCCCAGAATCGCGTACACACCCAGAGGCGCATGCAGTCCCTCCAGTATCTGCGCGCAGTCCTCGATACCGTCGGCGCTGCGCCGGCCGAGATGGAAGATCCACGTGCTCGTCACGAAGTCGCCGGTAATGACGACGACATCCGGTTGCGCGTTGTTGACCGCTCTCACGGTCGCCGCGATCTCGCGCTCGCCGGTGTAAGGGCGGAAATGCAGGTCGCTGATCTGGACCACGCGCAGGCCATCAAACTCCGGGCCCAATCTGCGGAGGCGGAATTCCACGTTCTCGGTGACGATCCTGGTGGTCTCTCGGACGCTGGCGTAAGTGAACCCGGCCGCGGCAACGCCGCAGCTCAGGCCCAACCCGCCTCGAATCAGGTAAGAAAAAATTTCGCTGTCCACGAATGGGTCCCTTGGGCCGAGAGAGCAATAGCGCGTTGCGTGCGCTCCCGAAGTCCTTGCTTCCGGAATTAGACGCGAGAGTTCCGGCGCAAGTGGCCCCGATCCATTGTTGATTTCCGCCTCAGCGGTGCCCCGACAAGTGATACTCCACCGCCGTTCGGGCCGCAAGTTACCGGCGGTGCGCCTCCGGGTTACACTGAAACGTCCATGCCCGAACGCTTAGGTCTGATCGCCGGCAACGGCCGCTTTCCCATGCTCGTGCTCGACGCCGCGCGCGCCCGCGGCTGGGACGTCGTGGTCGCCGCCATCAAGGAAGAAACGTTCCCCGAGATCGAACAGCGCGGAGCTGCGGCCGTCCACTGGATGTCGCTCGGCGAGCTCTCGCGGCTCATCGACACCTTCAAGCGCGAGGGCATTCACCGTGCAGTGATGGCTGGCCAGGTGAAGCACAAGCAGATCTTCTCCAGCATCCGGCCCGACTGGCGACTGGCGAAGCTTTTATTCTCGCTGACCACGCGCAATACCGATTCGCTCATCGGAGCTGTGGCCAAGGTCCTGTCCGACGAAGGCATCACCCTCATGAACTCCACCGAATTTCTCGAGCCGCTGCTCGCCCGCGCCGGAGTTCTCACCCATCGACCGCCCAGCGAGCAGGAACTGAAGGACATCGCATACGGCCGCCAAGTGGCACGCGCGCTCGCGCAGTACGACATCGGCCAGACCGTCGTCATTGCTGGCGCAGCCTGCGTTGCCGTCGAGGCGATGGAAGGAACCGACGCAACGATCGAGCGCGCCGGACTGCTGATGAAATCCCTCGATCAGGATCCGTCAACCCTGAGCCGCAATCTCACAGTCGTCAAGATCGCCAAGCCTAACCAGGACATGCGCTTTGACGTCCCCGTGATCGGCGTGGCTACCGTGGATGTCATGCACCGCGCGGGCGCAACCTGCCTTGCCGTTGACGCCGGACGCTGTCTGCTGATCGATGGCGACGCCGTGATCCGCACCGCCGACGCTGCCGGCATCACCATCGTCGCCGAAGGAGCATCGCAATGACCGAGACCCAGAACATCGTCGAACAGTTGCGCCGGGCCCTCGAAGCCGACCCCTGGCACGGGCCGTCGATCCTCCAGGTGCTCGAAGGAGTCACCGCCGAACAGGCAGCTGCGCACCCCATAGCGGACGCGCACTCGATCTGGGAGCTGCTTCTGCACATTACGGCGTGGGTGCGCGCTATTGACGCCCGCATCCAGAACAAAGCGATCGAACTCGAGGGGGACGCGAATTTTCCGCCCGTGCGTCAAGTGAGCGAAGCCGGGTGGAAGGCCGCGATTGACGACCTCCGCCGCGCGCACGCTGACCTGTACGCGACCGTCGAGCGCCTCAGCGACGCCGATCTCACTGCTCCGGTCCCGAACCGTCCCTACGATCGCGCCTTCATGCTGCACGGACTGCCGCAGCACCACGCCTATCACGGCGGCCAGATGCAGCTCCTCAAGATGGCGCAGGGCCGGAAGGCGTCTAGCTGATGCCGCGCTCCTCCACCTCGCCAACCACCGTAGCCGTCATCGGCTGCGGCGCCTTCGGACGCAACCACGCCCGCGTCTATCACGAGCTGCAACAGAAGGGCGGACCGGTAAAGCTGGTGGGCGTCGTCGATGCCGACGTCGCGCGCGCCGAAACCGTGGCCGTGCAGACAAACACGAAAGCTTACCCGACTATTGCCGAGCTTCTGAACGCGGAAGAGGTTCACGCAGCTTCGGTAGCCGTGCCGACCGTTCACCATCTCGGGGTCGCGCGCGAGTTGCTCACGGCCGGCGTCGATGTGCTCATCGAAAAGCCATTGGCCGCCACGCTCGCCGAGGCCGATGAGCTCATCGCGCTCGCCCGCAAGAACAATCGCGTCGCGCAAGTCGGACACCTCGAGCGCTTCAATCCCGGAGTGCGCGCCGCCGTCCCGCTGGTTACGCAGCCCATGTTCTTCGAGGTCCACCGGCTCAGCGTCTTCTCGCCGCGCGCGCTCGATGTCGACGTCGTCCTCGACCTGATGATCCATGACCTCGACATCGTGCTTTCGTTCGTCAATGCGCCCGTCCGGGAAGTGCGCGCGGTCGGTCTGCCCATTCTGTCGAATAAGGTCGATATCGCCAGCGTTCGCCTGGAATTCGAGACGGGCTGCGTCGCCAACTTCACCGCCAGCCGCGTTAGCACGGAGAAGGTCCGTAAGCTGCGCTTCTTCCAGCCGCATGAGTACATCTCGATCGACTACACGCGCCAGGACGTGCTCTCCATCGCCGTGAAGCCGCCCACCGCCAGCCAGCCCGACCAGGCTGCGCCCGAGATCCGCACCGGCGCCTTCGACGTCGAGACGTTGACGCGCGTCGTCCACGGCGAACACGCGTTGCCACCGCAGTTCGCCATCAGCAAGCCGCCGGCCGATAAAGAAGAGCCGCTCCACGCCGAGCTGAACTCGTTCATCCACGCCGTCCGCCGCCTCAACGCGCCGGTGGTCACGCTCGAAGACGGCCGCCGCGCCCTGGCCGTTGCGCTCGACATCCTCGCGCAGATCGAGGAGCACAATCGCCGCGCGCAGGTGCAGAACCTCCACCAATGAAAACGGCCGTGCTGTGGATCGGGGTCAGCGCGCTCGTGTTATTGGCGAGCGCCATGGTCTACTCCGCGCTCACCGTGCATGAACTCTATCCGGTGGCGCAGCAACCGCTTGTGCTGGAGCACGACCCCAAGCTGCACCAGATGATGGAAGAAGAACAGCGGCATCAGCAGCGCGAGGTATACAAGGTTGAATTCGAGTATCTGACGATGGCGGCGATCGAGTTCGCTTTTGCCGCGTTCCTCGCCGGCCGCGCCCGCCGCCCGTAACGCGGGCGTCCCGCCTGCACACCGCGCGTAGCACCGGCGTCTCGCCGGTCACTCGCCCACTAACGGCCGAGATACTTTTCTTCGATTATGTTCCGATGGTGCAATTCATGCCCCGCGATGATCCACGCGATCGCGCGCGCCGTGACCTGCGCATTGTTCGCAACGCCCGAGCGCATCCAGGCCTCGTCGGTGAATCCGGAAAACAAGAGGATATTGGCGCGCCGCACCAGTTCGAACTCCTCGATCAGCGCGCTCCAGCGGACCTTGTCGAAATTCGCCCCGCGGATGTAATCGTCCTGCTCGTATCCCGCCAGGGGCGTGGCGTCGCCGCGTCCAATACGCAGCGCGCGATACGCGAAAATGCGCTCAGTGTCGATCACGTGCCCCAGCACTTCACGCACGCTCCACTTGCCCGGCTCGTAGCGGAGCACAGACTCTTCGTTCGACAGGCAGTTCAGGAACGCGATCGTCTCGCGCAATTGGCTCTTCAGCGCGGCCATGACATCGTCGCCCTCGACCATGTCGATGTAACGCGAGTAATAAGGCAGATGTTCGGTAGGAGCGGGACGAGTGGCTGTGCCTGGCATGATGACAGGATTCTATCGCGCCGCGACCCGGTTGCAGAAATTTACGCTATCGTTGGTATTCGACGATCTCGGCCGCTCGCGCCTGGACACTCTCCTCGTCTCCGAACCCGCCGATCCATTGCACCTCCGGTTCCCGCCGGAACCACGTCAGCTGGCGTTTGGCGTAATTGCGGTGCGACTGCTGCGCCGCCCAGACCGCCAGCTTCAGGTCGATCTCGCCGCGTAGGTACTGCGCCGCCTGTTTGTAGCCGAGCGACGACAATGCCCACGCGTTCGGATATTTTTCCATCAACGCCCGGGTCTCTTCCACCAGTCCCGCGTCGAACATGTGCCGGCAGCGTTCGTTCACTCGCGTGTAGAGCGCGTTGCGCTCCGGATTCAGCCCGATGCGCAGGATCCGGAATCCGGTCAGCGCGTCGCGGCCCTGCTTCCACAGCTCGCTCATGGGCGCGCGCGACGAGAGGCAGACCTCCAGCCCGCGGATAACTTTCGGCGTGTCGTTCGCGTGGATGCGCCCGGCCGCCGCAGGATCGAGCCGCTGCAAAAGCCGGTGCAGGTGCGCTGCGCCTTTCTCCTTCTCGCGACGGCGCAGGCGCTCGCGCAACTCCTCCGAGCGCTCTGGACCGGCGAACAGCCCTTCCAGCAGCGCCCGCAGGTACAGGCCGGTTCCGCCCACGACAATCGGCATTCGTCCGCGCTGTTTGATGTCGTCGAGCGCCTCGCGGCCGCGGCGCGCGTAATCGCCGGCGGTCATGTACTCGTTCGGATCGAGCACATCGAGCAGGTGATGCGGCGCGCGGGCGCGTTCCTCCGGCGACGGCTTCGCCGTGCCGATGTAGAACTCGCGATAGACGGCGACCGAATCGCAACTGACGATCTCGCCGCCGAAGCGCTCGGCCAGCGTCAGCGACAGCGCCGTCTTGCCGCTTCCGGTCGGGCCTACGATCGCGACGAGCAGCGGATCCGGCACGCTAGCGCGCGCTCCACGGAATGACGTTCCCCCAGCGCGCCAGCATCACGCCGAGGATCACCAGCGCGATCACGACAAAGCCGATCGTCTCCGTGCGCGTGATGCTGCGCGGCTTTGCAGGTTCCAGCACGCCGACATTGTAAGCCCTGCGCCGGTGCTAAACTCGCCTGTTTCCATGCCTTCCCCTGCGCAGCCACGAGTCTATCGCTTCGGCCTCTACGAAGCCGACGCGCGCTCGGGCGAGCTGCGCAAGAACGGCGTCAAGCAGAAGATCCAGGGCCAGCCCTTCGAGGTCCTGGTCGCGCTGCTCGAGCGTCCGAACGAGGTCGTTACGCGCGAGGACCTGCGCGCGCGCCTTTGGCCGCAGGATACGTTCGTCGATTTCGACCACAGCCTGAACACGGCGATCAACAAGGTCCGCGACGTGCTCGGCGACACGGCGTCGAACCCGCGCTTTCTCGAGACACTTCCCAGGCGTGGCTATCGTTTCATCGCTCCGGTGCAGGCGCAGGAAGTTGCCGACCTTCCCGAGACGGCCAAGATCCACGCCCTCGACTTGGTTGCCATGGCCGCGCCCGTTCCCCAGACCTCGGTCGAACAGGAACTGCCGAGCGTTCATCGCGGCGTCGGGCGCTCGCTCTTTGCGCTCATCCAGATCATGTACCTCGTGTTCTACGTGGTCGCGCTCTGGAAGCTGAACGAGGGCGTTATCTCCTATCCGTGGCTGCTGATGACGATCATCGTCAGCGCGGTGATCGGCATCCCGATGCGCCTCTATCTGCTGACCGCTGCCGCGTTCGACTACCGCAAGCTGGGCGCGAGCTTCCGCAGTCTGTGGCCGGCGGTGCTCTTTCTCGACCTGCTGTGGGCGCTGTCGCCATTCCTCCTCACGCAACGTATCGGCTTCGGCCTGGCGTTCGGCGCCTGCGCCGCGCTGCTCTATGTCCCATTCTCGCAGCGGACGCTGGTGCGCATGACATATCCGAAGCCCTGAATGCTCTTGCCTCTTTGCGTGAGCATTTGGGACTAAGTGCAGAACGTTCCGTTGCGTGCTCGCGATGGGGCAAACCCCGAGTTCCGCACGACCTCTAACAAGACTCCACTGCTGCGCCGAGCGCCGAGCGCGCGGACATCGATTGGGAGGTTTTTCCAGAATGCGAATCACATTCATCCTTACACTGATCCTGCTGGTGGCGGCCTTCGCCGTCGCGCAACAGGGCACACCACCGCAGAGCGCTCCGGCCGGCCAGAGTCAGGCTGAACCGGGCATGCCGAGCCACGCGGGCATGCCGGGCCAGGCGGGTACTCAACCCGGAACCACCGCGGGACAGGCCGGCGCGCCGAGCATGGGCGGCGACATCATCGAAGGCTGCCTCGGCGGCGCGAGTCCGAATTACACCGTGACCGACAAGGCCGGGACTACGTATCAACTGGAGATCCCGGCGGGCGCCGACGCCACCGTGCTGGCGAAGCACGTCGGCGAGTCGATCCAGGTGCAGGGCTCGATGGATAACGCCAACGCCGCGCCGACCTCGAAGTCCCAGGCTTCGGCCGGAACTACGTCGAGCTCCGCCACCAGCGGGAAGGCGATCAAAGTCGCCCGCATCGGCCGCGGAACCGGCACTTGTCCCGGCAGCTCCAGCAATCCGGGCAGCTCCACCAATCCGAGCTCTACCAACCCGAGCTCCACCAACCCGAGCTCCACGAATCCGAAACCGCCGTCGCACTAAACGGGCTCAGGGCTCAGGGCGTATGCTCTGGGCCCTGGGTTACCTACCCCCCACCCAGCGCCGTTAGTGGAATGAGGGAGATAAGCATGGGTTACCCAGGGTAACCCATGGCTCTGGACCCCTCCCCCCGTTATCCCGAGCGTCCCGAAGAAAGTCGGCCAAACTCGGGGAAATCCCGAAGAGCTGGCGCATGGCTCATGGCGCATGGCTCAGGGGCCCTCCCCCTTTGTTTCCCGAGTGTCCCGAAGAAACTCGGCCAAACTCGGGGAAACCCGAGCGGGGGATACCCCTCCCCCGTTATCCCACAGGTCCCACAAAAGTCAGCCAAAGTCACAGAAATCCCACAGACAGGAACGAGGATCGAGGCGCATGCTACGAGGCGCACGTTGAGAAAGAACGTCGGGAGCGGCGTCGGGAGACACCACACCCTGCACCACTAGGGCACGAGAAAAGAGTAGCCCGGCCGCGCGAGGGTGTATGTGATGTGGATCGCATGTGGCTGTGACAACCAAAACACTCACCACAGAGGACACAAAGGAACGCAGAGGGAAGACAAAGCAGCCGCTGATCAACGCTGATGAACACGGATCAGGAAAAGAGCCATAAGTGGTGTTACCCCCGGCATCCGGCCAGTTTGCCCGATTCCGGATTTCGGAACAAAACGATCAATCGTGTCGACGGACGCCTTGTTTTGTGTATAGTGCCGCGGCGACAACGTGTCACAAATGTTAATTCACCTTTTGGAGCGCACGCATGAAACGTGTGATGGTGGTCGTCAACAAATGGTGGGAGTGCGACCCGGCTTTGTTTGCAATGCTGAATGACAATGCCCGGCCGTCCGGATCTCCGTGGCCTACAGCGCTGCAACCCGCGCGCAAGCGGCCGGACAACAAGCACCTGCCTCCCGAAGATCCGGCACCAAAACCACGCGCTGTCTTTCCGTACAAGAATTTTGCGGCCGAGGTGTGGTGCATCTCCGATCTGCTGGAACATCTCGAATCGAAGCTGCAGTCCAGCTCGGAGCAGAAAGCAAAGTACCTTCCGAAGATATTTGCTTACGGAGCGGCGCCGGACCTGGTGATGGCGGTCGGCACCGCGGAATCTCCGGACCCCGACGTGAGCATGAATGGAAGCGTGGTGGTCGGCACGAAGGTATTCATGGTCGACGGTCATCCGAAAGGCTCGAACCCCCTCAGCAACTGGACAGCAGGGCCGTTCGAGAAGCTGATCGACTCAAGCCTCCCGCGCGGCGACTTCGATGACCTGGTAAGAGTCGATCTGCCGGCGGCGTGCAACCGGTTTTTGGCGGTGCCGCTCACTCCGGCGGAAGCGCCATGGGTGGTTGCCGATTACATCAATGTTGCATTAGGCGCGGTGAACGTGACCGACTACTCCGAATACGGTCTGGTCGACCCGCTCACGGCCAAGACGTTTTGGAGCAAGGTCAGCGATGCTAAGGCCGGGTCGATAGAAACGACGCACGGCATCATCCGCGTGCAATCGCAAAGTCCGTTTTTGTTCGTCTCAGGGATTGTGGATCGGTTCGGGCATTTCGATCAGGAGGTGAACCCGCGCAGTCATGCGCAGAACACGGCAGCAGCGCACAATACCGGCGTCGTGGTGTCGTGGCTGCTCAGCAGGTTGGATTCGCTGTGGGATCCCCCGGCCGCGTCGACGGCGACGAAATCATCCGAGATGGCAACGAAAAAAACAGGGTCGACGACATCCAAAAAACGAGGCCGCTGAGGGGGAGAGCGTCAACGTGAGCGGAGCGCGAGCGTCAGCCCGAGCGCCGGTGGTCATAGATTGATCATTCGCACCCTTCGTCAAAACTGGGCAAAATGGGCCAATCGTCCATTACCCAGGCCACCCCGCCACCCACACTTCTGTTTGATCACGAGAAAACTAAAAGCGAAGGTTGGGCCACCCGCCGAGCATAGAATGAAAAGATCACCACAATTCCACTGTCCAGGTGCCCACAATGGGGTATTCAAAGCAGCAGTCGCTTAACGAATGGGTCGAGATGCTCCACTCGATCTATGGTCTCTCCCAGAATTACTCTCGCACTCACTACGAAATTCTGGCACATATGTCGGAAGTGACTGGGGCATTCGGTAAACACTTGTTTAAGCTGAAGCAGATAGACAAGGCTGAAGAGTTTGCGCCGAAGATGTTCGGCTGGGCTGCTGCATTATTAAGAAAGGTGAGGGGCGAGAAAGCGAACTATGAAGATGTGGTCCTCACAAAATATCCGGGAGTCTGCTCGTACTGCGTGTCGGGACCGTGCGCATGTGTTCCTGGGAGGAAAGCTTCAGTCAATGCGAATGCCGTTCGAGAAGCATACAACCGAAACGCACCCGGTCAGAACCGTTCCCTGAACGGTTTACAGATGATGTTTAGACGAATCTACGAGCGTTCGTGGGGTTTTGAGGGTGTAGAACCCGGGAGTGATGAAGCGTTTGCCAATCTTCAGAAGATGCACACCCGACTCGTCGAGGAAATGTCCGAGGTAGGTGAGGCAGTTCGCTTTGAGCATTTATATCCGTCAAATTTTGACAACGAGTTAGCTGATTACACCGCGTGGCTTTTCGCGCTGGTTTCGTCCCTGCACATGGCGACGCGCGGTGAAGCGAGAATGCTGCTGGTTGAAGATCTGTTTTGGCCCGCTTATCCCGGAATATGCACGGTCTGTATGCTTGATGTTTGCGACTGTAGGCCGAGTCCCGTTCGGGAGTTGATGTCCAAACCATCGCTCAAAGACCTGAGGTACACCGACGCTTTAACGCAGACTGGCAACAAGGCTCTGTACGACAAACACATTGCTGATCTGAATGCTGGCGCGCTCCCGATGCCGGTACCGATATCATGTGTCCGAATAGATGTCGACAATTTTAAGCAGTTCAATGAAGCTCCGTTCGACCACAGCATCGGCGACCAAGCACTTAAGCATTTAGTAAACGTGGTAAGACAAAAGATCCGCAATCGGGATCGGTTATACCGACTAGGTGGTGATGAGTTCGGGATTATGTGTCCAGATCTATCGGCTGAAGAGGCAGCAGGAATGATGTCCCGAGTTGCAGCGGCCCTAAAAGACCGCGTAGTTCCCGCGCTTGCTCAGGACGGTACAAAGCCGCCTTTTATTACAATGAGTGTAGGTATCGCTGAAGCTCGTGCGACGAACGCCGTTGACGAAGCATTCGCACATGCCGACTAAGCAGCGGGTGCCAGTAAGGCTAACGGGAAAGATCGAAGCTCGATCTACGGACGGTAAGCGATTTCAGCGCTGGGGTTGGCGCGGCCATTGTTGCTGACGTTGATGCGTTCGAAATCTCGGCGGTGAATGCGAAATCGAAGACAGATTGCTCATCGTGAGATTCTTGAACAATAGTGCCAGAAATTTGCCCCCCGGGTAAGCCAAAGGCGGGGTTAACCCGGGGGGCACTCTCGAATTGCGGTAGGGAGGAAGCCGTTATCCGGGCCACACGCCCCTACTGCGTCACTGGTTCGGCCATTACGTCTAACGGCAACCCCGTTTGGTCCGAAGACGCAGCTGCTGTGGCACGGGCACGACCGACTGCTGGTCGAACCCACCCAATCTCATTACACACAGCCTGAATGGCTACCTTCATCGCGCTTTGACCTAACGCGATTTTGCCGTTTTCGAGTACAACGTTTCCGCGCCAAATATCCGCCGATCGTTTCCAGTCGATGTTTGCGAGCTTCTTCGCGTATGTCTGCCAATCAGTGGCATCGTTCGCGAACAAGTCATACCCGATCGTGCCGATGATTACGAGCCCTGTTGCCGTCAAGCAAACCCAACCATCTTCTCGTAATTGAGTGATCCGGTTGTTCTGGAGACCAGGCTTGAGTTCGGCGATCTCTTTCCAGACAGGAATATTTTCGGTCAGGAACTCGACGTACTGGGTAAATTTCGCTAGTGCTTCCTGGTACGCTTCGCGTGTCTGCAAAAGGGTCTGAACGTACGTCGAAAAATCCTCATCGCCCATTCCCCAGGACCCGACGAGGAGAGTCTTGACTAATTGTCTGACTTGGTTCGTCAAGAACAGCGCCGGCGATTTCTTAGACAAGTTCTTACTTGTCGAGTCAATCTTATTCTTGAACAACGCGCATTTGTCGACGAGATCCAATACCATGCTATTCGCAGGGTTCCTTCTGTCGTACACCGCGAGCAAGCTCGGGGGAATCGGCTTCGTCTTTGAACAGTCGGCGAAATCTTGATGGATTTGCGGTGTATCCGATTCGCAAGTGATCATCACCGCGATTCCGTCGCCGTCGAATCGATTGCGCAATTCTTGATCGAGCTTTTCGTACGCGTCCTGTGTCGCCAAAAATCGGTGCTGTCCATCCGTGATTGACAGCGTAGCGGTGTAGGGCACTATCAAATACCCCAACCGGATTCGCGACGAACTCTTGACAGTGAATAACGTTAAGGGCTCTTGAACGTTCAGCGTCAGCGGCGGCAGAATATACCTATCCGCCACATTGCCGACGAGATATTTTGAAATCGCGTCGATGTGGTCTTTCATGAACGGCCGATTCAAACTATCCACCGCGTCGGCGACTGATCCCTTCTTCTGTGCAGCTCGCGTAGCGAGTTGGGTTCGAATGAACTTGATTGGGAAAGCCCCAGACATGTTCACTCGGGATCCCTGCTGAAAGACCACTACGGGAAACTGCAAAGACGACGAATTAACGCTTTCGCGACTTGCTGCCTGCCCGGCCTCATCGTAGCTACCGAATTCTTCAATTTTGACGTGGGTCGTGACATTCATCTCGGGAACTGTGGGTTGAGTTTCCATAACCGTACCTTTCCTTCTTCGTGATTTGTTGGCGGAGAGGAGGGGAATCGAACCCCGCTCCCGAAGGAGCCCCACGGTGTCTAAGGCCGCTCTGCCCCATGGCTAGCCCTCTCCTGCAGCAACTCTCTTTAGTATATGGACTTTCGGTGCTAAGGTCAAGCAAGAACGTGCAGAAGAGCACGTACTGATGTATAGAAGTGACTAGTTAGCCATGAATAAGAGTCACGGCAGAAGTATCTTTATGCACGTTCTAGTCGAACGTAAGCCATTGAGGAATAAACCAGTTCATGGTGCGCAAGTTCGTGTATACTGTTACTTGTCTAAGGCCGTTCAGCCTCAGTTGGCTGACGAATTAAGAAGGACTGCGCGTGGGTGCAGTCCTTCTTGTTTTGCACACGTTTTCCACGCGATCGGCGAACTGACTGTACTCCTTCGCACTGCTGCCGAAATACGTTCGCTCGCCCGCCTGTCGTCTAATCAGCGTGCACCGTCTCCTGTGACTTCGCCCGGGCTCTCCGTTCCGGGTACAGGGGGAAGGACTCGCAGAGCTGGAAAACCTGGTCGCGGATGCGGCGTAGAGCAGACGCATCCGTGCGCTGGTTGAGGGCGTCGGCGATCCAGCGGGCGACCTGGCGCATCTCGGGCTCCTTCATGCCGCGGGTGGTCAGAGCGGGCGAGCCGATGCGGATGCCCGAGGGCTTCATGGGCGGGTTGGTGTCGAACGGAATGGCGTTCTTGTTGACGGTGATGCCGGCGTCGCCGAGCGCCTTCTCGGCCTCGCTGCCCAGCATGCCTTTGGCGAATACGTCGATGAGCAGGACGTGGGTATCCGTCCCGCCGGAGATGATGCGGAAGCCTTCGCCGGCGAGGGTCTCGGCCAGAACACGGGCGTTAACGACGACCTGGCGGGCGTAGTCCTTGAAGCTGGGCTGCATGGCTTCGAGGAAGCAGACGGCCTTGGCCGCGATGATGTGGACGAGCGGTCCGCCCTGGTCGCCGGGGAAGACGACCTTGTCGATGGCGGCGGCGAGGTCGAAGGGCTTGTCCTGATCCTTAGGAACACCCCCGGGTAAGCCAACGCCGGGCTTACCCGGGGCACCCGCTTGGGCACCCGCTAATTGTGATGAACTCCGATCGACGAGCTTGTTGCTGAGGATCATGCCGGCGCGCGGGCCGCGCAGCGTCTTGTGCGTGGTCGACGTGACGATGTGCGCGTGCGGGACGGGCGAGGGGTGGACGCCTCCGGCAACGAGTCCGGCGAAGTGGGCCATGTCGACGAGGTACCAGGCGCCGACCTTGTCGGCGATCTGGCGCATGCGGGAGAAGTCGATGATGCGCGGATAGGCGGAGCCTCCGCCGATGATCAGGCGCGGGCGGTGCTCGACGGCCAGGCGCTCGAGTTCGTCGTAGTCGATGGTCTCGGTCTCGCGGGTGACGCCGTAGGGGACGATCTTGTAGGTCTTACCGGAAAAGTTAAGCGGATGGCCGTGGGTGAGGTGTCCGCCGTGGGCGAGGTTGAGGCCGAGGACGGTGTCGCCGGGCTGGATGATGGCGGAGTAGGCCTCCATGTTGGCCGAGGAGCCGGAGTGCGGCTGGACGTTGGCGTGCTCGGCGCCGAACAGAGCCTTGGCGCGGTCGCGGGCGAGGTTCTCGACGACGTCGGCGAACTCGCAGCCGCCGTAGTAGCGCTTGCCGGGATAGCCTTCGGCGTACTTGTTGGTGAAAACCGAACCCATGGCTTCGAGCACGGCTTCGGAGACGAAGTTCTCGGAGGCGATGAGCTCGAGGCCCTCGTGCTGGCGGCGCTGCTCGTTGTCGATGGCGGTGGCGATGTCGGGATCGACGGCGGAAAGAGGGCGGGACATTTGCGACATAAGGGCTCCGGGCACCGGGCTTCGGGAAAACACTAAGGATACTCCAAAGGATTGGTGATTGAGTGATTTGTGATTGGTCATTGAAACGCGCTCACCACGGAGGTCACAGAGGAACACGGAGGAAGAATCAATCACAAATCGCAAATCGCTCAATCACCAATATCATCCGCGTTGATCCGCGGTTAGCTTCTCTTCGCGCTCGATGGCGGTGATCTTGTCGACGCGCTGCTGGTGGCGTCCGCCGGCGAATTGGGTGTGGAGCCACTTGTCGACGATGCGCCGGGCGTCGTCGTCTTTGAGGATGCGGGCGCCGAGGGTGAGGACGTTGGCGTTGTTGTGCTCGCGGCTGAGCGCGGCTTCGTTCTCGGTGGTGACGTTGGCGGCGCGGATGCCGGGGACCTTGTTGGCAGCAATTGCCATGCCGATGCCGCTGCCGCAGACGAGAATGCCGAAGTCGGACTCGCGGCGCACAACCGATTCCGCGACCTTGCGGGCGTAGTCGGGATAATCGACGGAGTCGGGCGCGTTGGTGCCCTCGTCGAGCGGCTGGTGGCCTTGCTGCGCGAGCCAGACCTTGATGCGGTTCTTCAGTTCGTAGCCGGCGTGGTCGGCGCCAAGGGCGATTTTCATGGAGGCATTGTACTGCGGGGCGCGGGGCACGGGGCACGGGGCACGGGACGCGGGGCACGGGGCACGGGGTGCGGGGTGCGGGGCGCGGGGCACGGGGCACGGGGCGCGGGGCACGGAAATGCGAAAGCACATGATTGCGTGTTGTACATCACTGCCTGGTGGGCTAAGCAAAAGCACCTGTCTTGTGCCGCGCCCCGTGTCCCTTGCCCCTTGCCCCGGTTTCGGACATAATCCCGCACACACGGAGAGATCCCATGGCCACCAGCACGCCCGCGAAGCCGGGTCAGACGTTCAAGTACATCCTGTTCGACACCAGCACTTTCGCCGCGAAGATCACGCTGAATTTTCCGCCGTACAACGTGCTCACCGTCCCGATGATGGTGGAGCTGGCGGAGGCGATCGAGAGCCTGAACGGGCGCGCCGACGTGAAGTGCATCGTGATGGAATCGTCGCAGAAGGCCTTCAGCTACGGCATTTCCGTCGAAGATTCGCGGCCGGAGAAAGTCTTCCAGACGCTGGACGCGTTCAACCGCGTGTTCCAGGCGATCGCTGAGATCGGGAAGCCGCTTATCGTTGTCGTTAACGGGCCGGCGATCGGGGCGGGCTCGGAGCTGGTGGCGTTCGGCGATCTGGTGATCGCAACGCCGAATGCACGCTTCGCGCAGCCGGAGGTGAAGATGGGAGTGTTCCCGCCGTTCGCGGCCATCATGCTGCCGCAGCTGATCGGGCCCAAGAAGACGTACGAGCTGATCCTGACCGGGAATCCGCTGACCGCCGAGGACGCGCAGCACTTCGGATTCGTGAACAAAGTGGTGCCGGAGGCGGAGCTGCCGAAAGCGGTGCAGGAAACGCTAGCGAGGATCGGACAGTTCTCGGGGCCGGTGCTGGAGATGACGAAGAAAGTGATCTCGCAGTCGATCGGCAAGCCGCTGGCCGAGGCGATGAAGGCATCGCAGGACATCTATCTCAACCAGCTTTATGCGCTCGAGGACGTGCAGGAGGGGTTGAGGGCGGTGGTCGAGAAGCGGCAACCGGTGTGGAAGAACAAGTAATTGGTAATTGGTAGTTAGTAACTGGTACTTAGCAGTTGTAGAGGTCATAGGCTCGGGAACATTCCCGAGCTTTTTCGGTTTAGATCGGTATAGCCGTGCTCCCGCCGAGATGCGGTTTACCAATTACCAAATACCAATTACCGACTCTTCAGCGCGCCATTCATGAATGACACCAAATGCCAGGCGTCCATGAATTTGTAGGGCGTTTCGCCGGTGGTGTAGTGGCCGCAGGGGAGGATGGCGACTTTGTGGGGCAGGCGGCGGCGCTCGAATTCGTCGACAACCTGTT
Source organism: uncultured Terriglobales bacterium (assembly GCA_964559835.1). GTDB lineage: Bacteria > Acidobacteriota > Terriglobia > Terriglobales > Acidobacteriaceae > DAISJI01. The sequence continues at coordinate 151,094 of CAZLJE010000007.1, forward strand.
TTGAAAATTCTGGAAGGAACGTCAGATCGTAGGTCGCGTAGACGATGAGCGACTTCTTCGGCCAGCGGGCGAACTGGTCGAAGTAGGACATGGGGCTGATCGAGGCCCAGGATTTGCGAAGCGAGTCGAGCGCGATCTCTTTTTCTACGCCGGCGCGGACGTGGCGTGTGGACATGCCGGTCCAGACGACGTCGGCAAAGTAAGTCGAGGCGTGGTTGAAGGCGCAGGCGCGGAGGCGCTCGTCGTGCGCGCTGGCGATGAAGGCGTAACAGGAGCCAAGGCTCGTTCCCAGCACGCCGAATTGTTCGTAGCTCTGCGACTGGAGCCAGTCGAGGCAGGAGCGGACTTCGGTGATGGCCTGGCGGGCGGCGGCGATGGTGCGTCCCACGTTGGCGGAGACGGCGTAGTCGGCGCGCTCTATCTCTGCGGGGCGGCGCACGTCGTGATACGGCATGCTCAGGCGCAGGCAGGCGATCCCGCAATAATTCAGCAGCGTACAGAGGCCGTTGTGGCCGAGGGCGTCGGAGTTCCACTGCGGTAGGACGACGACGGCGCGCTTGTCTTTCTTCTTCGGCGGGAACCAGCGCGCGTTGGCGATGTTGTTCTCCGGATACGGCGATGGGTAAGGCGACGAGAAACGCAGGAAGGTGCCGATGCCGTAATCGCGATCGTCTTCGTGTCCGCCGGAGTGATAGGGCAGGACCTGGTGCTGCTCGAGGCGGAAATCGGACGGCGTGCGATAAGAGAAAAAGTCGTCGCTGTGGGCGACGATGTGAGCGTTCAGGTCATGGAAGTAAGTCTCAAGCGCGCTGGGATCGGGGCGATGGCCGTTCGCGCCGGGCCAGCCCTGCGTCCACTCCGTGCCCCATTCGAAGGGGCGGACGACGCGGTTGGTGTCGCGCGTGGTGAGCCGGGTCTCCCAGTTGACCATCCAGTTTTGGTAGCGCTTCAGCATTGCGGGCGAGATTCAAATATAGCAAAGGAATCAGTGCTCAGTGGTCAGTGGTCAGTGGTCAGTGTTCAGGAAAAGCGTTCACCACAAAGTACACGAAGGACCACAAAGGAAAAACATTCACCACAGAGGGCACAGAGGAGCACAGAAGAGAGGTTCGCCGCAGGGAACAATGCAGGTTCCTCGACTCGGATGCGGCAAGCGTCGGCAAAAGCGGCCGACGCTTGCCGCATCCTCGCTCGGAATGACAGCAGTTTAGAGATCGGGTCAATCAGACGTATTGTCGCGGCACGCGCGAGGTAATGCGGCAGAGGACTTCGTAGGGGATGGTTTCGGTGTGGCGGGCGTGTTCGCGGGCGTCGATCTCGTGCTCGCCGTCGCTGCCGAGAATGATGGCTTCGTCGCCGAGCGAGGAGCCGCCGATATCGGTCACATCGATGATGGAGAGATCCATGGAGATGGCGCCGACGAAGCGGGCGCGCTGTCCGCGAACAAGGACGTCGCCACGTCCCGACATGAGGCGCGCGAGTCCATCGGCATAGCCAACCGGGAGCAGCCCGAGCTTGGTCTTGCGCGAGGTCTTCCACGTGGCCTTGTAGCCCACCGACTGTCCGGGCTTCACCTCTTTGGTCGAAATGATCCGCGATTTCCAGGTGAGTGCGCGCCGGACGTCGAGCAGCGGCGGTTGCTGCCCCGGCACGCCGCGCCAGGCGAACGGCTGCGCGTAGCCATAGAGGAGCAGGCCGGGGCGGACCATCTCGCGGTGCAGTTGCGGGCGGCCCATGATGGCGGAGCTGTTGGCGAGGTGCGTGTACTCGGGCGCGTAGCCGTGGTCACGCGTCGCTTTGACGAACTCATCGAAATTGACGATCTGGATCTCGGCATCGACGTCATCCAAAACCTCGGCGGAGGCGAGGTGGCTGAAGATGCCCTCGACCTTGATCTGGTGAGCGGACGTCATGCGGTTGAGAAAAACCTTGAGGTAATAGTCGGGGACGCCGAGGCGGGCCATGCCCGTGTCGACCTTGATGTGAACCGGAAACGACGCGGGCGCTGCATTGCGCTTGACCAGCGCTGCTTCGAGCGCGCCTACCTGCCACCACTCCCACACCGCCGGGGTGAGGCGGTGTTCGATGACGTCGCCCTGCTCGCCGCGCCAGAAGCCGGTCATGAGGAGGATGCGTCCGGTGATGCCGCGCTCGCGGAGCTTCACGCCTTCTTCCGTGCCGGTGACGCCGAACCAGGTAGCGCCGGCTTCCTGGAAGGCGAGAGCGCAATCGACGAGGCCGTGGCCGTAGGCATTGGCTTTGACGATGGCGCAAACAGTCGCGGTGCCAACGTGCTGCTGGATGGTGCGGAAGTTGTGCTGGAGAGCGGTGCGCGAGATTTCGGCCCAGGTTGGACGCATGGAGTGAACCGATTATAGCGGGGGAGCGAGTGGCATCTGGAAATCTAGAGATCTGGAGATCTGGAAATCTGCGAACCCTGATTGCACGGCGGAATGCTCTACTTTTAGGGTTGCAGGCGAGACGCCCTTCGACAGGCTCGGAGCAGGCTCTGCGTGACGTGCTTGACAGGCCGTTTAGTCTCTTCCGAAGGATCTTTTCATGAAACGAATGTTTGTCTCTCTTCTGCTTCTCTGTTCCATCGGCGCCGGGGCGCAGAACGCGCAACTCGCGGGTGAGGTCAACGCCGTCTACCCGGACATCGAAAAGCTGTACATCGATCTCCACCAGACGCCGGAGCTTTCGCTGCTGGAGGAGAAGACGTCGGCAAAGATGGCGGCGGCGCTGCGCGCGGCGGGCTTCGAGGTCACCACCGGCGTCGGAAAGCACGGAGTGGTGGGCGTGCTGAAGAACGGTCCCGGTCCGGTGGTGATGCTGCGCACCGACATGGACGCGCTGCCGGTGGAGGAGAAGACCGGCCTGCCGTACGCGAGCAAGGTGCGCGCGCGCGACATCACGGGGGACGATGTGCCGGTGATGCATGCCTGCGGGCACGACATCCACATGGCGTCGTGGGTAGGGACGGCGCGGATCATGGCGGCCACGCGCGACCGCTGGAGCGGCACGCTGATCATGGTCGGCCAGCCGGCGGAGGAGCGAGTGGTCGGCGCGAAGATGATGCTTGCCGACGGCCTGTACACGCGGTTTCCCAAGCCCGATTTCGCGATCGGAGCGCACGACGATGCGTGGTTGCCGGCGGGTAAGGTAACGGTGATCCCCGGCTACCTGCTGGCGAATTCGGATTCGGTGAACGTGACCATCTATGGCAAAGGCGCGCACGGGTCGGCGCCACACGCCAGCATCGACCCGATCGTGATCGCGGCTCGCGTCATCCTGGGATTGCAGTCGCTGGTGGCGCGGGAGAAAGATCCGCAGGACCCCGGAGTAGTCACCGTGGGCAGCATCCATGGCGGCACGAAGGCCAACATCATTCCGGACAAGGTGGAGCTGCAACTATCGGTGCGATCGTTCACCGACGAGACGCGCAAGCTGCTGCTGGACGGTATCGCGCGGGTGGCGAAGTCAGAGGCGGCGGCGGCCGGCGCCACGCGTGAGCCCGATGTGAAGCTTATCGAGAGCACGCATGCCACGTACAACGATCCGGCGCTGGCGAAGCGGTTGGATCCGGTGCTGGCGTCGGCGCTGGGAGCGGGGGCAATCATGCCCGGGCAGCCGGTGATGGGCTCGGAAGACTTCAGCGAGTATGTGCTGGCGGGCGCGCCGGGATTCTTTTTGCGCGTGGGCGCCGTAAATCCGGCGAAGTTTGATGAGGTGAAGGGCGACAAGTCCAAGCTGCCGTCACTGCACTCGGCTTTGTTCGCCCCCGACCGAGAGCCGACGCTGAAGACAATGATGGCCTCGGAGGTGGCGATGCTCAGGGAGTTGATGAAGAAGAAATGAACAATGGTGATTTAGTGATTTGTGATTGGTGATTGAAAGGCATCAGCTGTCGCAGGTGTCATCCTGAGCGAAGCGAAAGATCTATGCTTTGTGGGCTGCGTTGGCGAAATGCATAGATGCTTCGCTTCGCTCAGCATGACACCCGTTTACTTTTGGTCTAAATCTTCACCAATGGTCATCCCTGCATCCAGTCGGCGCGGTCGAGGGTTTCGAAGCGCGTGTACTGCTTGGCGAAGTAGAGTTGGATCGTGTCGGTGGGGCCGTTGCGTTGCTTGGCGATGAGCAGCTTGGCCTTGTTCTGGAGGTCGGGATTGTCGCGGTCGTAGTACTCGGGGCGGAAGATGAAGGCGACGACGTCGGCGTCCTGCTCGATCGAGCCGGATTCGCGGAGGTCGCTCAGCTTCGGTTCGCTGTCTTTTCCTCCGCGATTCTCCGGTGCGCGGCTTAACTGCGATAGCGCGATCACCGGCACGTCGAGTTCCTTGGCGATCATCTTCAGGCCGCGCGAGATGGCCGAGACTTCCTGCGTGCGGTTCTCCTGGCGCTTGGCGCCGCCGGCGGACATGAGCTGCAAATAATCGACGACGATCAGGTCGAGGCGTCCTTGCTGGTGCTGGAGGCGGCGGGCCTTGGCGCGCATTTCGGAGAGCGAGATGCCAGGCGTGTCGTCGATGAAGAGCGGCGCTTCGGCGAGCTTGCCGAGGCCGTCGACGAGCTTGTGGTAGTCCTCGCGCGCGAGAAAGCCGGTGCGGAGCTTGTGCGAGTCAACGCTCGATGCCGAGCACAGCATGCGCAACAACAACGACGACGCCGACATTTCCAGCGAGAACACGCCCACCACCTTGCCGTCTTTAACGGCGGCGTTCTCGGCGATGTTCATAGCGAAGGCCGTGTTGTGCGTGACCACGTAATCGTCGGTGATATACAGATGGCTGGGGTGGCTGACAGTGATGCATTGAGCCGGAAAGACACGTGATGGCTCAATCGACGAAATGGTAAGCCGTTTCATCCGGTGCCTGGCCGGAATGTTCTCCTGCTTGCGTGAAAGCGAAACGAGTGACGCAGGGTCGGGATGCTGAATGTTGATAATGAACGAGCGCCGCCCCCGGCGCACTTCACCGCGATACGTGTAGACCGGCCGCTTCACTGAGACGCTGCACAGGCCGCCCAGAGACCGCACGAGTTCTCTAACATCGCGCGCCAGGCGAGCACTCGATGTGCAATAGCGGACGGTCCCCCACTTCTCCACCCAACCATCGATATCGAGCAACCCGCGAAGTAAATCCAGCCTGTCCTTGCGGCTCGCGGACAGGTATTCGGGCGGAATGAACTTTTTCTCCGCGCCGAGGTCCCAGAGGTGCAAACCAACCAGAGCGTCTTTCAGAGCGTTTGAAACCACGCCCTGAACTCCGTGGCGGTGACTGCCGCCTCGCGTTACGATCCGGTAATTGCAGCGATCGGTGTGCTGAACGGTGTGGTCCGCCAATTTTCCGGAGAGCGCCGCTACCATCTCCGGATCGGTCGAGGAGAATCGAAGGCTCGACCCCTTCATGCAGCCGTCACCCAACAATGTCCCGAGCACCCAAGGATCGATGGGCAGCGCCGCCGTACTGCCGAAATCGCCAGAAGGCGTCTGGATCCACAACCGGCCGACGTTGCGCTTGGATTGCAACATCCGGCGAATCTGCGCCAGCGACAGGACGCGAGGCTCGCGCCAATCGCGGCGGAACACCCTCCAGAGGTGTTCGTCGCAGCATTCTGCCGAACGTCCGTCGGAGAAGGTGACGCGGAAGATTCGCTTCAGACCCTGCGGAAATACACCGGTAACATGCGACTCCTGCCCGTCTACCGACGCGAGTGCATCCCCTACGCGCAGTTCGCCCATCAGCTTCCAGGCGTCAGGTGTTTTTACGCGCGCATCGAGTGGCTGGGCCTTGCCCATGCTCGGGCGAGCGGCAATGATGATCAGGTCGGCTTTCTGCAAGCCGCTGGTGAGGTCGTCCAAGTCCTTGTAGTGCGTCTCCAGGCCGGTGATGCGCTGGCCGCGCTCATAGAGGGCGTCGATCGAGCCGAAGGAGTTCTGGACGATGGTCGCGACGTTCTGGAAGCCCTGGTTGAAGCGCTGGTCGGAGAGCTTGTAGAGATCGGCTTCCGAGGCGCTGAGAACGTCGGTCGCGGATTCGGCTTCCTCCATGGCGCGGGCGATCGCGGCATTCGAGGCGTAGATGATGCCGCGGAGGAGCGACTTGTCCTTGACGATGCGGACGTACTGCTCGATGTTCGGGCGGTGCGGCAGGCCGTCGGTGAGCGACGACAGGTAGGCGACGCCGCCGATGGCTTCGATCTCCTTGTTGCGCGAGAGCTCCTCGGCGAGGGTGATGAGGTCGATGGCGCGGCCCTGGTCGCCGAGGTCGCGGATGCGGGCGTAGATGCGGCGGTGCGAGTCGAGCGAGAAGTCGTCGGCCTGGAGGTTCTGCGACGACGCTTGGTGGAAGGCGAAATTGTCGAGCAGGATGGCGCCGAGGATGGAGCGCTCGGCGTCAACCGAAGAGGGGAGACCGCGTTCGAGGGTGTAGTCGGTGGTGGCCATGAACAGTAGCTAGCGGCTAGGGGTTAGCAGCTAGGCGTGTCTGCTGTTTGTAGCTTAGAACAGGGCGAATAAAAAGCAAACCAGCATGCAGTGGGCTGTGTAAATTCGAGGTTAGTTGTGGAGGATGGTTGAAAAAGTGACGTGGTTGATGCGGCTTTTTTCGGAAATCGGAAATCGGAAATAATTATGGCGCGGGCGAGGCCAGCCCCCTCACCCGCGCCTGTGTGCGGACGTCCTGAGTCGTCTCCGTTTGCGCCCTTCAGCCGTAGCCTTGGGCGTGTCCGAATGCGTCGCTCGTGCCGTGCAGCGGCTTTGCAGCCTCGACGGCGCGCGAATGAACGCGCAGCCTATCGGTGTTGCGGCCGTTGCGGGCCCATGCGACGCGTCACGGGTGGTCGGACCAGAGGCGTCATCCTGCGTGGTACGTGGGCGGTGCGGCCTTGCGGCCATCCTGCCCAGAAGTCCGAGTCTGCGGTTTGCTCAAGGCCGACCGAAGTCGTGTGGCTTGCCGCTGCCGCCCGCGAGTTCCCGTCACCGGGGACCCGCTGGTGTTGGGCCGAACCATCCCGCGTCCGCCGGTGCGCCGAAGCGTGCCGGCAATCGCGTCCACCGCAAGCCTCCTTCGTCTTTGAGGCGATCGATCGAGGTAAACCGGCGTTGCACCCGCAGCTACCGGCCCATTCCTCGTTCAATCTTCGCTCCCGCGGCTCTTGCGAGCGCCGGAGTTCCTCATCGTTGGCAGCACCGGCTTGCGCCGATGTTGCGGGAGGCACTCGAACCGGACGGACTGTCACGGGCCGAAGCTCGTTCCAGCGCGTCCTCCGAACCAGCGCGTTCTCGTTGCCGGGAACCTGGTGCGGCGACGCCCTGCGCGCGCTACTGAAATCGTTACACGGGCGGATAGCTCATGCAGCGTCTAGCTTCACGCGCGGGACGCCGGATATGCGACTCACTCACGTGTTCCGCGTATCCTCCGGCGGCGGCCGAAGCCGCTTCCGGTTGCACCCACTGCTGTTTCGGTGTCACCCACGCGATGCGCTCAGGACATCAACGCTCGCGTGGGAAGAATATGCACTCGTCAATCGGGGCGCTCAACAGGAAAGAAAACCGGTTCTGTGGGTTTCGTGTGGAGGAATTGGAATCATTGTGGGCGGCGGTGGAAAACGAGGAAGAAATCAACAATCTGTCGCCCGCTGAAGCGGGCTCGGATCACGTTACGAACGAAAACCCCGGGCTTACGCCCGGGGCTACTTTCTGGCGCGCGCTACGCGCGCTGATTCAGGTCACGTGCACACCGCTTAGTCGTGCACGCCGTCCATGAACGCGCGTAGCTTGCGGCTGCGTGATGGGTGACGCAGTTTGCGCAGCGCCTTGGCCTCGATCTGGCGGATGCGTTCGCGGGTGACCGCAAAGGACTGGCCGACTTCCTCGAGCGTGTGCTCGGAGCCGTCTTCCAACCCGAAGCGCATCTTGATCACCTTCTCCTCGCGAGGAGTCAGCGTACGCAGCACCTGCGCCGTCTGCTCCTTGAGGTTGACGTTGATGACTGCTTCGGCCGGCGAGACCACCGCGCGGTCCTCGATGAAGTCGCCCAAGTGCGAATCTTCCTCTTCGCCGATCGGCGTCTCCAGCGAGATGGGCTCCTGCGCGATCTTGAGGACCTTGCGGACCTTCGCGACCGGGATGTCCATGCGCTTGGCGATCTCTTCCGACGTCGGTTCGCGACCGAGTTCCTGGACAAGCTGGCGCGAGGTGCGGATCAGCTTGTTGATGGTCTCGATCATGTGGACCGGGATGCGGATTGTAC
>CAZLJE010000008.1:0-150998 GCA_964559835.1 uncultured Terriglobales bacterium
GTCGTAAGTCTTCCAAAGGTCTTCCGTGTAAATGACGGCATCCTTCGGGGGCGCCGCGACGTTTTCCGCGATGGTAGCTACTTCGGTGGCCATTCGGTCTCCGCTACGATTGTCTTGCTGCTCGCTCAAACACGAACCCGTAAACTTGGACGCAGTTTCGCACGAAAGGTTAGGACTTCTCGTCCTCTTTCTTGGGCGCGCTGTTGTCGATCTTCACCGAAGCGCCGTTGCGCAGCGTCCGGAGGACTTTGTAACTGCCGGTGACGATCTCGTCTCCGGGTTGAAGGCCTGACTTTACTTCGATGTTCGTCGTACCGGTCACGCCGGTCTCGACTTTGCGGAATTCGGCTTTCTTATTCCTGATCACGAACACGCCCTGGATCTCTTCCTTGTCCTTCTTCGTGTCCGCAGTCGCGGCCTGGACGGTGGTGGCGCCCTTCGGCTTCTGCTCCAGGTCACCCTTCTGTCGCACGGTCAGCGCCTGGATGGGAATGCTGACCGCCTCTTTCACCGTGCTGGTCGTGATCTTCGCGGTGGATGACAATCCGGGGCGAAGGTTCTTCAGGTAGTCCGCCGAATCGTTCAGAGTGACGACGACCTTGAAATCTTTGGCTTCCTGGCTGCCGGTCGTGACCTGCGAGGTCGACAGGCCGGAGGAGCGGATGATGGCGTTATTGCCGATCTCGCTCACGGTGCCATGGAATACCTTCTTCGGCATGGCGTCGATGGTGACTTCGGCGGGCTGGCCGATCTTGACATTGACGATGTCCGTTTCGTCCACCTTCACTTCGGCGGTGATGATGGACATGTCGGCGACGGTCATTAGCGTACTGCCGGGGGAATTCTGAATACCCATGACCGCGGTCTCGCCTTCGCGAACGGGAAGGTTGGTGACGATACCGTCGTAGGGGGCGACATACTCGGTCTTGCTGAGCACGTCACTGGCACGGGTCAGAGACGCCTGGAACTGGCGGATGCGCTCGTTGTTGCTGGCGAGCTGAGCCTTGGCTTGGGCCGCGCGGGCCTTGTCGGTTTCGATGGTCGCGGCGGCGGCATCGTACGTGTTCTTTGCCTGATCGAACTGGGATTTCGGGATCAACTGATCTTTATAGAGCTTGTCGGCGCGCTCGAAATCGAGCTTGGCGCGGTCGTAATCGGCCCTGGCACGCTCCAGTTCGGAGTTCGCGCTGCGCAAATTTGCTTCCTGCGCGATGGAGTCGGTGCGTGCCGACTCGAGTTGCGCTCTGGTGGCTGCGACGTCAGCGGCGGGTTGGATATTGTCGAGCAACACCAGCTTCTGGCCGGCTTTGACATATTCGCCCTCGTGGACGTACAACTTCACGATCTTGCCGATGCCGAGAGCGCCGATATTGGCGTAGTTCTTGGGCTTGATCTCACCGGAGGCGGTCACGGTGGAGGCGAGGTCTTCCTTGAGCACTCTGCCCGTCTGGACCGTCACCACGCCCTTGTTACTCTGGGAAACGGTAAAGCCAACAATTGCGAGCAGCAGGACCAGCACACCCGCGCCGATCAGTATCTTCTTCTTCACACTTGCCTCTCTACTGTGAGCACAGCAAAAAGATGACGCTCGAAATGCCCGCCTTCTTTCGTGGAATACGGCTGAAGGCGAAAAAAAGTTCCCGGACTGACGCCGGCGATAAACGCCGCCCGGATGGCGGAGGAGCCGAAGCCAGGTTGCGCTGGCCGGCAAGAAATGTGCGGCAATCCTGACAACGATTATAGACACCGTGGGGCGCAACTTGACTGCGTAAATGGGGGTTTTACGATTATTAACATGGGTCACGCGATGTGATTAATACGGCTTGGGTTATTGCGCAAAATGACGCGTCCCCGGGTCTCACGCCAAGTTGCTTTCAGGACGGCAACAACATAGAATTAAAACGCCCTACTTGTGTCTGAGGAGTCCAACCAAGATGTCGTTGACAACGGTTTCCAGTAGAGCTCTCACCGTATTGGTGGCGGGCGCTGTGGTATCGGGCACCCTCCTGTTCGCTCAAAGTGAGAAAGACAAGCCGAAACCGGACCAGAACCAGAACCAGGCCCAAGAACAGGACCCTCTTAAGCGTCCTCTGAGCGAGAAGCAGAAAAAGGCGCAGGGAAAGGCGCTGAAGACGGAAACTGGGAAGTTCTACCGCAAGTGGCTGGACGAGGACGTCCGCTGGATCATCAGCGACGAGGAAAAATCGGCGTTCAAGCAACTGAGCAACGACGAAGAACGCGATGCGTTCATCGAGAACTTCTGGCTGCGGCGTGACCCGACTCCCGACACCGCCGAGAACGAATTCAAGGAAGAGCATTACCGCCGTATCGCCTACGCGAACGAGCACTTCGCCGCCGGTATCCCGGGTTGGAAGACAGACCGCGGCCGCATTTACATCATGTACGGCAAGCCGGACGAGATTGATTCACACCCGAGCGGCGGTTTCTACCAGCGGCCGGCGGAAGAAGGCGGCGGGTCGACCTCGACCTACCCGTTCGAGACGTGGCGGTACCGATACCTGGAAGGCATCGGGCAGGAGATCATGATCGAGTTCGTCGATACGTGCATGTGTAACGAGTACCACATGTCACTCGATCGGTCGGAGAAGGACGCCCTGCTGAATGTTCCCGGGGCGGGTTTGACCGATATGGAATCGATGGGGCTGGCGAACAAGTCACAGCGGTTCACTGGAAACGGGATCGAGCGTCTCGGTCCGTCACTATATGGCCAGAGCGCGCAGGACAACGAGTTCAACCGCCTGGAACAGTTTGCGAAATTGAATACGCCGCCTCCGGTGAAATTCAAAGACCTGGAAGAAGTGGTCAGCCACAAGATCAGCATGAACCTGATGCCGTTCGACGTGCGCTGGGACTTCGTGCGGGTCACGTCGGACACGGTACTGGTCCCGATCACAGTCCAGCTGAAGAACAAAGACATCACGTTCAACACGAAGGACGATGTGTCGAACGGGGTGGTGAATATCTTCGGCAGGCTGACGACGCTTGCCGGCCGGGTGGCGCAGACGTTTGAGGACACGGTCTCGGTGAGCCAGCCAGCGGAATTGTTGCCGAAGATCCTCGACAACGACAACGTGTACTGGAAGGCGCTGCCGTTGCGTCCGGGGCGGTACCGCCTGGACCTGGTGCTGAAAGATGTGAACGGAGATCGCGTAGGCACCTGGAGCAAAGGCATCGTGGTACCCGAGTTCACCGACGACAAACTGGCATCCTCGACGCTGATTCTGGCGGACATGATGGAGAAGGTGCCGAGCCGGCAGGTGGGAGCGGGGAACTTCGTCATCGGCGATACGAAAGTGCGCCCACGCGTCGCCCCAGCCGACGGGAAACCAGCGACGTTCAAGCGCAATCAGCGGCTGAATTTCTGGATGCAGGTGTACAACCTGGGGGTAGACGACAAGACGCATAAACCGTCGGCGGATGTCGAGTACGAGATCGTCAATCTGCAGACGAACAAACCGGTAGTGAAGTCGGAAGAATCGACGTCACAGATCAGCTCTGCCAGTGAGCAGGTCACGTTGCAAAAGAGCCTGTCGCTGGCGTCAGTCCCGCCGGGAACCTATCGCATCACAATCAAGGTGACCGACAACCTGACGAAGCAGACGATCAATCCTTCGGCCTCGTTCCAGGTCGAGTAAAGCTAGCCGCCTGGGCAGGTCCACTCCACGGGGGGAGGTGGGAAATATGGGCCGAAAGCTCGGATACATGGTGCTGGTAATGGCGCTGGCGATTCCCGCGTCGGCCACCGGTAAGCCGGGCACCATATCAGGTTTCGTGCGGAACTCCGCCGGCAATCCCCAGATGGGCGCGGTGGTGGAGATTTTCGCGCATGCCCTTCAGCCGCGCACAGTGTTCACCGACGCGCGCGGCCACTACGCCGCGAACGGATTGGAACCAGGGACCTACTACGTAAAAGTGTCAGCTCCCACATTCCTGCCCTCGATGAGGGAGAACATCAGCCTGCATTCGGGTGCGGCGGTGCTGGTGAACGTCACGCTGAGCACGCTGTTCGAAGCGATTCAAATGCTTCCGGGGGCACGCAACGGTGCGGACGATGAAGGCTGGAAATGGACGCTGCGGTCGGTGGCGAACCGTCCCATCCTGCGCGTACTAGACGGCAGTCCGGTGTTAGTGGAACAAGGCGGCGACCGCGCGTTGAAGGCGCGTGTAGCTTTTGTCGCGGGCGGCGTCGCGGACGGGTTCGGAAGCGCCGGAGAAATGAGTACGAACTTCGGGTTCGAGCGGTCGCTGTTCACCGCCGGAACGCTGTCGTTCAGCGGTAATGTCGGATACGGCGGCGGCCCGCAGAACGGAGTATTGCGCGCCTCCTATTCGCACAAGATGGCGAATGGGTCGACGCCGGAACTGTCGCTCACGGTGCGGCACTTCGCCAATCCGGACCTCGGCGACCGTCTCCCCGCAATGCAGGCGATGAGCGTCCGGCTCTCGGATTCGATGAATGTTGCCGACGCGATCGGACTGCGCTTCGGCACGGAATACCAGATGGTCCAGTTCGTCGGGCACGCCAGTACGGTCAAGCCGTTCGGCGCCGTCGATGTACATTTCTCGCCGAACACGGTGCTCAGCTACCAGTTCGCGAGCGCCGAGCCGAACATGATGGCGGGGAAGGGATTCGATTCGGCGGCGATGGACCTTGGGCAATCCGGGCCGCGGATCTCGCTGGTGGACCGCAATGCGGTCATGGAGAAGGCTCGCCACCAGGAGCTGGCGCTGTCGCAGCGCGTTGGCAACTCGAATTTCCAGGTGGCCGGCTACTTCGATCACATCAGCAACACGGCCCTCACCGGGGTGGGCGACCTGGACGGTCCGATGGCAGAGTTGCTCCCTGACCTGTATTCGGGCACGTTTACGTATAACGCGGGCGAGCTTGATACGGAAGGGCTCCGCGCCGTCGCCGAACACAAGTTTTCGCCAGCGCTGACGGTAAGTGCGACGTATGCATTCGGTGGCGCGCTGGATGTGAACGGCAGCGATATGCGCATGCGCGGGTTGCGTCCGCTGGTCAAGCAGGAATTGCGGCAATCGCTGGGGCTTAAGTTCTCAGGCACCGCGCCGAAATCGCACACGCAATGGGCGGCGTCGTACCGCCTGACGAACCAGAAGTCGTTGACGCCGGTGGACCTGTTCGACTCGTCGCCCGGGCGTGTCGATCCGTACCTGAACTTCTTTATCCGACAGCCTCTGCCTGCGACCAGCTTCCTGCCGGCAAAGATGGAGGCTTTGATCGATCTGCGGAACCTCGTCGCGCAAGGGTACGTGCCGGTGATCGGCCGCGATGGGCGGACGCTGTACCTGGTGCAGTCGGCGCGGTCGGTACGCGGCGGACTGGCATTCGTGTTCTAGGTGTTTCAGCGATTTCGTTGTGAAATGAAAACGCCCCGCACTGTGCGGGGCGTTTCGTCTGCCATTCGAGTTAGATGGTGCGGATGTCAGCCGGAGTAATGCGCGCGACAGTGACATGGTCGCCCCCGGCCGGTAACACGACGACAACTGATCGCTGTGCTTGTACGGTGCCACCAATGGCATCGGACACGGATACATGTTCGTGAAGCTCGACGCTGCGATCAGGTTGCTGCGCGGCTTTCGCCGTTGAAGAATCGAAAACGACCCAACGTTTCATGAACGCTCCAGGTCGAAGAGGCGCACGCAGAATACAAGACGTTGGATGCAGACCAGGCGCGCTGCGCTGTTCACGACAAGGAGCGGCAGGAGCGCGAGCGACCAGCGCTCGAACTGTGTACGTCAGCGCCGCACAAATGCCGCGGTTGCTGAGAGCGCACACGGTTTGTTACACTGAACCAGCCACTTCTTTTTCCCTTCAAAAGTGGGCGCGTAGCTCAACTGGCAGAGCAACTGACTCTTAATCAGTAGGTTGAAGGTTCGATTCCTTCCGCGCTCACCAACCCTTTTATTTTCAGCGTTGGCTCATTGCGGCGGCCCCCTGTTGGGGAACAACTAGGGCACAACTCGTTGACCACGAGGGCAAGCGGCTGCACGAAGTCCTCGACATCCGTCCGGTCGTAAACGTCCATCGCCAGGTTCACCTTCTTGTGCCCCAAAATGTCCGAGACCACCTTCGGATGAACCCCCGAGCGACGCAGTTTCGTCGAGAGCGTGTGACGAAAATCGTGCCATCCACCCAGCGAGATACCTAGTTTCTCAGCAGCAGGTCTGATATGGCGCTTTAGAGCATTTCCTGGATTCAGCGGTGTGCCCTTTCGAGAACGGAAGACCCACTCGCCTTTTCCAAGCTTCTCCATACGCGCCTTCAGAACTGGATCGACTGGCAGCTTGCGTTCTGAGCGTTTGGATTTCACTGCGTCCACATCACCGTCGTAAATCCTGCGGGTGACGTGGAGCACGTTGCCGTCAAAATCCGTCCACTTGATCGCAAGAGCCTCACCGATCCGCAATCCTGTTGCTGCAAGAAACAGAACCAATGTTGCGTATGGCTCTCTGAGCTTTCCCACAATCGCGTTCACCTGCTCGGCTGCCAAAACCGTCCGGGTCACTTTTCATCCACCCGTGTGCTTCGGCAGCTTCACGCGGCTGCAAGGATTTTTCTCAAGCCAACTGCAATTAGTCGCCCATCCTAGCGTGAGTCCTAAAACGACCCTCATGCTGCGAAGGGTGCTCTCGCTGTACTTGCGAGCCTTTTCCGCAAGGAAGGTCTGGATGGCTGCGGGAGCGCCCCCGGCAAGCAGGCGCTGACGGTTTCGGCAATCTTCCAGACTTGCAACGATCACATGTGCCTACCGCCGACGCGTGTGAAGCTCACAACGCCGGTCGCGCTACTGGCGGGAGTTGCGGCTCCAACGCTGGCGCCCGCAGCAGGCGCAGCGAGTCCGCCCAACAACAAAGGTCCGGCTGCGAGAACGAACCCCTCTCCGGCAAACAATGCGGTGGTGTCGAAGAGCAAGCCCTCTTCATCGCCACTCGTCGTTGCTGATACTGCCGCTCAGGCGAAGTCTGGACCAATCACGTCGGAGAGTGCACCGCGCAGCAAAGGCAAAGCAACGACCGCCGCAGTTCCTGTGCCAGGAATCGCGGCCGCATCGATCACTTCGCTGGGAGCATTCCTCTGGTTTGCGATGGCAATGGGAGCACTGTCGTTGCTCACTCCGTGCGTCTTCCCAATGATGCCTATCACAGTCAGTTACTTTTCGAACCACGGTTCGGGATCGCGTCGCGGTGCCGTGCTGCACGCGCCGACTTACGGAATCGGCATCATCCTGACCTTCACCGCGCTCGGGCTGGCGCTGGCGTTAATGTTTGGCGCTGGTGGCGTGAATCAACTCGCGGCGAATCCGTGGGTCAACCTGCTGATCACCGCAATCTTCTTTGCATTCGCGTTCTCGCTCTTTGGCGCCTACTTCATCCAGGTCCCAGCCGGGCTGATGAACCGGATCGACTCGCTCACCCGCAGTCAAGAAGGCAGCCGTATCGTCGGCGCCCTTCTGATGGGCGGCACCTTCACCCTCACATCGTTCACATGCACTGCGCCGTTCGTGGGGACTTTGCTGGTCATGGCGGCGCAAGGGAACTGGCTCTGGCCGTTAATGGGAATGCTGGCCTATTCCACAGTCTTTGCGCTGCCGTTCTTCGTGCTGGCGCTAGCCCCACAGTTGATGTCGCAGCTCCCGCGCGCTGGCGGCTGGATGAACTCGGTCAAGGTCGTCATGGGGTTCCTGGAAATCGCCGCGGCGATGAAGTTCCTCTCCAACGCCGACCTGGTCTGGCGCTGGGGCATCTTTACGCGCGAAGTCGTGCTGGCGGTCTGGATCGCCTGCGGCATTGTGGTTGTGCTGTACATCTTCGGTCTCTTCCGCTTCGAGCACGACTCGAAGGTCGAACACGTCGGAGCGCTGCGGCTGGCGACCGCAGTCACGTTTCTGGCTGTCACCATCGCGCTGGTGCCTGGGTTGTTCGGCAAGCGATTGGGCGAACTGGATTCGTTCCTGCCGCCGGCAACGGCCGAACTGGCGACGTCGGGCACCGCACAGGCGTCCAGCGGCGAATTGAAGTGGATCCTCAACGACTACGACGCCGCTCGGGACCAGGCCGCGCGCGAGCAGAAGCTGGTGTTCATCGACTTCACTGGATACACGTGTACCAATTGCCGGTGGATGGAAGCCAACATCTTTCCCAAGCCGGAGGTGAAGTCGGAACTGGAGAAGTTCGTAACGGTGCGTCTTTACACGGACGGCGCGGGCGCGATCTACGAAAAACAACAGAAGATGCAGCAGGAAAAGTTCGGCACCGTCGCCCTCCCGCTTTATGCCATCGTGCGGCCGGACGGAACATCCATCGTTACCTTTCCCGGCCTGACGCGTGATCCGGCCGAGTTTGTCAGTTTTCTGCAACGCGGCCGATCTGCACCCTCTGGGAGTTAAGTTATGCGGGCGCACACGTTCATTCTCTTGTTCCTGGGTTTTGCTGGCATCGTCGACTGGGGAATACTCCGGTGAGCGATGCCAGGCGAGCCAGCAGCTTTGCCGCCTTGTCCCGAATGATCGGGAACACGCCCCTGTTTGCAATCGAGTTCCGCTTTTGTGAGCAGAAGAGGATCATCTTCGCTAAATGCGAGCAGATGAACCTGACCGGTAGCATCAAGGACCGGATGGCGCTGCAAATCGTGCGTCGCGCATATGCGGAAGGGAAGATCAAGCCCGGCGACACCATCGCCTCGCGAAAGACACAACTAGTGTCGTGATCACACCTAAGCCGAACCGTTTCCACATTCGCGCCTCTCATCCGTTCGCCGCGGAACTCGCCACCAGTGGCATCGCCATCGTGAATTGATGATCGCAGCTGGGTTGTCAATCTTCTTCGGGAATCCCTTCTGGCAGGCCGGCTGTTGAGGCCGTTCTCATCTTCTTCAGAGTCTGCAGGTCAGTCAAGACTACCTGCCACGCACGCGGGTCCCTCTTGGTAATAATTGGGGCATTGGGATCGGAGTAGTACTTCAACAAATCCCGGCGCAGGCCTCGGGAAACAACTCTGTCGGGCTTCGAAACAATTTGGTGAAGGAGCCGCGCGTAGGTCGTGTCCGTAAGCGGATAACCGCCCGGTTTCACTGCTTCCCCGGTATCGAGATCACGATTGAC
The DNA here is from genome assembly GCA_964559835.1 of uncultured Terriglobales bacterium. Classification (GTDB taxonomy): domain Bacteria; phylum Acidobacteriota; class Terriglobia; order Terriglobales; family Acidobacteriaceae; genus DAISJI01. The sequence continues at coordinate 9,147 of CAZLJE010000008.1, forward strand.
TAAGAACAAGACATTTCGCGTTCGGAGGTCATTTAATAATTGCTCAAACACATTCACGGCTTGGTTCACGCTACGGATGTATAACTCCTCCGTTTCCGAATTGGGGAGTTTGATTGCCAGGTCGGAGATGGCGCCGATCTTCGGAATGATCCTTACCAGAACAGCGAGAACGTGAGATCCAAAGCCTGGCCGGTTAAAGGGGTGTTTCGAATAGCCTTGGTAGTCCACATTTGAGAGCCGATGGGCAAATATCTGATAGGCATCGTCATTGCGATCGGGAAGAAAGTGCGCACCATGCAAAACCACTTCGGCGCCCGCGAAAGCTGGAATAAAGTTCCTCACGGAAGTCCGATAACTTTTCAGCACTGGAGCAAATCTCGGCCCGCTGAACTCGTGAACATCGATGCTGTAAATCTGCAGGAATCCGCGCTCGAGCAACCTGGGTGGAACCTTAAATCCGATGTGCCGCATGTAAGCAGGTGGAGCGAAAATTTCCTTGCTTAGCTGCCCGATGTCGAACGCAAATTCAGTGCGAATATGATCATGTGGGCTGTCGGCATAAGTCACCTCACGTCCCAACTTGTGCTCGAGCTTGGGGAATTCGACTCCGGTGGCTGGATTGACCGCGCGTGAGTGGCCGATAGAGTCTCCGACGTAGTGGGAGAGAGCGCCTATCGCGAAAGCATATTCATTGACGTCACGCGCATTGCGAAACAGGTTGACGATGAAATCTCCGCTTCGGACGTAATGTGTCAAATTGCTGAAAAAGCGTTTGCCAAAAGGGTAATAGCCCATGTCCTGGATGACGCATCCGCCATAAGCGTAAGCGTGGGCTTCTCGAAGTTGAGCTGGACTGGAGGAAGGGAATCGTTCAAGAAGAAGCGGCCGAATGGCGTCAGACCATGCGAGATCGACCAGTTCCTCGTGAGTGAAGACCGAGTACGCGCCGAGCGATTGCGCCGTCGCGAACAGCCAAACGAACAACAAGGCTAGCGAGCGCGGGCGAATCATGTCCATGTAGACCGTACAAGATATTGCTGGAGAGTCGAATTTCGGAAACTCTCTTATTGGGAAGCCCCAAAAAAGCAAATGGCTGCTCGGGCAGCCCCCGGGGTCACGATGAATCTGGCGGACAAATTGCAAGAGTTATTGCACATCACTCAGAGCCGACCATAATCGAAACGATTCCGGGGCAAGCGCATTCATCGTCCTTCGGAGTCGCCGCGCCGCTGATGCTCTCACCAGCTTCGCTGGGAATCAACTCCCTCTTCTCCCGGTCTGGCAGATGGACAGCACGACGGTACACGTCCTTCAGGAGTTCGCGCAGAAATGCCAGGCTGTTCGGAACAGCAGCGTTGCGGGCGGGAATGAGCGTGCTCGTCATGTATCGTACCGCGATATAAATATATAGAGGCGGGCAACGAAGCCCGGCTTTGCAGCTTCTGCAAATAAATGGGGTCGGGGAAAAGACGGCGCGGGCCAGGCTGGAATCCCCTCCGGAGAGCGAAGTTCGCACTCACGCAGTGCCTTTGGATTGGGATCTGGTCCGGAGGCTGGTCTAGCCGAGTTCCCTAGTACCCGATTCGAAAGGAGTACTGCAATGAGTAGCAATCCTGTAAGTCCAGTCCGGGAAATACCCCGGCGTGAGGTCGAGGAGCAACCGCAAGCGCACATCTGGCTGCAACCAGTGGCGGCACCCTCGATTCTGGGTCTGTACGGATTTGCCGGCGCCACCTTCATGGTAGCAGCACACATGGCACACTGGTTCGGCGGAACGCAGACAGATATGGTGCTGTGGCCGTTCGCCGCCTTTTTTGGCGGCTTGGCGCAATTTCTCGCCGGCATGTGGGCCTATAAGGCACGCGATGGCGTGGCCACCGCAATGCACGGGATGTGGGGTTCGTTCTGGATGGCCTTTGGCATCCTGTGGGTGCTGGTGGCTGCCGGAAAGGTTACGATCCCCGCAAACGGCGCTGCATTCCCTGCCTTGGGCTTCTGGTTCATCGTCCTGGCAGCGATCACCTGGGCGGGGACGGCTGCCGCTTCAGCTGAATCCTCGGTGATTACAGCCGTGTTGGGATTTTTGGCAGCCGGCTCGACCATAGCGGCCATTGCCGAACTGGTTGGTGTTGAAGGCCTCCGCATTCTGGCAGGATGGCTCTTCATCGTTTCGGCCCTTATTGCATGGTACGCCGCCACAGCGCTCATGGTGAACGGCGCCTTGGGCCGTGCGGCCATGGGTCTAGGGCTCAGGCGCAAAGGGGCTGTCGAAATCCAACCGGGGTTTGGAGAGCCTGGGGTGCTGCGGGGACAATAGCGATTCGCAGCCACTGGGAGTGCGACAGTTTGCCTTTGCCGAGCTAGAACAAGGCCGCAAGGCAGGAGGCGTCCGTCGCAGTACTTGATGCTAACGGGGAGGTTTCATGTCTTGGCTCCCAGGAATGACAGTCGGACTGGATAACCCGGCATCTACCTCCCTCCACGGGGGCAAATATGCTTGGAGAGACAAAGAAAATCCAGCAGGCAGGCGAAGATCCCAACTCGCTGAAAGGGCGGTCCTACTCATTGGAGACAATCATCGCCTTGCAAAGGCTACTTGCAGACGGGATTCCAGAAGAGGCAGCGGCTAGCGAACTTCCAGGAAATCCGAGAAGGAGCGATATCCCGCAAGGACTGAGTGATAAGCCACGTTCTGCACAGATTTCTTCACTGAAAGGGTTGGATCGGGATGCAAACGGTTTGGTGAGGAGTGTAGTTCGATGTTTGCGCCTTCTATGGCAGCCGCTCAGTGAGACCTCTGACTGTAGCCGGTCTGCACAGAGGGCAGTCTGACCATTGTTTGTGCTTCGTTGCTTGGCCCCGCAGTGTGTCCGCAACCGTGGTCCAACGTTTGGCAGCTCTGGCTGCGCCGAAAGCGCCCGGTTCATCGTTGAGAAGCCCTACTCCGAAGTTCTTCGCAGCGGTCAGACGCAACGTAGCGCCTGCCGAACTCGTCGAGGCCTTACAGGAAAAACTTGGCTTGAACGCGGACGGGATCTTCGGTCCGGAAACAGAGGCAGCGGTTCGCGCATTCCAGCGCGCTCACGCCCTTGTACCGGACGGCATCGTAGGACCGCGCATGTGGGCAGTCCTCGATCAGCGTACATAGAACACTCAGGCAGCTTCAAAAGCACTAGTGCAACTTTGGTATCACCGGAGAATCAGAATGACCAGCGGGTCTACTGAAGTGCATTGAAAATAGACCGTTAACAAGGAAGAACAAAACAACCCGACCACCTCGAGGTGCGAGCCGAGTCGTTGATGATCGCGCGTGGACAAGCGCCATAACTATGTGGCCGGACCTTCTGGTTCATGATGTCGCGACTACCCCCCCATGCTCACCGACTGTTTGGCAGCAGAATGTCGATCCGCTACTGGACTGGGTACCAGTTCAAAGGCACTAAGCCGTTTCGCAACGGAGTCACGATGACGAGTGCCAATCTTGAAATGTTGTTTTCGAAGGTGCACAGGCCTTAGTGGACCGGGCAAGATAAGCTTTTAGCGGATGGTTGTCGACATGTAGGTCGCCAACTCGGTAACAACTCAGCAACATACGCTGTGGATTTCTACAAAGTTTGTCCTTTACAGTCCCCGTTCACTAGGTTAACGTACGCGCTCGTATCACCCCAGTTATTTTGATGTCCTTCTCCGTGCTGACGAACTGTCGGCTGGTTTGCAGCCTTGCGAATGCGAACGGTAGCTCCTAAAGCAGCCGTACAAGAACGACGTAGATAAGTTAACTAGCAAAAGTATTTTTCGCTAGTGACTTTCCAGGGTAGGCTCCGCCCTCGACCAAACGTCGACGGATGTCGATCTTTTTCCAATGCCGAGAAGGGCAGGAACATCGTGGGACTCATAAACGCGCATCGCGTTCGCAGAATCCGTGTGGCATGCAAGTCATTCGTTACAACCGCAGTTGAATTCGGTAGAGAAGTCCTTTGTGTTTTGCTGATTTACGCCCTCGTGCTAGGCACCACGCCGATGCAATTGCCGAACGCCTTCGCAGCGGAGCGTCGAATCCCGCCATATGCGATGCAGCGTGCGACGCCCCGTGTGGCCCCGATCCAGGACGTGGGCGGCGGAACCCGGGACGTTTCGCGCCAGAATCTCAGATTGTTGTCCGTTGAGCACGGAAACGAGAATAATCGCGGTGCGCTGCTTGCCAGCCTGGTGCCGCACCTGCCACTCGCATCCATTCACGTGCCGCTGCCTTATGCATTCCAGAGCGGCTCGCCGAGCGGTACAAGCACGATCAGCTCGAACTTCAATGGCACCACCATTCCTGCCGGTTCGTATGTTTGGCTTAACAGCATTGTTGCTGTATCGGGGGTGTGATTGCCTTCGCCCCAACGGCCTCCATGCGGTCCGGGCCGGTCTGGTAGATCTTGACGAAGCTCGCCCCTTCCTTATGCTGCTGGCGGATGGTCTCGATGAGCTGCTCGACGTTGTTGGCGTAATCGGCGTTGGACGGCACATGCAGCGCCGGATTGAAATGGATCGCGTCCTCGTGCCCGGCGAGAATCGAAATCGCATTCGCACAGACGCGCAGCCGCGGCCCCGGAATCAGACCCTGATCGATGGCGTCGCGCAGCGCCGTGCTGGCCGATCCCGCGCCTTCGGTCCCCATGTCGCGCTCGGACGTGAAGCCGGCCATCAAATCGGCCTTCGCCGCAAGCTCCGCCAGGATTGTGCGTTCGGGTACCGACTCCACGACGGTCTGCATGTCCTCGGCGCCCGGATGCAGGAACAAATGCACGTGAGCATCGATAAGTCCTGGCATCAGCGTCGAATCGCCGAGGTCGATGATCTTGGCGCCAGCCGGATGAGACACCGACGTTCCGGCCTGCTGGATTCGGTCGGCCTCCACCAGCACCTCTCCCGGCGTGACGATTCGTCCCGCCGCCACATCGAACAAGCGTGCGGCATGTAGAACCACCGGATGCGTTCCAGCGGAAGCGGACTTCTGCCCCAGTAGGCCCGGCGAAACGATCAACAACAGAGCAGAGAACAGCAGGCAGCGAATCTGCACGGCAAAATCCTCGTCAAAAGCTACTCAGAATAACAGAGGGTGGTGCGATGACTCGAGACAAGCGTGAAAGACCCATGTCGTGAGTTTGGGGCCGGAGCATATCAAAGTGCGTCGTCTCGCCGGGCTCCGGAATCGTCAGCGATTAAACCAACAGCGCAGATCATTCTGTCCGGATTGCCGGTCGACAGGAAACTGGTGATGGCGATTCACGGCTCACCGCTTCGAAGGAGTCAGTCTTTGAAGCCGCACTCCGCCGCCGGGAGCGGAGACAAACTGAAATTCGGGCACAGTCTCTCGGTTGCCGGCCGTTGCCACACGCTGCAGGGCCATTGCCAATTGAGAACGGTCGGGCGGTGGAAGCGAGCGAACACAATAACGGAGCGCCTGCAACAGGAGACGTGCCCATCTACGGAAAAGACGATCATGAAGCGTAGTCAGCATACAAAAAAACGCTCACAACGAACTATTTACCTCGACGTGCCGGAGTCATACCGGGTGTCACCGAACCATGCGCTCTCGCTCGCGCTCGATCCACCTGAGACTCAGGCTGCGAATCGTTCTCGATCTCGTCATCAAGGATTTCGTGTAACGTGCTCAACATCTGGAAGTGCATCAATGCCAGCGCATACGTCCGCCGGGTTGCGTATTCCGCCTGTTCATCGCTGATGTCGCCCTGACGATAAGCCGAAACAATCTGAGCCAGGCTCTCACATGTGCCAATTGCAGTCGCCAGCATGTTTTCCTCATATGACTTGAGAGTGTCGCGAGGTCCGAGAGGCACCTGCTCGGTCGTATTAAGCACCGAACTCGAATTGTCGGGCGGCAAAATCCTTATAACGTCGTTCACGGCTGGTGGTTGCGATGGGGAAAGCACCTGTGCCGTTGCGGATGTCGTCAGGGCAAGTGCAATGAGGGCTCCCCAAAAGCGATAATGCCGCATATCCTAAGTCTCCTTTGCTGAAGTCATTTGCAGCCGGCCGATAATACCGTGCCGTTTCGCGCACGAAGTCATTCACAGCGCCCGTGGTCTCCACGCCGGCAAAGCCGCCTCCAGCGATGACGAACGTGAGGAGCTGCCGCCGAGCTGATTCATCGGTATCCAGCGCCGCCTGCTCCAAGAGCGCCACCATGCGATTGCGGAGCAGGGCCGCGTCCGCAAGAGTTTTCATGGTGACTACCCAGTCGCGCACGCCGCTGATGTGAAAAAAGTTCGTTTCTGATCCAAGCGCGAGCAGCAGATGATCAAACTCGAAGTCACGGCGAACATCCCGAACTCCAGTTACGCAGGAAACTTTTCTGCCGTTGAGATCGATTGCTTTCACCTCGGCTTCGATGACCTTGACGTGACGAAGAATGCGCCGGAGTGGATTCACGATGTCGCCCGCGTAAAGGTCCCCCGCTGCCACCTCGTGCAGCATCGGCGTGAACAAAAGATAGTTTTCGCGGCTAATCAGTACCACCTCAGCGTCGGTACCTCTCGCAAGGGTTTTGTCTAGGTACATCGCAGCGTAAAACCCCGCAAAGCCCCCACCCGCAATGACAATCCTGGTCTTCATAGTCTTCTCAGCCCGTTACCAAAGGTAGAAGAATGCAAAGCATCCAATGGCTATGATCGCTAAGACAACACAGATGATGAAGGCCGTCGTGTCATCGCGTTCGGCCACGCCACAACTGCCCAGGTTGACTTCTCCGGTTCCAGCCTTCTGATCTTGATCAAGATAACGAATCGTATTGTCTACTTCGAGATCGCTCGCTTTCTCTATGTTCCAGTTCCTTAGTTCCTTTCTTAGCATCTTGTCCTCCTTCCTCTTAGGTGTACTAGACATAGCGATTAACGCACGGCGAGTGCCAGACATGTGAACGCGTAACTCGTTGAAATTTAGCGGGCCGAGTAGGCCTTTCGGTGTGGACAACGTCGAGACTGTCGGTGCGTGCTCGACGGCTGCTTGTGGCCGCAGGCCTGCGGCCGCGTGATTTCCCACTGAGAACGTCAGCACAGCTGCTTTTGCATCCCTTCGAGTTCAGCGCGGCAGGTTTTGCTGAAGTCACGCAACGGGTCCACCCGTTTGCCTGTCCTGGAGTGAATTTCTTCGGCGGTGAGGTTCGGCTCCGAATACGTCCTGATGATGTTCGCAATAACCTGTTCGGCGCTCGCAAGCACGTCGGCTGACGAAATCAACCCTATCCCGACTCAGAGGTGCATAAGTAGGGATGAGCTTATTCGGTCTTGGAAATTGTGTTTCCAGCTGAGGCAAGACCGCCCAGGCACGTGCCCAGTTCTTGAAAACCTTCGCAGAGATGGAGTTTTCCAGGCTGGCAACGAAGCACTGTTGCGCCTTCTGGTGATCGCCCGTTAGCAGAAGGGAGAGCAAGTAGAGACTGTCCATGTTCTCTGTAAAGATTTGGCAAACATCTTCATTCGTTGCGTAATCATCCGTGCGGTCTACCTGAAGAGAGTGTTTTCGCAGGCCCATCATTGGTTGACCTCCCGAAGGCTCCTGCGCACCCTGCGGGTGAGTTGCCTCAACACGTACTTCGTGAAGACGCCGTAGCAGCGGAACTTCACTCCCTCGTTGATCAGCTCATACAGGACGTTCTCTCCCTCCTGGCTGATGGTGACTAGATTCTTTAGCTCGACAAGGAGTGCACGGCCATCCAATCCAGCTCGCGCCCGTTCGTGCGCGGCCTTTAGCTCAGCAGCCCAAGGCGCAGTCAGCTTGCCCTCCACGATTACCCGTCGCTGACTCCGTCCGTCGACAATGGAGATTTTCAGCATGCGTTGTCCTTCACGCGTGGACTGGGCACGTCTGATGCCACACTTGTCATTCCGTAAGTGGCTGAATTCTCAATGCAGTGTTGAATCCGGTGGCGTCCAAAACGTCGAGATCGTTGAGGCACAATCGACGGCTAGAAGTCGCGTCCCGACGTGCTCGATTACCGCTGGGGACACACTGCGTCGGGGAGCTCAGGACGGAACAGGGAGGTCGCTGCTTATCTAGGATGGATGAAACGTCCTCGTCCTCGACAGGGTTGTGCGGTCGATGCCGAAGCGTGCGGCTGCCCCAGCAGCCCGAATGCCCACAAAGGTGAGATTGGGTTCTGAATATGTAGTGACAAGGTGCTGAGCAACCTGTCCAGCGCTCGCGAGCACATTAACTGAGGAGTTTGGATGTATAGGGCTTATACGTGCACAGGTCGGGTGAGCTTGCCGGGTTTTGATCTCCGGTAAGCTCGGCAATTTTGTCGAGGAGGGGGTCCAGGCTCCCCGTTTTGGGCACAAAGGCATGAACGCAGCTCACGTCGCGTTCGGGAATGTCAATCTCTCCGGAGTACAGGATGGTTTTCAGTCTGGGATAGCGCGACCGGAGGCAGTCGGCCAGAACACAGCCGTTCGTTCCCGGCATGCGGTAGTCGAGGACGGCTACTTGTACAGCGTCTCCAACTCGTTGCCGCATAACCGCTAGCGCTTCACCAGGGCTACCGGCTGTCAGTACTGAAAAGCCGGATATCTGCAGGCCAACTGTAAGTAAATTCAATAGCCGCGGGTCATCATCAACGAGCAGCAAGGTCATTGCGTTCGAACTTTTTGATTTCAACATGTCGGGTTACCTCGCGTCTGGCAAGAGCACGCGACCATCCAACTCGCCGAAGGGCACACGCCAGACGAATGGAACCGTAAATCGCCTCAACGGTAGTGAGTGTTCAAGCGTGGGATGTGGAAAATGTCGAAATCGACGAAGCACAGTTGACGGGTACTTGCGGGTGAACCACGAGGCCTGAAATCACATTTGGGGGATCAGTTAAGGACAGGACAGAACAGGCATGATGTGGTTTTAGGCAACGAACCGTCTGCGGTCGATGCCAAATTTCTTCATTCGCGACAGGAGAGTTGTGCGGTTGACGCCTATACGTGCGGCTGCTCCATTCGCTCCTCCAACGCGCCCTTTGCTCTCCATCAGCGCGCGGACGATCGCTTCCCGCTGCTTTTTAGCAAGTTCGTCTGAGAGATCGGAGTTGCTGGTATTTAGGACGTTGATCGTTTCTTTCACGATTCGGGTGATGTCGTCCTGCGCAGTCGGAGCGGTGGTTTCCTGTCGCTGTTCGGCATTCTGCCTGTACAGTTCGCTCACAGGCGCCTCGAGGGACTTTCCCCGCGTCAGGATCACGGCCCGCTCGATGAAATTCTCCAGTTCACGAATGTTGCCTGGCCAGTCCCAGGCTGTGAGCCCCTTCATGACGGCAGAAGGAATGGTCTCGATGTTCTTTTGCATTTGCTTTGCGAACTTCTGGACGAAGTAACTAACTAGAAGGGGAATATCTTCTGTGCGGCCGCGCAACGGCGGAATCCGGATCGGGAAAACGTTCAATCTGTAGAACAGATCGCTGCGGAATTCTCGCTTGGCGACCATCTTCTCCAGATCGCGGTTCGTCGCTGCGATCAGTCGGAGACTCACTTTGCGGGTGTGCGTGCTTCCCAGCCGTTCAAATTCTCGCTCCTGCAGAGCGCGCAGCAGCTTTGGCTGGATTTCGATCGGAATGTCGCCCACTTCGTCCAAGAACAGCGTGCCCTAATCGGCGAGTTCCAGGCGTCCTATTTTTTGGGTGACGGCACCGGTAAATGCTCCTTTCTCGTGCCCAAACAGTTCGCTTTCCAGCAGACCTGTTGGAATCGCTGCACAGTTGAGCTTCACAAAAGTGCGGTCTTTACGCCGGCTATGGTCGTGAAGTGCGCGGGCGATCAACTCCTTACCGGTACCAGTCTCACCCAGCAGCAGGACAGTGGAATCGCTGGAAGCAACGGTTTCAACCAGTTCGAGAACATGGTTTAAAGCAGGGCTGCTTCCGACCAAATTTTCAAAGTTCATCTCGCTGCGGATCTCTTGTTCGAGGTAGAGTTTCTCCTGGGTGAGCTTGTCTTTGAGTTCCGAAATCTCGCGGTATGCCAACGCGTTTTCAATGGCAATTGCTATCTGGCCCGAAACCTGAAAAAAGAGGAAGTCCACGTCCTCTACCGGGAAGGAGCCCTCAGTCGTGCGTCCGATCCCAAGGACGCCCAGCGCTCGGGCTCGGTTCACGATCGGTATTAACGCCCAGCTCTTGATGCCCTCCGCAGTCGCCATTTCATACGTTTCGGGGTTCAAATTGTCTGGATCGATAGTAACGACGACCGGTTTCAACGTATCCAATGCTTCCTGAGTGGCGCGGCTTGGCGTGACGAGCATCTCTTCCCTAACGAACCCTTTGCCATGGGGAAAATCGAGAGCGTACAACCTAGCCTTGCCTGATGCCCGGTCTAGCAGCGAAACAACAACAGCGTCACACTGCATGACCTCACGAATGTTGGAGGAAATCGCGCGCAACACCTCGCGAAGCTCCAGGTTCGAGGTGATCCGGTTCGTCAGATTCAGGAGCAAATGGAGCCGATCATTCTGGCGTTGCAATTCCGCTTGCTGGCACTGAGACTCCGCTTGTGCTGCCTGGGCGCCTTGGAGATTCAGACGATCATCAACGGCGAATGCAACGATACGTGCGATCAGTCGCAGGAAGTCGATGTCCTCGGCGCTATAGTTGATTCCGGGGCCACCGAGCACACCCAGGGTACCCAGTCGTCCGTGTAGCGCGGACAGCGGCACGCGAACAACTGAGCCGATATCAATGCCGTTTGTAGCAGCGAACTGCTTCAGGCTCGGGAACCGCTCATCAGCACCCCAGTCAGCAATGTGCAGCATCTCTTCACCCTTGCAAAGCTGCCAACATTGCGATTCTTCAGCGGGTAGATTCGGCAGAGGCAAAGACGCCCCGCTCGAAGCGAGCCATTCAATCTCAGCAGCATTCTCCTTGAAGATCACCACATCGAGATGGTGAAAAGGCAACACTTCGCCCAGGCCATCGGCCAATATTCTCGCCAACTCCTTCAAATCTCGGGATGCGGAAACGGCCTCGCTGATACGAAACACCGCTGTGTACCGTTTCGTGTTGCTTGCTGACTGGCTGAGTGCGTCTTTACTCATGCAGAGCGGGGACGAGCTCCGGTCCGGAGCGTCGGAGAGTTCTTGCCCCACGACAGGATTGATGATTTAGGGTGGTTAGAAGTCGCCAATTTTCGTCGTGAGCAGCTGGCGCGGTGCACACGTCAACACTGGACAGCCATTGTGTTGAGTTCGCCCGAAGCTTAATTCAGCTTTTCTGGCTGGACTCTTTTCTGGCTGCCAAATGCGTGATCTTTAGCTGTCGAATTTGCTATCGACGATCTCAACGCTCGACACTCGGACTGCAATAGCTGTCCTGAATTTCCTCTACTTGTCGCTGCGTGCGTTTGGCATGCGCCTTGCCTGTTCCAACGGCATGGCGCAGGCAAACATTTCCGATTGGCACAATTACGCTTCTCGTTTCGAGCCTTTGGTCGAAGTACGGGTGTCTCTGTTGAGTTCGACGGCCGCCATTTCTCCTTTTGTGGATCGGCTAATGTCTTTGATCGTGGCAAGCCGAGGCACGGACGGAAGTGAGCTCGATATTGAAATAGCGCTGCTCGAGGCGCTCACGAATGCCGTTGTCTATGGCAACCACGAGGATCCGGCTAAACCTGTCGAGGTCGTATGCCGATGGAGTGCCAATGGAGACATCTCAATCATAATTCGTGATCACGGAAAAGGTTTCGACACAAACGGAGTACCGGATCCGACCGCTGAGGAAAACCGGATGTCGACGCGCGGCAGGGGCATCTACCTTATGCGAGCGCTCATGGATGAAGTCTGGTTCGAGGAGCGCGGCACGGTCGTGCACATGCGCAAGAAGGCGACGACGCCATCACCTTGCGTTTCTGGCCCGGTGGATCACCACGTGTAGGAAAAAGTTCGCGAAGAAGTGGAACACCTGCTACCGGTACATCCACAATTCGCGCTCCAGCAATTGGTCCGCTGTAGCGGCGTCCGGCCCGACGCGGCGGAGCGAAATGGAAGACACAACGCCGATGTAACCCTACGACCCGTGAAACTCACGGCTGATGCGAAGCGAGGAGGCATGACATTAGGGAAGCTTATGGCACGGCTGGCCATTACTGTAGCGGTCGCTCTAGCACTGCTCGCCGCGACGATCATTGCACTAGACATCTACTCCTGGTTAGAGCTGATAAAAACGGTCGAGAGGCTTTGATCGCTGGCACGAGTGAAACAGATTGTATTTCATTGGACATGAGGGTGAGTTGATCTTGGCTAGAGCAGCGTAAGGCGCAATCTCGTTCATATCCTCAAGGCGAGCGCTGCCCAGGTAGCGCTCGCAGCTTCAACTGTCATAAACAAATCGACAGTCCAACGTTCCCCCGCTGATGACAAAGGGCTAAGCTGCTTGGTGTCCACGGGATCGGGCAGCGTGCAACCGAAATCATTCATATCGGCCAAGCCGTGCTTTTCTATGGCGGCTCAATGGAATACTTTCGCAACATGGTCTTCAACTACCCGACGCTGTCGGTACAAGGTTGCCGAACTCGACGGCGTAAATAAGGTCTGACATTTTGGCGATGTTAGCAGGCACAGTCGCGAACTGCCTGTCCTTTCCTGAATTACCCAACGCGTTGTCTCCCAGCTGTCATCACGCTGCCCCGAGATCGTCTCGCCAGCAGCCGTCGAGTGTGATTCGACATTCTCGACACTATCCACGCTACCTTTTCAACACCCCGCCGGGAATTCAGTGAGTTGCGAATCGCATCTTTGGCCCCTTCCGTGCCTTATCCGACCCGTGAAGGATGGACGCTTGCTGAAGGTCTCCATTGTCGAGCGCAGCCAGCAACCCCAAGGAACAGATGCAGTCGCACGACTAATGCGCCTGAATCGAAAGACGAGCGTCGAGCCTGCGTATTTCCCAGCGAAGCAGGGCAAGTGTCGCGGTTCAGGCGCGCCAGTCACGCGATAGGGGAGGAGCAAATTATGAAATTGGTTTCTATAGCATTGCTTGCCGCGCTGTTGCTGCTGGATGCAGCTGGCTGCAGCAACAGTAACGTACGGGCTTCGGCCCCTCCTCCAGTGCCGGTCGTCGAAGTCGCAGCCGTCATTCAAAAGGATGTGCCTACGAAGGGCGAGTGGGTAGGAACGCTCGAAGGGTACATCAACGCGCAGATTCAGCCTCACGTAAGCGGTTACCTGATTCGCCAGGACTATCACGAAGGAGCATTCGTCAAAAAGGGCCAGCTCCTCTTTGAGATCGATCCCCGTCCGTTTCAAGCGGCGCTCGATCAAGCTAAGGGACAACTGGCCCAGGCGGAGGCGCAGATGGCTAACGCTGAGCTGAACGTGAAGCGTGACATTCCAGAGGCGGAAGCTCACGCCATTCCCCAGAGTCAGCTCGACACGGACACGCAGTCGCTCCGTGCGGCCAAGGCAGCAGTCGAGGCCGACCGGGCAGCAGTCGAACAGGCTGCGCTGAATTTGGGTTACACGAAGGTCATCTCGCTGGTCGACGGGATCGCGGGCATTACCACCGTGCAGGTGGGAAACCTGGTGGGACCGTCTACTGTGCTTACATCGGTTTCGCAGGTAAGTCCGATCAAAGTTTATTTCCCGATCAGCGAACAGGAGTATCTGCGCATGGCCGATGGTGCCACTCGGGGTAACGTGGACTGGCGGACGCACGCTTCACAAATCCCATTGCAGTTGATTTTGGCAGACGGGAGTACCTACCCGCATCCGGGCAAGATCATCTTCGCCGACCGTCAGGTGAATGAGCAAACGGGAACCATCCAGGTTGTAGGTGAGTTTCCCAATTCCAAAAATCTCTTGCGCCCCGGCCAGTATGCGCGCGTGCAGGCGCCTACCGAAAGCATTACTGGAGCGCTGTTGGTGCCGCAATCGGCAGTAAGTCAGTTGCAGGGAAGTGACCAGGTGACTGTCATCAGCGACGATAACCGGGCGCAACTCCGGACAGTAAAAGTCGGGCCGACCGTGGGCACGCTCTGGGTGATCACGTCCGGGCTGAAGCCGGGAGAACGCGTGGTGGCTGTCGGGGCCGACAAAGTCAAGGAGGGTGGGCAGGTGAGAGCCACACCGTACAAGGAAACGGAGAATCGCTAAGCCATGGCAAACTTTTTCATCCGCCGGCCCATCGTTGCGATCGTAGTTGCAATTCTTACGGTAATTGTGGGCGCGATCTCAATCGCAACCTTGCCCGTGGCACAGTTCCCGCAGATCGCTCCTCCGGAGATCCGGTTGCAAGCTACCTACCCCGGTGCAGACGCGCAAACTCTCGAGCAAGCCGTTGCAACACCCATCGAGCAGCAAGTCAGCGGTGTGGACAACATGAGTTACATGTACTCCCTGAACACCACCGCGAACCAGCAAACGACGTTGTTCGTCGACTTTGATCTCAAGACTGATCCAAACACAGACCTGCTGCTTACGCAATCCCGCCAGCAACTGGCCAATGGTCAATTGCCACCGGAGGTGAACAGTTACGGAATCAATCTCAAGAAATCGACCACTGCTCCGCTGATGCTGATCGCCCTGTACTCGCCGCATGGGAGTCGCGACGCGACCTATCTGGCCAATTACGCCTACATTAACCTCAACGATCCGCTCGGACGCTTGTACGGCGTCGGCCAGACTCAGGTCTTCGGCGCAGGGCAGTATGCCATGAGGCTGTGGGTGAAGCCTGACCAACTGGCTAAGCTGGGCATAACAGTCACGGACGTCGTTAACGCTATCCATGCGCAGAACACTGTCAATCCAGCGGGTCAGGTCGGAGGCGAGCCTGCTCAGCAGAACCAGCAATTCACCTATGCCGTGCTGGCTCAAGGACGCCTGACGACGCCAGAGCAGTTCGGCAACGTTATCGTACGTGAAGCGCCCAACGGTGGAACGGTTCGAGTCAGAGACGTGGCTCGAGTCGAACTGGGCGCGCAGGACTACAGCATAATCGGTCGCCTGAATGGCAAGCCGAGCGCTGTCATTGCCGTCTACCAGTTGCCGGGAACCAACGCTGTCCAAACGGTCGAGGGCATCCGGAAGCTCTTGGCGCACATGAAGCAAAGCTTCCCGCACGACATCGATTACACCGTTTCGCTGGACCAGACGCTCCCGGTTACGGAAGGCATGAAAGAGATCATTGAGACCCTTGTGATTGCGATTGTGCTGGTGATTCTTGTGGTCTATCTGTTCTTGCAAGACTGGCGCGCCACAATGATCCCCATGTTGGCCGTGCCTGTCTCGTTGGTGGGGACCTTTGTCGTTTTCCCCCTGTTCGGCTTTTCGATCAACACACTGTCGATGTTCGGGTTAGTACTCGCTATTGGACTAGTGGTCGACGACGCCATCGTCGTTGTTGAAGGTGTGCAACGGCATATTGAAGAAGGTTTGGGGCCCAAGGACGCGGCTCGAAAAGCGATGGAGGAGCTCTCCGGTCCTGTAGTTGGCATCGCTCTGGTGCTCTCGTCAGTCTTCGTACCGACTGCTTTCATCCCGGGCATTACCGGAAGGCTTTATCAACAATTTGCGATCACTATTGCCATCTCCGTGATTCTGTCGGCATTTAACGCCCTTACGCTCAGCCCGGCTCTCGCCTCCATTCTTCTGCGACCGAAAAAAGAGACTCGCGGGCCACTCGGAAAATTCTTCGGCTGGTTCAACGCCTATTGGAACCGCTCTACCGACAGCTTTGTGCGTTGGTCGGGTGACTTGATTCGCAAGGCGGCTGTGGTGATCGTGCTCCTCGTAGTCGCCGGCGCTGCAGCATGGTTTTTCAGCCGCCATCTGCCAACTAGTTTCTTGCCGGATGAAGATCAGGGCTACCTCTACATCAACATGCAGCTGCCCAATTCGGCGTCGATGGAACGCACAGGCGCGGCTGCCAAGCAGGTCGAGGACGTACTCGCAAAGACGCCGGGAGTTCAGTACACCACAAGCGTCGTCGGCTTCAGTTTGCTGAGCTTCGTCCGGACTTCCTATAACGGATTCTTCTTTGTAACTCTGAAGCCCTGGGGCGATCGCAAAACCCATGCCGAACAATTTCAAGCCATCAAGGCGCGTTTGAACCAGGAACTGAGAGGGTTACCGGAAGGAACAGTCTTCGGTTTCTCGCCACCAGCCATACCCGGCGTCGGCACTGCTGGCGGCGTTACGTTCGTCCTGGAGGACCGTGCTGGCAAAGATGTTAAGTTTCTTTCCGATAACCTGGCCAAATTCATGGCAGCCGCTCGCAAGCGCCCTGAGATTGGCATGATGATCACAACGTTTATCCCGAGCGTGCCGCAAAAATTCATCAATGTGGATAAGGACAAGGTGTTGAAGCAGGACGTGAATTTAAGCGACGTCTACAACACCGTTCAAGCGTATATGGGCGGCCTGTTCATCAACTACTACAACGATTTCGGCCGTACCTGGCAGGTGTACGTAGAGGCCGAAGCTCCATATCGCTCGACGACCGACGATCTTGGGCAATTCTATGTCCGCAACCGCCAGGGACAGACCGTGCCGCTAACCGCACTGGCAAAGTTCGAGACCCGTTACGGCCCGGAGTTCACAATGCGTTACAACGAGTACCGGTCCGCACAGATCAATGTCACCGCCGCGCCCGGTTACAGCTCCGATCAGGCGACGGCGGCACTGGAAGATGTTTTCAAGCAAACCATGCCGCGCGAAATGGGCTTCGACTACGCGGGCATGTCTTATCAGGAGCAAAAGGCGCACGAAGGGGTTCCGTCTTGGGTCATCTTCGGATTTTCGTTGCTGTTTGTTTTTCTGATTCTGGCAGCGCTCTATGAAAGCTGGACAGTGCCTTTCAGCGTGCTGCTGAGCACGCCAGTCGCAGTGTTCGGCGCCCTGGCTGCGCTCTGGCTGCGTCGCACTGTGATCGGCCTTTACCTTCCTCAGTACATGGTTCAAATCGAGAACGATGTCTATGCCCAGATTGGCCTGGTGATGCTGATCGGTCTGGCCGCGAAAAACTCGATTCTAATCGTAGCCTTTGCCAAGGAAGACTACGAACGCGGTATGTCGATCGTCGATGCCGCTCTTTCCGCGGCGAGGGTTCGCTTCCGGCCTCTCATGATGACTGCGCTCGCCTTTATTCTCGGCTGCGTGCCGCTCTGGACAGCTTCCGGAGCAGGTTCGGTTGCCCGCCAGATCATGGGAACGGCCGTGATCGGAGGGATGGTCGCGGAAACCTTCATCGGCAGATTTTTTGTTCCCACGATCTTCTATGTGGTCGAGCGCGTCTCCGGTGCGGAGCGACGCAGAGCACTGCCACTCAGACCCGGTGAAGCGGCTAGTGAAGGTGACTGAATATGAAGAAGATTGGACTCTTAGGAATCGTTACTCTACTTTGCTTGCTGACCGGGTGCCTCGTGGGGCCGAAATACAAACGGCCGGCAGTAAATGTGCCGCAAGGCTATCGCACACCAGAGCCGCAGCAGGCTGCGGCGGCCTCATCGCTGGGCAATGAAAAGTGGTGGCAGGTGTACCAGGATCCAGTGCTTACGCAGCTGATTCACACTGCCATTGCGCAAAATTATGATGTGCGAATCGCCGCCGCCCGCGTTCTTGAAGCGCAGGCACAAGTCGGCATCACCCGCGCCAACCAACTGCCCTCCGCAAGCGTGGGCGCGGACGTTTTCAGCCAGCAGAACGCGAAGGTCTCAAAGGTACTTCCCGCATTCGAGGTCAATGGCGGCGAGCTGAATCTGTCGGTGATCTGGAATCTGGACTTCTGGGGAAAATACCGCCGACAAACCGAGGCGGCTCGCGCCCAGTTACTCGCGACCGAGTGGGGACAGCGAGCCGTTCTTTCTTCGCTTGTGGCCAATGTAGCGGCGGCTTATTTCCAGCTCCGCGCGCTCGACAGCGAACTCGACATCTCGAACCGCACGCTGGCATCGCGTCGACAATCCCTGCAGTTAACTCATGTGCTTGAGAGTCACGGTGGCGGCTCAGGACTAGATGTAAGTCAGGCGGAACAACTGGTCTATACGGCCTCGGAGACGATTCCCGATCTTGAACGGCAAATTCAGCAGCAGGAAAACGTGCTGAGCGTTTTGCTCGGCGAAAACCCCGAATCTATTCCCCGCGGCCGTGCGCTTACCGACCAGCCTGTACCGCAAAACATTCCCGCCGGACTTCCCTCGGAATTGCTGGAGCGCCGGCCGGACGTGCGCCAGGCAGAAGAGAACATGGTCGCCGCCAACGCACAAATCGGCGTCGCCAAAGCCTCGTTCTTTCCTAATGTGTCGCTCACCGGCCTAGGAGGACTGGAGAGCAACGCCTTGCATCAGTTCATCAGTCAGCCTTCTGAGATGTGGTCCAGCGCCGTTAGCGTGACTCAGCCAGTTTTCCAAGGCGGAGCACTCCGCTCGAGACTCAGGCTTGCCCGGGCGAACTGGCAGGAATCCATGCTCTCCTACCAGCAAACTGTGCAGAATTCGCTGGAACAGGTTTCCAATGCGCTCATCGCTTCGCAAAAGAATCGCGAGTTCCGCGCGCAGCAGGAACTGCTGACGGGAGCGGCACAGCGAACCGACCAACTATCTGAAGTGCTTTATAAGAACGGCGGAGCAAGTTACCTCCAGGTGCTGACCAGCGAAACGAATTACTTCGCCGCGGAACTCAACCTGGTGCAAGCCCAGCTAAACGAGCGGTTGGCGCTCGTGCAGCTTTACCAGGCCCTCGGCGGTGGCTGGCAGCAATAGCAAACCGCGAAAGACTCGCACAAGTGATTCCAGTTGTGGGGGCGGTCTTAAAGAGAGCGACGGATCTCCTGAAACTCGACGTGCATTGATCGCCGGCATTCTGCCTGCCAAGAGTCTGGACGCCGAGTTCAGGGCAGTCTATGTATATGAGAAGCTGCCCCCTATGCTGCTGTGAATCTGGATGCCGGAGTAACAGGCGCCACAGTCGTACTGCCCCAGCAAGTTTCTGAATACTACCGAAAGCTGCAGGTCAGTGCCCAACAAACTGCCGGTCAACAAGGCATAGCCTTAAATACCGAACTCGTCGAAGGGGACGAAGTGCAGGCGATTGCGGAATGTGTGAAGAGGACTCGGAGCGATCTCGCGCAAGCAACTGCTGAATAGCTGAACGGCGCCCGTTCATGTTCGGATCGGAAAACGGCCAGCCGCACATACCATAGCGGATCCTGACTGGCATCGGTACGGCCGCAGCAAAGAAGAGCCAGACTGGGCCGTTTCGCCTCTGCGCAGCTGTGAAGGTTCGTTTATGAGATGAAATTGTGTTGGATGTGATGCTTCCTGTCTTGACAGACTGCCTCGAGTGCTGGCAGGCTTTTCAGCTCGTCAACTTGTCATTTCAGTGGATGAAATGACTCTGGAGGGGTGGGGAGCTATGCGGACACACGTGTGGGGAAGCACTGTTGTAGTCCTCGTTGTTCTAGTTTCGTTGATCGCCACGCCAAACCTAGCGCATTCGCAAGCAGTCAACGCCACTTTAGTCGGCACCGTAACCGATAAAAGCGGTGCTGTGGTCGGCGGCGCGACCGTCGTAAGCAGAGAGATGGCAACCGGCATTAGCCGTACGACTGCGACAAATGCCAGCGGCAATTACGTTTTTCCGAACTTGCCACCCGGCACATACGGAGTAGAGGTGCAAGCGCCGGGTTTTAAGAGAGTCGCGCGCCCGCAGACGAATGTCGACGTCAACAGTACGGTGCGGGTTGACTTCACGCTCGAACCCGGCGCTGTTACGCAGACCGTCGAAGTGACAGGAACAGCGCCGATCCTGCAGACTGACCGAGCTGATGTCGGTACAAAGATCGAGATGGCGCAGGTAGAGGCACTTCCGGTCGGCGGCGCTAACCGCAATTTTCAAAGTTTGCTGGCGACTGTGCCAGGAACTGTGCGACCGCATCGCGATCACTCGGAGTTCTTCAATGCGCAGGACACACTTTCCTCGGAGGTTAACGGTCAATCACGTGAATTTAACCAGCTGATGATCGAGGGCGTGAACGACGACGAGAGGACCGGTCTGCTGCAGATCTACGTTCCACCTGCCGAGGCGATTCGCACGGTAGACGTAACGACCAGCAATTACGCGGCGGAATTCGGCCGCGCCGGCGGCGCCGTAACGAATGTCGAACTGAAATCCGGGACAAACGGTTTCCATGGCTCCGTGTATGAGTTCAACCGACTGAGCGCCCTTGCTGCCCGGAGCTACTTCAACCGTCCCCCCAACGCATTGGCGCGCACAACCTATAACTATTATGGCGGGACCATCGGCGGTCCCATCATCAAGAACAAGACTTTCTTCTTCTTTGACCTGCTGCGCATCGACGACCATCGCGGACAATTCAACCAGCTCACGATTCCGACGGACGCGTTCCGTATTGGGGACTTCAGCGCCGCCGGCGTAAACATCTACAATCCGTACACAGGGAACCCCGATGGCACCAATCGCCAGCGGTTCCAGTGCGACGCGACCGGGAACCCGCTCACACCGAACGCGCAAGGTGTTCAGCCCGCGGGGACACCATGCAACAAGATTCCGCAACAGCTGATCAGTCCGATCGCAACCAAGCTGATCGCGCTCGTCCCGCACACGAACCTGGCAGGACTGACGAATAACTATGCGCAAAACACTCTGTTCACGAAAGCAAGCACCGCGTTCGATGTGAAAGTCGACCATAACCTCACGAAGAACGACCGGCTGGCCTTCCGCTTCAGCCGTGCGGTCCAGAACGTCTATCAACAGCCGATCTTTGCTCTCGCAGGTGGACCGGCCAACAGCGCCTTCCAAGGTACCGGCATTCAGCACCAGCAGACCGGAGCCCTGAACGAGACACACATTTTCTCACCGACGCTCATCACCGAGGTCCGCGCCGGCATCAGCCACTATCGCAATGTTGCTCACAACGCCGATTACGGCAGCAAGGCTTCCTCGGATCTCGGCATACCCGGTGTAAACCTCGATGCTTTCACCAGCGGGTTAGTGAGCATGGACATCCAGGGCTTCTCAAGCCCGCTGGTGGGATACAGCGCTTCGCTTCCCTGGGACCGGGGCGAGACCAACATCGATGTGGTCAACAACTGGACAAAGATCCACGGCAACCATACGTTCAAGTGGGGAGCGGACATACGCCGGTTGCGCGACGATCTGGTGCAGGCCCAGACATTCGGCCCGCGCGGCCGGTATCAGTTCGGCACCGGTCCGACGGCGCTGAACTCGGGCGGAAAATCGTCGCCGACAAACTTGGCGAACAACTTCGCGTCGTTCCTGCTCGACCGCGCAACGGATGTGGGTCGCGACATTTCCTTGATCTCCGGTTCCTGGCGCGAGACAGAAGCGTTCTTTTTCGGCCAGGATACCTGGCACGCAACCCAGGACCTTACCGTAGATGCCGGCATGCGTTGGGAACTGTATGATCCCGCGACTCCGAATCATGCGGGTGGCTATTCCAACTACGATCCGACGCAGAATGCGCTGGTTGTAGCCGGAGTGGGCGGGAATCCGCTCAACATGGGCCGCACCACCTATTACACATATTTCGCACCGCGTCTTGGTCTGGCCTACCGCTTCTCCGAGCAGACGGTAATTCGCGCCGGCTTCGGCATCAGCTACGAACCGTTCACGAACAACAACTACGGCTTTAACAATTTCCCAGTCCGGCAGAACAATGAATATCCGAACCCGAACGGCTTCGCCCCGGCATGCCTGGTATCAACATCACCCTGCCCGGCGGGAAGCTTTGCGACGCTGGCAAACGGGTTCCCGGCGCCGGCGCCGTTCGTAACTCCCGCCAATGGAATCATCCCGGGCAAGTCAGGCGATACGTACTACGTTATTGACAAGAACTTCAAGCAGCCTTATGTGGAAGCGTGGAACCTCGCCATCGAGCGCTCGCTCTGGAACAACTTCGCGCTTGACGTGGCGTACGTCGGCAATGTTGGAAGGCGTATCCCTGTACAGTACGATCTCAATGCGGCACTGGCTCCGTCCTGGTGTACGGCCGCGCAGATCGCCGGGAATCTCCTGGGGTGTGGTGGCAAGACGACAACGTCGTTGCAAAACAACAATTGCGTGATCGGCCAGAGCACGCGTCCACTTTGCAATCTGTTCGGCCGCACGGGAGCGACGAACTTCCTCTACAAGCGAACCAATTCGAACTACAACTCTCTCCAGGTGAAGCTGAATCGCAAATGGTCGAACGGCTTCCTCATGACCGTCGCATATACCTGGGCGAAAGCGTTGGCATACCGCTCCGACATGGGATCCGACGGTGGCTCGCCCGATAACTACATCGACTTCGGGCGTAACTACTCGGTGGAGAGCCGGAACCGGAAGCACACCTTCGTCAGCACCTTCGTCTACGAGCTGCCCTTCGGAAAAGGAAAGCGCTTCCTTTCGTCGGGCCCGGCCAGTTGGATCCTTGGTGGCTGGGGAGTGAGCGGGATTTTGACGCGCATGAGCGGAGTGCCGCTGCACTTCACAGCCAATGGCAATTCGTTGGCGGCCAACGGATCGAGCCAGTATCCGGACCTCGTAGCGCCGTTCCATGTACTGGGCGGGATCGATACCGACGCTTGGTTCGATCCCAACTCTTTTGCGCCTCACCTCGTTCCCGCGGGCTGCGCCAGTGCGGCGTGCGCTCTCGGCAACATGAAACGTTACGAGTTCAGCGGGCCCGGGTTCTTCAACTTCGACGCCGCTGTTTCGCGACGGTTCCCCATAGGCGAGCGGGTAGGATTCGAATTGCGCGCGGAGGCATTCAGCGTCACCAACACGCCGCAATTCTCCACTCCCAACACGTCCCAAACCAGTCCGGATTTCGGTCACATCAAAGGAGTCGACGGTGGCAACCGAACCCTGCAGTTCGGTGCGAAGTTGAGCTTTTGATCTCGCGAGAGACTGGGGACAGAATCCTGGACTCTTGAACTTTAACCTTGCCAGTATGCAATCATGACTCTGGCGCTACTACATGGAGGACCAACCAACGATGCCGTGGGAGCATTCTCGCCGTACGTTTCTCGGTGGCCTCGCCGCTGCCGGCCTTGCCTCAGCCGTTCCGAAGCAATTGTTCGCACATTTTGCGCCGCTCTACCCAGCTATCGACCTGTCCTATTTCGATAAGCCCATCCACGATGCGGCGGAGATGCACATCGGATACGCCGCCATCACGTGGGGCGGCAACGATCGCCAAGCGATCGAGGATATTGCGGCCGTCGGTTATCACGGCATTCAGCTGCGAAGCAATATCTTGAAAGAATTCGAGGGCGGGGCGGCGGAGGTCAAAGACGTTCTCGCCAAACACAATCTCACTCTGGTCGCCCTTTCCAGCGGTGGCGTTCGCGTGGAAGGCTCCGATGACGCGAGTGAGATCGAAAAGCACGTGGAGAAAGCGCGTTTCATGCACGACGCCGGCGGTCTTTACCTGCAGGTCACCGATTCCAGGCCCAAACGTCCGGTCACGCCCGCAGACTACAAGCACCTTGGGACTCTGCTCACGGAAATCGGTAAGCGCAGCGCCGACCTAGGCGTGCCGCTCGGCTACCACAACCACATGGGCTCGATGGGCGAGAAGCCGGAGGAAGTGGACCGCGTCCTGGAAAACTCCGATCCGCGATACGTCAAGCTTGAGCTGGATATCGCGCATTATTTCCAGGGCGGCGGCGATCCGGCGAAAGCAATCGGCCGCTATAAGGACCGTCTCTTGTTCCTACATCTGAAAGACGTCGCTCCCCGGCCACCCGCCTCGACTGGACGCACTCCGTATGTTTTCGTTGAGCTTGGTCAGGGAAGAATGAATGTCCCGGCGGCGATTCATGCTCTGAAACAAGCAAAGTTCCGCGGGTGGGGCATCATTGAACTCGACGGCAATCCTGAAAAAGAGAAGGAGCCGAAACAGGCTGCCGTTACCAACAAAAACTATGTCGAACACACACTGGGGCTGACCGTATGAGTTCTCCCTTTCGGATCGCTGTGATCAACGACGAGATCACCCAGGATTTCGGCCGCGCCGCCGAGATCGTAGCGCGCGATTTCGGTCTGCAGTGGATCGAGTTGCGCGGTATGTGGAACAAGAACCTGCTCAAGCTGGACAGCAAGGAGATCGGCGAGGCCCGCGACATCCTGGAGCGTTACAAGCTCAGGGTCACGGACATTGCCAGCCCTCTGTTCAAGGTCGATTGGCCAGGCGCGCCCACATCGAAATTCAGCCCGAAGCGCGACCAGTTCGGCGCCGATTTTGGTTTCAAGCAGCAGGACGAGGTGTTGGAGCGCAGCATCGAACTGGCGCGCGCTTTCAATACGGACCGAGTCCGCTGTTTTGATTTTTGGCGCCTGGAAGATATCGGGACCTATCGCAATGCGATCAACGCGAAGCTCCAGGAGGCGGCCGAGAAGGCTGCCAAGAAGAACATTATCCTCGTGCTGGAAAACGAGATGACCTGTAATACGGCGACCGGCAAAGAGGCTGCGGCCACGCTGGCAGGGATCAAGTCGCGAAATGTGATGCTCAATTGGGACCCGGGGAACGCCGCCATGTTGGGCGAAAATCCGTTTCCGGATGGTTATGCGGCGATTCCGAAGCATCGCCTTGGCCACTGTCACTGCAAGGACGTTCAGAAGAAAGCCTCCGGCGACGGCCAGGAATGGGCGCCCGTGGGTAGCGGAACGATCGATTGGGTCGGACAGTATAAAGCGCTAAAGCGCGACGGATATCGCCTCGCCGTCAGTCTCGAAACTCACTGGCGCGGGGCCGGAACGCCGGAAGCGTCCACGCGGCAAAGCATGGCTGGAATGAAAAAGGCTTTAAAAGAAGCGGGCGCGTTGTAATCAAGCCCGAATAAACATCTTGGAGGGAATGATGTCGAACATCGATCGGCGCGAATTTCTTGGAACGATGGCCATGGCAGCGGCCGTAACGGCGATGAACCCGAGCCGCGTGCTGGGCGCGAACGATCGCGTTCGCGTCGGCATGATCGGCTGCGGCGGCCGCGGCCAGGAACTGTTCAAACAAGTGCTCAATGTGCCCAATGCGGAGATGGTCGCGGTTGCTGATATTTACACCCGCCGCCACGAAGAAGCGCGAGCGCTGTCGCCCAACATCCGTACTGTCACCGACCATCGCCAGTTGCTCGACATGAAGGATGTAGACGCCGTCATCGTTGCCAGCCCCTTGCACCTTCATGCGCGCCACTTTCTGGATACGGTTGCCGCCGGCAAAGACCTGTACTGCGAAAAGACGATGACGTACTCCATCCACGAGGCCGAGCAATGTCTGGCAGCGGCGCAAAAATCGAGGCAGGTTATCGGCATCGGGCTGCAATGGACGAGTTTCGGGTCTGTTATGGACGCGCGGAAGTGGATCAAGGATGGCTTGGTCGGAAAGGTCACCCAGGTCGACGCCTGGATGAGCCGCAACACACCACACGGAAAAGGTCAGTGGGTGCGCGAAGTTCCCTCCGACTGCAATCCGCAACACGTCGCCAACTGGGATGCGTTTCTCAACGGCCGGCCTCAACGCGCATTCGATCCGTACAAGTTCATCAACTGGCGTTTGTTCTGGGAGTTCTCGGGAGGGAACATCACTGAGAATATGGTCCACCAGACATCTTGGGTCATGACGGCTCTCGACCTCCCATTGCCGACTGCCGCCTACATGTCCGGTGGAGTATTCAGTGAGAAGGACGGTCGCGAAGTCCCCGACACGATCTCGGTGACGTTAGACTTTCCTAACGACGTGGTCATGACGTGGCAATCGAGATTCAATAACAACCACTTCGGGCTGGGCGAGCGCGTACTGGGCAGCGATGGCTCGATCGAACACACGATGGGAACCACCGACATGGTGACTGGTCGTTCCAAAGCCGCGGTGCATTATTTCCCGGAGAAGGTGAACCGGCCGCAAGGAGTTGCCTTGACCGGCGACACTCCGGATGTCGACCATATGGCGAACTTTATCGACTGCGTGCGCTCGCGCAAAACGCCGAACGCCTCGGTCGAGATGGGGTACAAGTCGGCCATCGCGGGACACATGGCAAACGTCGCCTATCGCAATCGCCAACGCGTTACGCCCGAAGTGGCGCGCACTCTTTCGGCGAAGATGGAACCCTACGCTTGAAGCTCCGCGTATGGGCGCTGATCGCCGTTGCTGCGGTACTCGTGTGTTCTGAGGCGGCTGCGGCTCAGACCAAAGTTGCTCGCCCGAAGATTCTCGGGGTTGCGCACGCCGCTTACTATGTCAGCGACTTGGCGAAAGCGCGGCAGTTCTACGAAGGGCTCCTCGGGTTCGCCGAACCGTACGCCCTCAATGGCGATAACGGCGCCGACCGCATCGCCTTCGTCAAAATCAACGATAATCAGTATCTGGAGCTCTTTGCTGATACTCCCTCTGGCGATGGACAGTTGAACCACATTGCGTTCTACACCGACGACGCGACTCGGATGCGCAATTACCTTGCGTCGCAAGGGGTGAAGGTCCCCGACAAGGTTTCCAAAGGACGCATTGGTAACCTGAACTTCACAGTCACGGACGCGGACGGTCACAAAGTCGAATTCGTGCAGTACGAGCCCGACAGTTGGACCGCGCAGCATCGTGGAAAAGACATGCCGGCGACGCGGATCTCCAAACGCATCATGCACGCCGGGTTCACCGTCGGTTCCGTTTCGGCTGCTATGCATTTCTACGCCGACATCCTCGGCTTTCGCGAGTTCTGGCGAGGAAGCTCCAACGGCGCTGAACTGAGCTGGATCAACATGCGCGTCCCGGATGGCGACGATTATGTTGAGTTCATGCTCTACCGCGATCCTCCGGGCCGCGAGCGGCTCGGAGTTCAGAACCACTTGTGCCTGGAAGTTCCCGATGCCGAGGCGGCCGCGGCCGAGTTGCGTACGCGGGCATCAAGAGTCCAGTACGCCCGGCCTGTTGACGTGCGTATTGGGAAGAACCGGAAGCGCCAGACCAATCTCTTCGACCCTGACGGTACGCGCATCGAGATCATGGAGCCAGGCACCATCGACGGTCAGCCTGCTTCCGCTTCAACTGCTGCGCCTCCCCGGATGTAAGAACGTAGAAACTCAGACTGAAACGAGTGTGAAATCCGTCGATGATGAGAGAGTGATTCCACATCTCTATGCCGCGGGCGAGTGCGCCCAGTACCTGGGCCGTTACCATGGCCACGGTACGCTCGGCATTTATTCGTTCTACGGCCGCGTTGCGGGGAAGAATGCCGCCGCGGAAGCGAAGTTGGCGTAACCGGATGACCAGCCGCCCCGTCTCCACCGATCGCAAATCGAAGATGTGGGCAGTCGTACGCGTTTCCAGCGGCAATTTCCTGGAAATGTACGACTTCATGGTCTTCGGGTATTACGCCTCGGCGATCGGTAGAGCCTTTTTCCCGAATGGAAATCCGTACATCTCCCTGATGTTGTCCCTGATGACGTTCGGCGCCGGGTTTCTTATGCGGCCGGTCGGTGCGATTGTGCTGGGGGCGTACGCCGACAGGCACGGCCGCCGTGCCGGGCTGGTCCTAACGCTGAGCTTAATGTCCGTTGGAATCCTCTCGATTGCGTGCGTACCGGGTTACGCAAAGATCGGGCTCATCGCGCCGCTGCTCGTGTTGGTCGGACGCTTGCTTCAAGGGTTTTCGGCGGGCATGGAACTGGGCGGCGTGTCGGTGTACCTCTCCGAGATCGCGACACCGGGCCACAAAGGATTTTACGTGGCATGGCAATCGGCCAGCCAGCAGGTGGCCGTTATGTTCGCTGCGATCCTGGGAGTGGCGCTGAATCGATACCTGCCGCCCCAAGCGATGGCAGCGTGGGGTTGGCGCGTCCCGCTTCTGATCGGGTGCGCAATCATTCCATTTCTGTTACGACTACGGCGGTCGCTGCAGGAATCCGATGAGTTCAGTGCCCGCAAGAAACACCCGGAAATGTCCGAGATCGTCCGGTCCCTCGCTGCGAATGCCCGGCTGGTGGCGATCGGCACCATGCTATTCACCATGACGACCGTGTCTTTCTACATGATCACGGCTTATACGCCTACGTTCGGTAGCACCGTACTTCACCTTTCCAGTCGCGACAGTCTTATCGTCACATTTTGTGTGGGCGCTTCCAACCTGTTCTGGATCCCTGTAATGGGCTCGCTTTCCGACAGGATCGGGCGCACTCCGCTGCTGATCGGTTGCACCATCCTGATGCTGGCGACTGCCTATCCGGCAATGCTGTGGCTCGTGAACGGGCCTTCCTTTTCAAAACTGCTGGCGGTGGAGCTGTGGCTATCGTTTATCTACGGCAGCTACAACGGCGCGGCAATCGTGTTCATGGCAGAGATGATTCCGATCGACGTCCGAACCATCGGCTTCTCACTTGCATACAGCGTCGCGACCGCGGTGTTCGGCGGGTTTACCCCGGCGATCAGCACGTACCTGATCCATCTCAGCGGGAACCGCGCGATCCCGGGGGTGTGGTTGTCGATAGCGGCAATGTGCGGATTGGTTGCGACGCTGCTCGCACGAGGACAGCAGCCATCGGTCCAACTTGGGGTTCGCGGCGAACCAGTGGCGGCGGAGTAAGCGATGAAGGCGAGAGACCATGGTTGTAAATTCGACACGCAAGTTGGTCTGGCAGGTCGCGCTCTTAGTCGCTCTCTTCGCAAGCTTTCACGCCCACGCGCAAGACATTAAAGTGATGAGCTCCGGTGGTTTCTCAGCGGCGTACAAAGTCCTTGCGCCGCAATTCGTTCAGACGGTCATGATGGATTTTTTCCCACTGATCGTCCTGTTCGCGATTTCGGTGACCGGACTGGCGCTGACCGGAAGCTTCGACGCGGCAGTGCCGTTTCAGTTCAGAGTGTAGCTGTGATGTCCCGCTGAACATGGGGGAGGGAAGCGATTAACCAGCAATGTCAAAACGATCAGGTGGGCGACAGGATTACAACTGATTTCTGCAATCACTTGCTGTCTAGAGCGTTGCACGTCCAATTGACTCGGGGCGGGCTGCCGTTAGGACAGGGGCCAAGTAGCCGAAGCAGGCCAGTACTGCGCGAAGCAGAGACCATCTACAATTCATCTACAGTAGCGGACGCTGCTAAGGTGCTGAAACGTGTTGAATGGCGCGAAGCCCTGTGCCACGTGTCGCTTTGTGCTGATTGCGCAGGATCTCCGTTGTGGTTTTTGGCGGCATGCCCGCCGCCGTGAACTCAACCCGCCGCGGCGCGTTGGCGATGTCGACAATCGATAGAAACACTAGTCGTACAATCTTCGTCAGTTTCGGGTAGTTGATACGCGTCCAGGTATCGTTTTCGGTGTGATAGTCCGGATGCAATCCCGTCTGAAATTCGACCTGTGGAATGTGTAGCGTGGCAAACCAGAAGTGATCGCTGCGCGCCCAAAGCGAGTCGGGGTCGATCACATCCATCTTGTAATCCAGCGTGAGCCCGATAGGCCGGTTTTGCCGATCAATGACGCGACGCAAGCCCTCGTTATAACGGGTGCCAAGAACATTCACCATGTTGACGTTGCCGTCGGGCGGAACGGGCCAGTTGGCGTCGTTCTCGTCGCGACCGATCATGTCGAGATTGATCGTGGCGGCCGTGTTGCTCAGCGGAATGGCGGGATGGGTGACGTAATAATAGGAACCGAGGAAGATGCGCTCCTCGCCGTCATAAGCGACGAACAGTACGCTGCGACGCGGATGGACGTTACCGCGGACGAAGGCGCGGGCGGTTCCGATCAGGCCCGCCACACCGGAGGCGTTGTCGTCCGCGCCGTGATAGATGTGGCCTTCGGAGATACCCATGTGGTCATGGTGGGCGGTCAGGATCACCGCTTCGCCCTTCAGCTTCGGGTCGGACCCCTCCATCAGCGCCACAACGTTACGGCCTTCGTGCGACTGCACGTTGGTGAACGCCTTGCGCAGGCAAACCGAACTGTCCGGCACCTCGAACGACTCCGGATGCAGCGAGCTGTCGATGCCTGTTTGTAGATCGTCGACCTTCTTCCCGGATGCAGCCAGTAGTTCGTCTGCGACTTCGCGGCGGATCGAGAATGCCGGAAGGTCCCACATCTCGCCCGCGAGCGCCCAGAGCGTGCCGCCGCGGGCCCTCGGTGAGCTGGCGGGCGTGGGCTTGGAGGTACTCGGGCCGCGATCCTGGATGAGCAGTACTCCGGCAGCGCCCATCTTGCGGATCGCCTCCAGCTTGTAACGGATGAAGGCGTGATAGGTGTCCCAAGTGCCCATGAACTTCGACTGTGGGTTGTCCGCTTGCGGCTCGCGGCTCAACACCAGCACGACCTTGCCCTTCACGTCGATGTTGGCGAAATCGTTGTAGCCGAATTCCGGGGCGTCGATACCGTAACCGGCAAACACGGCGGGAGCACACACCGAAGTCGGACGCAGGCTCTGGCCCAACCACTGGAAATCCTTGTTCAGCGTGTACGTGTGTTCGGCGCCGGCGACCTTCGCCGTCAGCGCAACCTGCTGGCGATCGAGTTCTCCGGTCAGGATTTCCATCTTTTGAAAGTAGGTACCGTTATCGCCCATGGGCTTTAGCCCCAAGCGCATGAACTCCGTGGCGATGTAATCGGTCGCAATGTGATCTTCCGGACTGCCGGCGTTGCGACCGGCGAGATCATCGGAGGCGAGAAAGGCGATCTCCGCCTTCAGGTTCTGCTCGGTGATGAGATCCGCAGCCTGCGTCAGCCGTGAGACTGCCGGGACGGCCGAGAATGACAGCGACATAATCGCCAGAGCAAGCCCGGTGGGCCAAAAGGCGGTCAACCTAGGTTTTTTCATCGGAATTCGCACTTTCACACGAGCAGATTTCGTTTGATGGGAAATGTTGGTCAGACACATGTAGCGTCGGGAGGACAAGAATAACGGGGGAAGCTTTCGCCTCCCCCTGAGAAGACGACCAAGCTAGAAGGTGTACAACGCCGAGACCTGCATGCGACGTGCACTGTTAGTGTTTTGCACCCCGGCTGGCCCGTTCATTTCGCCAAACAGTGGACTTGTCGATAAGCCAGTAAAGGGAATGCCGTACATTACTGAATTGGTGACGTTCTGAATCTGCCAGCCGAATTTCAGCGTCTGGCGCTCCGTGAGGTGGATCAGCTTGGATAACGATGCGTCCCAGTTCCTGTAGGGAGACATGGTGATGGAGTTCCGTCCCATGTTCCCTTGCGTGCCGGCGGCCGGGTTGCTGAACATCTTCTTCTGGTCCGGTGTGAAGTAGTACTCGGTACCGCCGGCGAAGGGAGTACCGACCCAGTTCGGAGTTCCCATTCCCGACGAGCACCCGCTGCAGTTAGCCCAGGATTTCACCTGGTCGCTGATGGTGTTGGCCCCGCTGAATACTGTCATCGGCCGGCCGGACTCCAGCGTGATCACATTGGCGAGCGACCACCCGCCAACGATGCTATCAAGCAATCCATTGGCATTGTGGAGGAACCGCTTACCCTTGCCGAATGGCAGGTCGGCGATAAAGTTGCCTACGAACACGTGCCTCCGGTCGAAGTCGGAGCGCGCATAGTTCGCGGCGCGGTTGTAGATGTTCTGCAAGGTATCGCCCGCGGTTTGCGAGTTGCCGGCCGCGAAACGCGTCTGATCGGGATCGAACGAGTTGGTATCGAGTGACTTGCTGAACGTGTAACCGAACTGGAACTGAAGTCCGTTGCTGAACTTACGCCGGATCTGCGCCTGCAGTCCTTCGTAGTTTGACCAGCCCAGGCTGTCAACCACGCCCATGCCGCCGAGGAACTGCGGGTACGGAGTGAAGAAGTAGGGGCTGAAGCCGTTGATGGCGATCTGCTGTGTAGCGACGCCGTTCACCACTCGGCTGCGGTTGTTGATATTGGCGGCGATCGTAGCCACATCGCCGTTGCTGAGGTTGCCCGAGTAATTGGCCCGGAGATACGCCGAGCCGGTCCGTCCAGCCAGGTTGGGGTCGCCGGCCAGCATCTGGTTGATCATCGTGCTCTCGCCGCCCGAGGCCACGATCTGGAACTCCTTCACGAAACTATTGCTTAGAACATCGACTTGGTTGATGGCATTGGCCGCGCTCAGGTGGGTGGCACGATGCCCGATATAGTTCACTTCCGCCACTACCTTCCACGGCAGCTCGCGTTGCAGGCTGAGGCTCCACATATCCGTCCTCGCCGGCTGCCACCGCGGGTCCATCACCGTTATGCTCGCTGTGGGACTGAAAGATGCCGGTGTCCGCAGGGCAATCGGGTCGGCCGCCGCGGGAGGTGCCAGCGTCGGTATCCCGCTCTGCAAACGCCCGTTGACACGGTAGCTGTAGGGGTAGGTCAGGCCGGGCAGGCCCTGGAATATGGCGGACGAGAGAACGAACGTATTGATAGGGTCGTAGGCGATACGAAACGACGCCCGTACCGAACTCTTTCCGTCTTTGAAGGGATCCCAGGCAAAGCCGACTGACGGCCCGATATTGCCGAACGAGTTGCCGAAGACATTGCCTGGAACCCATGCCAGCGAACTGGACGGCGCTGTCCCGATGTAAGTCGGCTGGTTCGGATGGAGGACGGTATCCTGCGGATTGCCGGGCGACATGTACAGTTCCCAGCGCATGCCTAGATCGACCGTCAGGTTGGATTTCACCTTCCAGCTATCCTGCGCATAGAACTGTACGGACGGGAAGCGCGACTTGAAGTTGTAGACGGTTCCTCCCGGAGCCCACTTGCCGCCGGACGAAACGAAGCCCTGGCTCATGAGGCCCACCTTACCGAGCATGTCATTGATGCTGTAGGCCCATGGGGTCGCGTCGTAAGTGGTATTGATGTCGCTGGGCCGGCTATACAGCGTCGTGTCCACCGGACTGCCGGTCGAGGCACTGATGCCGAAACCTACGGCCAGCCGCGCGTCGTAGTTGCCAATCGATCCGCGGTCGTCGATATGCTGCGTGTCGCGCGCGTTCACTCCGAAAGCTAACGAGTGCGCACCCTTTACCCAGCGCAGGTTGTCGCTTAACTGGAGCGTGGTCAATGCCCGCATGTTGCCGCTCCAGTTGCTTTGAGGCATCGTCATGTTATTGAGGACCAGCGGCGAAGCCTTATCGGGGTCGGGATTGCCGTTCGCGAAGTCGAAGCCGAACCGGTTCATGCCCGCGACCAACTCGTTCGTGAGCGAGCCGGTCGGGGTGATGCGCCAGTTGATGGCGACGTTGCGGGGCGTGCGATAGGTGTTCACCAGGGGGTCGCTCGTCGGATACATCGGAGCGCCACCGTTGGCCAGATCGCCGATCGTGTTCTGGTGTCCCCAGGAGATGCGAGCGAACACGGAATTGCGGTCCGAGAAGTTGTGGTCGATCTTGAAGGTAACGTCCAACTGCTTTTCGTTCTCGGGAGCGGTGAAGGTGTAGCCCGCCGTGTTGAGGCCGTCGCCCACGGTGTAGTCATTAGGCAGCGGGACCGAGCTAATGATCTTCATCGTCGTCGGGTCGAGGCCGAGGTGCTGCGGGTCCATCGCCGCGATGTTGTAACTGCCGATGAAATTCGCATACTGCGCCAGCACGTTGCCGCTGTTGTCCACCGTCGAGCTCGCCACGCCCGCCGCCGTGTTGTGCGGGCACGTCCCTCCGGACTTGTCCGTGCATCCTGGCAAGTAAGTCTTCGAGACATAGCGGAAAATGCCGTTCCGCGCCGTGGGCGTGTAGACCGTCGCCGTATGGGTGGCGGAGCGCAGCGTGGTCAGCCGCTGGATATCGACAAAGAAAAAGGTCTTGTTCTTTTGGATCGGTCCGCCCAACGAGCCGTTATAGATCTTCTGCACCCACTGCGGACGCGTGATCGCCGGCGTCGGCGGCAACTTGGCCTTGTTGTTTGGGTCGTTCGCCATGAAGGAAGGCGTCTGATAGAAAAAGTCGAAGCTGCCGTGGAACTGGTTCGTTCCCGACTTCGTGACCATCATCACCTGCCCGCCGCTGGTGCTTCCCAATTCTGCCGTCGGGCTGCCGGTGATCACGCGGAACTCCTGGATCATGTCCGGGTTCGTGCGGATCGGGCTGAAGTTCGAGCCCGGCGTGCTTTCTTCGTTGATCACGACCCCATCCAGCGTGTAGTTCCACGCGCGATCGCGAGCGCCGTTGACGAAGGTGCCTCCGCCCGTGTTCGCGCCCGCCACCACGCCCGGCTGCAAGAGCACGAACTGGAGCGGGTTTCTGCCGCGGCTGCCGACGATCGGCAGATCATTCACAGACTTGCTGTCGACCACGTTGCCGATGTTGCCCGACGTGCTCGTCTGCACCACCTCAGCGCTGCCGTTGACCTCCACCTGCTCGCCCGTCGCGCCGACTTCAAGGGCGACATTCACCGTCATCGGCTGGCCGACCTGCAAAGCATTGCCGGAGGAGACAAATGTCCGAAAGCCCGCCATTTCGACGGTAATGGTGTACGACCCGGATTGGACGCTGTCGAACGAGTAGTTGCCCGCCGAGCTGGTTTTGGTTCGGAGAACGACGTTGGTGCCCTCGTTGCGAGCGGTCACCGTCGCTCCCGAAACTACAGCACTGGTCTTGTCCGTTACCGTGCCAACGATTCGCGAAGTTGAAACCTGCGAATAAAGGAATGTTGAATACAGCGAGAGTACGAGAACCGCGATGAACCTCTTCATTGCTTCCCCCCAAGCTTAATAACTCGCCAAAACTTACGAGCAGCAGCGATACACCAGGTGAAACGGAATACACGAATGCCTCAAGCGTCTATATGAGCGCAACCGGCCGCTGCGATTCGCCCCCCCCACAACGCGGCGGTTGCAACGCTTGGGTTCGAGTGCCCAAAAAATGGATGTCAACAATATGGGCTCGGAGTATCTGTTCCGATCTGGGACCGCACAAGTTAATTTATGTAAAGTTGGGATGACCGGCTGCAATTCTTGTTGACCTGGAGGTCGGCTTTAACCTTCACTTTACCCGGCTCTTCATCCAACAGCCGATTCCGAATGTCCGGGGAACGCTCGTCGGAAATGTTGGTTGGAGTAAGCTGTGCCGAGCACAACTCACAATCGGACCGAAGGACGAACTATGAAGCACTGCTTGTCAGTGATGTGTGGCGTAATGACGATGATCTCAGCGGCAGCGGCACAGCAGGCGCGGTTTCCCGTTGCGGCAGTTCCTGCGCGGGCTGCAGCTTCGGCGAACAAGGAGAAGCCCGGCCACGGGCGAGCGGCGAAACCGAAGAATCTGGCAAAACGAATTGAGGAAATAGTCAGCCGTCCGGAGTTTCGACATGCGCTGTTTGGAGTGGAGGTTTATTCACTGGACAGCCGCAAGGTGATTTACAGCCTCAACGCGGATCAATTGTTCCTTGCAGCGTCGACCACCAAGCTGGTGACGGAAGGAACGGCGATGGCACTGCTCGGGCCCGACTACCGGTTCCACACCCGCGTGTACCGCACCGGCCCGATCACGCCCGACGGCACCTTGGAAGGCGACCTGGTGCTGGTGGCCAGCGGAGATCCGAACCTCTCAGGCCGAATCCAGGCGGACGGGACACTGGCATTCGAAAACGAGGACCACTCCTATGGCGGACCGGACGCCCGCCTGGTCAATGGCGACCCGCTGATGGCAGTCCGCGAAATCGCGAGTCAGGTCGCGGCCAAAGGTATCAAGCGTGTCGCAGGTCAGGTGCTGATCGACACCAGCCTCTTTCCCGAGGGCGCGCGCGAACTGGGGACCGGCGCGATCATCTCGCCCGTTGTCCTCAACGACAACCTGGTGGACGTGACGGTAACGCCCGGAATCCAGGAAGGAGCGCCCGCGACCATCTCCGTGTCACCGGCGACGGCATATGTCCAAGTCGAGAATCAGGTTCGCACGAGTGTGGCCGGCTCGAAGGCAGCAATCAGGTTGATGCGGGACACAGCGAACATGGACGGCACGCACGCCCTGATGTATGGGGGCACGCTGCCGCCAGGCCCGGCGGTGCTTCTGCATTACGTCGTACAGCAGCCCAGCCGTTTCGCGCAGATTGCGCTGGCAGAGGCGCTCAATGAACGCGGAATTGTTGCCCAGGCGGTCGGAGGAGCGCGCAACATGAAGGCGCTGGCGGCAGCCTACACGGCCGACAACCTGGTCGCGGACCACGTCTCACCGGTTCTAAGCGAGGACATGAAAGTGACGCTGAAAGTCAGCCAGAATTTGCACGCGTCGGTGATGCCTTTCATCGTTGGTGCGCTTTTGGGGCCAAAGCAGGCCGACATCGCGGCGGGTCCGGGCCGCGGCCCGGACCGCGATATCAGTCAGGCCGGCTACACGGTCGAGAGAGACTTTCTCGTCAAAGCGGGTCTAGACGTCAGTGGCGCTTCGCAAGCCGACGGTGCTGGCGGAGCGACATCCGCATTTTTCACGCCAGACTTCATGACGCAATACCTCGCCTACATGTTTGGCCGGCCGGACTTTCCGCTGTTCGAGAAAGCTCTGCCGATCTTGGGGCGCGATGGGACACTCTGGAATGTGCAGGTGGATTCCCCCGCCGCGGGCCACGTGCTCGCAAAGACCGGAACCTTCGGAGCGTTTGACGCCTTGAACCGGCGCCGTATCGTGACCGCCAAGGGCCTCGCAGGATACATCACGACCGCGGACAACCGGCGACTGGCATTTGCCGCTTACGTGAACCGTGTCGACATTCCGGCGAACGCGCCGGATGCCGCGACTAAGCTGGTGGGCCAGGTCCTGGGGGAGATTGCGGCTGCCGCCTACGATGCGCGCCCTTGAATGAATCCGTTGAAACCTGAGTCTATGGTGTCTCCTGGCTGGGCGGAGAGATGGTGGCTCGCAGGGGTCTTCGACGGACGCGAATTATTGGATTGGACTCGGTGTCCCGCAGTAGCAACTAACAACTTGCAACTTACAACTGCTTTTACGCTTGTGCCGCCCCGAAGATCGCGTCCGCCAGCGGCTCGTACTCCTCGATCATGGCCGCGACGCCGAACCCGTGTTCCTTGCCGGTGTCCTCGACGCGCACAACGCGGCACTTGCAGCGCACCCACATCTCCTGCGCCTCGGTCACGCCCTCGGGCAACGGCAGGACGACTTCGATCGTGGAACCGGCCTGCACCTTCTTTTGCAGATAAATGAACACCCCACGGATGCTGACGTCCCGTGTCTGGGCGTCGAGTTCCTGCATCATGCCGTTGATAGACTTCACCCGAGCCTGGCGTTTGCTCGGCACGCGTTTGCTGGTCCGTTTATCCGATGGTTTCATGGCTCTGCCTGCCTCGTTGCAAATCGTGACGTTACCCACAACGGCGCGTCAAATCAAGCGCAAAACAGCCTTAGCCGGTTACCGTTGGTTCCAAAATACAACTCCAACGTTACTTGCCGGCTGCTTGCTTCTTGCGTGAGGCGAACATGTAGTACACGGGCACGCCCGCCAGCATCACCAGCGAGCCCCACGCCGAGTTCTTTATATTGGCCGCAAAGGTGTACACGAGCAGCACCGCCGAACAGAGCACGAATAGGGCGGGCACGACCGGATATCCCCACACGCGGTACGGGCGCGGGCGGTCCGGTTCGCGCTTGCGGAACAGGAAGACCGTGCTGGTCGTGAGCATATAAAAGAGCCACTCGGCAAACAGCGTGATCGAGAATAGTGCCTGGAATTTTCCGACCACCGTCACCAGCACGATCGCCAGCACTGCCTGGAAGACGATCGATGTCGACGGCGTGTGGTAACGCGGGTGGATCCTGGCGAGCGCCGACACCAGGTAACCGTCGTGCGCGGCAGCGAATGGCACGCGCGCGCCGGTAAGCGTTGCACCGTTCAGGGTGGCGAGCATCTGGAACGCCATGACAGCCGTGAATATCGTCGCAGCGCCAATGCCGAGCGCGATCCGCATCGCGTCGGCGGCAGGACTTCCGGTGGCGGCGATCTGCGTGGCCGGCATGACGTACTGCACCGCCGCGTTCAGGAGCATGTACAGCGCCCCGACCAGCCCAACGCCGGCGATGAGCGCGATCGGGATACTCCGCTCCGGCCGGCGGATCTCGCCCGCCACCATGTTCAGGTTGTTCCAGCCGTCGTACGCCCACAAGGCCGCGAGCAGCGCCACCATGAATCCGACCATCCCGCCCTTCGCGCCCGCGAACGTCGACGAATAATTCGATACCGAACCGCCGCGATAGGTGAACGCAACGAGAATGACGGCGATCACGAGTCCCACTTTAAGTATCGTGAAGAACAACTGGAAATCGCCCGCGCGTTTCACCCCGATGTAGTTGATGAACGAAATGAAGATCACGAGCACGATGGCGACGATCTGCGCTCCCGTGATCTCGATGGGCGAGTGCAGCACCGGGTTGGGTAGCCATGACAAAGACGGAAGCCGCCCGAGGATGCGCGCCATTCCGGTGGCGATGGTCGCGATCGAGCCGGGCTTCGCGATCAGGAACGTGCTCCACGCGTACACGAACCCCATCACCGGGCCGTAACCGTCGCGCAGGTAAACATACTCGCCGCCGGCCTCTGGCTTCATCGCGCCCAGCTCGGCATATGTCAGCGCGCCGAGAAAACTCAAGACCCCGCCGACGATCCACGCCAGGTACACCATCTTCGCCGTGCCGACGGCCTGCATCATCTCCGTCGGTACGAGAAAGATTCCGGTGCCGATGATCGTCCCGACGACGATGGCCGCCGCGTGGTTCACCGTCAGGTCGCGCGCGAGACCTTTCGAATTTGTCGCTTCAGTAGCGCTAGTCGTCAATGGGTTCCTTCGTGTTCCTTTGTGTCCTTTGTGGTGAAGTCTTTCACTCTGCACTCTGGCTTCTTGATCCTTCATTGCCAGCAAATGCCAAGCTCGCCACATATCCGACAGTAAACGTCATTGCCACTCCCAGCGGTACGTACCAGGTGAACGGGATTTTCGTCAGCCGCCAGATGAGGAAGTTGGCGACGAATCCGCAGAACATCCCCGCCATTGCGCCTCGCTCGTTGCTACGCCGTGTCAAAACGCCGAGCAAGAATACGCCCAGCAGCGCCCCATAGGCGACGGACGCTATCGCCAGGCCGTATTCGACCACGACCTGGACGCGCCGCGAAGCGATGGCGATGGCGAACAGGATGGCAGCCCAGACGAGCGTGGAAAATCTCGAGATCCGCATCCGCTGTTTCTCCGTCGCTTCGGGCTTCATGCGCAGATAGAAGTCGACGATCGAGCTTGACGATAGCGAATTCAGCGCGGCGCTCAGGTTCGACATGGCGGCCGCAAGGATCGCCGCGATCAGCAGGCCTGACACTCCGTGTGGCATGTGGTCGACGACGAACGTGGGGAAGATCCAGTCATACGACGCCCAATTCGGATTCTGCGCCGAGTAATAGACCCACAGCAGCACGCCCATGAGCAGGAACATCGAGAACTGGAACAGTACGGCAAAGCCGCTGGTCACCAGGGCCAGCTTCGATTGCGCTTGATTGCGCGCCGCCAGCAATCGCTGGACGATCAACTGGTCGGTTCCGTGGCTTGCGGTGGTCAGAAACGCCCCGCCGATCAGCCCCGACCAGAAGGTGTACACCTTCATGAAATCGGGCGTGAAATCGAACACACGGAACTTGTGCGCCGAATTCGCCATCGTGCTCACAGTCGACCAGCCGCCCGGCACCAGGTGCAGCAGCGTGACGAATCCCACGACGGTGCCGATGAGGTAAATGAACATCTGCACCACGTCGGTCCAGATCACCGCCGCCATGCCGCCCTCAAAGGTGTAGATCAGCGTTAGCACCGTCACGATCCCGATGGCGATCACGTCCCGCTGCAGGTCGCTGAAGCTGGTCAGCACCGCGCCCAGCGTGATCCGTACCACGATGGCGACGGCGAACACGCGCACGCCCTCAGCCGCCGCCCGCGTTACCAGGAACAGCGTCGCCGTCAGCGAGCGCAACCGCGTCCCGAAGCGCCGCTCCATCAATTGGTACGCGGTAAAAAGCTCGCCCCGGAAATAATGCGGGATGAAGATGCCGGCGATGACGAATCGTCCGACAACGTAGCCGAATACCACCTGCAGGAACGTCAGGTCGCCGCGATACGCGACGCCCGGAATGCTGATGATCGTCAGCGTGCTCGTTTCCGCCGCCACGATGGACAGCATGATCGCCCACCACGGCACGTTGCGGTCGGCGAGGAAGTAGTCCTTCAGCGACCGTTGTTTCTTCCGGAATTGCAGCCCGAAAGCGGTGATGCCCGCGAGATAGATCGCAATAATTACGAGGTCCAGCCGGTCGAGACCCATGTGGGCAGCCATTATACGTTCTGCTTTTCCCTCAACCCTACGCCCTACGCCCTGAGCCCTGCGCCTTACGCCTTGCGCCCGCTTTTCCGTGCTAACCTTCTTCTCACCCCATGGCCAAATACCTCGGCATCGATGGCGGCGGCTCCAAGACCGCTTGCGTCATCGCCGACGACGCGCTCGTGCTTGCCACCGCGACCGCCGGCGGCAGTAGCATCGTCCGCCTCGGCGAGTCCGTTGCGCGCGCGAATCTCCATGCCGCTGTCGAGGAGGCTTGCGCCATCGCCGGCATTCGCCCCGTCGACATCGACGCGGCCGTGATCGGCGTCGCCGGCGCCGGTTCCGTATCCGAATACGCCACGGCCATCCGCCGCATTCTCGCCGAGATCGGCGTGCGCGATGTCGAAGTGGTCGGCGACAACGTGATCGCGCTCGAAGCCGCCTTCTCCGGTCTCCCCGGTGTTGTCATCATTTCCGGTACCGGCTCCATCGCCTTCGGACGCAACCATCGCGGCGAGACCGCGCGCGCCGGCGGCTACGGCTTCGCCATCTCCGACGAAGGCTCCGGCCACTGGATCGGCCGCAACATTGTCGCTGCCGCGATGCACGCCTACGATGCCGGTGATCCCGCCCTGCTCGACGCCATCGCGACCACATGGAAGGTCTCCGGTCTGGATGAACTGGTGCGCAAGTCCAATTCCGATCCGCATCCGGACTTCGCGCAACTGTTCCCGATGACCGTCGAACTCGCCGCTCGCGGCCACGCCGTCGCGCAATCCGTCTTGCACGAAGCCGGGCACGAACTGGCGGGCCTCGTTGCCGCGGTCATCCACAAGCTCTGGCAGGAACGTAAGCCGGTCCGCGTCGCCATCGGAGGCGGCGTCTTCGCTCATTCGCCCCAAGTACGCAAGAACTTCTACGTCTGCCTGCGCGACATGCAGCCGTCGGCGGCCGTGAACTTCCGCATCATCGAACCGGTCGCTGGCGCGCTGTGGCTGGCGCGCCAGTCGGGCGTGAAGGTGAAGTGATGACGCAGCACTCCACGGGAGCGCGTCGTGCTCCGGAGCGCCGTGAGCCTCAAGGTCCGCTCGAGGACCTGATCTCCAGCCAGGAACTGCCCGTACTGCGCGGCGTTGCCTCCAGCGCGCGCCTGACCGAGGACCTCGCGCTCTTGCTGCTCAAGAGGCGCGATCTGCCGCCGCAGGTGCTGGAAGACCTCTCGCGCAACGCTTCGATCATGAAGTACCGCAAAGTGATCTTCGGCGTCGTGTCGCACCCGCGCACGCCGCGCCATATCACGCTTCCCATCACGCGGCGGCTCTACACGTTCGAGCTGATGCAACTCGCGCTGATGCCCGCGGTTGCTGCCGACCTCAAGCTCGCCATTGAAGAGACGCTCGTGTCGCGCCTCGAGACACTCTCTTCCGGCGAGCGCATGAGTCTCGCGCGACGCGGCTCGACTCGCATTGCCGCCTCGCTGCTCACCGATCCTGAGACCCGCGTCATTGAAGCTGCGCTCGACAATTCCTACCTGACGGAAGTCTGGGTGGTGAAGACCGTCATGCGCGACGACTGTCCGCATCCGCTCGTGCACGCCGTCTGCAAGCACAGTAAGTGGTCGCTGCGCCGCGACGTGCAGGTCGCACTGCTGCGCAACCAGCAGACGCCGCTCGCCCCCGCCATTGCCATCGCCGCCGCGCTGCCGGCGCATATCGTGCGCGACGTGCTCCATCACTCGCGCCTTCAGCCCAACATCAAGGCTTATCTCGCCGAACAGCTTGCCCGGAGAAGCGCGGCTCGGCAAAAGAAAATCGGCGAAGATCCATCCTCTTCGCCGACTGACAACTGACAACTGGCAACTGACAACTGTTTTTAGTGTTCTTCGCGCGCTTCCTGGAAATCCTTGCTCACGGCATTCATGAACGCCATGGCCGAAGCCGGCGGAGGCACCCGTCCCGACAGGATCGTCCGGAACGGGACGCTCTTCCCGTACATCGCGACCGTCGTATCCATGTCCTGGCTGACCTTTGCGCCGCTCAGGTCGAGAGCTGCGAACAGGCCCTTCGTGCGCGAGTAACTCAGGATCTGCGAGTTCATCTTCACGTCGGTGGCAGCCTGCGCTTCGCGACCGACCGGTCCGGCTGCGATCGAAGCTTCGCCGCCCAGTTTCAGCTTGTCGTTGAGCAGGCTCTGCACGGCGCCATCGTTCATGAACAGCAGGACGACGTCAGCCGACTCCACACCGATCTGCGCGCCCCAACTGCCGCCCGAAAGCGTGATGGGCGCCGGCGCGCTCCATCCGTTCGGCGTGCGGCAACTTACCAACCCGCGGCCATGCTGACCGCCGAAGACGAATCCGCCCTTCACCATGTCCGGTACCACGGCGACGCACTTCGCCTTGGCCAGGATGTCTTTCGGAATCGAGCTGTCCGGCGCGTTGATCAGATTGTTCAGATCGTCGGCGGCCATGCGAACGCGCTCTTGCACCTGCGCGCTCTGTTT
The DNA here is from genome assembly GCA_964559835.1 of uncultured Terriglobales bacterium. Lineage (GTDB taxonomy): Bacteria > Acidobacteriota > Terriglobia > Terriglobales > Acidobacteriaceae > DAISJI01. The sequence continues at coordinate 51,883 of CAZLJE010000008.1, forward strand.
ATCGACGCCCTGCGGAGTTGCCGCCGTGGCCTTCTTGTGCGTGCACCCCGTCGCGGCCAGCAGCAGCAAAGAACCTAAGGCAATCACAACCATCCACTTTTTCATGACTTGTCCCTCAGTAGCCTCTCCCATTCGGTCCTGCGTAGTCTGCGAGGCCTACGTATAGGAAGTACCTGTGCTACCGCTGGTTGGCTCACCTGCAACGGTTGCTGGATGGGGTAGTTTCGTTACTTGCTCAGCTAGGTGTTTAGCCTGCTGCCCGGAAAAAGAGCGGCATCTTCGGCCAACCCTGTTCCCGCACTGCATCCAAGATTTTCGACAAACCCACCTGGGGCCCCCTGTATGTTCCGCGTGTCTCGTCCCATTCTGCTCACAATTGCGCTGTCCGCGACCGCGATCGCGCAAAACTCGACCGCTCCTGCCGCCGACCCTCCTGAACCGGTCTCCATCGGCATCGTCGTCGACGATAGTGCCGCCGCACGTTCCGAAGCCTCGGTTCGCGAAGCCATCAAAAACGTTGTCAGCCACCTTCGTGACGGCGACGAATACGCCGTCGTCGCCGCCACCGACAAAGTCGTCCTCGCCCAGGAACTCACCGATGATCCGGCGCTTGCGACCAAGGCCATCGACAAGGTGCACGGCAGCCGCCGCAACCTCATCTTCGATGGCTTGGTTTCCGCCATCGACTACCTGAATCAAAACGCCGGCAACGACCGCCAGGCGCTGCTCGTGCTTAGTTCCGGCGTCGACAATGGCAGTCGTACTCCTCTCGACGAGGCGCTGGCCAAGGCTGTTGACGCCTCTATGCCCATCTACACGGTCGCGGTCGCATCGGGCAGTTGGAAAGGCAACGCCGACCTTCAGCGGCTGGCCAGTGCTACTGGCGGCACGGCGTTCTTTCCCGCCAAGCGCTCCGAGATCGACGACGTCTCGCAAGCCATTGCCGTCAAACTCACCGGCGCGGGAACTAGATCTCACGATTCCTCCAAGCCGCTCGATGCATATTCGGAACTGCTCGTGCGCAGCATCCCCGTCGCCGGGCAGATCGACACGTTCCCGAGGGGCGACAACCACCTGCTTCAGAAACTGCTCGTCTCGCGCTTGCAGGCGAAGAAGATCTTCCCCAGCGTGGTTGACGCGACTTCCGCCTCGGGTATCGAGGCCGGAGACCCACCGAGGCGACCTGGTGCAGTCGAACTGCTCGGCACCATCGTCTCCTATCGCGAGGGCAGCCGTTTGAAGCGCGGCACGGCCGGACTTCTCGGCCGCGGCGCTACGCGCCTGCGTGTGCAGTTCATCTTCCGCGACGCCGCCACCGGCAAGGACCTGTTCGCCCTCACCGAGGAGGGCACCGGCGCTTCGGGCCTGCTCGCCGGCGACAACGATGCCAACAAGATCCAGGCCATGAATAAGCTCATCGATCGCCTCTTGCGCGACATCCGCCAGAAGCAATAGCGCCGGCGTTGGCGTACCATGTCGAGCGGGTGAGGGTGTTCGCATGTCACCACTCTCGGGATGGGAAAACTTCTACGTGATCGTCGGCTCGTCGGCGGGCGCGCTCATCGGCTTGCAATTCGTCGTTATCACGCTGATCTCCGACATGCCTATCACGCCCGGTACTGCCATGGCGGGCGAGGCGTTCACCACTCCGACCATCGTTTACTTCGGGACCGCGCTTTTCCTTTCGGCGATCATTTGCGCTCCCTGGGACGGCCTCGGGGCGGTCGCCGTTGTGTGGACCGTGTTGGGACTTGTGGGCATCGCGTATGTGATCGTTGTGACTCGGCGTGTGCGCCGGCAGTCCGCATATCGGCCTGAGTTCGAGGACTGGCTCTTCCACGTCGCGCTGCCGTTCATGGCCTACGCAGCACTGGCCGCATCGGGTTTCAGCGCTCGCTCCCATGAACGCCGTGCGCTGTTCGGTGTTGCGGCCGTGTCCCTGCTGCTGCTCTTCGTCGGCATCCACAACGCGTGGGATGCCGTTACCTACAACGTCTTCGTCCGCAAACCCAAACAAGATAAGCGGTGATCGGTGGTCAGAACAAAACCTTCATCGCAGAGGACGCAGAGAACAAGACAACGTTTTTGATCCGTGTTCATCCGTGAAAATCCGTGGCTGCTTTTGATTTTTTCAGCCGCGCACTTCCCGGCGTTCTACCCGCTGATGACTGACCGCTGATTACTGACCACTGATTACCCAGTCGTGATCACCACCCGGAAGCGGGCCTTGTTGCTCATCATGCGGTCGTACGCTTCCTGCGCTTTTTCCAGCGGAAACGTCTCCGTCATCGGACGCACGCCCATCATCGCCGAGAACTTCATCGTGTCTTCGGAATCCATCGACGATCCCGACGGCCAGCCATAGAGTCCCGCCCGCTTTCCGATCAGGCCGGCGGTGTTGAGCGGCATCGGCTTGAAATCGGCGCCGAGCACGACCAGGCGTCCGTCCACGGAAAGCCCATCGATGGTTGCTGTCATTGCCTCCGCGCTGGTGGCGGTGGCGAGAATGATCTTCGCGCCGCCCAGCTTCTGTAACTCCTCGGCGGGGTTTCCGGCCGTGCTGTCGATGTAGTGTTGCGCGCCGAGTTGTCGTGCCAGCGGCGCCTTGTCCTTGCCGCGTGCGATCGCAATGGTGCGGAAGCCCATCTTCGCGGCGAACTGCACTCCCAGGTGTCCCAGGCCGCCGATGCCGACGACCGCGACGGTATCACCGCTGCGCGCACCGGTGTTGCGCAGCGCATTGAACGTAGTGATGCCCGCGCACATCAACGGGCCGGCGTCGACGGGCGCGATGTCGTCCGGGATTGCCGCCAGGCCCTCGTACGGCGCCAGCATGTAGTCCTCGTAGCCGCCATCCATGTGGATGCCCGTGACCTTCTGGTTGGCGCAGGTGATGAAGTTGCCGCGCCGGCACGATTCACAGTATCCGCAATAGAAGCCGAGCCAGCCGATGCCGACCCGTTGTCCTGCCTTCCACAGCGGCGGCACGTCGGGACCGACCGCGTCGATCACGCCGGCCACCTCGTGTCCCGGCACACGCGGATACGTGATGCCGGGCCACATACCTTCTTTCGTCAGCACGTCGCTATGACACAGCCCGCACGCCTGCACTTTCACCCTCACCTGTCGCGGTCCCGGCTGCGGGATGTCGAGCTCCACCATCTCAAATGGTCCACCGGCTTTGCTCACTTGCACTGCACGCATTTTCGCCATCGTTGTTCTCCGATCAGTTCGATTGTCGGATGTGGGCACGGCGGGGAACGATTCAATCTGCCTCGTCGAGGACTGCGCCAATAAAAGCCAACCCGACCTGCGAACGCTGCCGACAGCAGGTGGCCCACCCTAGCTGGTTTTGCTAGGGTGGGTTCCGACAAAATATCGGAACCACGCCTGTCCTCGTGCCGTATCCCTGAACAGCTCCGAGGTGATGATATGAGCGACACGCGACCCGCCACGGTGGCGCGACTGGCCGGCTTCTTCTACCTGCTGACGTTCGTGACGGGCTTCTACGCGCTGGCTTCCCCTCGGGGCAGGGTAGTCGCCGACATCGCCTCCTCCGCCTGCTATGTGATCGTAACACTGCTGTTCTACAGGATATTTAAGCCGGTGAATGCTGCCGTGTCACTGCTGGCGGCCGTCGTAAGCCTGATCGGCTGTAGCGTCTCGATCTTGAACCGGCTTGGCGTCACTTCGTCTCCGGTCAGTCCGCTCGCAATCTTCGGCGGCTACTGCCTGCTGATCGGGTTTCTGATCGTCAGGTCCACGTTCCTGCCCAGGTTCATCGGTGTGCTGATGGCGATCGGTGGCGTCGGTTGGCTGACCTTCGCCTCCGCTGCGTTGGCGCGCCGCCTCTCGCCATACAATTTCGCCCCCGGCATCATTGGCGAAGGGGTACTCACGCTATGGCCCCTGATCGCGGGAGTGAACGAAGCCCGCTGGCAACAGACGCGCGCCGCAAGTCATTGCGAGCTGGCCGCTGATGAACGCTGATGCACATTGCTCAACAGCGGCAGACAAGCCGAGTCGCGGAGCGACGAGAGACATTAGCCCAGCACAAGCGAGTGCCGGGGGCACCGCGCAGTGCTGGGCGTTCTCCAAGACTTCCGAGCCCCGGAGGCGCGGCACGAGTTGCGCGAGGCCTGTCCTGAGCGAAGTCGAAAGAGCGTCAGCCCGAGCGCGCTGGCTCAGACGCCTTCGCCAAAAGCGTGCCGCCCTCGGGCTGGAGATTCTTTGCGTGCGGTAGACTCATCGAACTGTTAATAAGGTGGGTTCCGCGGCGCATCAATTTGCATCATCGCATCGATGTTCAGCTCCTGAAAATCGGCATCATCTTCCACCTTCTTCAATGGTCCAGTATGACGCCCCGATGTGGTGCCAATCGCTGAAACAACTCTTGCGTGTACTTCAGGATGTCGAATTGCAAAGCCGGGTTGATGCTTTTGACGAATTTCCAGTCATTAACATCGTCCGGTTTGCCTCCCGAGCTGATTCGTTGGTCAACATAGTCGTCAACTGACTGAGTACCGTATAGAAAATCTGTGACCCGTTTAGCAACGATTCGCGCTTGTCGTTCGGTAGGTATCACCACTGCGTACCGCACCACATTCGCGCCAAACGCCGATTCTGATCTGGCGAAACCGTGGCGCGATGTGTGGGCCACCCAAACTCTCTTGACGTCGCGCAAGTGTCTAACACTTTGTAAATCGTCTGCCCCATTCGCATTCGCCACGCATTTCCACAGCAACATAGCTTATAGCTATAGGGTATACAAATATGCGATTCTAATGGAAATATAGTTCTTGACGTTCGTTCCTATTCACGCGACCATTATCCGTAACTTCGAATACTAAAGATGTCGCAACTCCCCCATGGCTGTCGCACCACTTCCATCGTTGTGTGTACTAGCCAGGCTTGCCTGGCGACACGTGCTGCCTTGCGCCTCTGGGATATTTGTGTTTTTCGGCGATTTGTGGGACGTCTGGGATAACAGGGGGAGGGGTATATCACCATCCTCAGCGTTCATCAGCGGCTCGCTTCCGGTTTTTCCGAGAGCCGGGAGCCGAGAGCCGGCAGCCGTATTAACTCATCGATACAATTTCCTGCAACAAATCACCCGAAGAACGTCCGGGTTACCTGTGCCTATTTTCATGATTCCAAAGGAGCGCACCAAAAACTAGCAGCTAATAACCATTGCTACTATACCGAACTGGTAATGGCAGAAATGCCACACCCCTGTCGCGCTCTGGCGCGAGTCCGCGCACATCCCTGGCTTGCCCGCAGCCCTCACACTGCCGGTGACAGGAGAGACGACATGATCGATCCCGCCAGCTTCGCACTGTGGGTCCGGCTGGAAGCCAAGCCGGGCAAAGAGAAGGATGTCGAGCACCTGCTTCGGCACGCCCGAGAGCTTGTCGACGAAGAGCCGGGAACGGCGATGTGGTTTGCGCTCCGGCTGGATCCCTCGACTTTCGCCATCTTCGATACCTTTCCGAACGAGGAGGAGCGGATCGATCATCTCGGCGGCAAGGTCGCGGCAGCACTGCAGGAGAACGTGGACCTGTTTACACACCCGCCGGTGATCGAACACGCCGACGTGATAGTGGCCAAGCTGCCGCCTGAATTGGCCGACAAGGCGGCCTAGCGCTCTGCCTGCTGCGCCCGAAAGTGCTCGCGGATCGCCTCGGCCTGCGAGCGCGTGACCACGGCCGACAAAGCGGCTTCGTCGGCTTGGGAGACGGCGCGGACGCTGCCGAAGTGTTCCAGCAGTCGCCGGCGCGTGCTCTCGCCGATGCCGGGGATCTCCAGCAGTTCGGACGAACGGTCGCGCATCTCGCGGCGCTTGCGGTGGAAGGTCACGGCGAAGCGGTGCGCCTCGTCGCGGATCATCTGGATGAGGTGCAGCACGGGGTTGTGGTGGTCGAGGACGACGGGATCGTCCTCCTGGCCGTGGATGTAGATGATCTCCTCGCGCTTGGCGATCGAAGCCAGCGGTTGCGCGGTGATCTCGAGCGACTCGAGCGCTTCGGCCGCGGCATGGAGCTGTCCGATGCCGCCGTCGATCAGGATCAAGCTGGGCATCTCTCTGGGCTCGCGGGAGACGGGTCGCGGGTCGCGGGTCGCGGGACGCGGGTCGCGGGGCGCGGAAAGAGTGATCAGTGCCGAGTGCTCAGTGCTCAGCGGTTGCGAGTCCGATTGCAGGGTGACCGGCGAGACGCCGGTGCTACCGTCCGCGACCCGCGAACCGCGCCCCGCGTCCAGCCCGAGCACACGCGAGTAGCGGCGGGTGATGACCTCGCGCATGGAGGCGAAGTCGTCGACGCCCTCGACGGTGCGGATGATGAACTTGCGGTAGTCGGACTTCTTCATACGGCCGTCTTCCCAGACGACCATGCTGGCAACGGTCTCGGCGCCCTGGATGTGCGAGATGTCGAAGCACTCGATGCGGCGCGGCGGCTCGGGCAGGGTGAGCGCGTCCTGGACGGCCTCGGCGATGATACGTGCGTTGGGCTTCAGGGTGCGGAAGCGCTGGTCGAACGACTGCTTGGCGTTGTTGCCGGCGAGGTCCATGAGCGAGCGCTTTTCGCCACGCTGCGGGACATGGATGTTGACGGCGTGGTCGCACTGTTCGGAGAGAAGCTCGGCGAGGGACTCGCGCTCGTCGAAATCGACGGGGACGAGGATCTCGGCGGGAACGTACTGCTGGCCGATGTAGATCTGTTTGAGCAGCGCGGAGAAGAAGGCGCCGGGATCGAAAACCGGGGCGCGGGTCTCGGGGCGCGGGGCGAGCGATTGTGGCGTCCCTCCGGGACTCGGCGAAGTGGCGTGCGGATTCTCCCCGGGACTTACCCTTCGACTCCGCTCAGGGCAGGCTCGGGCTATGAACTGGCGTCCTTCGGACTCATCGCTCGGTTGTTGACGCTGAGCACTCGGTACTCGGTACTCAGTACTCAGTACTTCTTCCGGGATGTCTTCCCAGAAGAACTCGCGGCGGTCGAGGACGCGTCCGCCGCGGACGTGGAACAGGTTGACGGCGATCATGTGGTTCTCGTAGTGATAGCCGAAGACGTCGGTGTCGGAACCTTCGGCGGCGGCGATGCGCTGCTTCTGCTGCAACTGCTCGACGGTCGAGATCAGGTCGCGGTACTTTGCGGCGAGTTCGTACTGCTCGCGCTCGGCGGCGGCCTGCATGCGCTGGGTTAACGAGCGCGTGAGCTCCGTCTGCTTGCCTTCGAGGAAGAGGCGGACGTCGCGGACGGCTTCGGCGTACGTCTCGGGCGTGGTCAGGCCCTGGACGCACGGCCCCAGGCAGCGCCCGATGTAGAACTGCAGGCAGGCGCGCGGGTGATACCGGTTCAGGTCGATCTTGCAGCTCGGTATCAAAAAGTGACGGTGAATGAGGTCGGCGATCCGGTAGGCGAGCCCGGCAGGGAAGTAAGGCCCGTAGTAGACGCTGCCATCTTTCTTCAAGCGACGCGTGACGTACACGCGCGGGAAGCGCTCGCCCAGCGTGAGCTTCACGTAGGGGTAAGTCTTGTCGTCGCGCAGCAGGATGTTGAAGCGCGGCTTCTTCTGCTTGATGAGGTTGTTTTCGAGGGCGAGCGCTTCTTTCTCGTTGTCGACGACAATGTAGTCGACGTCGACCGCCTCGCGCATGAGGCTGCCAGTCTTCGCGTCTTCGGCTGCGCCCTCGACGAAGTAGTTGCGCACGCGGGCGCGCAGGCTCTTCGCCTTGCCGACGTAGATCACCTCGCCCTCGGCGTTCTTGTAGAGGTACACGCCGGGGCGGGTGGGGAGGGTGCGGATTTTGCGTTCTAAGTCCATTCAGAGATTCTGTCGCCCGCTGAAGCGGCTCAGACCAAATCGTGACGCTTACCCCCGGCTTACGCCGGGGGCTACGTTCTATCGCCGCCTTCGGCGGCTGCTGGAAGTAAAAATTCTACGCCGGAGGCCAGGATTGCCGGGGGAACGTAAGTTCCCGGTTTGGGTCGGCACTCTAACTGCCGCTTATTAGACGACTTAAGGGGCTCCGGGGACTCGGCCCCGATTGGCACAAGCCTTGCTGTTCCAAAGGCGGGACGCTTAAGCGCCCACAGGTTTTAAGGATGGGCAGACATTGCCCCCAGGACAGAAGGAGTTTCCCCCCTATGAACCGTATCTCTGCCGTCGCCCTGATGGTTGTAGGCACGCTCCCTTTCACCGTCGGTTGCGCGTCGAAGAAGTACGTCCGCAATCAGACGCAGCCGGTGGTCAACAAAGTCAACGAACTCGACGATCTTACGGCGAGGACCAGCACTGAGATCAAAGACACCGATAAGCGCGCGCAAGCGGGCATCCAGTCGGTGAACGCGAAGGCCGGTGAGGCCGACCAGAAGGCGCAGGCCGCCGGACAGTCGGCGAACCAGGCGCAGCAGCTGGCGACCCAGATCTCCGGACGCGCTGACCAGCTCACCACCACGGTCGCGAACCTCGACAACTACAAGCCCGTCGCCGAGAGCGCCGTGCACTTCGGCTTCGACAAATACAACCTGACGAAGAAGGCCAAAGAAGCGCTGGACCAGCTGGCCGGGCAGTTGCCGAACGCGAAGCACTATATCGTGGTCGTCGACGGGAACACGGATTCGGTCGGCGATGCGACCTATAACTATCAGCTGAGCAAGCGCCGCGCGGATGCGGTGATCAGCTACCTGGAGTCGAAGAGCCAGATTCCGGCCTACAAGATCTACGTGATCGGCATGGGCAAGGACAAGCCGGCTGAGGACAACAAGACGGCGAAGGGCCGCGCGGAGAACCGCCGCGTCGATGTCCGCCTGATGACGAACATCAACGACGAGACCGCGTCGGCGAACCCGCCGCAAAGCCAGCAGTAGTTGCGGGTCCCACGCTAGCAAAGGCGGCTAGGGTGGGCCACCCAAATTTTGACAAGTTTTTACGACCTTCCCCTCCCCCGGGAAGTACGCAAGCGGGCTGACCACGGACACCGGTCAGCCCGCGTTTTTCTTTTGTCCGGTACACTCTTCGCGTGCCGTCGCTCGAATTCTTTATTGGCAAAGGCGGAGTAGGGAAGACGACCATCTCGTCCGCGTATGCCGTGAGCCTGGCGGCCGAGCGCGCGCGACGCGTGCTGTTGCTCTCCACCGATCCCGCACATTCGTTGTTTGATGTGTTCGCGCTGCGGTCTTCGAAGGAGCGGCAGCGGGTTAAGGTGGCGGCAAGAAAATGGCTCGACGTGTGGCAGCTCGATGCGGGCAGGGAATTCGAACAATTCCTGGGCAAGTATCGGGACGCCGTGTTGGACGTGATCGCGTCGGGGACGATCTTCTCGCGCGAGGAAGTCGCGCCGTTGCTGGATACGACGGTCCCAGGGATGGCGGAAGTGTCGGCGCTGCTGGTATTGGCCGACCTGCTGGATTCGCAGGAGTACGACTGCATCGTGGTGGACACGGCGCCGCTCGGGCACACGTTGCGGCTGTTCGAGCTGCCGGAGGCGTTCCTGAAAATGCTCCGGTTTTTGCAGATCGCCGCCAGCCGCGACCAAGTGCTGGCGCAGCGCTTCGCGCATACGAAGGTCGCCGCGCCGAAGTTTCTCGCCGATTGGGAGAAGCGGGCGGACGCGATCCGTGCTGCGCTGGCGGGACCGGAGAACCGGCTGGTGCTGGTCACGACCGCCGAAGAATTTGCGTTGAACGAATCGGTGCGGGCGAAGGAGGCACTGGCGAAATCTTCACCGCCGTTGCGCGTCGATGAAATTGTGCTCAATCGCGCAGTGCTCGAAGCCGAGAACTGCCCACGGTGCGCTCGCACGCAGAAGAGAACAGAGTCAGCCCTCAGGTTTCTAAAGCGGCATTTCGGCGGGGTGCGCGTGCACGTGGCGGAGGACATGGGCGCGCCTATTTTCGGCACACAACAATTGCTGGCGCTCGGTACACATATATTCACGGGCAAGAGGTTGCGGATGACAGTTGTCATGCCGCCTGGCCCGACCGTCAAAATGGAAAGGACGGCATGGCCGGTATTAGAAACGCCGCTGTCGATGACGATCGGCAAGGGAGGCGTGGGGAAGACGACGGTATCCGCCGCGCTGTCGTATGTCGCGCGCCAGCACGATCGCGGTACGCCGCTGACGATCTGCTCGACGGACCCCGCGCCATCGCTGGATGACGTCTTTCGCCAGCCAGTGGGCGATCGCGCCGCTCCTGTCCTGCGTGATCCCGGATTCTGCGCGATGGAGATCGATGCCGCCGCGGAGTTCCGCCGCTGGACGTCGAAGGTCAAGGACAAATTGGCCGGCGCGTTCGGTGGCACGTCGGGCAGCGTGCATGTCGATCTCAGCTTTGAGCGCGAGGTCATCACCGCGCTGCTCGACATGGTGCCGCCGGGCATGGATGAACTCGCGGCGACATTCAGGATCGTCGACCTAATCCAACAAAAAGATCAGCGCAGAGAACGCAAAGGGGCGGAGGGCGCACAGAAAGTCGTGATCGATATGGCGCCGACCGGTCACGCCCTGGAGCTGTTGCGCATGCCCGAACGGATCCAGCTTTGGACGCGGCTTTTGCTGCGTGCGCTGGCGCCGCACCGAGGACTGGCGATGGCGCAGGAAGCGGGCGTGGAGATTGCGAAAATCGGACAGCAGGTGCGCGAGCTGGCGAAGACGCTGCACGATGGGCGTCGCTGCCGCGTGTACGTCGTGATGCTGCCGGAAACGCTGCCGGACCGCGAGACGAGACGGCTTATCAAGGACCTGGAAACGTTGGCAGTCGCACTGGGACCGGTGTTCGTGAATCGGGTGCTGATGAGCGGGAAAGAGCGGTGTCCGCGTTGTGAGCAAGCGGCAAGGTTCCAGTTGCAGACGCTGGCGCGACTCCGGCGCGAGGATTTCGGTACACTGTTGGCCGTTCCCGAGTACTCGACGCAGGTCGCGGGAGCGGCGGCGCTGAAGAAGTTCACGCGAGAGTTATGGCGAATCGTGTAAAAGCGCGAGGTGACCAGAGCAGATCCGGCAGGCGAGACGCTCGCGTCACAAAATCCGGCAAGCTGCTGTACCTGTACGGCATCACCGAGCAGGCGGCACCGGTGCGTGTTGCGGAAGGTGTGGACGGCAAGTCTCCTGTCGAGGCGCTGTCGTGCGCAGGATTCGTGTGCTGGATCAGCCGCGTGGATGCGAAGGAGTACGGCGACGAGCTTCAGTCGCGGATGGAGAACCTTGATTGGCTGGCGGGCGCGAGCGTCCGGCATCAGAAGGTGGTGGGAGCGATCCACGAGCAGAGCACCATTCTTCCCGCTCGATTCGCCACGCTGTTCCTGTCGGAAGAAACACTCGGCGCCGATCTAAAGCGGCGCTCGGCCGAGTTGAAGAAAGATTTCAAGCGGCTTTCGGGGGCAGACGAATACGGAGTGAAGGTCTTCGGAGCGGCGCAATCGGCCACGCAGGGCGAGACGCCGAAATCCGGGCGCGACTATCTCCAGCGCAAGTCCGAGATGCTGCGCGAACGGACTCCCGTGGGCACGACGCCGGAGTTGAAGAAATTCATCGCGAAGTTGCGCGACCTTGCATCTCAGGTCGCGGAGGGCGGAAGCGTGACCTCGGGCCAGCGCAACCTGGTGTGGCAGGGATCGTTCCTGCTGCCGCGCGCGAAGAGAAAGCAACTGGACTCGGCGCTGGCGGCGTTCCATCGGCAGCAGTCCGAACGGTACCGGGTCGAATGTACGGGGCCGTGGCCGCCGTATTCGTTCGTGGCATTGAAGGCGCAGGCGGCGGAATGAGCAGCGTACCGGACCAGATCGTGCTCGGTGGCGGCAGCGACAGCGAATACTCGCTGCTCGATATCCTCGACCACGTGCTTAACGCCGGCGTTGTGATCCACGGAAGCGTGGTGATCTCGCTGGGCGGAGTGGACCTCGTCTATCTCGGGTTGAATGCGGTGCTGACGTCGGTCGAGACGGCGATGAAGCACATCAAGGGGCCGACGAATCTGCGGTGAGTGAGGGATTGCGGAATCGAAAATTGGCGGAGGCCGCCGTTTAATCAGAAAAACTCAACGTGATTCGCTGAGAACTCGACGGACGGCAGCAAAAACCTTCCGGTTCGTGCTCACGAATGTGAGGAGATGATGGGTGTCGGCGATATATGACTCGGGACGAATCCATTCGAGTTGACGCCAGAACAGAGGCACCAGGCCGTTCGGCTGATTGAGGTCGAAGCCCTCGCCGAAGTTCACAAACACTTCAACTTGTCCTGCAGACAATGGAGCCTCAAACACGTTGCCTCGGCCCTTGTCGCCAAGGTCTATCGGGGTTCCGAAGATGTACCACTCATCAAAACCCCCGCGTTCCGGCAACGCGTCAAGCGATTCAATGAGAGGACTGTACGCAATACCCTTCCGACTTTCCCAACCGGCGTCCTTCTCCTCGTCCGTTACAGATAGTGAACCGCTATCGAACGAGGTGATAGCCACGCACTTTCCAAGCACAAGAATCGGGCAGAGTGTCAGGAGGCTATCGAAATCGTGCGCGGTCGTCGTCAGCCATTCATACGGACCGTGCGATCCTACATTCACCAAGGACAGTGGAGGATTAAACACCCTTCGATCTTACAAGAGCAGCGCCAAGGTTGTGTGTCGCCAGGCAAGCCTGGCTGGTACACACCAAACACCCGTCCAGGGTGGATTCCATTTTGGGACGTGATCATCGAAAGGAACACGGAATCAGGTTGTCGAGTGGCATTTCACTCGAATAACGTCACGGTGTACTAGCCAGGCTTGCCTGGCGACAGAATGACGTTACTCAGGAAATACAATTACCGTCGAAATCTGCCTCACCTCCAAAAAGACCACCACCCGTTATTCATCTCGTTTTCGACGTACCAGTGGTGGACGCTGCCTCCCACAGCGCGCGACTGTGCACTCTCCAACTGCATACGCGAGAACGGTGTCAGTATCGACCTGTACGCGGCTGTGATCATGCCGAATCACGTCCATATAGTTCTCTCAGTTCTGCGAGATCCCGAAGGGTGGCCGTACAGCATTCCCGAGATCATGAGGCGGATCAAAGGACGGTCGGCGATGGAGATCAACCGAGCGATCGGCCGGTCAGGTCCGGTGTGGAACCGGGAATCTTTCGATCACGTCGTGAGGCACAACGAGAGTCTCGAGGAGAAGATCGATTACGTTGTGCAGAATCCGGTGCGCGCAGGATTGGTGACGGACGCGTCGGAGTACCCGTGGGTGTTTCGGAAAAGTTCGTAGTGCAATCTGTCGCCAGGCAAGCCTGGCTAGTACACCTTCGGTTCTGTGTCGCCAGGCAAGCCTGGCTAGTACACGGTCTACAACACGTTCCTTGTAGAATTCGGTTCCATGCCGCTACTTCTGTATTGTGTTGCGCCGGAGTCTGCGACGGAGACGCCCGTGCCTGGGGTGGGCGGGGCGGAGGTGCGCAGCGCAGTCGAGCAGGGTTTGCGGTTCTTCTTCTCCGAAGTCGAGGCCGATGAACTGTCTTCGCGCGACATCGTCACGGCCGCGCAACAGGTGCATGCGGTGATCTCCGACATCTTTTTACGGTCGGCGGTCCTGCCATTTCGCTATCCCACCGTGGTTACGGATGACCGTGAACTGACGACACTTGCGCAAGAGCGAGGCGCCGCATTTCGTGAATACCTGGAGCGCGTGAGAGGCAAAGTACAGATGGACGTACGGTTGACGATGGATACGGAAAGTCCCCACTCTATCGCTCCAAAACCGGGAGCGATAAGGGTGGGGCAACCAGGAAGTGGCCGCGCCTATTTGGAGGCGCGTGCGCGGCGTCAAGCGGTTTTAACGGCTGCGGCCGAAACCTGCGGTCAGACGGCGCATTCCGCCGATTGGAGAATTCAACAGCGAGACGAAAATATCCGTTGCCAATGTCTGATTTCCCGGTTAGAAGTGTTATCGTTTTTAGAGAGGATGCGCACGCTCGAACTGCCGGAGGGTGTAAAGGCCGCCGTGAGCGGACCCTGGCCGCCGGCAGGGTTCTGGGAAGACGAGCCCCGTTGAGTTCCGAATCCAATCCGCCGCCAACTTCGCCGGCAGCCATTACGAGTGCCGTGACGGAGTTGGAACGCGAACTGGCTTCGGCGGCATCGGGCACGACCTCCCGGATCGAGTGCTCATCGGACAACATCGAGCAAAGTCTTGCCCGGCTGGTGCTGGGGCTCATCGATTTGCTTCGCCGCCTGTTGGAGAGACAAGCGGTACGCCGGATGGAGGGGGGGACTCTGACCGACGCGCAGGTCGAGGAGATGGGCGTTTCCTTGATGAAGTTGGAGCAAAAGGTACGGGAAATGGCTGAGCAGTTTGGACTTAAGCCAGAGGATTTAAACCTCGACTTAGGACCTCTGGGTACCCTCTGGGACAAGTGAAACTTTTGCCAGGGGATGTAACATTTCGTGGCAACTCAGGCGGGGTGTTCTGAATCCAACGCTGTCGGCTGTCAGGGCAAGGCGTAATTCCAAAGAAAGTACGGGTATTCGACCGGACGTATGGAACGAGTTCCGACCGTCTCAGGCACCACTAACCTTATCGACATCTTGGATCGCGTGCTCGACAAGGGCTTGGTGATCGCGGGTGACATCCGTATTTCGCTCGCTAATGTCGAATTGCTGACCATTCGTATCCGTTTGCTGGTGTGTTCGGTTGACAAAGCCGAGCAGATCGGGTTGAACTGGTGGAAGTACGACCCGAACTTGAGTATGCCGACGACGGCGCCGCCGCGACTTTCGCCGCGGCCCGAGGGCAGAGCGGTGCCCGGTGCGCGTAAGCCGGCGCCGCGGGCGAACAGGCGTTAACGACAGGGGGAGCCCAGGCCGAACGATGGCCTGGAGCTGTGCAAGCAGCTTGAGGAGGATCTTACATGGCGGTTGAACGCGTATCGGGCGGCTCAAGTCTTATTGACGTACTTGACCGCGTACTGGACAAAGGCATCGTCATCGACGCGTGGGTCCGTATTTCGCTGGTCGGCATCGACCTGATCACGGTCGAAGCGCGCGTCGTCGTGGCTTCGATCGACACGTATTTGAAGTATGCCGATGCCGTCGGTCTTACCGGACTAGTATCGCGTCCGCAGCTTGCCGGTACCGAGGAAGAGAGCGTGGTCGAGATCGAGCCGACGCCGCGTCCGCGCGCCCGTCGTGCCGGTGGGCGCAGATAGGTCAAAGGTGGTCTAGGGGTCCGTGTCCATGGCTAGCCCAGATATGAGGCGTATACCCAATGAGGTGACGCCGATACGCGACGATCAAGCCCGCATGGTGCGCAGCCGCGCCGCCATGCGGTTGCTGTCAGCCGAACGCGCTGAAGAAATCTTCCCGGTTCTCCTGGAAGAGGTCGTCGCCCTGGGATTCCCGCGGGCACTGGTGTTGACGGTGGATTTCGAGAGTAGCGAGATCAAACCGACGGCCGCCCTGAACTGCGCCAACAACCTCCTCAAGGCGTCGTCTTCGTCGCTCTGGGCGGTGGATAATCCGGTGGTCGCCGCGCTGCACTCGGGCACGGCGGCGATCGTTCCTTCACCTCCATTCGCGCCGGGGCCCTGGTACTGCCACCCGATCATGTACCGCAACCGGCACCTGTGCTGGGAAGCGGAGCGCGATCGCCGCAATGATTGTCTCGCCGTCCTGAACGACCGCGGAAAGCGCAAGCTGCACCTGCAAGACCAAGTCTGCGCGACCTGCGACATGCGGGCCTATGCCGCGGTCGTATTAGTCGACCTCAAGAAAGGGTACGCCGAACGTCATCTGCGCGAATGCTCCGCGCTGATCGATCTCTCCAACCGTTACCTGTCGCGGCTGTTCAAGGTCGAGCACTACTACAACCGCATGCGGGACATGGATACGACCATCAGCCAGATGGAAACGGTCATGCAGAGCATGGCCGACCCGGTCATCCTGACGGACACGCATTATCGCGTGATCACGCAGAACCGCGCGGCGGAAAAATTCTTCAAGACCCCGGGCGGTGAGAACGCCACCGAAGGCGCGGCGCGCGCGGTGGAAATGAACAACCTGCTGTTCTCGGCGGCGCTCTCCTCGATGGCGGTCAGCGGCGCCGATACCTCGCGCGACCTGACACTAGTCGACGTGAACGAAGGCGAGGACGTGCTCTTCGAGGCCGTGTGCGCGCCGACGTTCAGCCGCGAAGGGCTGCGCACCGGCATGGTGACGGTGATGCGCGACGTCACCGACCTGCGGCGCGCCGACCAGGAATTGCGCGCCAGCGTCAACAAGCTGCTGCAGGCGGAAGAAGTCGTTCGCCAGGACCGCGACCGGCTGAACCTGGTGATCGAGAACGTGGGCGACCCGATCATCGTGGCCGACAGCGCCGCGAAGATCGTCCTGCTCGATTCGCTGGCGAAAGAACTGTTCGGCGACGGCGACAACCAGGGCCCGGAGATGGTCAAGAACCGCGCCCGTTTGGACGCTTACCTTACGGGATTCACCTTCTCGTTCGCGGAAAAGGACAACGCTTCGCTGCGCCTGTATCACCCGAGCAGCAACAGCGAAGTCGAGTACGAGGCGCGCTCGGGCAAGATCTTCGACGCCCGCGGCCAGGCGTCGTACACGGTCACGGTGCTCCGGGACTTCTCGGCGTGGAAGAAACTGGAGCAGTTGAAGATGGAGCGGCGCATGCTGGAGATGGAGAAGTTCGCCGCCACCGGCCGTCTCGCCGGCACCATCGCGCACGAGATCAACAACCCGATGGAGGCGATCAAGAACGCCATCTACCTGTTGCAGCAGCAGGTCAAGCCCAAGGGCGAGCCGGTCTACTCGGTGCTGAAGGGCGAGACCGAGCGCGTGGCGCGCATCGTCCGGCAGATGCTCGGTCTTTACCGCACATCCGAGCAGGTCGGCACGATGGACGTGAACAGCGTCATCGAGGACACCCTTGCGCTGTTCGCACGGCAGTTGGAACGCGCCAATGTCACGCCGAACACCACGCTGAACAAGTTGCCGACGGTCATCGGTTCGGGCGACCAGCTGCGGCAGGTGATGTCGAACCTGGTGGTCAATGCTCGCGACAGCATGCCCAGCGGCGGCACGCTGACCATCCGCACGCGGCACGTGCCTTCGCGCGACGGCGTGCACGGTTTCGTACGCATCGCGGTCGTGGACAGCGGGAGCGGCATTCCGAAAGAAGTGCTGCCCACGATATTCGAGCCTTTCGTCTCGACCAAGGGCGAGAAGGGCACGGGGCTTGGGCTGTGGATCGTCAAGGGGATCGTCGAGAACCACGGCGGCCGGTTGCGCGTCCGCAGCAAAGTGGGCAAGGGCACGCTGTTCCTCATCGACTTCCCGGTGGTCCGCACATGAGCAAGAAGAAACATCACGTGCTGGTGGTGGATGACGAGGCATCCGTCCTTTTCACCTACAAGCTCCTGCTCGAGCAGCAGGGCTACCAGGTGTCGGCCGTGGCGTCGTCGGCGCTGGCGAAGACGGAACTGGAGAACCAGCCCTTCGACCTGCTGCTATGCGACCTGTCGCTGGAAGAGGACCACAACGGGTTCGAGGTCATTGAGTACGCGCGCGACGCAAATCCGAAGATCGCCTGCATCCTGCTGACCGGGTACGCCAGCGTCGAAGCCGCGCAAAAAGCCGCCGATATGGGCGTGACCGTGCTGTACAAGCCAATCGACATCCAGGAGTTTCTCACGACTATCCCGACTGTCCTCAAGGAGAAGTATGAGCAAACAAAAACCGCCCGCAGTTAAGACCGCGCCTCGTCTGCGGAAGGTGGAGCGTTCGACGACGGACGATGTGCATGTGCAAATCTCCGATTCCCCGCGCTCGACCGAGCGGGTGCCTGCCCCTTCCCCCGAAGGCGGCCGCTACGTCTACGGCATCATCGAGAGCCGCGACACCGTCACGTTCGGCAAGATGGGCATCGGTGGTAGCGGCGAGATGGTCTACACCGTCCAGCACAAGGACATCGCGGCAGTCGTCAGCAAGACCGACGTCTACATCTTCGACCCGACGCGCGAGAACGCCCTCGCCCACGAGCACGTGATCGAGACCGTCATGAAGACGCACACCATCATCCCGATGAGCTTCGGCACGGTGTTCCGCACCGACGACGATATCCGGGAGGTTCTGCGCTCGATCTACGCTTCGCTCAAAGACGTGCTCAAGCAGATGTCGGGCAAGGTGGAATTCGGCCTGAAGGTGAACTGGGACCGCGACACCGTGATCGAGGAACTCAAGCGCGAAGACGAGGAGATCCGGCGGTTCCACCAGGAGATCACGCGCAAACACCTGCAATCGACCTACTTCGCCCGCATGCAGTTGGGGCGCATGATCGAGAAGTCGCTGACCGAGCGGTCGTCGGTGTACGTGCGCGAGATCTACGAAGAGCTGCGCGGGTGCTGCGTGGCTTCGCGAGATAACAAGCCCATCGGCGACAAGATGATCATGAATGCGGCCTTTCTTATCGAGAAGGAACGCGAGGCCGAATTCGACGACGCCGTCAACCGTATCGCGCGGAAGTACGGCGACCGCCTCAACTTCAAGTACACCGGGCCGTGGCCGCCGTATAACTTTGTGAACATCCGCCTCAAGTTGGAGCGCGGACAAGCGAGCTAAAGCCGGCTCATGGCTCATGGCATATGGCGCATGGAAACCCGCGCTGAATCCCATGAGCCATGTGCCATGAGCCATCAGCCATGTTGTTCCTGACCGACCTTCTATTCGCGCCCATCAGCGGGTTCAAGTTCATCTTGAACACGCTGGCAAAGGTCGCGGAAGAGCAGTACACCGACGACGCGCCCATCAAGGAGCGCCTGCTCCAGCTCCAGGTGCAGTTGGACGAAGGCGAGATCACGGAAGAGGAATACATCGAGCAGGAGGCGGAGATCCTGCAACGGCTGCGCGACATCGAGAACCGCAAGCGCGAGATGGCCGGCTTGGAAGCGGAAGAGCGACAGCCACTCTCCGGGAAGGTGGCCGAGGGCTCGGGCGCATCCGTGACGATCGAAACCCACAAGGGGTACGGGCAGTAAGGGCAAGGCGCCCGTTGCGCTCCACCCGATTTACAAATCACCAATTACCAATTACAAATTACGTAGAGCGGGGTTGGTATATCGGTCGTGCCCAGGCTTCCCAAGCCTGTGAAACGGGTTCAACTCCCGTACCCCGCTCCAATCTTTCAATCACTTACGTCGTGTTTGCGTGGACTACAGGACGACGGTCCTGATTACGTGGACCACCTCCCGCCGGAATACGAACGTGTCGAGCGACGAATCAGCGGCAGAGTTGGTCAAACGTATCGACGGCGGTCAGAACTTTAAGGGTTGTATTGCCGGCGAGCTTCCTCGAGCGCCTGCTGAGGATCGCGTCCGGTCTCTTCCTTGTACCACGCCGGATGATGCGTCCACGCCCAAGGCTCATTCACCGTGCCACGTGTCATTGCTTGCATCGTACCGGGTTCGCCGATCGTGCTCAGGTAAATATGCACGAAGATTCCGGCCAGCATGATCAGCGCCGAAATGTCGTGGATGACGTAGCTGATGGCCACCAGCGGGCGTCCAAAAATTTCCGGGAACCACATGATCACACCGGTGATCACGTAAGCGACACATCCGATGACGATCTCCCAGAACTGGAACTTCTGTCCGGCGTTGAAGAACCCCACATCTGGGGGCTCAACAGCATTGCGGTGACTGGCGTAATCGACAATGTTCTTCATCCAGCGGGTGTCCCCTGGACCCCAACTCATGACGCCTGCCCAGTTCAGGGCCTGAAGACCGAAGAAGAGGACGAAACCCAATCCGAACCACGGATGAAGCAGGCGTGTCATCGCTCCGCCGCCGAACAGAGGCGTGAACCAGCGGAATATCCATGGCATGTAAATGGCGAATCCGGAGAGCAACGCGAGGAAGAAAAAAATCCCGTACATCCAGTGCAGGAACCGCGTGTATGCGCGATGGCGCAACAATTCGCCCTGGTAGACGACAGTCAGGCCCTTCCGGTTGATGAAGTTGTCCGGCTTGCGATCGAGGTTTTCAGCTCTTGTAGCCACCTATTTCTCCTTCCTCGTTTCGCCGCCGTCAACCTTTTTCACGGGAGGTTGCGGTTGCACGCGTCGCGGGCCCTCGGTGACGTAGTGCAGGATCACGCCCGCGAACGCCATCATCGACCCGATCAATCCGATCGGTTTGAACCAGTTCTTCCAAATCGTGAAGCTCACCGGGATGCGCGGTTTAGCCGGCAGGCCACCGTACCGCTGCGGATTTTTAGCGTCATGCAATACGTACACGACGGACGTTCCGCCGATGGTCTCAGGGTCATAGACACCGGCATCCTTGAATCCCGCATGGTCCTGGAGTTGCTTCACCCGCGTGCCCGCGAGCATCAGCATGTCGTCCTTGGTCCCAAAGTGCAGGCAGCCGGTCGGACACGCCTTGATGCAAGCCGGCTCGAGACCTGCGCCCACGCGGTCGGAGCACAGCGTGCACTTGTAAACCTTTTTCGTCGCCGCATTGAACTTGGGGACGTTGAACGGACAACCGGCGACGCAGAACTGACAGCCGATGCAGTTCTCCTGCTGGAAATCTACGATCCCGTTCTCATACTGGACGATCGCGCCATCCGCAGGACATGCCGCCAAGCATCCCGGATCGGCGCAGTGCATACACTGGTGCTTGCGCATCAACCACTGGAAAGTGCCATCCGGATTGGTGACTTCGTCAAACTTGATGAGGTTCCAATAATTCCAGTTGGTGTCGGGCATCGTCTGGTAGGTGTTGTCGAACATCGTGGGCTGGAATGGCATGTCGTTCCATTCCACGCACGCGACTTCGCATGCCTTGCAGCCAATGCATGTCGTCGTGTCGATCAGCTTGCAGAGTGTTTGCTGACGCTGGGTGCCCTTGCCGGGTACCGGCCCGGGGTGGCCCGAGATTTTCTGGACTTGCAGCGTCTTGCGATCGCTCATCTCGGGCCTCCTATGCTTTCTCGAGCTTCACCAGGAAGCCCTTGAATTCAGGTGTATAAGCGTTCGGGTCGATTACCGCCGGCGAGAGAAAGTTCGCCGGGATCCTTGCGGTCTTGCCTTCGTCTTCCGCGATACCCCGGTACCCCCAGTGGATCGGAACGCCGATCTGGAAGGTCTTCTTACCATCGACCATCATGGCCTTGATGCGCTTCGTGACCATCGCCTTGGCGATGTACTCGGCGCGGGCGCTCGTTACTTTCACCTTCTCTCCCCCGCGAAGGCCCAGCTGGTCGGCGAGTTCGGCTGGAATCTCGACAAAGGGTTCCGGCACCAACTGAACGTTCATGGGATTGTTCTTCGTCCAGTAGTGATAGTGCTCGGTGAGACGGTACGTGGTGCAGATGATGTTGAATCCCTGGTCCACGGTGCCATACTTGTCCATGTCCGTCTTGAACCGCTTGGCCAGCGGATTATTGGACTGACCCGGATGGAGAGGATTCGCGATCGGGCTCTCAGTCGGCTCGTAATGTTCTGGGAACGGACCGTCCGCGACGGCGCCGATCGGAACGAACAGGCGTCCGACACCCTCCGGATTCATGATGAACGGGCCCATGTGCTCGTCGGGCTTGGAATCGGCCTTGAAATCAGGGACATCGTTGCCGACCCACTTTTGCTGCCCTTCGTTCCACCAGATTTGTTTCCGCTCCGGGTCCCAAGGCTTGCCGTTCAGGTCGCAGGAGGCTCGGTTATACATGACGCGCCGGTTCGCGGGCCACGACCAGGCCCAGTTCTGGTAAATGCCCAGTCCCGAAGGGTCCTCCGTGCCACGGCGTTGGATCATCGCGCCAGCTTCCGTCCAGGAACCGCAGTAGAGCCAGTTTCCAGACATCGTAGAGCCGTCATCGCGCAGGAATGCGAAGCCGGGAAGCTGCTGGCCCGCTTTGATCGTTGTACTCGTCTTCTCGTCGGTTACATCGGCAAGCGCTTTGCCGTTGATCTCTTTCGCCACCTCGGACAGCGACGGGTTATTCGGATTCGTATAGTTCCACGCGACCTTGAGTATTGGATCGGGGAACTTGCCGCCTTCCTTCTGGTACTTCTCGCGGACCTTGAGGAATATGCGGGCCAAGATCTCCTGGTCGACCTTGCAATCGCCCGGCGGTGGTACGGCCGCGAACTTCCACTGCAGCCAGCGGGCGGAGTTGACGAAAGTTCCATCCTTCTCCGCGAATCCCGCTCCCGGCAGACGATACACAGTGGTGTTGATCTTCTTCATGTCGTCTGTGGTCGTGCCCGGGGCGCGCCAGAATTCGCTGGTTTCGTCCGGATAGATCTCGCAAACGACGAGGAAATCGGCCTTTTTCAGGGCTTCGATATTCTTCTTGGCGTTGGGCCCGATCATGACGCCGTTCATGCCAAAGGCCAGCATGCCTTTGACCTTGCCGTTGTACATGTCGTCCCAGATCTCAGCCCAGGAATACTTGCGGTCGATCTTGGGAAGCCAATTGAAACCGAAGTCGTTCTCCTTGGTCGCGGCGTCGCCGTACAGCGCTTTCAGGAACGACACGGTGAATGCCGGGGTGTTCGACCAATAGTTGTAGGAATTCCACTCCTTCGGCTTCGACGCTTTCGGAGTAGTCCGCGTCAGGTATGCCTTCAGGTCCGTATCCGCGGGTGTCGGCATCTTCAGATAGCCGGGCAGAATATCGAAGATTCCCGCCATATCGGTGGCGCCTTGGATGTTGGAGTGTCCGCGCAACGCGTTCACTCCGCCGCCGGCACGTCCGACGTTGCCAAGCAGGAGCTGGATCATCGCGGCGGTGCGGATGGTCTGCGTCCCTGAGGAATGTTGCGTCCAACCCACCGCGTAAATGATCGTCCCCACCTTCTTCATGTCGCCGTTCTTGCGGATCGACGTGAAGGTGTCCCACGCTTTGATTGCCTGCTCTTTCGGAATGCCGGTGATACGCTCCACCATCTCCGGCGTGTAGCGCGAATACTGTTGCTTCAGCAGTTGGAAGACGCAGCGTGGATGCTGTAACGAAAGATCGAAATTGACGTTCGGTGGCAGTGCCGGCGGCGGAACCGGGCCTGCACCCATGCCCTTTGCACCAGCGGGACCTTGTGCTTGGTAGCCCTGGCCTTCCGCTTTAGTGGCACCTGGTGAACCCGTGCCCTTGGTCGGCACAGCTCCAGTGCCGCCGACCTCTTCGTAGTTCCACGTTCCCTTGTCGTAAGTCTTGGCGGTCGCGTTGAAACCGGAGTAATGACCGTCCTCCGGAAGCTTAAAACCGTCCTTCACGATGAAAGACGCATTCGTGTAGTTGACCAGGTAGTCGTGGTTGAATCGGTCGTTCGCGAGGGCGTAATTGATCAAGCCGCCGAGGAAGGCAATGTCGGATCCCGTCCGAATCTGGAGAAATTGATCGGCCTGCGAAGCCGTCCGCGTGAAGCGTGGATCTACGACGATGACCTTGGCGTTGCGATTGCGCTTCGCCTCCACCACCCACTTGAAGCCGCACGGATGGTTCTCGGCCGGATTCCCACCCATGATCAACATCATGTCGGTATTCTTGATGTCGATCCAGCCGTTGGTCATCGCCCCGCGTCCGAATGTTGGTCCCAAACTTGAGACCGTTGGGCCGTGTCAAACGCGTGCCTGGTTTTCCAGGCACGTGACCCCCATCGCACGCATTGACTTCACAACCAGGAAATTGAACTCGTTGGTGTCGGTGCATCCACCGGCGAAGGCCAGGTTCTCGAGACGATTGACGGTCTTGCCGTTCGCATCGGTCTCGACAAAACCTGCATCGCGCGTCTTCTTCGTCCACGTGGCAATCTCGTCGATGGCCTGGTCCCATCCGATATCTTCCCAGTGGTCCGACCCGGGGCGCCGCACCTGCGGCTTCAGCAGGCGCCGCTCGTTAACGATGTCCTGGAGCAGCGACGATCCTTTCGGACAGAGCGTCCCGCGGTTGATCGGGTGGTCGGGATCACCTTCTACGTGCACGACCTGGGGTGTGACGTTCTTCGCCCGGTCGCCGATGGTGTGGATGATGACCCCGCAACTCACCGAACAATACGGACACGTACTCCGTGTCTCGGTGGTGCGCGAGATCTTCAATTCCGACGACTGCGCATACAGAGGTTGGAGTTCGAAGCCGAGGAGGGAGACACCTATGGTTCCAGCCACCCCGGTCTTGATGAAAGAACGTCGCGAGAGGTCCACAAACACCTCCTGTCAACTGCGAGGTCGCGTAAAGGATGTTTTGCAGTCCAGGGCGAACTGCTTTCATCCACGTTGGCGAAAAAGGTACACCCTAGCAAGGGACGTGTCAACGAACCGAGTCGTCGCTAAAAACCCATCAGATTCGGTACGATCTTGATGTAACCGTGCTCAGCGGCCCAAACATCCAGCACCGCCAGTGCGACTTCATCCACTAGCGGCACCGCGCGGCCGGAAATCGTAAGGTCCACCGCCTTGAGGTACCGTTTGCACGTGTCACATCCCTCGACGCGGACATGGGCGCATTCTTCGGCGGAGTAACGAGGCAGCTTTTCTTTGTCCTCTTCGCCGCACCACGAGCAAATAACCCTGCGATACACCCATTCTCGGAGGCAGAAGGAGCACAGTAACCAGCGGCGCCCACCATCGCCTTCCGGACGCAGCACGGCCGCCTGCGGGAGGCCACCGCACGCCGGACAAACGCTCTTGGAGTAGTTCTCGTCTGCAGGCAATTGCGATTGCAGATTCTCCAGGATCGGTTGCAGACAAGCGCGAGCGAAAAAAGCCACTGCCGGCTCTAGCTCGCTCGGCATAAGCAGTGATTTCAGCGAGTCTCGCCAATACTCTTCCCCGGCGTCCTGCAGTTCCTTCGCCTTGATAGCTATAGATCCAGGACCGGAACTTATCGTCACAGCAAGGATCGCAGGCATTCTGGACGCGGCAAATGCAACATCGACCTGCTCGCGTAATGGGGAGTTCGTGTCGAGAATCGAATTGTAGGCGTCGGCGACCTCTCGTTGGAATTCGAGTACGGCTCCATAGAACCGCAAGACGCTCGCTGCTGTCGGGTACTGGTCCTGCAACTCACGGCACCGGTGGATTCGGTCCCGCCATCGGCGCTGGCGAATGCCCAACTCGGTCTGGGTAAAGGAAGCCATAGAAGCGCTCATCTTCCCACATCTCACTCCCTACCCAAAGCCTCGCACGCCTTCCTTGCCGGAATACAGCAGCTCAGGGAACCCGTCGGGGTTCAACTCCCGTACCCCGCTTCAGGCAGTTGAGCATACGAAAAGCCGAGCTTCGCAGCTCGGCTTTCGGTTTGAACAGCAGTGTGTTCGGTTTACTTGTGTTTGCGCCGAACCAATCCACCGAGCGCCAGCAGGCCAACACCAAGGAGCATGATGGAAGCCGGTTCGGGAGTTACAACGCAGGTGCCTCCGTTCGGGCAGTTGATGTCGTTTGAGATCTGCCCGACCTTGTTGGTGGAGCTAACGCTGCCGTTGTAAAACGTGGCTTGAATGTGGTAAGGGTTGATCGTCCCGTTCACGAGGGCCGGATTGAAATACGCTGTGAAGGAGTAGCTGTACGGACCTGACAGCGTTCCGCCCCCGTTTGTCGCCGTCGTCGCCCAGCAGACGAAGTTTGAGTTGTTGGACTGGCAATCGCCGGCTCCGCTATTTCCACCGACGGTGCCATAGATGCCGTCTATCCATCCTGACGGCTGGGTTGTCCCGACTAGCGCGCCGCTCTTTGTGTTCAGAACATCGAAGGCCACTTCACCTAACCAGTTGCAGTTTGCGAACAGCGTGCAGCTGTTACCGGAGAGGGTGGCTGTGAAGAACGTATCTCCGTTGAACGTTCCCCCCGATTGGGTGCCCGTTGTAACGGTTACCGTAATCCCACCAAAGGTGTCGGCGTATGCCGCTCCGCTTGCGACGATCAGAAGCGCGAGCAGGCAACAGACAATTTTCAGGCGCATATGTTCCTCCTGCGTTTCGCCATGTCGGCGAGGATGTCGGCAGACTGGATTCTGCCGGGGGGGAATTTCAGTGCAGCGGCGGAAGGTTCGCTGGCGCGCGCTGCAATCCGGATGTCGTGGAACCGTGCTTATCCGGGTGTCGTGCCGTCTCTGGCCTTTTCCGGCCGACTCCGTAGGTACGTGGCCCGAGCAGGTGCAAATTGTTTACCAGAGTTCCTGAGAGGAAATGAAGTTTTAGAATATGAAAGTCGCAATGTTTTGCAGCTACTTGGGAAAGTAATTCGCCAGGTTAAGGCGAACGACTTAATTCCGCAGAAATGCGCCAATAGTGCGCGTTTTCACGCACCTCACGTCAGCTGTGGAATGAAGTTCATTTGCAGAGAGAAACTTCTTTGCACTACCAGATGCCTTTGTCGCTGCCGGTGAGCTTGTACGCGACGGCCGCCACCGAAGCGAGCGGCGGCAGCAGGGTCAGGCGGAATGTCGCTGGGACGTCTCCACGCAGCGCGGTTTTGGTGACCTGCCGCGTGTATAAACGCGCGCCATACGGCATGATCGGCACGCGGATGAAACAGTTCTTGACCGTCAGCACGTCGCCACTGAAGACCGCCGCCTGCGCGACTTCCGGCGCAAGCGCCGGCGACATCCCGCGGTAGCGCCGCACATAGTCGCATACCAGCTTCAGGTACGTCGCGACTCCGGGCCAGATCCCGCCCAGGTCGGCGCTCTTGCGAAGCTCCTCGAAATCGATGGCGTGCGAGTCCAGCAGCGCCGCGGTGTTCAGGATGTCCGACAAGCGGAAGTAGAAATGGCGGTACATGCGCTGCAGCGTCGCCACGATGACCCGTTCTTCCGGCGCGGGCACAGGAAAGGTGCATCCCTGAAAGGTGCGGAACATGCGCCGCGTGACGAACCGCTTCGCCATCGCCGTGTGCTCTCCGGTCTGGCCAAGCCGCTGGCAGTGGATCTCGATGGATTCGCGCAGACCCGGAATGGCGAAGTTCCACTTCTTCGCCAGGCGGTCGCCCCAGCTTCGCGGCTCGACGGTCGCGTCGAAGTTCTCCAGCATGACGCGCACTACCTCGCGCTCGTCGCCGGTGGAATACAGGTCGAGGTCGTTGCCGAGGTCTGGCCAGTGGTCGAGCGACTTGATCACCGTCGTCGGACAACCGTTGGAGTTCAGTTCACGGCAGACGCGGTCGAGCACCGGCAGCGCGCTGTCGATCCGCGAACGCTCTTTCGTGATCGACGCGAAGCACCAGCCGGCGACGTCATTATTGTCGGCCTGCAGCGCGTCCTGGTGCAGGACGGCCAGGGCGCGGACGACGACGTGATGAGAATCGGCGGTGGCGAGCAACTGGTCGCGCTGGGCCGCCGCGAGCCCACTCACGAATTCCAGCGGAGTCATCGAGCCAGCCTGCTGACCCAAGGTCAATTGCGAAAGATGATGGACGAAGTTCCGGTCGGTCGCGGACTGGGACACCTGTGGCCTCATATCAACGTTTACAGGCCGTTGGATGTGAGCTGCCGCCCTGCAGTTGTCAGTCGCCAGTCGCTAGACCTGTCATCCCGAGCGAAGTCGATGGGCCTTTTTGTTTTCTTCGTATTCCGTATTCCGTGTCCCGTATTCAGCACCGCAATACGTCGAATTAGGGAACGAACTTGGGTATACGGAATACGAGATACGGAATACGTTTTGTGATTGTGCCTCGCCCCGTGCCTCGCTACACCACCACCGCCTGCCCATGTACCAACTTCGCGTCCTCGCTGCACAGGAACAGGATCACCTTTGCGATCTCCTCCGGCTTCGGCCACGACGTGAAATCCGCCTTCGGCATTGCTCTCCGGTTGGCTTCCGTGTCGATGATCGTCGGCAACAGCGAGTTCGCGCGCACGCCCGTGCCTTTCAGATCGGCGGCGAGGGAATCGATCATCGCCACCGCTGCTGCCTTGGACGCCGCGTACGCGCTCGCACCCGCCGCATGATCGACCGCCGCCTTTGACGCGATGTTGACGAACGCTCCGTGCCCTTGCCGCAGCATTACCGGCACCACGGCCCGCGCGATGGAGAATCCGGAACGCACGTTTAGCACCAACTGCATCTCGAACGTCCTGGGGTCCGTCTCCCACAACTTCAGGCCGCCGGCATAGGCGCCGACACTGTTCACAACGGCATCGAGATGTCCGTGTTCGGCGGCCAGTTCCTGGACGAACGCTTCCATCGCCGCGATGTCGGTGACGTCCACCCGCCGGCCTTGCAGCGCCGACACCTTCGTGTGGGCCAGCCGCTTCAAATCGTCGAGCTCGCGGTCGTCGCGGTAGGTGACGACGATCTTTGCGCCCTCATCGAGGAACGCCAGGCTCACCGCCCGTCCCAGCGCACCCGTCCCGCCGGTGATCAAGGCGACTTTGTTTTCGAAGCGTGCGTTCATAGGTTGTTTTCCTAAACTAACTCCTAACTACCAGCTACTGTTTTCGCCAGCACGTCGACGCCGGCAATATGCTGCGCCAGTTCCGGCGGCAGGTGGTGACGCTCCTGTAAGTAGGCGGTGCTGTTGTACGTGACCCACGTTTTGCCCTGCGCATCTTCCCAGACCAGGATCTTCAGCGGAAGGTCGATGGCGCTCCTGGGCGACGCGAGCATCAGCGGCGTGCCGGCCTTTGGGCTGCCAAAGATCAGAAGCTTCGTCGGCGGCATTTTCATCCCGACCTTTTCCGCTTCTCCGCTATGGTCGATCAGCGCAAAGAGGGTGATGCCCTTGGCTCGCAGGGCCGCCTTCAGCTTCTCCACCGTCTGCTCTACCGAGTCATTACTAGGCAGGTCGATCATTCCCGAATTCGTTGGCGACGTCACGGCTGCCTCCTCGTTGCGCTCCATGGTAGCGCCATGGGCGGCCTCATAGCATCGTTATCGGCGGGCGGAAACAGCGCCTACCTTTATAATCGCGCTTCGGGAAACCATGCCCTACGACGACATTCGCGAATGGATCAAGGCCCTCGACCGCGCCGGCGAGTTAAAGCGCGTCACGGTTGAGGTCGATCCTGTCCTTGAGATCACCGAGATCGCTGACCGCGTGATGAAGAAGACCGGTCCGGCACTGCTGTTCGAAAACGTCAAAGGCCATCGCGGGTCGAAGGTGTTGATCAACCAGTTCGGCTCGGAGCGGCGGATGAACCTGGCGCTGGGGGTGGAGTCGCTCGACGAGATTGCCGACCGCCTGCGCATGTTCATGGACGTGAAGTCGCCGCAGGGGCTGCTCGAGAAGATCAAGATGCTGCCGATGCTGGCGGACCTCGGGCGGTTCTTCCCCAAAACCGTGAACACCGGGCCGTGCAAGGAAGTGATCCAGCACGATGGATTCTCGCTGCTCGAGTTGCCGGTGTTGCAATGCTGGCCGCAGGATGCGGGACGCTTCATCACGCTGCCGCTGGTGATCACGAAAGACCCGCGCAACGGCAAGCGCAACGTCGGGATGTACCGCATGCAGGTGTACGACACGACCTCGACGGGCATGCACTGGCAGAGGCACAAGATCGGGGCGGAGCACTATCGCAATGCGATGAGGCAGTCGGCTTCGCCCACCCTAGCAAACCCGGCTACGCTGG
Source organism: uncultured Terriglobales bacterium (assembly GCA_964559835.1). Lineage (GTDB taxonomy): Bacteria > Acidobacteriota > Terriglobia > Terriglobales > Acidobacteriaceae > DAISJI01. The sequence continues at coordinate 81,425 of CAZLJE010000008.1, forward strand.
GGCACCCAAGTGCAGTCGACATAATGGCTCGAACCGGCGGGGGAGCGCGCGAGGCGGAGAGTGCGCCGAAAGGGAAGCTGGAAGTGGCGGTCGCGATCGGAACGGATCCCATCAGCACGTTTTGCGCGATCGTGCCGGCGCCGCCGGACATCGACGAGTTCATGATCGCGGGCTTCCTGCGGCAGAAGCCGGTCGAACTGGTGAAGTGCGAGACCGTGGACCTGGAAGTGCCCGCGAATTCCGAGATCGTGCTCGAGGGCTACGTCCACTTGGACGAACTGCGCACCGAAGGTCCGTTCGGCGACCATACCGGGTTCTATTCGCTCGACGATCTCTATCCCGTCTTCCACGTCACGTGCGTCACGCATCGCAAGGACCCGATCTATTCGACGACGATCGTGGGCAAGCCGCCGATGGAAGACGCGTGGATGGGCAAGGCGGTCGAGCGCATCTTCCTGCCGTTGATGAAAATGACGATCCCGGAATTGGTGGACGTCAACCTGCCGGTGGAGGGCGTGTTCCATAACCTGATGATCGTGTCGATCCGGAAGTCGTATCCGGGGCAGGCGCGCAAGGTGATGAACGCCATCTGGTCGCTCGGACAGGCGATGTTCACCAAGTGCATCGTGGTCGTCGATGAAGATTGCGATGTGCAAGACATCCGCGAGGTCGTGCTGCGGGCGTTCAACAACATCGATCCGGAGCGCGACATCCAGTTCACGCTCGGGCCCGTCGATTCGCTGGATCACGCGTCGCGCCTGCCGGACTTCGGTTCCAAGATGGGCGTGGATGCCACCCGCAAGTGGCCGAGCGAAGGCTTCACCCGTCCATGGCCCGACGAGATCACGATGAGTCAAGAAGTGAAGGAGCGGGTGGACAGGATGTGGAAAAGTTTGGGGATTGACTGACCATCATCACAGGGTTGTGTGACAAGGCGGTTCGTTCACATGAAATTCTTTGCAGCGCGCAAGTTGGTCGTTGTAGTAAACCCCTTGTTTTCTGTTGTGTTCGATGGCAGCAGAATTGCACTGAAGACGACAATGTGTGGGGTGGCAATCGAGCCACTCGCTCAAGGAGACATCGTGAGCAAGCTACTAAAGTTGTCGTTGTTGTGTGTGGCTGCGTTAGCTTGTACCGCAGTCCCAGCGTTCGCGGGGCGGAGCATCACGGTTCCGGAGCCGGCCTCGATACTGTTACTGGCGTCCGGGATCGGAAGCGTGGTAGTACTGCGCCGGGTCCGCAAGTAAGAACGCAGTAAAGGGTACCCACTGGTTTTCAGATGTTGACCGACAAACTACTGTGGTACGTGTTTGTCATTGCCTTCGTGGCCACGGCTTCGGCGGAAACGTTCCTGCCCTTTCGGTCGTTGCGGAGTTCGACCGCGCGACGATGGATCAGCAACACGGTCCTGCTGGCATTTTCCTCCGTAGCTGTGGCTTCAGTTTTTCGTCTTAGCGCAGTCCTGTTCGCCGCCCGTGTAGCCCGGCATGGCGTTCTCAGCTACATTCCCATACCGCTCGTTATCCGAGTTATCGTTGGGGTCGTAGTTCTCGATCTTGTTACCTACACGTCCCACAGGCTTTTCCATAAGTTCGCGGTTCTCTGGAACATCCACCAAGTCCATCATTGCGAGACCGATCTGGACCTGACGACTGGGCTGCGCTTCCATCCACTCGAGTCTTTGATCGTCCAGGGACTAACCTTTTTCACGATCGCGGTGCTCGGTGTGCCTCCGCCGGCCGTCGCGCTGTACGTACTCGCCGTCGTCGTACAGGATTTCTTCCAGCACGCCAATCTTCGTCTTGGCGACAAAGTCGATTCTGTTCTCCGTCGAGTCGTAATCACTCCCGCGGTGCATCGCGTGCATCATTCGATGGACATCGCACATCAGAATGCGAATTTCGGGACGATCTTCATCTGGTGGGACAGGCTGTTTGGGACCTACATGCTGGCGGAGACCGGTCCATTGGGCCTTTCCGAATTCCCAAATGGTAGCGAGCTGAACCCGTTGGCGTTGCTGGTTATGCCCGTGCGTCGGAAAGTCGAAGCGCCGAAGATGAGCGCGGCCGCAGTGGGAACAAGCGATTCGACGGGATGAATCAGTTCACGGCGTAGCACGTTAGCGAGTCGCCGCTCTTCTTACAGTTCCAGTGCCAGCCGTCCATCGCTTCGGAGTGGAGAGCCTGGAAGCGGTCCTCGCGTTGCGTGCGGCCCCAGAAGGTGACTTTGGTCAGCGGGGCGTCGTCGGACATCTGGATCTCATCCACGCAGCCCAGGAAATAAATGGTGCCGTCGGCGCGCGGTAAGGCCGAGCACTTGCGGAGTTCGTCTTTCGGCCAGTCGCCGCCGGTGTACACGCGGGTTTCTTCGCTGTGCGGCCAGTTGCCGGAGCGGTCGCAGGCGCGCTGGCCGGCGACAAGCGTCGCGAGCAATAGCGCGGCCGCTGTACCACCGGCAATGGCGATCCGGTTCATGCCGCGTATAACATAGCCGATTTATGCAAGTCCCAGGCAGGTTCCAGGAGTCCATGTACGCCAGGACGCACCTGGAACGTAAACCCCAACGCCAATCTGTGTCTTTAGGATACGCAAACAACCATTCGGCAGGAGCTTACCTCTAAGCCGCGCAGGTTGGTTCCAATCGCAGGCGAAAGGAAGACGTAGATGCGAACACGCACGGCCTGGCTTTGCGGGCTTGTGGTGATCCTGGCGGGCGCAATGGCGCTCAACGCGAAACGATCGATGACGGCCAGCCTGAATGTGGCGCCTAATCCGGCGCATGCGGGCGAGGCGCTGGAACTCACGTCGTCGCTGACGAACAACACGAACGGCATTCAAACCGTCACTGTGTTGCTACAGATGCGCGGCCCTTGTGGGATGGCGGCGAGCAAAGCTTATAAGGTCCTGCTCGACGCGCATGGGTCCGACACATCAAAGGCGGCGTTCCAGGCGCCAGCGTGTCTCGGCGCGTACGAAGCTACTCTGAGCGTCTCGGATGACCGCGATGGAGTGCTTGTCGGGACGACCATCAAGAACTTTGAAGTGATCGGGAAGAACAGCGGCGCCGACGCAAACTAGAGAAAAGCGTCTCGCCTGCAACCTCAACGAGCAAGGTTGCAGGCGAGAGTCTGCGCTAGTAGACAAAAACTTACTGGCGCGGCGGATATGGATTCGAGTAACCGTTGTTCGGCTGCGACGATGGATACAGTTGAACCGGTTGGTCCAGCCGGAAGTTCAGCACGGTCTCAGCCGGCACTTTGACTTCCTTGCCGCGCGTCAAGACCTGCGCGCCACCGCCAGCCGCGCCACCCAGCAGGGCGCCCAATACTGCGCCCTTGCCGCCGCCTGCGACTGCGCCGATCACGGTTCCCAGCACCGCGCCGCCACCGACGTACTCGGCGGTGCGTTTGTTCTTGCCGATCCCGCGGTCGCCCGACGCCGTCTGCGTGTTGGTCTGAAGCATGTAGTCGCGCCCGTTAATGTTCACGGACTGGAGCGCCAGCGCGACCTGGTTGTTGCCCACGCCTGCCGTTCCACTGTTCACGTTCGCGACCGTCAGGCGCGCCGGTGAACCTTTCGGAATGATCACGCGTCCGTTCTGATCCACGACGTCCTGCGCGATCTCCGCCTGGTAGGTCTGGCCCACACTCTGCGAATCAGCTTGGATACTTTCGTCCGTCCGGATCTGGAGCGACATTCCCGCGGGAATCATGCCGTTCTGCATGTCGGCGGTCTGCGGATACTGACTTTGCGGATACTGCTGATTGGGATACTGCTGCTGCGGATATTGCTGCTGCTGCGGATACTGCTGGCTTTGATCCTGGGGATATTGCTGCTGCGCCATCGCGCCGGTCACTACGAACGCGAGGATCGCCACCAATGCCAATAGGTACTTCATACTCCACCTCACACCTTGGTTGTCTACAGCATTGGACGGGAGCGCGCCGCAGGAGGTGGCCTCGTCTAAGGTGTACTAGCCAGGCTTGCCTGGCGTAACGCATCGTCTGTGTCGCCAGGCAAGCCTGGCTAGTACACCTTTCCCCGACATTCGGGACAAACCCAGAGTAGTAACTATCTTCTAACTAGCAGCGCCCCCGTCCCGGAGAACAAGATGCGGACCCTGCTGGTACTCATAACCCTGCTGATCACAGGCGCGATGGCGTCGGCGCAGAACAACAATCAGAGCACGACCGACCCGATGCAACAGCCCACCCAGCCCAGTACGCACGTCCGCGGCTGCCTCACTGCGGGCGGGGACGAGTTCAAGCTCACCACGGACATCGGCGCACGGGTACTCGATCTGAATGTCGACAAACAGGCAGCCACGCCGTTCATCGCGCACGAGGTCGAATTGCAGGGCGTTGCCACTCCCGACGGCAATTTCCGCGTGGAGCGGATCTTCGACATCGCCGACCACTGCGGCCACGCGGGCCAGACGCCGGTGACTGACATGAGCACCATCACTCCGAAGCCGCGACCGTAGCGGGGCCGTCTCGCCTACCACGCCTCCCCAGCTAGCACGGTGGCAGGCGAGATGCCTGCGTCACTCGCGGGTGTAGTCGTCCCTGTCCGATGGCTGTTTTCGGGTCGTACGATGTACACTGCTGTGCTTTCCGTTTGAGAAGCAAGGAGCGTACCGATGCGATTCCGCAGCCTCGTGCTCGGACTGCTGTGTTGTGCCACCGCCGCTTCGGCGCAGACGGCCGATGAACTCGTCGCCAAAAACTTGCAAGCCAAGGGCGGGGTCCAGAAGATCAAGGCGATCCACTCGCTGCGCATGACCGGCCGCATGGACCAGGGCGGGTTCAAACTGGACATCGGGCAGGAAGCAAAACTTCCCGACATGCTGCGTGAGACATTCACATTCCAGGGGATGCTCGGGATCGAGGCGTATGACGGGAGCGTGGCCTGGCGCGTGTCTCCGTTCGAGGGCCGCAAGGACCCGGAACTGATGGGGGAGGATGACGCGCGGCCGCTCATCGAGGACGCCGATTTTTACGGCCCGCTCGTGGACTACCAGGAGAAGGGCAACAAGATCGACTACTTGGGGCACGACACAGTTGACGGGGACGATGCGCTCCGCCTCAAAGTCACGCTGAAGAACGGCGACATCATTTATTACCTGCTCGACCCGGACACCTTCCTCGAGATCCGCACCGAGCGCCAGACGTTCATCCGCGGAGCCATCCGCGAGAGCGTGCAGGAGCTCGGGTCGTACAAGCAGGTGAACGGCGTGTACTTCCCGTTCTCGGTGGACAGCGGGCCGAAAAACAATCCCAATGCCCGCGCGCGAGTGACGTTCGACAAGATCGAAGCGAACGTGGACCTAGCGGATGCGGATTTCAAAATGCCGGCCGGACCCGTGTCGCCTTCGGCGCAAAAGCCGCAGGAGCCGCCGGTGCCGCCGGAGAAGCAGAACAAGCCGGGAGCCAAAACGCCCGCGCCCAAGCCACCCGAGACGACCAAGCCACCGAAACCGTAGCTCTGATCGGTCGACCCAGGCCCCGCACCCTTACGCAGCCGGCGATCCGGCACTGAGGAATATCGAAGATGACGAAGCGTGGCGTTCTCACCCTGATCTGCATCGCTCTCATTTTGACAGCAGTTACATTCGCGCAGCAGCCCGTCCGCTATGACGCGGGCACCGTCTCCGGGCTGAACGCGCGGAACATCGGTTCGGCCACGATGAGCGGCCGCATCGCCGCGGTAACCGGCGTCGACGAGAATGGACGCATTACGTTGTTCGTGGGAGCGGCGAGCGGCGGCGTCTGGAAATCGCTCAACAACGGCACGACCTTCCGCCCGGTGTTCGACTCGCAGGACGCGCAGTCGATCGGCTCGATCGCCATCGATCCCTCGAGTTCGAAGAACGTGTGGGTCGGCACAGGTGAAGCTTGGACGCGCAACAGCGTCAGCATCGGCACAGGCATCTACAAGTCCACTGACGGTGGCGACAACTGGACCAATGTCGGGCTGAAGGATTCCGAGCGGATCGTCAAGATCATCGTGAATCCGAAAGACGGGAATTCCGTTCTCGTTTGCGCGACCGGCCACCTGTGGAATGACAACGACGAGCGCGGCGTTTTCAAGACTTCCGACGGCGGCAAAACGTGGCGCAAGGTGCTGGCGGGCGCAAACGGGTCGACCGGCTGCGGTCAGATGACCTCCGCGGCTTCGGACCCGAACACCATCTATGCAACGATGTGGGACTTCCAGCGGAAGGCGTGGACATTCCGCTCGGGCGGTCCGGGCAGCGGCATCTTCAAGTCGACCGACGGCGGCGAACACTGGAGCGAGATCGCTCCGGCGGCGTCGAACGGCCTCCCGGAGAAGCCGTACGGACGCATCGCGATCGCCGTGGCGCCATCGAAGCCGAATGTCGTGTACGCGATGATCGAGTCGAAGGCGAGCGCGCTCTATCGCTCCGACGACGGGGGCGCCACATGGAAGAAAGGAGACGCCAGCCAGTACATGGTATGGCGGCCGTTCTATTTCTCGAACCTGATCGTCGATCCAAAGAACGAGAACAAGGTCTTCAAGGTCGATCTCATCCTGCTGCTCAGCGTGAACGGCGGGCGGAGCTTCAGTCCGGTATCCGGCGGCGCGCACGGCGATTTCCACGATGTGTGGATCGATGCGACGAACCCGAACACGATTTTCACTGGGGACGACGGAGGGCTGTGGCTGTCGAAGGACGGCGGCAATCGCTGGGAACACGCGATGAACCTGCCGATCTCGCAGTTCTATCACGTGAGCGTGGACAACGATGACCCGTACCACGTCTACGGCGGACTGCAGGACAACAGTTCGTGGGTCGGAGATTCATCGTACCCGGGCGGCATCACCAATTCGCGCTGGGAAAACATGTACGGCGGCGACGGCTTCTGGATGTGGGAAGACCCCGCCGACAAGAACTACATCTACGCCGAAGCGCAGGGCGGGGAGATCGGGCGCGTGAACCGCATCACGCACGAGTCCGTGTCGATCAAGCCTTACGCCCGCTACGGCGAAAAGAAGCTGCGCTTCAACTGGAACACGCCGATCCAGATGAGCCCGAACGAGAAGGGAACCATCTATCTCGGGTCTCAGTTCCTGTACCGCTCGCGCGACCACGGACACTCGTGGGACCGCATTTCGCCCGACCTGACGACGAACGATCCGGAGAAGCAGAAGCAGGAAGAGTCGGGCGGCGTGACCATCGACAATTCGGCCGCGGAGATGAACACGACCATCTACTCGATCTCGGAATCTCCGAAAAACGGGCAGGTGATCTGGGCCGGTACCGACGATGGGAACGTGCAGGTCACGCGCGATGGCGGAAAAAGCTGGAAGCGCGTCATGGCGAAAAAAGACGGCTGGATCTCCTGGGTGGAGGCGAGCCGCTTTAACGAAGGGACGGCGTACGTCGCGATCGACCAGCACACAACAGGCGACATGATGCCGTACGTGCAGAAGACCACCGACTTCGGCGCGACCTGGACCGCTCTGCCGATGCAGGGAATCCGCGGCTGGGCGCACGTGATCAAGGAAGACACGGTCAATCGGAACCTGCTCTTCCTCGGCACCGAATTCGGGCTGTGGATCAGCATCGACGGTGGGCAACGCTGGGCGCAGTACAAGGGCACGAATTTCCCGGCGGTCGCGGTGGACGATCTCGTAGTCCATCCGCGGACGTCGGACCTGGTGCTGGCGACGCATGGGCGCGGCATCTGGATCGTCGACAATATCGCTCCGCTGCGCGATCTCTCCTCCGACGTGATGAGCAAGGAAGCGGCATTCCTGCCGGCGCCACCGGCAGTTCAGTACATCCAGGCGGGAGGAGGTTGGTCGGAGGGCGATGGAGCGTTCGAAGGGCCGAACCGTCCGGGAGCGGCGATGATCCCGTACTACCAGCGCACGCGGCACATCTTTGGCGACCTCAAGATCGAAGTCTTCGACGCGCAGGGCAAGCTGGTCGATACCGTCCCCAGCAGCAAGCGGCGCGGCATCAATCGCGCGATGTGGTCGATGCGACTGAAACCGCCGAAGGTCCCGCCCGCTGCGAGCGCATTGGGCGGCGCTGGGACCGGCCCGCGCGTCCTGCCTGGAACGTACACGATCAAGATGACTAAGGGAGACCAGACCTACACGACACAGATCAACGTCGTGCTCGATCCGCGTGCCAATTACACGGTCGAAGATCGGCGCGTGCAATTCGAAATGGTCAACCGGTTGGGCGGCTTGCTCAATCACATGAGCTGGCTGGTAGACGCGATCATCGGCGTACGCGACGGCGCGACGCAGAGAGCGGCGAAGGTGCCCGCGGGCAATCCCCTCAAGCAGAAGTTGACGGCGGTCGCTGCTGACGCCGACAAGATGCGCGGCAAGATCGTCGCCACGAAAGAGGGCGGCGCGATCACGGGTGAAGAGCGCCTGCGCGAGTACCTCGGCGACGTGTACGGGAATGTGAATGGCTATGATGGGCGTCCCACCGAAGAGCAGGTGAAACGCACCGATGTGCTGGCGCGCGAACTGGAAGACGTGGTGAAGGAATTCAATACGCTCGTCAGCCAGCAGGTGAACCCGCTTAACCAGCAGTTGGCGGCTAAGAACCTGCCGGCCATCCCGGTGATCTCGGAGGCCGACTGGGAGAAGGCGAACCTTGGTGACGGGCGAGCCGCCGGCGGAGGGAAGCCGGATTTAACGTACGTGAGGTTGGGACGGTAAGGGCACCTGCAAAAGAATTGCCGATTGCCGATTGCCGATTGATGATTGCCGATTTGCGCCCCTTCGTGTGAACTTCGTGTCCTTCGTGTGAACGTTTTTCAATGATCAATCGGCGATCGGAAATGATTTCGGTGCGCACACTCGTCGTTATTCTGTTCGTTGGTGCAAATCTGTTCGGGCAGGCGCCGCCTGCGGCAAAACAGAATCCTTCGCCGATGACGGAAACCGTCCGGCGGCACGAGCGCGTCCCGAAAACGGAAGTCAAAGGACAGCACTGGACGATGTCGGTGGGGACGCTCCTGCTGCCCGAAAGGGCTCGAGTGCGGGACACGATTCCGCTCTACATTCATTTTCACGGCGCGCCATGGCTGGCGGAGTGGAGTGTGCAGCAGCATGATCGGCATGCGGCTGTGCTCAGCGTCCAACTAGGCGCCGGTTCAGGTGTTTACGCGCAAGCTTTCAAGGATCCGTCGAAGTTTGTTGCCCTGCTCGACGAAGCTGCCAAGGCGCTCTCACCCAACCGTCCGATCCGTTTTCATCCGGTCGTTCTGAGCGGGTGGAGTGCGGGGTACGGGGCCATCCGCGAGATCCTCCGCAATCGCGACAACTGGTCGCGCGTCGATGCCGTCGTGCTCGAGGACGGCATTCACACCAGCTACGTTCCCGATGGACAACCGGGCCCACTGGACGGAGCGGGTCTTCAGCCGTTCATCGATTTTGCGCGCGAGGCGATCGCCGGGCGAAAGACGTTCCTCATCACCCACTCCGAAATTTTTCCGGGCACCTTCGCCAGCACGACCGAATGTTCAGAATTCGTGATGAAGGAAGTGAGCGTCACGCCGCATCCGGTCTTGAAGTGGGGACCGCTGGGCATGCAACAAATTTCCGACGCGCGCTCCGGCAGATTACGCGTCATGGGGTTCGCCGGCAACACCGCTCCCGATCACGTGGACCACATCCACGCGACCAAGAGCTGGCTGAAACTATTGCGGAAGTAGAAACAAAAGAATTGACGATTGACGATTGCCGATTGCGCCCCTTCGTGTGAACTTCGCGTCCTTCGCGTGAACGCTTTTCAATCGGCAATCGACAATCGGCAATGGTTTGCTGCTAGGGTATTAGCACGATCTTCCCGTACGCCTTGCACTCAGTCAGTTCCTTATGCGCACGCGGAGCCTCGGCCAGCGGCAGTTCCTGTCCGATGACCGGCTTCAACATGCCGTTCTCAAGCCCTGCCACCAACTCGCCGTGGATGGCGGACATGTCATGCTCGTTAACGTTGAAGAGACTCATGCCGAGCATGGCGCCGTCGCGGGCCATCAGGTCGCGAGGGTTGATCTCGATCGTCCCGCGATTACCGACGACGACGATCCGGCCCCGCATACCGAGCACAATCATGTCTTTGGCGAGGTTGACGTGAGCCACCATCTCGAGGATGACGTCCGGCCCCTTGCCGGCGGTCAATTCCTTCAGCTTTTCCAAATAACCTTCCTGGTGGTGATTCAGGACCTCGTGCGCGCCTTCCTGCAGCACCAACTCGCGGCCGCGGTCGCTGCCGGCAGTTCCGATCACGCGCATGCGATGGCCGCGCGCCAACTGCACCGCCGCAATGCCGACGCCGCCGCTCGCGCCGTGAATGAAGATGCACTCGCCCGGCTGTGCTTTCGCCCGCTGGAGCAGCGCACGGAATGCGGTGCCGTAAGGAACGCCGATCGCCGCGCTTTGCGCATACGACGCTCGCTCCGGCAGGCGGTGTACGCCGGGTTCCGGGCACAGAGCCTTCTCGGCGTACGTTCCGGTCGACGTTTGGTTGATGTACACACGATCGCCGGCTTTGAATTGCGTGACGCCCTCGCCGACGCTCTCCACCACGCCGCCACCATCCGCTCCGGGCGTATACGGAAGCTGGGGTTTGCGGGCGTAGGTACCGCTGCGCATGTAGGCGTCGACGGGATTCACTCCCGCCGCATGGATCTTCACGACAACTTCGCCTTTGCCGGGTTGCGGATCGGGGACGTCCTCCAGCTTCATTACCTCCGGTCCGCCAAACTCCCGCACACGAATCGCTTTCATCGTTCTCTCCTGTGTTAAGACGCTTTCCGTTCTGCTGTCGCCAGTAATGCCCGGACTTCGTCGTCCGTGGTCTGCTCGAAATCGCGATACCACTGTCCCACCGCCCAGAACGGCTCGGGCATGGCGCCGCAGATGAGTTCATCGACTTCATCGCGCAAGCTCGCGCACGACGCTTCTGCTGCCACTGGCACCGCGACGACGATCTTCCGCGCGCCTTCCTGTCGCAGGGCCGCGGCGGCTGCGCGCATCGTCGAACCGGTCGCCAAGCCATCGTCGACCAGGATGACAGTCTTGCCGCGTACGTCGAGCGGCGGACGCACGCCTCGATATTGCTGCTCGCGCCGGCGCAACTCCTCAGCCTCGACGGCTGTGACTTCCTCGATCTGCTCCGCCGGGATCGCGAGAGCATCGACGACTTCGCGGTTCAGCACGCGCACGCCGCCGGACGCGATCGCTCCCATCGCCAGTTCGGGCTGGCCCGGCGTTCCCAGCTTGCGAACGACGAAAACATCGAGCGGCGCGTGTAACGCGCTCGCTACCTCGTAGGCCACAGGAACTCCGCCGCGCGGTAATGCGAGAACGATGACGTCGGGTCGATCGCGATACGCCGCCAGCTTGCTGGCCAGCTCCCGCCCCGCGTCCGCTCGGTCACGATAGATCATGAGCATGTAAGATTACGCCCGTGCCCACGTCTTCCGCGACTCCCGAACCGCGCCGTCCGACTCTGGCGCGAAAACTGGGACTGTTTGACGCGTCGATGTTGGTGATGGGCGGGATCGTCGGGTCGGGCATTTTCATGAATCCGTATGTGGTCGCGCGCGCGGTACACACGCCCATGCTCATCCTGGGCGCGTGGGTCGTGGGCGGGCTGGTCGCGATCGGCGGAGCATTCATCTACGCGGAACTTGCGGCGCGGCTGCCCGATGTCGGGGGGCAGTACGCATACATCCGCGAAGCCTATCACCCGGCGGTCGCATTCCTCTACGGATGGGGACTGCTGCTGGTGACGCAGACCGGCGGGATGGCCGCGGTCTCGATCACGTTCGCGAAATACATGCTGGTGCTCACAGGCGCGCGCTGGCCCGATTGGACTGTCGCCGCCGTTGCGCTCGGCATCTTGACGATCATCAACTGTCTCGGCGTGAAGCAGGGAAGCGCGACGCAAAGTCTGCTGATGGTCCTGAAGATCGGCGCCATTGCCGCGCTGGTGTTCTGTGGCGCGGTGCTGGTGCACGGCTCGAAGTTCACGGTGCATCCGGTGCTGGGAGAATCGCCGTCCTGGGGGCTGCTGTCGGCATTCGGTGCGGCGATGATCCCGGTGCTGTTTGCGTACGGCGGGTGGCAGACGTCCTGCTTTATCGCCGGCGAGATCATCGAACCTCGCAAGAACCTGCCGCGCGGACTGCTGATCGGCGTCAGCGGCGTCATCGTTCTTTATGTCAGCGTGAGTTATGTTTGCCTTCGCGCGCTGGGGCCGTATGGACTCGCTGCGACCGAGACGCCGGCGTCGACGGTCATGCAACTGGCGCTCGGGTCGACCGGCGTGAAGTTGATTGCACTCGGCATTGCGATTTCGACGCTGGGCTTCCTGAGCCAGTCGATCCTGACGGCGCCACGAGTTTATTTCGCGATGGCCGAAGATGGGCTGTTCTTCCGCTCCGTGGCGCGCATCCATCCTCGAACGCGCGTGCCCGTGGTGGCGATCCTGCTACAAAGCGTGTGGACGATCCTCATCGCCGTCAGCGGGCGCTACGAACAGATACTGAACTACGTCGTCTCGATGGACTTCATTTTCTTCGGACTGAGCGCGACGACGCTGTTCGTCCTGCGGCGGCGCGGCATTGGCGAAGACGGTGGCTACCGCGTGCCCGGACATCCGCTGACGACCGCGTTGTTCGTGCTCGTCTGCGGGCTAGTGGTCGCAAACACCATCTATCGTTATCCTTCTAACAGCCTGGTCGGGGCGGGCATCATTGCCGTCGGCGTACCGGTCTATTTCTTATGGTCGAAAAAGAGGGAACCTGTTCGATGATCGCGCGGAGCACAATCGCATCGCCCTATATGGAGTTCGCAAAACTGAAGTCGTCGGCGAAGTACAACCTCGCGACGAGCGGCATTATGGGCTATCCGATGGGCGGGCTGCCGGTAAAGATCGAGGACCTCGAGATCAACGGCCAGAGCTTCTACGGATACGCACCGCTGATCGAGCGCATCGCGAAAAAGAACGAGGTCGCTCCCGATTGCGTTGTCTACGCGCTCGGCACCTCGCTGGCGAACAATCTCGCCATCGCCGGTTGCACCGAACCGGGCGACGAAGTGTTGACCGAAGCGCCCGGGTACGAGCTGATCGACACCACGTTGAAATTCTTCGGGCTGGACTTGCGCTATTACCACCGGCGGTTCGAGAACGGCTACCGGGTTGAGATCGACGAGATCGAGCGCAACCTGACGCCGCGGACGAAGCTGATCGTCATTACCAACCTGCACAATCCCTCCGGCGTGCTTACCGACGACGAAACGCTGCGGCGGGTCGGGGAACTGGCGCGCAAGGTCGGCGCGCGTGTGCTGGTCGACGAGGTGTACCTCGAGCTGATCTGGGACAACAAACCGCGCCCCGCGTTCCACCTCGATCCGGAGATTTTCGTCGTCACAAACAGCCTGACCAAGGCGTACGGGCTGAGCGGCATCCGATGTGGATGGATACTAGCGGAGCCGAAGCTGGCGGACCGCATCTGGAAGATCAAGGACCTGTACGACGGCATCTCGCCTCATCCGACCGAGCAACTGGGATGCATCGCGCTCGATAATCTGGGCAAAGTCGCAGAGCGCGCGCGGGTACTACTCGGGACGAATCGCTGCGCCCTGGCCGAGTTCCTCGATGGGCGCAAGGACCTGGCGTATGTACCTAACGAGTACGCGACCATTGTTTTTCCGCGCCTGCTCAAGCGCACCGTCGATCAGTTGGCGGATCTGCTACGCGAGAAGTACGAGACGTCGATCGTGCCCGGCCGCTACTTCGGACAGGCGCAGCATTTCCGGCTAGGCGTCGGTGGCGATCCGGAGATGACGAAGGAAGGAATACGGCGGCTGGGGATGGCGCTGGATGAGCTGTAGTGATGTCATCGGTCGAAGTTGCACCTGGAATTTCGTCAGTAAGTAATTTTGTCGGTAAACGTAGCTCCACTTGCCGTGTCGAGTGCGCGTGATTGAGAATGCCCATTCGTTTGCGAGGAAATAAATGGGAATGCGAGCGAAGCTGCGCCACGTTTCTGTAACGGAACTTAAGGCCGCGAACAAAGAACCGGCGAAGTTCTATCGCGAGCTGTACGGGCTTAAGGGAAAACCGGCCGGTAAAGACGTATTGGTACAGACTCTCGGACTCCAGCTCGGCGAAGCGCTTAAAGCATCGCCGCTGGGAAAAGAGTTTACCGATCTTCCGGAAACCCGACGTGTTGCAGAAGCAACGCTGCAGAGTAGAGCCCCAGATCCAGCCGACCAGCAGGCCGTGATGCGGAAAATGATGGAGCTGCTCCCCAAGATTGATTTTCGGCCAGATTTTTCGACGTTCCGGCAGGCGCAACCAAAGATGACGATGACAAAGATTCCTGATGGTTTGGAGCTAGAAAAATCGTGGCACTGCCTTCATTACTTGTTTAACGGAAAGGTATGGGAAACAGGTGAAGCGCCGATTGAGCAGGCGATACTCGGCGGCACCGAAATTCCCGATACCGACGGAATAATGGGATATGGGCCTGTTCGCTACCTTGAGCCCGGCGAAGTAAAGAAGATTTCCGCTGCGCTGGAGAGGTTTCCGATTGAGCAAAAAGTATCGGAGTTCAACCCAGGAGTAGCCGCGGAGGCGAAGATATATTGTCCCAATCACAGTCCCGAAGAACTGGTCCACTACTTCAATCTCGTTAAGGATTACTATCGCGAAGCCATTTCAAAGAAACACGCGATGCTCATTTGGATCGAATAACCGCGCAGGTCAGCGTAAGCCTAATTGCTAAGGACAGTTCTGACCGTATCCTTCACACGGACGAACCTGGACCGCGACCCTGACCACCCCCGTTCACCCCTCACAAACCCTTGTGACGTGCGTCATACCCCGTCCGCCCACGGCAGCGCAGAATGCTGAACAGGTTGAGGATGCGCTGTTTCGCGCATCGTGTCTTCACCGCATAAATCCAGCAGGTTGACGTCGGGCGGAAGGGGATCTTCCTGGCTCGCGGGATCGAACATCACAGCCGGCTGTGACCTGCGGCTCCAACTCCGGTGAGAAAGGGATCTGATGGCGAAAGGCACTGTTTCCATCCAGGTCGAGAGATGCAAGGCCTGCGGTTTTTGCGTCGAGTTCTGCCCGACGAAGGTGCTGGCGCTCTCCTCCGCTTTTAATTCGAAGGGCTATCACCCTCCGCAGATGGTCAATCCGGAAAAGTGCAGCGGCTGCGACCTGTGCGGCATGTACTGCCCCGATTTCGCGATCTTCGGCACGCGTTTGCCGGCCGAGAAGGAGGCCAAAGATGCGCGCTGACCCCGCCGGCGTACTGACCGGCACGCATTTCATCGATGGCGACCACGCGGCTTGTGAAGGCGCACTCGCCGCCGGTGCACGCTTCGCCGCCGGGTATCCAATCACACCGTCGACGGAGGTCGTCGAACGGTTCGCCGCGCGCATTCCGACCGTCGGCGGAACGTTCATCCAGATGGAAGACGAACTCGCGGCCTCGATCGCAATCCAGGGCGCGGTGTGGGGCGGAGCGAAGGCGTTCACCGTCACCAGCGGCCCCGGCTTCTCGCTGATGATGGAGCACATCGGTTACGCCGCGATGACGGAAACGCCGTGCGTGTTCATCGATGTCCAGCGCGGCGGCCCCTCGACCGGCCTTCCCACCTTGCCCGCGCAGGCCGACATGATGCAGGCGCGCTGGGGCTCGCATGGCGACTACGGGATCATCGCGCTCTGCCCGAATTCTCCGCAGGAGTGCTTCGATCTCACGCTCAAGGCGTTCAATCTCGCGGAGAAATTCCGCGTGCCGGTGATGGTGATGATGGACGAGGTCGTCGGACACATGACCGAGAAGGTCGTCATCCCCGCGCCCGACCAACTCAACGTCACGCCTCGCCGCTATACGAAGAAAGCGCCCGGCGAGTACCTGCCCTACAAGAGCAACGGCGACCTGGTTCCCGACATGGTCCGAGCCGGCGATGGCTACAACTTTCACGTCACCGGCCTGACGCACGACGAGCGCGGCTATCCCAACATGACGGTCGCCGTGCAGGACAAGCTGGTGAAGCGCCTGGTCGACAAGCTCAAGAACACACCCGACCTGGTCCTGTACGAAGCCGACGGCCTAGAAGACGCCGACGTGGTGGTTGTCTCGTACGGCATCACCTCGCGCGTCGCGCAGCGTGCGATCGACCTGGCGCGCGCGCAGGGGCTGAAGGTTGGCAAGCTGCGGCTGCTGATCGCCTGGCCGTTTCCCGAGAAGCTGATCGCGGAGCTCGCGGCCAGGGTGAAGGGATTCGTGGTTCCGGAGATCAACCTCGGACAGATGGTGTACGAAGCGCAGCGCGCGGCGAACGGCGCGGCGAAGGTACTGCACGTCGCGCACGCCGGCGGCAGTGTCCATGATCCGCAAGCGATCCTGAAGGCCATCCAGGAGGTGGCGCGATGAGCACCGAGTTCGTCAATCCCGTGGAGCGCATCCTCCGCACCGACCGCATGCCGCACATCTGGTGTCCGGGCTGCGGCATCGGCACCACCGTCAACAGCTTCTCCCGCGCGCTGCTCGATAGCGAAATTGACCTGAAGAACCTGGCCATCGTGAGCGGCATCGGTTGCACCGGACGCGTCGCCGGATACGTGAAGCTGGATTCGTTCCACACCACCCACGGCAGGGCGATCCCATTCGCCACAGGGCTGAAGCTGGCGAATCCGAACCTGAACGTCGTCGTTTACGCTGGCGATGGCGACCTGTCCGCGATCGGTGGTAATCACCTGATCCATGCCGCCCGCCGCAACGTCGACCTCAAGGTTGTGTGCGTGAATAACCTGGTGTACGCGATGACCGGCGGTCAAACGGCGCCGACGACTCCGGGCGACGTGATCACCGCAACGCACCCCTACGGCACGTTCGATCCGTCGTTCAACCTGCCGCATCTGGTGGAAGCCGCGGGCGCGGTGTACGTCGCGCGCTGGACGACATTCCACGTCCGGCAACTCGCGAAGTCGATGGCGGAGGCGTTCACCAAGAAAGGCTTCTGCTTCATCGAAGTGCTCTCGCCGTGCCCGACCCTGTACCAGCGCCGCAACAAGATGGGCGACGGGTTGGACACGATGAAGTTCTACAAAGAGAAGAGCAAGATCAAGAACGGCTGTCCGACCGCGGAAGCCGACCTGACCAAGTCCGGCGACATCATCGTCGGCAAGTTCGTTGACCGCGACCGCCCCGACTACATCACGCTCATGAAGAACCAGATGGTCCACACCTTGGGCGATCGCTACAGGGATGAATATGCCGCGCAATCGGGCGGCGAAGGCGCCGAGTCGTGCGAAGAGATGTGTGGAGAGGAGATGCCATGCAATTAACCGAGATCCGGATCGCCGGCTTCGGCGGACAAGGGGTAATACTTTCGGCAATGGTGGTCGGCAAAGCGGCCAGCATCTTTGAGGGCGGCTTCGCCACCATGACACAGAGCTTCGGCCCGGAAGCGCGCGGTGGCGCCTGCTCCGCGCAGGTCATCCTGTCCGATTCGGCTGTGCTGTATCCGTACGTGACGCACCCCGACATCCTGGTCGTCATGTCGCAGGAGGCGTACACGAAATTTTCCCCCGAGCTGAAAGCGGGCGGAACCCTGGTCGTCGAGCGGGAACTGGTGACGATCGGCAATATTCCTGCCGGAACGAAAGTATTCAGCTGCCCGGCAACGCGCTTGGCCGAGGAACTCGGCAAGAAGATGGTATTGAACATCGTGATGGTCGGATTCTTCGCCGCCGTTACGAAACTGCTCAAACCCGAGTCGCTGAAGCAGGCGGTGCTCGACTCCGTGCCGCCGTCGTTCAAGGAACTCAACGAGAAAGCCTTCGAAAAAGGCTATGAGTACGGTCTCGCGAATCCGTTCGGCCGCGAAGCGAACGGCGAAACCGTGGAAGAAGACGTGAAGGCGCTGAACGCGGCGCTGTAGTCAGGGGTACGGAAATTCGTCGCACCTGTGTTTCTGGAACATCTGCTCGGCGCGCTGGCGTAAATCTGCTTTTTCCGCTTCTGTGGTCGGCGCCTCCGCGACAAAGAACCAACTGCACGTCGAGCAACCATAGACAAATACATCGACTTTCTTGTCGCAGAAGGGTCCTTCCAAGGCTCGCATTATCTGCTCCGCCGCCCCGGCTGGTCCGCAACGAGACTCCACCGAGGACGACTCTGACGCGATTTTGTCGGGAGCTGGCACTATGTCACAAGATGTGAAGTATTGTAAAGAACAGTAAACGAGCTTGGGATCTTATTGATAAATAGTGACTTCCACGAAGCGTTGCAGCCTTCCCTGGACGGGGGACATCTCCATCCTGCTGCCGACCCATCTTTGCTTTGCGGGAGAAACGCATGCCAACTCTGCGCAATAAGACTGTGGTGCTGACCGGTGCGTCCAGCGGCTTCGGCCGGGGCGCCGCGATCGAATACGCCAAGCGGGGCGCCAACCTGGTACTCGCCGCCCGCCGCAAGGACCTGCTGAAGGAAGTCGCCGACGAATGCAAGCGCCGCGGCGTAAAGGCGCTCGTGGTCGAAACGGACGTCAGCGACCGCGACGCAGTCGAAAAACTGGCCGATGCTGCGATCTCGAAATTCGGCAAAATCGACATCTGGGTCAACGACGCGGGCGTGTCCACGATGGGCCGCTTTGACGAAGTGCCGCTCGAGGAGCATGAGCAGGTCGTCGATACCAACCTGTTGGGCACGATGTATGGCTCCTACTTTGCTATCCAGCATTTTCGCGAACAGGAACAAGGGATTCTTATCAATATGGGGTCGTACCTCAGCAAGGGCTCGGCGCCGTACCAGGCGGCTTACACCGCGTCGAAGCATGGGGTTCGCGGACTAAGCACCGCGTTGAGACAGGAACTCCAGGCCGATGGGATTGACAGCGTCCACGTCTGCACGATCATGCCGACGTCGATGGACACACCGTTCTTCGAGCACGCGGCGCAGCACACGGGACACCCAAATCGTCCGGCGACGCCGGTGTACGATCCGCAGCTGGTGGTGGACGCGATCATCCGCGTGTCGCTGCGGCCGGAAGACGAGGTCATGGTCGGCCGCAGCGCGAAATTTGCCAGCGTGCTTGGGAAGATCGCGCCCATGCTGCTCGAACGGCGAATGGCGTCACGGATGCAGAAGCGTGTCTATGCGCAGCGGAGCAAGGAACGTCCTCACACCGGCTCGCTTTACAAGTCGATGGAGGAAGGGCGCGGAGTTCGCGGCGGGTGGCTCGACGAGGAAGGGCAAGTGCGCGAACCTGACGAAAGAGAAGGGAAGAAGAGCCATGTCGGGACCGTGGCCACCCTCATCGGTTCGGTCGCGATCGTCGGTTATGCACTCAGCCGCAGAAAGCAGATGATGATGGACCGAGAGGCGGCGTAACGAGTCGAACGTAATGCGGGCGTCTCGCCCGGCCTGTGTCCACCCGAACTTGCCGGCGGGACGCCCGCGTTATCTTACGCCGACCACTTCGTCGGCTTGCGGTCCCAGCGGTGCTGCTTCAGTTCCCGCAACAGGCCCGATGGTAGCGGCCCGGCGTCGCTGCACGCGATGTTCTGCCGGACGTGTGTGGTGTCGCGCATGCCGGCGATGGTCGTGCTGACATCCGGGTTGGAAAGAATGAAACGGATCGCGAGTTCGGGCAGGGTCATGCCGCCCGGAAGCAGTGACTTCAGGCGCTCGGCGCGTTCGACCGTGGCGTTCAGGTTCTCGGGATTGAAATAACCGGCGCGCCAGTCTTTCTCGGGGAATCGCGTGTCGAGGGTGAGCTTGCCGCTGAGGCCGCCTTCGTCGAGCGGCACGCGCGCGATCACTCCCACGTTTAGTTCTCGACATGCCGGGAACAGTTCGTCTTCGGGCGCCTGGTCGAAGATGTTGTAGATGACCTGCACGGAATCGACCAGCCCCGTGCGCAGCGCTTTCAGTCCGTTCCACGGCTCCCAGCGATTCAGGCTCAGGCCGAATGTTCGGATGAGTTTCTTGCTCTTGAGCGCTTCGACGGCGCGGCGGAAATCGGGATCGTCGGTCCAGGAGTCGTCCCATACGTGGTACTGAAGTAGGTCGATGGCATCGACGCCGAGCTTCTGACAAATTTTCTCCGCGTGGTCCAGGACGTGGTCGACAGGGAATGCTTCGGCGAGCGTTCCGGAGGCGGGCCAGCGGCGATTCTTCGGCGGTACCTTCGACGCAACATAGATCCGCTTGCCGGGATTGCGGCGCAGGATCTCGCCTGCGAGGCCATCGCTGCGACCGTCGCCGTAGGCCCAGGCTGAATCGAGAAAATTACAAGCCAGGCCGACTGCGAGTTGCAGCGCCTCGAGAGAACGCTGGTCTTCGGAGCCGCTCCAGTTGCTCATGCCCCAGAGGCCATGTCCGATGTCGCTGACTTCGAAGTTCGTGCGCCCGAGCTTGCGGTATCTCATGTCTGACTAAATTAACACCCTCGGTCTCTTCAGCGCTGCCAGTCGGTGCGCCGTTCGTGCGGCTCGTGCGTATCCATCAGGTGGTAGTACTTCGCTTCTTCGCGGACGGAGCTGAGGGCGATGCGGATCTCGGCCGCGTAGTAGGACGTTCCGGCCAACATGCAGAGGATCGCCGTTACGAATATGACCACTGCGATCGCATGAGCTGTCACCCAGTAAAGGCCGAGTCCGAGCAGCAGGCAAGCGAGGATCGTCCCGATCAGCGAGATCAGCACCAGCAGCATTGCCTTGCGGATCAATTCGGCGCGCCGGTCGATCGAGCGGATCTGGATGGTGAAGACCTCGGCTTCCGGCGTGTGCCCAGCTTGGGTCGCGTGATGGCGACGGTGTTGGAAATCGCGCAAGCGGCTGACGATTCCCATCAGCCTCACATTCAGCGACAACAGCAACAGGGCGGCAGCGGAGACGAAGATCGCTGGAGCGACGAAGGCTTGGAACAGGCGCGAGATATCGAGCATGGTCGTACCGTACACTTCGATGCTCGCAAAAGCTGTGACAAGAGCCCAAGCAACTAGAATGCCCAGTGCCCATGACTCTGAGCAATGAGCACTGAAAGCTGAGCACTTCTTATCGAACTGCCGCCAACTCCTCTTTCACCGCGCGCTGTGCCCTGTCTTCCTTGACGTGGCGAAGGTCGTGTCCGGCGTATACCTGGCGCGGACGGGCGATCTTCTGTTCGGGGTCGTTGATCATCTCCAGCCACTGCGCGAGCCAGCCGGCGGTGCGCGGAATCCCGAACAGGACTGTGAACGCCTCGGGTTTGAAGCCCATCGCCTGGTAAATGATGCCGGAATAGAAGTCCACGTTGGGATACAGCTTGCGCTTGATGAAGTATTCGTCTTCGAGCGCGATTCTCTCCAGTTCGGTAGCGATATCGATCTTTGGATTGCGGCCGGTGACCTTGAATACTTCTTCCGCGGTGCGCTTGATGATGCGCGCGCGCGGATCGTAATTCTT
Organism: uncultured Terriglobales bacterium; assembly: GCA_964559835.1. Taxonomy (GTDB): domain Bacteria; phylum Acidobacteriota; class Terriglobia; order Terriglobales; family Acidobacteriaceae; genus DAISJI01. The sequence continues at coordinate 102,899 of CAZLJE010000008.1, forward strand.
GTAGACGCGATGGCCGAAGCCCATCAACTTGCGCTTGCCCTCTTTCACCTCTTTGATGAACTCGGGGATGTGCTCCCTGGAGCCGATCTGCGCCAGCATGGTGAGCACTTCCTCATTGGCGCCGCCGTGCAGCGGGCCGTACAGCGCCGCGCACGCCGCCGAGGTACAGATATAGGGATCGGCTTGTGTGGAGCCGACATTGCGCATCGTTGTCGTGCTGGCATTCTGCTCGTGATCGGCGTGCAGGATAAAGAGCACGTCGAGAGCGCGGGCGAGCACCGGGTTCGAAAGGAACTTGGGCTCGGTGCGCTTCCACAGCATGTTCATGAAATTTTCGGTGTAGTCGAGTTCGTTGTCGGGGTACACATAGGGCAGGCCTTTGCTGTGGCGGTAGCAGTAGGCAGCGATGGTCGGCATCTTGCCCAGGATCCGGACCACCTGGTGCATGCGCGTCTCCGCGTCCTTGATGTTCTTCGCATCCGGATAGAACGTCGAAAGGGCGGCCACCGTGCTGGTGAGCATACCCATCGGGTGCGCATCGTGGAGGAATCCGTCCATGAACTTCTTCAGGTTCTCGTGGATCATGCGGTGCTGGTTGATCTTCGCGGTCCAGTCCTGTAACTGCGATTCGCTGGGCAGTTCGCCGTTGATGAGCAGGTACGCGACTTCCAGGAAGGTGCAGTTCTCGGCAAGTTCCTCGATCGGGTATCCGCGGTAGCGCAGGATGCCGCGATCGCCGTCGAGGAATGTGACCTTGCTCTGGCCGCAGGCCGTGTTCATGTAGGCCGGGTCGTACGACATCATGCCGAACTCGTCGGCGTTGACCTTGATCGGACGCAGGTCCATGGACCGAATATTGCCGTCGGTGATCGGCAACGTGTACTCCTTGCCGGTCCGGTTATCTTTGACGCTGAGGGTGTCGGACATGAGAGCGCTCCTTCGGAGCAGGAGATGAATGCGGACTTTGAAATTCTGGGCGACTCCGCACAGGGGGGCAGTGAGCGCAATCACAGGAGGGTGTGAGGATTGACCGCCTGACTCGATCTGGAAATCTGGAAATCTTGAAATCTGAACACCTGGACATCTGGACATCTGGACATCTGAAGATCCCCTCGATTTCCAGATCTCCAGATTTCAAGATGTCCAGATCAGAACATCCGCTTCTGCGTGGCTTTGGCCCGCTCCGTGGAGTTCATGTCGCGCCAGAGCATATTGAGGTTGTGCTCCAGGTAGGTGTTGCTGCGGTCGGAGGCCAACGCCCGGCTGTACCACTGATAGGCCTGGGCACGGTCCAGCGGGACGCATTGGCCGGTCGCATAGAGCGAGCCGAGGTGGGACATGGCCTTCGGATTGTCCTGCTTTGCGGCTGCCTGGAAGTTCACCAGCGCCTGATTGCAATTGCGGGGCACGCCGCGGCCGTAAAGGTAGCGCTCGCCCGAATCTACAAGCTCAGCTCCCGCTGCTTTCGCCGGACGCTGCGGCGATGGCTTTTCGCTGTTTTCCGGCGCGTCCTCTTCCGATGCGTTGTTGCCTTTGACGTTTCGAAAGCGCGAGGAGCGGCCGACCTCACTCTGCGGCCGCTCATCTTTTGGTGCGCTGGTCTTATCGGTCCCGGGGGAGGTGTCTTCCTTCGCCTTGGGCGATGCGTCCGATTTCGGCTGGTCTGTCGACTTCGGCTGGTCGGTGCTGGGCGCCGCATTGTCCTGCTGCGGCAGGCCGTTCGGATTCGCTGTCTGGCCAGGCTGTGTCGCCGTATTGTCGCTCGACGCCGTGGTGCTTCCGGGCTGTGTCGGCGCGGGATTCTGTGGCACCCGTCCGGTCTGCGAGTGGGTCAGCGCGGCGTTCACAACGAAATCGCGGATCGGCTGCCACTTCCAGTAGACGGCCACGGCGAGTATCGCCAGGAGCGCCACGAACACCAGCGTACCGGCATTCGATTTCGGCTGCTCGTCTTCGTAAAGATACGAGTATTCGCCGGACGAGCTCCCGCTCCCGCTGCTGAGCCCGAGAAAGGACGGCCCGCTGACCGTCGTCGGCGGCTCTTCCTCTGGCTGGCCCTCCCTAGCCGGGTTTGCTAGGGTGGGGTCTGCGTTCCGCGACGAATAGAACTCCGCGACGGCAGCCGGCAACTCCGATTCGCGCACCGTCTCGTCCACCGGTTCACGATGGCGGAAGCTGGCGGCCACGGGTTCCGGATCGAGTTCCGCAATGCGCTCCCGGCGTTCAGCCGTCAGGACATTCTCGTGTTGGGCGGTGGGAAAGGGCGACGGCGTGTCGGCGCCGACGATCTCTTCCGCGGGTATTTCGGCCGTCGTCGGGCGCTTTGCTGTCCTCGCTGCGCGTTCGGGCAGGCGTTCGCCGCACATTCCGCAGAACTTATTTTCTATGGGGTTCTGATGACCGCATTCGGGACAATACACAGTGACTCCTTGGCGTACGGGAACGTGCCCTCCAGAAGCGTGCATGAGTAGGATTGCCCAGTGCTGCTGCCGGGTTGTTTGGATTAAGACCCCGCTAAGTGGCTGAAAGCGGCGCAATTATGACGCATGGCAGCTTTACAGCCTGCGCGCGTGCATGTTACTCTCAAACCACGTAGAAGGAGATTGAAGAGAACAGGAGTGCATCACCTTCAGTGTTAGCCAACGAGCAAAAGCGAACCGTTATCGACCGTTACCGCACCCACGACAGCGACACCGGGAGTCCCGAGGTACAGATTGCGCTTCTTAGTGAGCGGATCGGCCAGTTGACGGAGCACTTCAAGACGCACAAGAAGGACCACGCTTCCCGGCGCGGTCTTCTGATGATGGTTAGCAGGCGGCGTAGCCTGCTGGACTATCTCAAAAAGTACGATTCCGAGCGCTACAAAGAAGTTATTTCGAAACTCGGCATCCGCAAGTAAGCGGAGCGATTACCTCGAAACGAAACTCTCCATGCCCTCGGCCGCATTGTGCGAACCGGCCTCTATCCTCCCGCGCCGCGGATGAACCAGGCGTGGGGGGAGATGTGTATTTGCTCAACGACTGCCACCTCCCGGCTACGGTGTGCTCCGTGAAAGGCATAAAGCCAAATGAAACCTGAACCACAGAAAATCAGCGTCGAACTCACCGGCGGTAAGAACATCCAATTTGAAACCGGCAAACTCGCCAAGCAGGCGCACGGCTCCTGCGTCGTGCGCATGGCCGACAACGTCATCCTGGGCACCGCCACCGCCAACCAGGAGCCGCGTGAGGGCATCGATTTCTTCCCCCTCACCGTCGACTATCGCGAATACACCTATGCCGGCGGGCGCATCCCCGGCGGCTTCATCAAGCGCGAGGGGCGCCCCAGCGAGCGCGAGATTTTGACCTCGCGCCAGATCGACCGCCCCATCCGTCCCATGTTCCAGGAAGGCTTCCGAAGCGAAACGCAGGTGATTGCCTTCTGCCTCTCGGCCGATACCGAGAACGATCCCGACGTAGCCGCGATCAACGCCGCGTCCTGCGCCCTGACGTTGTCCGACATTCCTTTTATGGGGCCGATCGGCGCTGTTCGCGTCGGCCTTAAAGACGGCCAGTTCATCGCCAATCCTACCTACACGGAAATGCGCGAAGGCCTGCTGCGGTTGATGGTCGTCGGCACCAAGGACGGCATCGTGATGATCGAGGCCGGCGCCAGCGAAGTCGGCGAAGACACCATCGTGGACGCGATCGAGTTCGCCCATGCCGAGATCAAGAAGATCTGCGCGGCCATCAGTGAACTGGCGGCCAAGTCCGGCAAGCCAAAGCGCAAAGTCGAAGCTCCGGTCATCGACCAGGCTTACCTCGACGAGCTGCGCAAGAAAGTCGGCGACAAGCTCAAAGACGCGATGAACACGGAGAAGTATCCGAAAGCCGAGAGTTACGGGCTGGTCAAAGCGCTCAAGGCCCTGCTGAAGGATGAGATCGACGAAGACCTCGAAGACGAGCGCAAGAAAGTCGGCAACTACTACGACATGCTCAAGGAACAGATCTTCCGCGAGCAGATGATCAAGGAAAAGCGCCGTCCCGACGGCCGCGCTTTCGATCAGGTCCGCGAGATCTGGATCGAAACCGGCGTCCTGCCGCGCACGCATGGTTCCGCCATCTTCACCCGCGGCGAAACCCAGGCGCTGGTCACCACAACGTTGGGTACCGGCGACGACATGCAGCGCCTGGAACTGTTCGAAGGCGAAGCCAAGAAGCGGTTCATGCTGCACTACAACTTCCCGCCGTTCTCGGTCGGTGAAGTGGCATTCCTGCGTGGCGCGGGACGCCGCGAGATCGGGCACGGCGCGTTGGCCGAGCGCTCCCTCTCCGCCGTCCTGCCGAGCGAAGCCGATTGGCCGTACGCGATGCGCGTGGTCAGCGACATCCTCGAGTCCAACGGCTCGTCTTCGATGGCGTCGGTTTGCGGCGCGTCGTTGTCGCTGATGGATGCCGGCGTTCCGCTCAAATCGCACGTGGCGGGCGTAGCGATGGGGTTGGTGAAGGAAGGTGATGAGTATGTGATCCTCACCGACATCGCCGGCGCCGAGGACCACTACGGCGACATGGACTTCAAGGTCGCCGGTACAGGTAAGGGCATCACCGCTCTGCAGATGGATATCAAGGTCACCGGCATCACGGCGCAGATCATGCGCGAAGCGATGCAGCAGGCCTTGAAGGGGCGGTTGCACATCCTTGGGCTGATGAACGAGGCGCTGCCCACGCACAGTAAGGAACTCAGCGAATTCGCGCCGCGCTTCTACACGCTCCAGATCCCGACCGACAAGATCCGCGATCTCATCGGGCCGGGCGGCAAGGTGATCAAGGGCATCATCGAGCAGACCGGCGTGAAGATCGATGTCGAGGACAGCGGCAAGGTCAACGTTGCTTCCGCCGACCAGGAAATGGCCAAGCGTGCGCTGCAAATGATCGGCGACATCACCGCGACCGCCGAAGTAGGGAAGACCTACCTCGGGACCGTGGTACGCCTCGCCGAGTTCGGTGCGTTCGTGGAGATCATCCCCGGCACCGACGGCCTGCTCCATATCAGCGAAGTCGCCGAGCACCGCATCAAGGACATTCGCGACGAGCTCAAAGAGGGCGACCAGGTGCTGGTCAAAGTCCTGTCGGTCGAGGGCAACCGTATCCGTCTTTCGCGCAAAGCGATCCTGAAAGAACAGCGCGCAAAGATGGGCGGCGGTGAAGCTCCTCCGGACGGAGGTGGCGATGGCCACGGTGGCGGCGAGCCTCATGAACGCCACGAACACGCCGATACTGCGGATGTTGAGGCCAGCTCGGCGGTGACTTTCGAAGGTGGCTCCGACGACGAGGCCAGCGACGACGAACCGAACTTCAACCGCGTCGATGCTCCCGCGTCAGCCGGTGCGCCTCGCGAGGGCGGCTTCGGCGGACCCCGCGAAGGCGGCGGTGGTGGCCGTGGTGGCTTCGGTGGCGGACGTCCGGGCGGCGGTGGTGGCGGCGGACGACGTCGTCGCGGCGGCGGTGGTGGTGGTCGCGGACGTGGTCCCGGCGGTGGCGGTGGACGCGGCCCCGGCGGCGGCGATCGCGGACCAAGAAGGTAACCCGTAGCACCGGCTTCCCGCCGGTCACACAAAGTCGAAACCTTGGCACCGGCTTCCGGCCGGTGCCATTTGTTTGTCCAGCATTATTCGCACCGCACCTTGGCACCGGCGTCCCGCCGGTCAGTCGCACCCTATTCTCCTCATCTCTTTCGCTCCAGAACTGGCCGGCGCGCTAGAATAGTTCCACTCATGCACCCATTCGTCATTCATAACGACCGTCTGCTGCCCATCGAGCAGGCGCGGCTCTCGCCCGGCCAGGCTGGCGTGATCAACGGCTGGGGAGTCTTCAGCACCGTCCGGACGTATCGCGGACAGCCCTTCCGCCTCGACAAGCACTTCGAGCGCCTCTCGCGCGACTCCAAGCTGCTGGAGATCCCGCTGCCGTGCACGTTCGACGAACTGCGCGAACGCTTCACGCGGCTGGTGGAGGCGAACAAGGTCACCGAGGCGTGTGTCCGCGTGTACTTCATCCACAACAAGGTCGGCATCTGGAAGAGCGCGGAGCAACTTCCTACCGTCGACCTGATCATGTATTCGCTCGAAGTGCCCGAGCGCTCCGGCCCCACGCAGCTCGCACTCGGCCCGCATGGACGCTATGCCGCCCACCCGCTTACGGGGACGAAGGTCACTTCGTGGCTGAACAACGCGTGGATGGTCGAGACCCAGGCGCACAAGCGCGGCTTCGACGACGTCCTGCTGCTCAACGAGCGCGACGAATTGTCGGAATGCACGGCGGCTAACATCTTCCTCGTGAAGGACGGGAAGACATCAACGCCTCCGCTGAAGGCAGGCTGCCTGGCGGGCGTCAGCCGTCTGACGCTGATGGAACTGGCTGCCAAGGCCGGAACGCCGATCATCGAACGCGCAATTCCGAAGGATGAGTTGTACGGCGCGGACGAGGTGTTCATCACCTCCACGACCCGGCAGGTCCAACCGGTGAACCAGGTCGAAGACCACAACTGGAACGCGCCCGGTCCCGTGACCGACAACTTCGCGCGGATGTTCGGCGCCTACGTCGACGATTACATCCGCAAAGCCGCAGGCGCCGTGGCCAGCTCGAAATAGGATTTCAACGCACAGGTCGCAAAGGAACGCAAAGGGCTTAGATTCTTTGCGTACTTTGCGACGTCTGCGTTGAAGGCATTTACATTACCTCCCGCGCAGCCATAGGGCACGAATTCGCGTGCTATCATTTAACAGGGGCGTGCTGCCAATCACATCCGGAGATTACCTGCTATTTTGGCGACCACAACGCAGACCACGCCTGGCCCCCAGTCGATCCTAGCGGCGCGCGATCTACCCACCATATTCCCCCGGCGGCTGGCCGTATCGTTCCTGCTGCTGCTTTCGTCCGTCATTTATATCGGGACTGCCGGGGGCACGGCATTGCTCGACGACGCCGACGCTTCGCACGCCCTCGTTTCGCGGGAAATGATGCAGCGCCACGATTACGTGGTGATGTTTCTCAACGGCGTGCGTTACCTCCAGAAGGCTCCGATCCACTACTGGATGGTGGTCGCGACCTACAAGCTTTTCGGCCAGACGGAATTCGCGGTGCGACTGCCGGTCGCTCTGGCGATGGTCGGCTTGACGCTGATGGCGTTTGTGTTCGGACGCCGTTTCTTCGGCGAGCGCGCCGGACTGTATGCGGCGCTCGCGACCTGCACCAGCGCGGGCATGTACATGTTCACGCGCATCATGATCCCCGAAGCGATTGTCGCCCTCGAGTTCACAGCCATCTTCTACATATTCCTGCGCGCGTGGAACCACGAGATCGACGAACGCCTGGGATACTGGAGCGTCGCCGCGCTGATTGCATGCGCCGTGCTCACACGTGGCTTGATCGGAGTCGTGTTGCCGGTAGGCACGCTCGTGGCGTTCATCACCCTCACCGGCGGGTGGCGGCGCTGGCGGGAACTGCACATTCCCTCGAGCCTGCTGATCTTCCTGGCAATCGTCGTTCCGTGGCATGTAATCGCAGAATTGCGCGCGCCCGGTGGTCCGACCCATCACGGATTCCTATGGTCGTACTTCATTAACGAGCACGTGAAGCGCGCGCTCGGCACGCGCTGGCCTCCGGACTACGACGCGACGCCGCTCCCCCTATGGTGGGCGGCGCACCTGGCGTGGTTCTTTCCCTGGAGCGTCTTCCTGCCGCTCGGGCTGAAGCTGCTGCCGCATCCGCGCACATGGTTCAAGCCGATGGAGAAAGAGGCGCAGGCGCGCCTGATGCTCTTCACCTGGGCGGCGTGCATCCTCGGCTTTTTCTCCGTCGTGACCGGATCGCGCATGGAGTACTACGCGTTCGGCGCGTGGCCGGCTTGCACGATCCTGATCGGCGTGGGCATTGCGAGCGCGGAGCAGCAGGGAAGCAAATGGCTGCCGCGGCTCGCAGCCATGCTCGCGGCGCTCGGCGTTGTTCTGGCCGGGGTGCTGACGTGGGCGGTGTGGCAGGCTTCGCGCATCCGCGCCAGCGGCGACATCTCGACCCTGCTGAAGACGCACCCGACTGATTTCTACCGCCTGTCGATGGGACATCTGTTCGACCTCACGCCTGAGGCATTTGCCGATTTGAGAACGCCCGCGCTGGTCGCGGCCGCCTGCTTCTTCGTGGCGTTCGGCATGACGTGGCTACTGATACGCAAACGGCGGGTGCTCCCGGGAGTGATGGCGCTCGGTATCGGCATGGGCGTGTTCGTCTTTGCGGCCAACATGGCGTTCAAAGTGTTCGAGCCGCACATGTCGTCGCGGCCGCTGGCCATGGCGATCCTGAAGTATCTCCAGCCCGGCGACCGGCTGGCCATCTACGGCGAGTTCGATCCCGAATCGAGCGTATCGTTCTATACGCACCGGAAGGCGTGGGTGGTCAACGGGCGCTATAACAACCTCGAACTGGGTTCGTATTTCCCCGATTGCCCGAAAATCTTCCTGACTGACGCCGACTTCCCCGCGTTCTGGGATTCGCCGCAACGCACGTTCCTCGTTGTTCCGCCCGAGCAGCGCGACAAAGCCGCCGAGCGCATGCCGAAGGACCACACCTGGGTGCTGAAGGAAGAGGGCGGCAAGATCGTGTACGTAAACCAGCCGCTGACGCCGGGACAGAAGACATTGGCAGAACTGCAACAGACTGCAACCAGCAACTAGCAACTGGCAACTGTTCAGACGTTCCCGATGATCTTCTCCACCGTTCCGCTCCGCGCGCTGCAATAGGCGGCGTCGAGTATGAGTTGGTTCCGCAACCCTTCGGCTCCGGGAGCAGGGAACGGTTTGTCGTCGGTGAGCCAGTCCGCGAAGGCGTCGACCTGCCGCGCGTACGCGTCTTCATTGCTGACTTCCTCGCGCGTCACAGTATTGTCATTCCGCTTGAGCTCGATCGTGATCGGCCTTTCGACGTTCAGCGCGTCATTCGCGGTCAGTCCCGCGGCCTCGCCGACGATCTCGATCGGCGTGCGGTAAGCGCCGCGGAAAGAAACCAGGACGGACGCGAGCACGCCCCGGCTGAATTGCAGGTTCACTGCGGCCGTCGCTTCGACGTCGCGCGATTCCTTATCGGCATGCGCGAATGCGGATACCGCCGTCACTTCGTCGCAGAGAATAAAACGGAGTGTATCGATGCAATGGACGCCGATGTCCGCGATCGGGCCGCCGCCCGCGATCTCCGCATCGTTCATCCAACTGCGTACATGCCCGCGTCCGAGAAAAGAAAACTCGGCGCGCGCGTACACCACCGGCCCCAGGTCTCCGCCCTGCACGTGCTCGCGCATCCGGCGCGTGCTCTCTTCGAAGCGAAAGACCTGCGCCACTCCGAGTTTCAGCTTCCGTTCCTCCGCCGCACCGATCATCTGCACGCACTCGTTCGCATTCATTGCCATCGGCTTCTCGACGAGCACGGGCTTGCCATTCTTCAATGCGGCGAGAGTGTCGGCCAGATGGAGCGCATTCGGTGATGCAACAAACACCGCGTCCACTTCCGGACAGCGTGCCAACTCTTCCGTCGAGAGGAACGCGTATGGCAAGCCGTAGCGCTCCGCCGTGGCTTTGGCTTTCACCGGATCGCGCCGCGAAATGGCAACGACGCGGCAGTGCGACGCCTTGGCGAACCCGGGCATCAGGCGCTTGTCGCCATGCAGGCCGAAACCGGCTATGCCGAAGCGGATCATGGTTGCGGAGGGGGCGGCGCCTGTGACGGCGGCGGCGTTTTTGCCGCTGGCGGCAGGGTCGTCGTCGGCGGTTGTACCTGCGGTGGAGCAGCTTGTGGCGGCACGTTGGGTTGCGGTGCACCGGGCACGGCCGGCGGCGGAGGCGGCGTCACTACAAATCCCATCTGCTCGGCGGAAGGTGGCGCGTTCTGAGCTCCACGTCTCGCTGCTTTCACCTGGTTGATCTTCTTCTGCACGATCTCTGTCAGCGTGTCATACCGTTGCAAGACGTTGCCGAGCCAGTAGGGATGATTTTCTTTCAGGTAGTAGTCGGAATACATTCCGCGGCTGCGTACGAGAGCATCCCGAAGGTCTTCCAGCCGCCCATTGGTACCGGCAATCTCTGACATCCCGCCCGTGTTGTAACGACCCTGTGCATTGGGCACCATCATGCCCGCCCATGCTTTCGCGATCTCATCCTGGAATTGCACCTTCATGCCGAGGAAGTCGAGGCGGTAACCGGCGACGATCAAGGGCTCGAGCGTGTCGGCGTGGATCTTCGCCTTTGGCCGGCCGTTGAGCACGGCGGTTAAACCCTTTTCAGCGGCTATCCGGAGATCATGCGCGATGGGAAGCATCCGGCCGGCGAACTGCGCGCCCGCGGGAGAGAACGGATCGATCCACATGTAGGTGTTCGAAGTTTCCCCCAATCCCGCGCTCTTCATGAGCGTGTTCGCTTTGTTCATTTCCAGGATCGCATCGTGGAAAGTAGTGTCGCTATTGCGGTAAAACGCCCAGTCATACGCGTTACCGAACTGCTGAAGGTTGCACTCGCCCGGCTGCCAGGAGCACGCGGCGCCGAGGACGAACTGCGACCACGTCAAGCCGATGAAGGTCTCGCCGTCATCGCCCCAGTTCGTGTTCAGCATGCCGAGCGCTCCGAACTTCTGGCCGTCTCGCACAAAGACGCTCGTATTCGGGTAGGCGTTGTCCAGGTTGGGGAAGATCACGTTCCAGTTGTTCGCGCCCGGCGCGACGAACAGGTCGAGACCGTTGTCCTTGTACGGTTTCAACATGTTGTCGAAGTTCGGACGCGCGCTGTACGACCACGCGACGGCGATCACGTCTTTGGGCAGGATGTGCAGCAGGTCGGGGTACTTCATCGCGATATCGCCCCAGAACATGATGCGTTTGTTGTGCGGCTTCAGGATCTCAGTAATACGAGAGAGGAAGTCGAGGTAAACCTTTCCGATACCGACCTGGTCTGCCTTGGGTTTCGTCTGTCCGCGCCCCAGCTCGAATGTCTCATCGGCGCCGATATGCAGGAATGGTGAGGGAAATACCTGCGCGAGCTCGTCGAACATGTCCTTGATCAGCGTGTACGAGCCCTCCTGTCCCGGCGCGAGCACATGCCCATGCGGTGTCTCCGCGAGATCGGTGTACAGCTCGTATTTCAGGATGTTGTGCAGGTGGCCGAACGCTTCCTGCTCGGGCACGACCGTGACGTAATACTGCGCGGCGTACTTCACCAGTTCACGCGCTTCTTCGGGAGTGACCGCGGCCTCCTGCGGCGCGATCAGCGGCTGGTTCTTATAGGCGAATACGGCCTCCATGTACGGCGAGAACATGTTGATCTTGTATTCGCTGAGCACCTTGATCTGGTTCTTCAGGAAATCCAGCTTGGCGATGGGACCGCGGCTGAGGTCGTCGTGCACGCCGCGCCACTTCATTGACGGCCAGTCGCGGATCGAGACTTCGGGTACCGTGACCTTCTTGCCGTCGGGCTGCATGAGCTGGCGGAGCGTCTGCACGCCGTAGTACAGTCCGGCATCGCTCGCGCCTGCCACGACGATGCGCCGCCTTTTCACCTCGATGGTATAGCCCTGGTCCTTGAAAAGCGGATCATCGCCGGCCTTAGGCTCGAGCCTCGTGAGCAGGATCGCGCCGGTAGCGCCGGTCCCGACGGCGGGCTTGCGCCCTGTGGTCCGCGCGATCTCCTCGGCCAGCATCTCGGCAGCGACCCGGTCCGCCTTCGCATGCTTCACCGTGAGTGCGATGCGCGTGGCGGAAGTCACGGTCACGGAACCTGGCGCGACGCTGACCTGTTTGGGATATGGAATCAGTTTTAACTGCTGTGCCGATAAAGACGCCGCGCACAAACACGCGAGCGCTACCACCCTGATAAGAGCCTTCATTACCGTCGGACCTCGATCAGCCGAACTGCAAGGCTGGGATGTGAACAGGAACACACGATTCTACTATTACGGGGAGATCCAGTTGCGGTAACGCTGCGCGCACTGCCAAACCGCCGGGATATCACCGTGAGACGTGCCGCCAATCACAGCACCCGGTGAAGTTCGGGAAGACACTATGCAGGAGAGGTTTTTATGCCGATCCTGATTATGGCTTTATTGGCGCTCGGCGTGTTCCTGGTCATGGGCCTGATGTTGTTCTACGCTGCGTGGGCCGAATCGAGAATGCCGCATGCGGCTCCTGATTCGCCGCCAAGACCAGCAGTGCGGAGGCGGCGCGCCGTTCTCTGACGCGACAACCCGTCTCTTCGGCCGCGGCATCTTGCCATGAAGGAGACGGACATGGCTGACTGGTTCAAGGAATTCGACGATCAATCCGCGCGCGTAGTTCCCAAGCTCATCGATCCCGACACTCACGCAGTCCTGGATTACCTCACCGCCAGCGCCTTCTTTCTCGTCGGCGGCGCCGCGTGGGGAAGCAATAAGCGCGCAGGGGTGGCCGCCCTCATCAACGGATTCATGGTGCTCGGTATGTCGATGTTCACCGACTACTCCGGGTCTGCAAAGCGATTGATCCCATTCGAAACCCACGGAAAGCTCGACGTGGTGCAGATGTCGATGGCAGCGACCATGCCGACCCTCATGGGATTCGGTGACTCCAAGGCCTCTGCCTTCTTCCGCGGCCAGGCTCTGAACGAGGCGCTGGTGGTCTCGCTGACAGATTGGTCGCGCCGGAACAAGCGCAGGGACCGCCGCCGCGCAGCATAGTTTTGCTCCTGCTCCGCCGTTCTGGTAACGTGCCCGGCGGAGCATGCGCATCTTCAAAAGTCTTTTTCTCTTTGTCATTGTCAGCGTCACCGCCCTCGCACAGAACGTGACGCTGGACTCGTGGGATTTCCTCGCCGACCCGTCGGGTACGCTCAACGTTGAGAATCTGAGATCTGCCACTGCCTGGCGCAAAGCACGCGCGGGCCTGTCGTGGCAGGCGCAATTCGACGATATGCGCGACTACGCTGGAGTCGCCTGGTACCGCACGTCGGTCGACATACCGCAGTTCGAACATCCGGAACGCGTTCTGCTGCGCTTCGGCGCCGTCGACTACAGCGCCACCGTTTATGTGAACGGAAAGGACGTGGGCACGCATGAAGGCGGCTACACCCCGTTCGCGTACGACATCACCGATCTCGTGCGGCCGGGTGCGAATGCGATTGCAGTGCGCGTATCGGATCCGTCAAGCAACAAGGAGCCCGGCAAATCGCTCTACCGGTCGATCCCGCACGGAAAACAGAGCTGGTATGTCCAGACCAGCGGATTGTGGCAGCCGGTCACGCTGGAGCTTCGTCCTGCGAGCTATATCGACAGCATTCGCGTTACGCCGCAAAACGACGGCCGCGTGCAGATCGATTTCGACTTGAAAGGCGCACGACCCGGCTCCGGCAGTTTATTCGTCGTCATTCGCGATCCGCAGGGCGGCATCGTTGCCCAGCACGCTTTGCCGCTCGCACAACAGAGCGCATATCAGATCGTCGCGACAGTGCCAGCTCCGGAGCTCTGGAACACAGATCATCCCGCGCTGTACACGGTGGAAGCGCACCTTGGCGCCTACCCGGATGACGTGGTTACCACCCGATTTGGCTTCCGTCATTTCGAAGCCCGCAACGGCAAGCTGTTCCTCAACGGCCGTCCTTTTTACATGATCGGCGCTCTCGACCAGGACTTCTATCCCGACACCATTTACTCGCCGCCGTCACACGCGTATGTGAGGCGCGAGATGGAACTGGCGAAAAAGCTGGGATTGAACACGCTGCGCTGTCACATCAAGGTGTGCGAACCGGAATACCTCGACGCCGCCGATGAAGCGGGAATCCTTGTCTGGTACGAGATTCCCAACTGGGACAACTTCGACGCGGAATCCGACAAGCGGGGCGAGGACACCTTCGACGCGATGATCGCGCGCGACTGGAACCATCCGTCGATCGTCATCCAGAGCATCATCAACGAATCGTGGGGCATCGACCTCAAGAAGTCCGACCAGCGCGCCTGGCTGCGTCAAATGACCGAGCGCGCACAGAAGGTGGTTGCGCCGATTGGCCGGCTGATCGTCGACAATAGCGCCTGCTGCGAGAATTTTCACGTCCGCAGCGACCTCGAAGATTTTCACCAGTACTACTCGATCCCCGATCACGCGGCGAAGTGGGACGCATGGGTCGCCGATTTCGCGTCGGGTCCGAAATGGAGCTTCAGTCCACACGGCGACGCGCAGCGCACCGGCAGCGAGCCGCTGATCGTTTCCGAATTCGGCAACTGGGGCCTGCCGCAACTTCCGGAGAATCTACCGTGGTGGTTTCCGCGGAGCAATGCTGAGATCACGCGTCCGGCCGGCGTGTATGACCGGTTTCGCGAATACAAGTTCGGACGAATATTTCAGGATTATGATGCCCTGGCTCGTGCTACGCAGTGGCATGAATTCCTTTCCCTGAAGCACGAGATCGAGGAAATGCGGCGGTACGGCTCCATCCAGGGCTACGTCATCACCGAGTTCACTGACATTAATTGGGAGTCGAACGGCCTGCTGACGATGTGGCGTGAGCCGAAGGTATATGCTGCCGAACTTTCGCGCATCCAGCAGCCCGATGTCGTGCTGGCGCGACTGGCGCAACACAACCTCACCTCCGGCTACACCGCAACGGCGGAGCTGTTTCTATCGCACTACAGCACACGCCCGCTGAAGGGCGCAATTTTGTTCTGGCACACCGACGCCGGGCAGTTCGGGCGCGTGACGCTCGCGGACGATTCGGCGCCGGCATCAGTACTGTCGCTGGGCGCCATCAGCATTCCGGCCGCAACTACCGGGAGCGGCCTACGCGTCGAGCATTTGTATCTCGAGATCCGCGATGCGGCCGGCGCCCTGATCGCTGAAAACGCTTATCCGCTCAATGTTTTTCAGGTGCAGCCGCGGCAAAACGCCACCGTCTCTATCTACGATCCATCTGGCGCCTTGCCGCATCTGCGCGAACAATTTGCTTCTCGCGGATACCGCATCACCGACTCTGCGCCCGTGATGCTCGCGACGCGTTGGGACGACCGCGTCGATGAATACCTCCAACTTGGCGGCCACGTCATTGTTCTCGTCGACGCACCCGATGCGCTGCCGTCCGGCCTCGCAGTGCAGATGAAACAGCGCAAAGACGATTACGACGGCGATTGGGTCTCGAACTTCGCCTGGGTGGATCCGCACTCGCCCGTCTTTCGCGACATCACCGCCGGCCCCATCCTCGGATGGGAAGCCTCCGCGGTCACGCCGCGATTCGTTCTACGCGCGACGAAACCCGAGAACTATGACGATGTCCTCTCCGGCATGTTTTACGGCTGGATCAACCTGAATTCTCCGCTCCTGGTGCAGGCGCGCGTTGGCAGCGGCGCGGCTCTCGTCACTACTTTCCGCTTCGATCACTACGGCTCCGACCCATATGCCACTGCGCTATTGGACGCGCTGGTCGGGTACGCATCGTCGCCGGAGTTCCGTCCGCGGATGGAGTGGACTCGATGATCCGCGCGATCGTCGTGCTCTTATTCTTGGCGACAGTGGCGAATGCGCAACAGGTTTCGCCCATCGTGGTGTTCTGGGACGACGGTTTTCCCTTCGCCGATACCGGCATCGTCACGCGCGCACACATTTCGGCAGCGGTACCCGGTGCGACGCTGGTCTCGGCTGATGCGCTTCCGTCCGCGCTGCTCCAGGCGAGAGTACTCGTCCTGCCGTACGGATCGACGTTTCCGGAATCCGCATGGCCTGCGATTTTCGATTTTCTCCAGCGCGGCGGACACTTGGTCGCGATCGGCGGACGTCCCTTCACACGACCAGCGTTTCGCGACGCCAACGGCTCGTGGAAGGTGCGCGATGAGAACTACGCGTTTGCGCGGGCGCTCAACCTCATCGACTACCAGCAGACTGAGCCGTCGGACGGTCTGAAGTTCGTCGCCAATCAGGATACTGGCCACGTGCGTCCGTTCTCATGGAAGAGCGCGTGGAGCTTGGTCGTCCGGCTGAGTGACGAGGATACCTCGGCACGCGAGGGCGCCGCCGGCCGCATCGACGCGCGCCTGACGCCACTCGCCTGGGGCGAACGCGACGGGCACAAGATCGTCTCGCCACTGGTCCAGATCGACCATCTGCACGGCCGTTTTCTCGGCGGACGCTGGATATTGGCGCCCGCGGAACTCACCCAGGAATTCTGGACTGGATCGATTGCAGGGATGCTGACGGGCAGGGCCATGGAGGGCGCGTCGGATTTCCGCGCGCAAGTCGACACCCCGCTGCTGCTCCCCGACGAGCCGATCCGCATCACGCTCTCGTGGCAGGGCTTCGGCGCCCCACCGCCGTCCGCGACGGTTGAACTAGTCGTCACGCCGGAGCACGGCAACCCGATTCGGCGCGAGATCAAGCTCACCGCGTCGGAGTGGCCGGTCAATCAACGCGTCGAGCTCCCGCCATCGCAAGGAGCGGGGCTGCATACGATCACCGCGACGTTACGCGCTGGTTCGCGCACCGCGACCTCTCGCACGGGCTTCTGGATGCGCGATCTCGCGTACTTGCGCTCCGGCCCGAAGCTGACCGTCGATCGCGACTTCTTTCAATTCGACGGACGCCCGATGCCGGTAGTCGGAACGACGTACATGGCGAGCGACGCGCAACGGCTTTTCTTCGCCGAGCCCAATCCCTACGTCTGGGATCGCGACATGGCGCAGATCGCCGGCGCCGGGCTCAACATGCTGCGCACCGGATGGTGGTCGGGATGGAGCGACCTCGTCGAGAACGGCGTCGCCACCGAGCGCACGCTGCGCACCATGGAAGCTTTTCTTATGACGGCGCGTCGCCACAACCTGCCGGTCCAGTGGACGCTCTTCGCCTTCATGCCGGAAGTGCTCGGCGGCGGCAACGCGTATCTGAACCCGGAAGCGGTGCGGCGCGAAACGCAATTCGTCACTTCCGTTGTCGCGCGCTTCAACGACGTTCCATTCCTGGCGTGGGACCTCATCAACGAGCCCAGCTTCGACAATCCCGAGCACTTCTGGAGCACGCGTCCGAGTCGCGACGCAGCCGAGCGGGACGCATGGAAACAGTGGTTGCAGGCGCGCTATCCCGACGACGGTGACCGCATCGCCGCATGGCGCTCCCTGCCGCAGGCGGACGGCGCACCGTTGCCGGACAACCGTGATTTCGCGGAGCGCGCGGCTTATATCGGCGGACACCCGATCGCGTCCTACGACTTTCATCTGTTCGCGCAGCAGAAGTTCGCCGGATGGGCGGCCGCTGTGCGCGATGCGATCCGCGCCTCCGGCAGCACGCAATTGATCACCGTCGGGCAGGACGAAGGCGGAGGTAGCGAGCGGCCGTCCCCTTCCGTCTTTGCGTCGGCCGTCGACTTCACGACCACGCACACCTGGTGGCTCAACGACGCGCTGCTCTGGGATTCGCTGGTCGCGAAGACACCGAACAGACCGATGCTCACGCAGGAAACCGGCTTTCAGCGCGAGTGGGGACTCGATGGCCGCCTGCGGCGCGATCCGTACAGCGAAGCCACCGTGCTGGAACGAAAAATGGCCGTCGCGCTCGGTACCGGAGCGGGCGCCATCCAGTGGCTGTGGAATGTGAACGCGTGGATGACCTCTGAGCAGGAAGTCACCATCGGTGCCGTCCGTCCTGATCAAACTGAAAAACCGGAAGTGGACGTCATGCGGCGCTTTGCTCGATTCGCAGCCGCGGCGCGCGACCACTTCAAAGCGCCGGAGCAACCGGAGGTGGCGATCGTCACCTCGCAGGCGCTGCAATACTCTGTGCTCGGGAGCGCAGCCATCGACGCGCAACAACGCGCGGTCCGCTTACTTCATTCCGACCTGCACGTTCCCGCGTACGTTGTGACCGAGAACAACATCGCCTCGCTCGGACAGCCGAGGCTGGTAATCCTCCCATCACCGCAGGCATTGTCCGACACGGCTTGGCAGAAACTGATCGCCTATGTCGAGAACGGTGGCAAGCTCCTGATCACGGGCTCTCCCGAACACGAT
Organism: uncultured Terriglobales bacterium; assembly: GCA_964559835.1. GTDB lineage: Bacteria > Acidobacteriota > Terriglobia > Terriglobales > Acidobacteriaceae > DAISJI01. The sequence continues at coordinate 120,922 of CAZLJE010000008.1, forward strand.
GACCATTGGCGGCCAACGAACCGCCTGCGCGAACTGGGGATTGACGCCTTGGCCGAGCCGCTTACTTTCCGAGTCGGCGAAATGGCGGTGGCAGGACGGACAATCACCGCTCAGTTCGCCGGCGCCCGTCAACTCACACTCGAGTCGTTGCGAATGGCAAATGGCTGGGTGGAAAAGCTGGTCGGGAAGGGAACTCTCTTTGTCGCCGCTTACCCGGTTGAACTTGCCGACGGCCCTGATGCAGCGAAGGCGGTTTATTCGACCGTCCTGGACCGCGCCGGGATTCAGCCTCCATTCGAAGGCGATCTCGCTCCCGGCATCCTGGCGCGACCCGTTGTGTTCGCCGATTCCGTGCTCTACCTGCTGGTTTCCGAGTCAGGCGGCGATGGCGACATCGACCTCAAAGACCGGCTCAGCGGGGGCCGTGTGCGCTTGCGCCTTGGGTCGCAGCGCGCGGCTCTTATCCTCCTGGACCGCAGGACTGGCGCGGTCCTCGCGAAATCCGACTAATTCCATCCGCGCAGGTACCCGACCTCACAACGGGTTGTGAGCGTCGTCACCGCCGCTCGGTGCAGGCCTTGGCTACTGTACAGACGAGGAGCACCACCGGGTCGCGCGACCAGGCGGCGCCCACAAAACCAGATACGAGGAAGAAAATGGCCTACGTAATCACCGATACCTGCATTAAAGACGGACTCTGCGTGGACGCCTGCCCCACCGATTCGATCCATCCCCGGAAGGACGAAGAGGCCTTCGAGACCGTTCCCCAGCTCTACATGAGTCCCGAAGAGTGCATCGACTGCGGCGCTTGTGTCCAGACCTGCCCCACTAATTCGATCTTCCCCATGGACGAAGTGCCCGACGACAAGAAGGATTTTGTCGAGAAGAACGCCGCCTTTTTCGCCAACGCCTAAGCTCCCCCGCAATAATGTCTAAGGCCGCTCGCAAGAGCGGCCTCGGTTGTTTTTAAATGGCAACTAGCAACTGGCAACTGTTTTTACCCCACCGGCGCGCTGGCCTTCTTCGGGAACATCTCGCCCATGCGCTTGATCTCCGCGCCGACGCCGCGCAGCTTTTCCTCGATGCGCTCGTAGCCGCGGTCGATGTGATAAACGCGGTCGATAATGGTTTCGCCCTCGGCGACCAGCGCTGCCAGCACCAGCGAGGCCGACGCGCGCAGATCGCTTGCCAGCACCGCCGCGGCGCTCAATGGCGTCTTGCCGCGCACGATCGCCCGCCGTCCCTCGATTTTGATGTTGGCGCCCATGCGAACCAGTTCCTGCGCGTGCATGAAGCGGTTCTCGAAGATGTTCTCCACGATCACCGACGTCCCTTCCGCCTGCGTCATCAGCGCCATGTACTGCGCCTGCATGTCGGTCGCAAAGCCGGGATACTCCTCGGTATTCATGTCCGCGGGCTTGAACGGGCCTTCGCCCATCACGCGCACCGATTCGCCATTGGTCCGGATCTTTACCCCCACCTCTTCCAGCTTCTGCAGCAGCGCCGATTGATGTTCGACGTTCAAGCCGGTGACGTTGAGGTCGCCGCCTGTCATCGCGCCTGCCAGGATGAAAGTTCCGGCCTCGATGCGGTCCGGGATGATGCGATGTTTCGCCCCGTGCAGCTTCTCGACGCCTTGGATCTTCATAGTCGACCGCCCACCGCCCTCGATCTTCGCGCCCATCTTGTTCAGCAGCGCCGCCAGGTCGGCGACCTCGGGCTCGCGCGCGCAATTTTCCATGATGGTTTCGCCCTCGGCGAGGGTAGCGGCCATCATCAGGTCTTCGGTTCCGGTGACAGTGATCTTGTCGAAGCTGATGCGCGCGCCCCTGAGCCGTTTGGCGCGCGCGACGACGTAGCCGTGCTCGGTCGTGATCTCCGCCCCGAGTTTTTCGAGTCCTTTGATGTGCAGATCGATGGGGCGCGCCCCGATCGCGCATCCTCCGGGCATGGAGACCCTCGCTTCGCCGCACCGCGCGACCAGCGGCCCGAGCACCAGCGTCGACGCACGCATCGTCTTCACCAGTTCGTATGCTGCTTCCGGTTTCGGCGTCTTGCCGACGCAGATCGTCGTGCGATGCTGCGCCCGCCCATACCCGAGTTCTACCTCGGCGCCCATGCTGGCCAGCAGCCGGCGTTCGGTCTCGATGTCGCGCACCTGTGGAATGTTCTCGAGAATGATGGGCTCGTCGGTCAGCAGGGCGGCAGCCATCGCGGGCAACGCCGCATTTTTCGCGCCGCTGACGCGGATGGTGCCAAGCAGCGGATTCCCGCCGCGAATCACAAACTTATCCATAAGGCCTCAACTATGAGGTGAAGCTTCCTGTACCCAGTGTGCCACGATGTGACTATTGCTGGTATGCGTGTAGAACCTTAGTAATTAGTATCGCGGGAGTCTCGCCTGCATTCGACCGTAGCACTGGCGTCCCGCCGGTCACTCTGCAAGTAACGCGGGCGTCGCGCCCGCCACCTGACGCCTAACGCCTCATCGCGCTCTCGATCGCTTCCCGCACGTTCCCGTTAGCAAGCCGCAGCTGCTTCTCCGCCTCGGCTTTCGAGATTCCCGTTCGCAGCATGATTAGCGCCAGCGGCACGCTATCGCCGGACTCTTTGAGCTTGCTGCCGGCGGCTTCGCGGGACGCGCCGGTTGCCTTTTCGAGGATGCCGATCGCGCGCTCCACCAGCTTTCCGTTCTTCGGGTGTACGTTGACCATCAGGTTGCCGTACACGTAGCCGAGCCGAGCCATCGCGCCAGTCGTGATCATGTTGCAGATGAGCTTCTGCGCCGTTCCGGCCTTCATGCGCGTGGAACCGGAGAGCACCTCGGGCCCGACTTCAGCAACAATTTCGATGTCAGCGGCTTTGCCTAGAGGGGAACCGGGATTACAGGTGATCGCGACCGTCTTCGCGCCTTTGCATCGCGCGTACTCGATGGCCGCGATGGTGTAGGGCGTGCGCCCGCTGGCCGCCAGCCCCGCCACTACGTCGTTGCTCCCGGGCTTGCGATCAGCGATGTCGCTGCGCCCGGCCTCGGCATCGTCCTCGCTAGCTTCCGTGGCGCTCCACAGCGCGTTCGTGCCGCCCGCCATGACGAACTGCACCTTGTCGTATCCGACGTTGAAGGTCGGAGGGCACTCCGACGCGTCCAGCGCCGCGATCCTTCCGCTTGTGCCGGCGCCGACATAGATCAGCCGCCCGCCTTGGCCGATTGCGTGCGCCACCGCGTCGATCGCCTCGGCGATCTGCGGCACTGCGCGTTGCACGGCCGCGGCGACTTTCTCGTCTTCGGCGTTGATGACGCGCGCAATGTCGAGCGCATCCAGGCAGTCCAGTTGCGCCGACGCCGGATTCTGCGCCTCCGTGTTCAGTCTCTGTATCTGGTCTTTGACTTCGGACATGACCCCTCAGTGTACGCCCGGCGCGAATCCCAGCGCCTCCATCACGGCGTCGTGGAATGCCGGCCGCACCTGCTTGATCAACTGCGACTGGCGATAGGGCCAGGTGCGGTTTGTCAGCAACGTTACGCTCAGACGCCGCTCGGGATCGATCCACAGCGAAGTGCCTGTGAATCCGAGATGTCCGTAAGCCGGCTGCGAAAAATGATGCCCTGATTGCGACGGCGGTGAAACGCGGTCCCATCCCAGCGCGCGCGCATAGCCATTTCGTACCGGCTGCGGTGACGTGAACAGCTTCACTGTGTCCGGCCGTACAACTGGCCGTCCGCCCGCCAACATCCACTCCGCGAACCGCGCGACGTCCGCTGCCGGCGCAAACAGTCCCGCGTGCGCCGAGACGCCATCCATCACGCTGGTGTTCTCGTCGTGCACTTCGCCCTGGATGATGCGGTGGCGGAAAGTCTTGTCGTCTTCCGTGGGCGGGATCTGCTCGCGCCACTCTGCGGGCGGACGGTATCCCGTGCGCGACAACCCAAGTGGGCCGAAAATCTCGCGCGCACTGAACGCGTCGATCCGCTCGTCGGCCAGGCGCTCCAGCAGGACGCCAAGCACGATGAAACCGAGATCGCTGTACTCGACGTGGTCTCCCGGTTCGGCAATGAGTGGCACGCGACAAGCGGCGTCCATAATTTCCTCGCGCGAGTGCGCCCGCTCAAACAGCTTCTCGTACGCAGGCAGTCCCGACGTATGCGCCAGCAGATGACGGGCAGTCACGCGGCTTCGTTCGCCGCCCCCTCCAAATTCCGGCAGGACGCCAACCACGGGCGCCTCCAGATCTAGCACTCCGCGCTCGTATAGCAGCATCGCCATCGACGTCGCGGCCATCACCTTCGTCAGCGACGCGACATCGAAGATGGTCTCGCCCGTCACCTCGGGCATGCTTGCGTCGTAGGTCAGTCGCCCGAACCCGCGCAGCGCGATCACGTTGCCTTCCAGCGTGACCGCCGTCGCCGCACCCGGGAACGCCCGCTGCGCCACGCCGTCGCGCAGGATCTGCCATGTGCGCTCCAGACCGGATTCCGTCACTGTGCTTGTGTTCAATTCCGTCTGTCCCTACAATCGCATGTTCCCATGAAGCCTAAATTTATCGCACTCTCCTGTTTCCTCGCCTTCCTGAGCTTGAATATCCCCGCCGCTGCGCAGAAAAAGCCTGCGAAAAAGCCGGCCGCTTCGGTCTCGAGCACCAGGCCGGTGTCGAATCCCCGATTCGCTGCCATTGACGCAATCTTCAACGAAGCCGTCCAGAAGCAGGAGATTCCCGGCGCCGTCGTCCTGGTCGGACACAACGGCCAGGTCGTCTATCGCAAGGCGTTCGGCTTCCGCAGCCTCGAGCCCACGCGCGAAAAGATGACGCTGGACACCATCTTCGACATGGCCTCGCTCACCAAATGCCTCGCCACCACCACGTCCATCATGCGCATGGTGCAGTTAGGCGAGATCCGTCCCAACGACCCGGTCTCGAAATTCATCCCGGAGTTCGCCGCCAACGGCAAACAGCAGATCACCATCCGCCAGCTGCTGACTCACACTTCCGGACTGCGCGAAGACCTCGACCTGAAGCAGCCCTGGCAGGGCTACGACGCCGCGCTCAAAATGGCGTACGACGAGACGCCGATCTACCCAGCCGGCGCGCGCTTCCTTTATAGCGACATCAATTTCGAAGTCCTGGGCGAGGTCGTGCACCGCGTCTCCGGCATGATGCTCGACAAGTACGCCCTGGCGCACATCTACGAGCCGCTGCACATGGCGCACACGCGCTTCCTGCCGCCGAAGGAGTGGCTGCCGAAGATTGCGCCCACGCAGTACGTTCAGCCCGGCGTCGCGCTCGACCTCGCGTTAGAAGGGAAGGATAAGCGTGGGACGATGTTGCGCGGCATCGTGCATGATCCGACCGCCCGCCGCATGGGCGGAGTCGCCGGACACGCGGGCCTGTTCTCGACTGCCGACGACGTCTCGAAGTACGCGCAAGCGATGCTGAACGGCGGCTCTCCCGTGCTGTCGTCGCTCACCGTGGAAAAGATGATCACTCCGCAGACGCCGCCCACGCTGGCCTCCGTGCGCGCCTTCGGTTGGGACATCGATTCGCCCTTTGCCAGCAACCGCGGCGACCTCCTCCCCATCGGCTCCTTCGGCCACACGGGCTTCACCGGCACGTCCCTGTGGATCGATCCGGTAACGAATACGTACATCATCATTCTGTCGAACGCGGTCCACCCGGCCGGCGGCAGCGGCGCGATGGTCTCCATCCGGACGCGCACAGCGACTGCAGTTGCCGCCGCGCTGAAGCTGACTGTTTCCGAGCAGCAGAAACTCCGTCTCGAGCGCATCACCGGTTACAACGAGGTGATCAGTTCGCAGCGGCGTTACCCGTTCCGCAACGGACAGGTGAAGACTGGTATCGACGTCCTTGAAGCCCGCAACTTCGACGCCCTCCATTCGTCCGATGGCAAAACGCGCCGCATCGGCTTGGTTACGAACCAGAGCGGATTCGACGCCAAGGGCCAGCGCACCATCGACGTGCTCGCTCACGCGCCGGGGGTGCAACTGGTTGCTATCTTCAGCCCCGAGCACGGCGTCACCGGCTCCGTCGACACAACCGACATCGGCAACACCGTCGATTCCGCAACGAAGATTCCGGTCTATAGCGTCTATGGCGACACCGCCGACAAGCGCCATCCGCCGCTCGACGTCATGAAGAACCTCGACGCGGTGGTGTACGACATCCAGGACGCCGGTGTCCGCTTCTACACCTATGAAACGACGCTCGGCTATTTCCTCGAAGCCGCCGCGAAAACCAGTGCTGAGATGATCGTGCTTGATCGTCCGAACCCGATCACCGGCACCTACGTCCAGGGGCCGATGTCCGAGCCTGGCACCGAGAGCTTCGTGAACTACACGCAGGAGCCGGTGCGCCACGGCATGACCGTCGGCGAACTGGCGAAATTCTTCAACGGCGAGCGCCACATCGGCGCCAAGCTCACGGTAATACAGATGGAAGGCTGGGTGCGCGGCGACTGGTTCGACTCCACCGGTCTGCTCTGGGTGAATCCTTCGCCGAACCTGCGCAACCTGGTGCAAGAGACGCTCTATCCCGGTGTGTGCCTCGTCGAGGGTACGAACGTCAGTGTAGGCCGCGGCACCGACACGCCGTTCGAGATCTTCGGCGCGCCCTGGATCAAATCCAAAGAACTTTCCGATTACCTGAACGCGCGCGATATCCAGGGCGTGCGCTTCGTGCCGATCACATTCACGCCGGCCAAAGGCTCGAAGTTTGGCGAGAAGCCACTTGGTGGAGTGAACATCGTCCTCATGAACCGCGATTTCTTTGACGCGCCCGAACTCGGCATCGAGATCGCCTCCGCCCTGCACACGCTCTATCCCAACGAATTCGACATGAAGAACATGCCGCTGCTCACTGGCAGCCGGAAGATCGTGGACGATATCGCCAGCGGCATCGATCCTCGCCGCATCTGGCAGGACTGGCAAGACCCGCTGAAGGCGTTCATGACGGTGCGCAAGAAATACCTGATCTACTAACCCAAATGAAGAATTAAGAATGAAGAATGAAGAATGAAGAATAAAACCGAAGAATAAAACCCGGTCGCACAGGTCCCCATTCTTCATTCTTAATTCTTCATTCTTAATTTCTCTACCTCGGCGTTATTCCCAGCGTCGGCACAAACCCCGGCGCCTTCCGATGCTTGCTCGCCTGCTCGTACGCAAATGCGATCTTGATCAGCGTCGGTTCGCTCCACGCGCGCCCGAAGAACGAAAGCCCGACTGGCAGTCCGAAGCTGAATCCCGCCGGAACCTGGATGTTCGGATATCCCGCCATGGCCGGCAACTGCGAGCTGCCGCCGCCGAAATGATCGCCGGTGACCAGGTCGGTCACCCACGCCGGACCGCCCGTCGGCGCGATCAGCGCGTCCAGTCGGTGCTTGTCCATCACCGCGTCGATACCTTGCTCGCGAGAGAGCTTGCGATTCTTCGCCAGCGACTCAAGATACCCTTTGTCCGTCAGTGGTCCCTTGGCTTCTGCCTTGATGAACAGGTCCTGCCCGAAATACTGAAGCTCCTTCGCCTTATTGCGCTCGTTAAATTCGATGACCTCTTTCAGTGTCCGCACCTGCGCCTTCGGCAACTTGGCGAGATACGCATTCAGGTCGGCCTTGAGTTCGGTAAGCAGGACATCGAGTTCGGAATCATCGAGCTTGCCCAGGCTTTCGATCTCGACCGGATCCACCAGCTCCGCGCCTTCGTGCTTCATCAGTTCCAGCGCAGTGTGCATCAGGTCATCGACGGCATCGCTGAATCCGAACAGCTTCCGCACCACTCCGATGCGAGCGCCTCGAAGTCCCCTCGGATCGAGGAACTTCGTGTAATCCGGCGAGTCGTGTTTGCTGCTGCTCGTGGTCGCGTTGTCCTCGGGGTCCTCGCCGGCGAGTGCGCTGAGCAGCGTCGCAGCATCCGCGACCGTACGCGCCATCGGTCCCGCGGTGTCTTGGCTGTGCGATATGGGAATGATCCCGGTGCGGCTGATCAACCCGAGCGTCGGCTTGATCCCGACGATCCCGTTCGCGCTCGACGGGCACACAACCGACCCATCGGTCTCCGTGCCGACTGCGACCGCACAGAAGTTCGCCGACACCGCCGCGCCCGATCCTGAACTGGAACCGCAAGGATTGCGGTCGAGCACGTATGGATTCCGCGTCAGTCCGCCGCGTCCGCTCCATCCGCTGCTGGAATGGTTCGAGCGAATGTTTGCCCACTCGCTCAGGTTCGTCTTGCCCAGGATGATGGCGCCGGCCTCGCGCAGCTTTTTGGCGACGAATGAATCCTTCGCCGCAACGGAGCCCAGAAGCGCCAGTGAGCCGGCGGTCGTCATCATCCGGTCGCCGGTATCGATGTTGTCCTTGATGAGCACGGGGATGCCATGCAGCGGCCCGCGCGGCCCCCTGGCCCTGCGTTCTTTATCGAGCGCATCGGCAATCGCCAGCGCGTCAGGATTCAGCTCGATGACGGCGTTGACCGCCGCGCCGTGTTTATCCATCGCATCGATGCGTGCCAGATATTTCTCTGTGAGCGAACGGGCAGTGAAGCGGCCGGACTTCATGCCCTCCTGGAGCTGCGCGATGGTGATCTCGTTAAATTCGAAATCGGCGCTGGTCGACGCTTGCTCAGCTGCGGGTAAAGCCTTCGCGATTGCGGTACCCGCTCCTGCCACCGCGGCTACTTTCAGAAAATTCCGGCGATCGGTCGTCACGCTTTCCCTCGGGTGCATACGGATGTTGGGCAGGCCATTGTACCTGTGCGGCTCAGGCATAATGATGCGGGAATCCACTATGACCAAAGCCCGCGTGATTGCCGGTATCGTCTTAACGCTTACGTGCTCCTCCTTGGCCGCCGACCTCAACTCCGACCTCCAGCAGATGACGGCGAAACATCAGGGCCATGTCGCTCTGTTCGCCAAGAACCTCAAGACCGGCGAGACGGTCGCCATCAACGCCGATGAGCCCGTGCAGACCGCATCGGTCATCAAGCTGCCGGTGATGATCGAAGCTTTTTATCAGGCGAAAGCCGGCAAGCTTGATCTCACGAAAAAACTCAACGTCACCAAGGACGAGCAGGTCCCCGGTTCGGGCGTCCTCGCGTATATCCAGCCCGACGTCACACTGAGCCTGCTGGACGCGATCACTCTCATGATGATCGTCAGCGACAACACGGCGACCAACCTCACGCTCGACCAGGTCGGCATTCCGAACGTCAACGCGCGCATCGCCGCGATGGGGCTGAAGAATACTTATCTCTACAAGAAGGTATTTCGCCCGGCCGATGGACCGATGCCGCCCGATCAGCCAAAGTTCGGATTGGGGAAGACCACGGCGCGCGAGATGGCCGAGGCGCTCGAGAGCATCCAGCGCTGCGACCTCAAGGACCAGGCGATCTGCGACCAGATGGTCAAGATCATGCGCGGCCAGCAGGAGCACAGCATGGTGCCGCGCTACATCGAGAGCGAGCCCGGTGTGCCGCACCCGGAATGGGTGGCCGACAAGCTTGGCGCGCTCTCCGACGTTCGCAACGACGTCGCCCTCATCATGTACAAGGCTACGCCGATCATCATTTCCGCGTTCACCTGGGATAACAAGGACCAGCGCTGGACCCACGACAACTCCGCCGAGATACTCATTGCCGCGATGGCCCGACGCGTCGTCGAACAGTGGGTCCCGCCTGCGATTCCGCCCCGGAAGTAGCGACGTTCGCGCTTGTTATCAGCAACAAACTCCTGCTTTCTGTGTTGTAATGCTCCAGAAATTCTGGAGGCTCGAATGCGCGCTCTTCTGACCGTGATCATCCTTGCAGCCGCCGCTGTCGCGCAGCAGCCCGGCGAGTTGCAGGACAATAAACCCGCGCAACCGGCGCAGCAGCAGGCAACTGCTGACCCTGCCGTTCCTCCCGGAATGCTCGTGATTCCCGCGGGTACGGAAATTCCGCTCACGCTGGCGCAGGCCATCACCACCAAAAACGCCAAGGTCGGTGATCCCGTTTACGCCCAGACAGCGTTTCCGTTCACCATCAATGACCGCGTCGTGATTCCCGCCGGGACCTATGTGCAGGGGAGGATTTCGGAAGTACGCCGTCCCGGCCGCGTCAAGGGCCGCGCCGAACTGCTGATGCACTTTACGACCATGATCTACCGCAGCGGTTACACGGTCATGCTGCCCGGTGGTGTCGAAAACGTGCCCGGCGCGGAAAAGCAGGATGTGAAGGACTCGGAAGGCACCGTCCGTCAGGCCGGCAACAAGGGCGAAGACGCCAAGACGGTCGGCAAGGTCGCCGCCACCGGAGCGGGATTGGGCGGTTTAGCAGGTCGCAGCGCGAAGGGCGTTGGCATCGGCGGAGCAGCCGGCGCCGCAGCAGGACTCGGTTGGGTGCTGCTCACTCGCGGGCCTGACATGACCCTGCCGGTCGGCACCAGCGTGCAGATGGTCATCCAGCGCGCCATGACCGTCAAGGCTGCCAAGATCGACTGAGCTTCTAAGCTCCAGGTACGATTCGTATTCGGTATTCCGTATTCCGGCTCCGCACTCCGGGATACGGAATACGAGATACGGAATACGGTTACTTCCCAAACATCTTCGCCAGCAGTCCGCCTTTCCGCTTCGCTGGCAGGTCGAGCTTGGCGAGGACCTTCTCCGTATCGGTCTCGCTGGCGGGCTTGCGGTCCTTCATTTCTTTGATGATCTCCTGGAAGGTAGTAAAGCGGTCCAGGCAATAGAAGCAGCTCGCGACGTGCTTTTCGGCCACGTCACGTTCGCGCCACGAGATCTGTCCGTTGACGATATTGTTGAACGTCTTCAGCGGCAGGCAGGCATCGCCCTTGATCTTCTCCGCCGCTTCCATCAGCGCGCGCGCCGAGATCACGAGCGCATCCGGCGAAGCGTCAGGAACGATCGCCCGCACGCGCTCGTCGGCTTTTTGCTTCACGCTTCGCGCCGTCGCGTCGGCGTGCATCAGGATGGGCGCGATCTGGTCTTCCGGGAAGCCGCGCATATGCAGCCACAACACCTGCTGCTCGACCATCGGCAGGTCTTTCATGACACCGCGGACCTGCTCGATCGAAATCTCCGGGACGGGCAGCCGCGCGACTTCTCGGCCGTAGGCGAAGAGGTAATCGCGCCACGTGCAGGCGAACTCGCGCTCGTTCGCGAACTTCAGGCCCTGGAAGTAGGCGTTATTGTTCGCGCGCGCGCGCTGAAAAACTGCGGCAACATGGTCTTCGATCTCCGGCCCGAGACCCGGGACGTAATGCGACAGCATCGAGCGCGTCATGGGCGAGTAGTCGCGGACGAACTCCTCCCAGCCCAGGCGCTCGCCCCGGGCGCAGTCCTCCGCCATCGAGAATATGGTTCTCACCGCCACAGATTGAGTTTAATCGAAGTCCGCCGTTTGCAGCGATGCGAGTGCAGCGAGTGGCGTGCGCAGACAGCTAAAAGCTAATAGCTAAGAGCTAACAGCTTATAGCTACTTCAGCGCAAACATCGTGCTTACGCGGGCGCTCACGGTGATCTTCTGTGGCGAGAACTCCGCGGTGGGTGCGCCCATCTCCGCCCGCGAGCCCATAGCCGTCGCGCGCTGCGCCGCCATCGGCTGGGCCAGTACGCGGACCTGCTCGTACGTATCTACCGACGCGTAGCTCAGCTCGGCCAGCGCGCGTCCACCCGCGCGAGCCACCGCTGCCGCTTCGGCGCGAGCGCGCTGGAAAGCATCATCGACGGCACGGATCTTCGCTGCGTCGATGTCGTCGAGCGTGTAGTTGAGCGACACGTTCTCCGCCCACTCCTGGTCGCCCACCGACCCGACGATCGGTCCAACCTTCCCGAAATCCTTGAGCTTGAGCGTGACGCTGGTGGTCACCCGATAGCCCACGATCTTCCGCTTCGGATTGCGATAGTCATACACCGGCTGGAGGGAGAAGAAGCCGATCTCGGCCGTCTTAGGATCGACGCCGTTCGTGCGCAGGATTTGCCGCAACTGCTCGGCTTCCTGCGATGCGCGCGAGTACGCGTCCTTTGCCAGTTCTTCCTGTGCCGAGATCGTGAATTGCACGAGCGCCGTATCGGGCGCGCTCTCGTACTTACCTTCCGCACTGACGTAAACCGTGTTCGACTGGGCGTTGATCGTGGGCGGATTCTGCGCCGCCGCGATTGTCGAGAGAAGGACCGCAAAAAATAGCAGCGTTGCTTTCATTGGCAAGCTCCTGGCCGTACATCATAGAACGCGTGCGGAACAGGACCTTGCAAGAAGGTTCACGTGTCAGGTGTCAGGTTTTAGGTAAATACGAACACGTGTACTAACCAGGCTCGGTGTACTAGCCAGGCTTGCCTGGCGGCACAAACCGCGGATTACGTGGATCGACGCAGATTATGAGAATGTTGATCGGCGTTCGTCCGCGCAATCCGCGGTTCAGTTTTTCTGTTTTCCCTAAGCCCTACGCCCTACGCCCTGGGCCCTGTGCCTGTGCCCTACGCCCTACCTCGGCACTTGTATCGGCCTATCCAGCCGCACTTCGATCTGCGCCCCTTTTTGCAGCTTGAGATCGCGGTTGGTCAGAATGCCTGTGCCGCCGCCCAGGGCGCCTCCAGCCGCAGCCCCGATCGCGGCGCCGTGCATGCCGCCCGCCGCCGCCCCTGCCGCCGCCCCCACGGCAGCTCCGATGACCGCGCCTTCGATAACGCGCATCTTGTTCACTTCCGTCTTCTGGATCTCACCCTCGGCGCCGGTTTCCTGCTTGACAGCGTGCTCGCCGGGAACGCCCGTGACTGTCGCGATCAGCGGACGCCACCCCTGGCGCGTCTCGATCTCGTCGAAGCTTAGCAGCAGGCGCGCGCTCATGCCGCGATCGACGGCGCTGACGTGGCCCTTCACCTTCTTGCCGGCGGGGATTGTCGAGCCATCAGGCGCCGTCAAGTCTTCCGACAGCTTGCCTTCGAACTTCTTGCCCGGCTTCATCTTTGCCGTGTCGAGCGTGTCGTTCAGGCGGATCAGGAAGCGCGTGCCGTCCGGAATCGCGTTGTCGGTCGAATAGCCGGTGTTCTGCCCGTAAGTCTGGTTCTGGGTAGAGGGCGGGTTCTGTCCGTAACCACTGGACTGCCCTAGCAGGGCAGTGCCCGAGAGCAATAGCGCGATCAGGGCGAGCTTGGTGCAGCGTCTGGACATAGATGGCTCCTTGGTCTTGCCGGTGTAGGGCTTCGATGTACGGAGTACTCCCAACGCTGTCTGGCGCCGGACTGCGGCGGTGTACCGTTACTGGATTCAACCCGCAAGGCCACTCGTTGTTGCTCGAAATTCGGTAACTCTGCCTTTGCATTTGGCGTCCAATATGATAAGAGGATACAAGTGCCACTATTTGGCGCTGATGAAACTTATGCGCAAATGGACCATGCCGTTGACGATTCTGGGCCTCGGTGGACTGGGTTACTTGATCCTCTCTGAACGCGGGCAGCAGGCGTTGTGCTGGCTGGCGGAAAACGTGAGCCGCGGTCCGGAAAAGTTCCTCGAGTGGAACGAGTCCGCCCAGCGCGAACTCGACCGCATCCAGGAGGCACTGAACCGCGTCGCCGATTCGCTGGAAGCGGGCACGCTGGAATCCCAGACCTAGCGCGCTCTCGTAACGCAGGCGTCTCGCCTGCCACGCCGGAACATCGGCGTCCCGCCGGTCACCAGTAGCGGGCCTCTCGCCTGCCACAATCTTCAGTGCGCAGCCATTACCGTATCGACCGCACATTCCACCGCCGCCGGTCCGATTTGGGGTCGAGGATGTACTTGACCGCCCGGAGCAGTTCCTCGGGGTCGCCTGGATTGATGTAAGCGTCGACTTCCTTCAGCCGCTGCTCGCCGGCCCGCGTAAGGGCGATCACCAGGCCTTTAGGACTCGCCGCGCGAAAGCATCCGATGATATCGAGCTTGTCCTTCTCCGGGATGCTGTGGCCGATGATGATGAGATCGGCGGAAACACCGCACTGCTCCATGGCGTCCAGAAAACCGATGGCCGATGTGACTTTGTACCCGGCGTGTTCAAGCAGTAGATGCCGGGTTCGAAGAAGGGTCTCGTCATACGACACGGAGATGATTCGCGTCATGCCGGACTGGATTATAGCGGAGGTACCTCGCACCGAGGGCTGCCGCCCGAAAAACGAAAGTACACCGCCGAAAATCCCAGGGTGGTTCAGGCGCAGCGACATTGGTGGAGCCGTTCGACGAAAGCAATCAGCGGTTCGCTGGAGCTGGCACAAATGTAGGCGCCGCAGGTCCGGCAGACGGACATCGTGACGGCTGTTGTAACGTCTGGCGGACAGCAGTGCGCGAAAATGCCGTCTTTGGTGGAAGTTATGTCTGACAAGGCTGGAGTGAATTGCGACATCATGGTCCCCAAGTGCACCGATGATGCGTCAACAAGCCCGGCGCCACAATTGGGCAAATACCTGTGCCGGTTGTTAAGAGGGTTGCATGACCCTCTTAACCCCGCACCACATCACGATTCTGCCGTGCTGCGGGCCATCTTCGTCGTGTGCGGGTACCGGTACACCTGCGAATCGATCTCCTTGCGCAGGTCATGCCAGATGGACTCGGGAATGGTGAGGAAGATTTTTACGATTTCGGGATCGAACTGCCGGCCGGACCAGCGGACGATTTCGTCTCGCGCGGCCGAGAACGGCTGGGCGGCGCGGTAAGGGCGGTCGCTCATAATGGCGTCGAGCGTGTCGGCGATGGCGAAAATGCGTGCCCCGAGCGGGATTTCCGTACCCTTCAGATTCCGCGGGTAGCCCGTCCCGTCATAAAACTCCTGGTGCGAATACACGATCTCGCAGGCCTCGGCGAGGAAGGGGATCTTACGGAGCATCTGGTACCCACGGTAGCAGTGCTCCTTCATGATGTTCATCTCTTCCGGCGTGAGCGGCCCCGGCTTGCGCAGGATGTTGTCGGGGATGGCCATCTTGCCGATGTCATGCAGAAACGCGCCGCGCCCGATGACCCGGATCTGCTCCCCCGCCAGCCCCATGGCTCGCGCCATCGCAATGGTGTAGGCGGTGACGCGTTTCGAGTGCCCTTCCGTCTCCGCGTCTTTCAAGTCGAGCGCGTCGCCGAGAGCTTCCAGGGTGATGTCGTAAGACTCTTCCAGCTGGGCAAGCGCCTGGTCTACCTTCTTCTTTTCGGTCTCGAGTTGTGCGGTGCGCGCGGCGACCAGCGACTCCAGGTTCACCTGGTAGGCGCGGTTTTCCTGCTTGAGTCGCCGGTTCTCCAAAGCGCGGCGCACGATCGCCAGCAGTTGCTCGCGTTCGAACGGCTTCAGCAGGTAGTCGTAAGCGCCGTTGCGGATCGCAGCCAGCGCTACCGATATGTCGTGGACGGCGGTGACCATCACCACCGGCACGTCGGGATATTTTTCCTTGGTGCGCTCCAGCAGCGCGATACCATCCATGCCGCTCATCATCAGGTCGGTAAGAATGAGTTCGAACTCCTCGCCCGATTCCAGGATCGCCAGCGCCTCCGTTCCCGACGCCGCCTGTTGGCAGCGGAAACCGGAGACTGTGAGCATGGAATGGACGATCTCGCGTATGGCTTCTTCGTCGTCGACGATAAGAATCCGCTCTGCAGGCATGGTACGTCTGTCCCCGGAAAGTGGTGGAGTCGGCCCAGAATGTTGCTGTTCTGCTGGAGACGCATTGTAGCTCAGTTCTCACCCAGTTAATACGTCAAGTAATACGTCAAGACGCAAATTGAGCAACTGGCAATCCCCTTCCGTGCTATACGTCTTGCGGGGGAAACCGGGTTGGGCTACGACACCAACACGCTGGCCGCTTTGTGGACGGCGGAACCGAGCACATTCGTCCTCGTCGCCGCCTTGTTTGCGCTCGTGGCCGCGGCTTACAGCATGTACCGCTCCCAGCGGCGCATCGGCCAGGTCCGTGCCGGGGAGAAGGAGATCCTCCGCAAGAACCGGCAACTGCATTTCCTCAACGCCATTTCCAACGTCGCGGCTCAGTCTTTCGATACGGACGAGATCCTCAAGAACGCCGTCGAGCAACTGCTCGGCCTGTTCTCGGCCGACCTCGGGGCGGTCTGGTTGCTCGACGACGATGGCCGGACTCTTCGCCGCCGCTCCGCGGTGGGCGTCTTGCGCACCGGTATCGACTGCCTCCAGCTCCCAGAGGACTTCGTCGCTTCCGTGTGCGAGCGCAAGATCGGATTCTTCTCCGAAAGCGACTTGGCAAACCTGCCGCTCCCGGTCCGCGAGTTGATCGAATCGGAAGATCTGAAGAGCCTGATGTGCGTCCTGCTATGGGGAAGCGAGGACCCGATCGGTGTCCTGTCCATCAGCGCCAAGAAGAAAAACGCCTTCGCCGAAAGTGATCGGGCACTGCTGATCGCGCTCGGCAAGCAGTTGTCCGCGACTCTGGAACGCGTTCAACTCTTCCACAAAACCCGCCATGCTTACGACCACCTCCAGCTTACGCAGGAACAACTGTTGCAAAGCGAGAAGTTGCGCGCCATGGGACAGCTCGTGTCCGGCGTCGCCCATGAGTTGAACAATCCGTTGACTGCGATCGTCGGCTACGCCGAACTGCTCCAGGGTGACGACTTGCAGCCTGCGCAGAAGGACTACATCGACAAGATGCTGAAGCAGGCGCTGCGCATGCAACGGCTGGTGCAGAACCTGCTTTCGTTCGCCCGCCAGCGCAAGCCGGAGAAGGCCCAACTGGACCTGCGCACCGTCGTGGAGGATGCGCTGGCGCTTCGCGATTTCGATATCAAGCGCCAGGGGATCACCGTCGAAACCTCGTATGCAGACGGCGTGCCGAAGACGATCGGTGACGCCCAGCAGCTCGAACAGGTGTTCTTGAACATCATCAACAACGCGATCGATGCCGTGCTGGACGGTGGAAGCGAGCCGCGATTGCAGGTCAGGGTATTCCGGGAGGAAGGCCGCTTGTGCGCCGAGGTTCGTGATTTCGGCCCCGGCATGAAGGAGCCGCACAAGGTCTTCGATCCGTTCTATACGACGAAGCCGGTCGGCCGCGGCACGGGCCTGGGACTCAGCATCTGCTACGGCATCGTGAAGGAGCACAGCGGCGAGCTGCGGGCCTTCAACCATCCCGATGGTGGCGCCATCTTTCGTGTGTACCTCTCGCCCATCGCGGCGGGGCAGGAAACTCCGGCTGTGCGCGTCATAGAAGATGCGGCACGTCTTGAGGCGCGGATCCTGGTGGTCGACGACGAGCCGGCTATCCGCGACTTCGAGCGCGAAGTCCTCACCCGCAGCGGTGCTCACGTGGTCGCGGTATCCAGTGGCGACGAGGCGCTGGCCCGCCTGGAATTGGAAAAGTTCGACGCCGTGGTGCTGGACACGTCAATGCCGGGCCGCTGGTCTGGTCCGGATATCTATCGCTGGATCGCCGGCAACCATCCCGGCGCGGAACGGAACATCATTTTCGCTTGTTCCGACATCACAGAAGCAGGCGTTCAATCGCTCATCAGCCAGGGCCGGATCCCCTGCCTGACCAAACCGTTTCAGGCTCACGACTTAGTGGAAGTTCTGCAAGCCGTGATTGCTCAGCAGCGTAGTGCGGCGAAAAGCTGACTCGGTTCGGAAAAAGTTACCTACCGCCAACTACCCATACTGGGTCAATGTGTGTATCCGGATGCCAACTTCGGGTACGCTCATGCCTCGCACGTATAATCAGCTTGGAGCAAGACGACTCTCTTCCTGCTTCAGCTCTCCAGACCGATGTAGCTGATTCCGCCTGACTTGTAACGATTTGTTCCATCCGCAGGGGCTCCACCAACCGGACATGCCGCTTTTGGGCAAGGCGATTGCTGTTGTTTAGCTCGTCCGTAGAGCGTGGCAGGGCAGGGACATACCACGTACTCGCGCTGGATCGACCTTCCGGCAGAGTTGCTGGAGTGGTTCAGCAAGTGCAGTAAACGATGGTGGCCCTGACAAAAACAGAAGCAGAAGCGACAAAATCTACACGGTTAGTGGGAGTCGACATGGCGAGTATGACCCGGCAAGAAAAAATCACGAACTACGCCACATTCGCAGCCACAGTTGTGCCCGTTCGTCCCGAGGTTTACGAGGCGGTATACCAGGACAACCGGCACCGGCTTTACGCCTTAGCATTTTGGATGACCGACAACGAATTATCAGCCGAAGACTTGATGCGCAACGTATTCCTGCGTGCCTTTTCCTCCAACGCGCAGCCGACGGCCGAGATGCTGGACCGGGCGCTGATCACCGAAGTTCGCGAGTTGATGCCGCTCGGCGTCCTCACGATCGATGAGGGGATCTGCACCGACGCCCCGAGCATCCGCCGCAATATCCTGCGCACGGACCTGGAGCGCGCAGTCGTCCAGTTACCCGCGACGGAACGCATGATCTTCCTCATGCACGACGTCGAGAACTACAGCCACGACCGCATCGCACGCACCGTCGGGCTGACCGAGGACGAATCCGTTCAAGGTCTCCACCAGGCACGTCTGCGGCTCCGCAATCTTCTTGCGCAACAGATGTAAACCCCAATATCGAGCTTCTTACATCGAGCTTCTTCTCTCTCCTGAACTGCCCCTCGTAAAGAGGGGCTTTTTTTTCGGAACATCGGCGTCCCGCCGGTCACCATAACGCAGGCGTCCGCGCCGGAACATCGGCGTCCCGCCGGTCACCAGTAACCCAGGCGTCTCGCCTGCCACGTTTCACCTCCGCTTCAAGACCCAGTCCCGAAGGGACGTTCGCTGGTAGCCCAGGACGAAGTCCTGGGACATCCGGCCTCCTCCTCGCTGCCGAGTCCCGTAGGGACGAGACGACAAACTCGCTACTCTCATGTTTTCCTCAACACGCTCGCCAGCCTCTCCATGGCTATCAGCATCGCGGCCCGAACCGAACACTGCCTCGAACCCGCCAACTCCGTTGCGCGCTCATACGCATTTGTCACGAGGACTGTCGCGTCACTTTCCGCCTTCTCCGGATCGGGCGCGGAATACGCCAATCCACGCTGCCACTCATGCGCCCAGATCGCCAATTGCGCCGCCGACGCAAGCAGGTGCGGAACCACCATGCACGGTTTTGCCAAAGCACCTTCGCCGGCCTCCGTGACCGCGCCTTCGGCCAACTCGAAAATTACCTTTGCTCGAATGCGTGCAGCGTTGTGCGAACCGATCTGTCTCTGCGCCGCCGCCAGGATCAGCACATCGCACTCGCTTTCCAGCACATCCGCGTTGCTCGCCGCATCCGCTCCCGGAAATCCAAAAATGACGCCGCTCTGAGCTGAGTAGTTCTCCAGCGCAGCGACATCGATCCCCGATTCGCACATCAATCCGCCCGACCGGTCCGCGACCGCGACGACCTTCGCTCCCTGCGACTGCAGAACAGACACAAGCGCGCGTGCCCGGCGTCCGAATCCCTGTATCGTGATGCGCGTGTCCTTCAGGGTGTCGGCGTGCAAAACGCGCTGAACGGCTGCCGCCGTCGCTCCGGCCCACGCCGCGTCCATGCCATCATCGGGTTTTCCCACGATTGCCGCCGGTTCACTTTGGCCGCGCGCGTGTGCGTTGGCTTCATCCATCCACGTCGCGATGTAGTTGTTGCCATCGCAGGCAACAAGCACATCGCGTAACGGCCCGGTGCTCTCGTGCAGCGCGATCACGTACTCTTTGATGACGTGCCTGAGTTCGCGCTCGCTAAGCTGGTCCGGATCGACGACGATCGCTCCCGCAGCCCCGCCCAACCGTAGTCCGAGCAACGCCGATTGCAATGTGATCCCGGTCGCCATCGTTCGCAGCGACGCCAGCTGCGCAGTCGCAGACAGCGTCACCGAACCAATGCACGGCCCATGTGCTCGGCTGTGTTGTACCCGGTATCCAGTAACGTTCATCGCCGAGCCGTCGTCGCGCACCAGAGGCAGGTTGACCTTGATCTCCCGCTCGGCGTGTTTCATCCGTTGCACCACCCACGGCTCCGCATCCACCGCCCGCGCCGCCTCTTCCAGCGCGGCCTCAAACTCCATCACGGGATCCGACTCTTCCCGCAACGCCTCCTCCGGCAGTAGCTCTGTCGTGTTCATACAAATCCTCACTCGTGTTTGAGTCGTGTACTAGCCAGGCTTGCCTGGCGACAGAATCGAAAAGGCGGTAGGCGATGACTCTCCGCGCCTACCGCCCTTGATCTGGTTACTTATTACTTATTACTCATTACTCACGAACTCCCAACTGGCAACTGCCAACTGGCGACTGGCGACTGAATCCGCGGGAAGATCTTCAGGTGCAGCACCGCGAAGCGGAACACGATGACCGCCGTCGCCACCAGCATCACCGTCACCGCCAGTTCGCTCCATTTGGGTACATAGTGCGTCCCAGTGGCGCGCTCCAGCGCCGTGATCGAGACGTTCACGCGATGCGCGATGAAACCCATCACGGTCACGCACGACGCCCAGTACAGCCCGATCGGGGTCGACTTGAAGCGCTCCATGTTGAACATCACGATCGGCGCCACGATGAACAGCGCCACCTCCAGCCAGAAGTAGAACGTCTCCGGACGCGCCATGAACAGGTACTCGCCCGCGTGCTGCCGCAGCAAGTCCACGAACCGGAACAGCCCGAAGATCACCAGCAGCGGCGTGATTACCCGGCTCAACTCGCCGAGCAGCTTCGGATCGAGCTTCGCGTACAGCGACCGCATCGACAGATACATCGCGATGATCACCATCGCCAGCCCGGCCGGCAGCGCCGACAGGTAGAAGTTCGTCGTCTGGTACTGGCTATACCAGAGCGGATAGACCTTGCCTTTGAAGATGATGAACAATCCGCCCAGGAACGACTGGTGCAGGGAAGAGAGCAGCACGCCGATGAGTACCAGGCCGATCAGCACTCGATGCTGCCACGTGAGCAGCGTTTCGCGCAGGTTCTGCCACGGCAGCTTCTCGATCACCGCCGGCGAGAACTCCAGCATCAGGACCGTGGTGTAGAGCATGATGCACCACACCACTTCGAACAGCACCGACGAGCGGTTCCACATCACCAGCGGGTGCCAGAAGTTCCAAGGCAGGCCCAACTCCCACGCGTACCCAGCGCAAACGGTCGTATACCCGAGGAATGCGATCATGACCGCAGCGCGCGAGATCGGCCGGTAGCGTTCCATGCCGAGGATATAAACCGCGGCCGCGATGGCGAAGCCTCCCGCCGACAGCCCGACGCCACACAGCGTGCTGACGCCCACCCAGATGCCCCAGGGCTGGCCGTCGCTCAGGTTCGTCGCCGCATGCCATCCCATGACGAACCGCATGTAAGTCGCCACGAGTCCTACCGCAAAAATGAGTCCGGCTATAACACGCCACGGAGTGATGAGAGATTTAGCGTTCGGCATGGCTAGCTCCTTTCCTTGGATTCGCGTTGCTCTCCGGTTGCCCCACCCTTATCGCTCCCGGTTTTGGAGCGATAGGGTGGGGTCTCTGCCAGTGCGACTGCCTTGCGCCGTTCGGTGATCCAGTACAGCCCCGCGAGCACCGATCCGCCGATCGCAACCACCGTCGGCACTTCGGCCAGCGCCGCGGCGCTCAATGTGGGCAGCGGCTGCTGCGCCGGAGGCTCGATGAATCCCAGCTTCTCGAACGGCACGTCGGAGATATAGAAGACCGACGTGCCGCCGAGCTCCGTCTCGCCGTAGATCCGGTTTACGTACGTCCCCGGATTCTCGACGATTCGCTTCCTCGCCTCGAGCAACAACTCTTCGCGCTTGCCGAACAGGGAAGCGCCGGTCGGGCACGCTTCCGTGCACGCCGGTTGTCCGCCGCTCAGCACCCGCTCGGCGCACATGTCGCACTTGGTGACGTAGGGCGCCAGCTTCGTCCACTGGTACTTGGGCACGCTGTAGGGGCAGGCGATCATGCAGTAACGGCAGCCGATGCACTTGCCACCGTCGTAGCGCACGGCACCCTGTGCGGTTTTCTTGATCCCGCCGACCGGGCACACCGATGCGCACGCCGGGTCTTCGCAGTGCAGGCACATGCGGCGGACGAACTTCTCACCGCGCGGCTCGACCGCCGTGAATGCCGCCGCGGCCAGGGTCGGTTCCGGGTCACCGGGCTGATTGTGGACTGCCTTGCATGCGACCGCGCACTGCTGGCAGCCGATGCACTTGGTGATATCGATTAGGATCGCTCTGGTTTCCTTCGTCATAATCTCGTCTCCGCCACTCGTTGGGTGCTCCACCCTGACTGCTTTTGGAAGGTGGGCACGTGTCCCGCGCTCCGCGCCCCGTCCCGCGCTCCGCGCCCCGCGTCCCGCGCTCCGCGCCCCGTGTCCCGCGCCCCGCGCCCCGTGTCCCGCGCCCCTACGTCAAAAAGAACTCGTGGATCATCGTTCTCTGCACTCCCGGCTCCAGATGTGCCAGCATTCCGGCGACGGGCAGTCCGCCGTCGGCCGCAGCAGCGGGCGCGAGCTTCGCCGTCATCGCCGACAGTTGGCGCACCGAGTTCTGCATCCACGGCCCGACTAGTTGTCCCTGCAACAGGTTGTTCAGGTTGGTCGCCATCTCCGGCGACTTGATCACGCAGATCCAGCCGTTCTTGTACGGATCTTTCGTCAGCAGGGTGGGATCTTTCAGGACGTCGTTGTTCACCGAGATGATCACGCCCTCGACCGGCGACAGCAGATCGGCGGCCACGCCGTCGCGCGTGATGGTGCACACCTTCTGCCCCTGCCGCACCCAGCGGTTCAGTCCGACGACCTCGATCCGGTCGATCTTGCCGACCAGGTGCGCGCCGAAGCTGTCCAGCCCAATGCGCGCGTTCTGTCGCCCCTCGTCGAGCACCCACATGTGGCCGGGATGGAAGCAGTAGCCGCGCGGGACGTCGAAACCTTGTTCCTTCGTCATCAGCGGCGGCTTGACACCCGGGAACGCCTCGACTTGAATGGCGATCGCGGGCTGATCGCGGCGCAGAAAGTACGTCACCGTGATCACGATCAGGAAAGTAAGAAGTACGAAAAGAATCGACATGGCGTCTCCTTTGGCGGATGCCTTTGCACCCTGATTCAATGCACGCGGCGTGCACATCGCGCGAGGAGAACGCACACTGAAAACGCAAGACTTAGCGGGAGTAATTCACAGCCGGGAAACGCAGCCACTGCATTTTGCAGTAGCGATTCGCATGTAACGCAGGCGTCTCGCGCCTGCCACGACGCACTGTTAAGTGGGTGTCATGCTGAGGAGGACGTTAGTCCGACGAAGCATCCATGCATTTCGCGTAACGCTGAACTCGACGTCCGGAAGCCGACAGCCCAATGCCCAAAGCCCAAAGCCCTAAGCCCTAAGCCCGAAGCCCGATCACGGCAGCACCGTCACCACCGCCGGATGCAGTTCCCATGATGTCGCAATATATTTACTTCCGCGCAGGTGGTCGAAGTCGTCGAACGCCAAACCGGTGACCTCCACTGGAATGCCGTTCACCGTTCCCCACGTCATCGACAGCCCTTTCGCCTTCAGCGCCGCCTGCAGCGAACTCCTCGCGGGGCAATAGCTCGCATCGATTGGCGTCTCCACGACGATCCGCGGAGCAGTTGCATCGGCAACGGCCGACAACTCCATGTGCAGGTCGCAATCGTCTTTTACGACATACACATTCTCCAGATACGCCTTCGCGATGTGGAACAGTTGCAGCTCGCGGCCGGTCCGCGGCGCGTCAAAGGGCAATGGGTCCGTATGCGCCCACGACAACACATCGGTAACGGCGATCTCCTGCGCTACCGCGACCGGTAAGTCCACGTGCTTGGCGGTATGCCGGTAGTCGCCGCTGACGGGGTCAGTAGGAGTGCAGGTGCAGGCCTCGTTCGTAGTCGCGGGAGGCGCAACAGGCGCGGGTGCGGGAGCGGGAGACGGAACAGCAGCGGGAGTGGGAGCAGGCGGTGGCATCGTACTTCCGCCGCAGAAGGACATGATTGCGATCAGCGCCGCAGCCAGGGCAACGTAACGCGCGCGTTTCATCAATTCGTTGGACGCAGGAGAGCAGCAGGAGGTTTCCGCACGCTCTTGTTTCAATCTGTAAACTTATCGCGCAACGGTTTTGTTAGATTAGTTCTATGCCTGAAACTGGCGATCGCTTCGAACGCGCCGTCGAGATCATGCGCCGCCTCCGCGCTCCCGGTGGATGTCCCTGGGACCGCGAGCAGACCTTCGACTCCATCAAGCCTTACACGCTCGAGGAGACCTACGAAGTCCTGGAGGCGATCGACGCCCGCGACTGGCCTGAGCTCACCGGCGAACTCGGCGACCTTCTGCTGCAAGTGCTCTTCTATTCCGAGATGGCAAAGGAAGCCGGACACTTCGCCATCGACGACGTTCTCGATCGGTTGTCCAACAAGCTCGTCGATCGTCATCCTCACGTCTTCGGCGACGTGAAGGCCGAGACTTCCGGCGAGGTCCTGCGCAACTGGGAAGCGCTCAAAGCCAAGGAGAAGAAGAAGCGTCTCGAAGCGGGTGGTGGCAAATCGGCGAAGGAAGAAGAGAAACCCGATTCCGTCCTGAGCGGCATCTCGTCCAAAGTTCCTGCCCTTCTGGAAGCGTATAAGATCAGCTCGCGCGCAGCGCACATCGGCTTCGAGTGGCCTGACATCGAAGGTCTCTTCGACAAACTGCGCGAGGAGACGCAAGAGCTGCGCGACAATCTCAAAGAGTATCCCGAAGGTGGACCGCGTCCTCCGCATCGCGGCGTCGCTGGTTCGCGCGGGTTCGAAGTTCCGGAGGAGCTTCGCGGCCGGCTGGAAGACGAAGTCGGTGATTTATTCTTTGTGCTGGTGAATATCGCGCGTTACCTGTCGCTCGATCCGGAATCGGCACTGCGCAAGACCAATCGCAAGTTCCGACGCCGCTTCCAGTGGATGGAAGAGCGTATGCGCGAACGCGGCAAGAAGCTGGCGGACTCATCCCTGGAAGAGATGGAATCCTTATGGCAGGAATCGAAGCAACGCGAACGTTAGGCAGCAATGTGGTCGTCCGCCGCTGCGAGGGCGCCGACGAACTGCAGGCTGCGTTTGCGATGCAGAAAGAAGTGTGGGGCTTTTCCGACGCCGACATGATCCCGCTGCGCCTGTTCGTGGTGGCGCAGAAGATCGGCGGCCAGGTGCTCGGCGCCTTCGACGGCGATCGCCTCGTCGGGTTCGCGCTCGGCATTCCGGGCATGCGCAACGGTCATCCTTACATGCATTCGCATATGCTCGCGGTCCGCGACGCCTACCGGAACTCCGGCGTCGGACGCCGTCTGAAGCTGTTCCAGCGTGAGGACGCTCTCTCTCGCGGCGTCGAACTCATCGAGTGGACCTTCGACCCGCTCGAGATCAAGAACGCCTTCCTGAACCTCGAGAAACTCGGTGGCATCACCCGTCGTTACAACATCAACCAGTACGGCAACACCAGTTCGCCTCTGCACGGCGGTTTGCCGACCGATCGCCTCACCGTTGAATGGTGGCTGAAATCGCGGCGCGTCACGGCTCTGCTGGAGACCGGCAAGCGTCCGGAGTACAAGATTGAAGCCAGGGTCGAAGTGCCGGCGCAGATCTACGATTGGAAGGCGAATACCGCCGATCGCGCCAGGGCAGCCGAGGTGCAGCAGCGCAATCGCGAGCGGTTGATGGACGCATTCCAACGCGGCCTGTCCGTCGTCGGCTACGAGCGCGACGAGCAGGGAAACGGCGCTTTCCTGCTGGCGCATTGGGACGAGCCGTTGTCGTACGGGACCGCGCCCGACGAGCAGTCGTAGAGATTTTCTCAGTTGCGAAGTCACATTTGAATGCATTGCGAGTACCGCGCGTTTCCTCAGTACTCGGTACTCGGTACTTATTACTTATTACTTGAAACTCTTATGAAGATAGAAGCCGTCACTCTCTACGAGATCCGTCTGCCGCTGGTCCACTTTTTCGAGACCAGCTTTGGCCGCACCTACGAACGCGAGATTTTGCTCGTCTGCCTGCACACCGATGGCGGTAGCGTATGGGGCGAGTGCGTCGCCGGCGAGAATCCTTATTACAGCGACGAGTGGATCGACTCCGCATGGGCGACCCTGGAGAAATTCCTCGCGCCCGCAGTCATCGGCAAGGAGTACGAGAAAGCCTCGGACTGCCTGCTCTCGATGGCGAAAGTCCGCGGTCATCGCATGGCGAAAGCCGCCATCGAGAACGCTCTCTGGGCCGCCGAAGCCGAGGAGAAGAACATTCCTCTCTGGAAGCTCATCGGCGGCACGCGCCGGCAGATCGAGTGCGGCGTCTCCATCGGCATTCAGGACACGGTCGAGCAATTGCTGGAGAGGGTCGAGACCGAGCTCGCCGCCGGTTACCGGCGCATTAAAGTCAAAGTTAAGCCTAAGTGGGACGTGAAGGTCCTCGACCGCATCCGCCAGCGCTGGCCCGACATCCTCCTCTCCTGCGACGCCAACTCGGCCTACACGATGGAAGACTTCGGCCTGCTGTCCGATTTCGAGCGCTTCAACCTCCTCATGATCGAGCAGCCGCTGTGGTACGACGACATCTTCTTTCATGCGCGCTTGCAGAAAAGGATGAAGACCGCGCTCTGTCTCGACGAATCGATCCGCAATGCGCGCGACGCCACGGCCGCCATCGAACTCGAGGCCTGCCGCATCATCAACATCAAGGTCGGGCGCGTCGGCGGCATGTCGGAGGCCATCAAGGTCCACAACGTCTGCCAGAAGCACGACATTCCCGTCTGGTGCGGCGGCATGCTGGAGAGCGGCGTCGGCCGCGCGCACAACATCCACCTCTCGACCCTGCCGAATTTCAAGCTGCCGGGCGA
Organism: uncultured Terriglobales bacterium; assembly: GCA_964559835.1. Lineage (GTDB taxonomy): Bacteria > Acidobacteriota > Terriglobia > Terriglobales > Acidobacteriaceae > DAISJI01. Next base: position 147,724 of record CAZLJE010000008.1, read on the forward strand.
CGTCTCCGCCTCAAAGCGCTACTGGAAGCAGGACATCATTGAGCCCGAAGTCACCGTCACGCCCGACGGCCTCATTAACGTCCCCGATACGCCGGGCACGGGCTTCAAGGTTAACGAGCGCCTGATCGCGAAGCTGTCGCGACGCTCGCAAACGGTCCGCTAGCGGCAATGCGGGTTAAGTGTATCCGATGATCACGAGGTCGGCGGGAGCGCAGGCGCGCGGCACTTTACCGTAATTGCTTAAGTATGCCCTGATTGACGCCGGGTTCTGTGGCGCGCATAATGACGAAACTCGGCATAATTGACCTGTCTAAGCAAGCCCCTGACGATCCTTTGTCGAGCTTTAAAGGGGCAATTCAGTGGAATCTGACCCGCACCCGAACCTGCCGAATGATTACGGCTGGATAGAGTCGCATTTCCGGGCTCTCCTCGATGCCGCTCCCGACGCGATGCTGATCGTTGACCGCAGCGGGCACATTGTTCTCGCAAATTCACAGACCGAGAAGCTCTTCGGGTACCAAGCCAAAGCACTGGTTGGCCAGAAAGTTGAGATCCTGGTACCTCCGCGTTTTCGGGCCAAACATCCGGGACACCGGGCCGGATATTTCTCGGCGGAGCCGAAGCGCCGCCCCATGGGCGCGGGTCTCGAACTGTACGGGGTCAAGAACGACGGGACCGAATTTCCGGTCGAGATCAGCCTCAGTCCGCTCGAAACCCCGCAGGGCATGTTCGTTACCAGCGCCATCCGCGATGTTACCGAGCGGCGGCGCGCGGAAGAAAAATTCCGCGGATTGCTCGAGTCCGCACCCGATGCGATGGTCATCGTGGACGAACGTGGCAAGATCGTTTTGGTTAATTCGCAAGCTGAGAAGTTGTTCGGCTACACCCGGCAGGAATTATTGGGCTACACCATCGAGGTCCTCATTCCGGAACGATTCCACGACCGGCACACGGATTACCGGAAGGTATATTCCACCGACCCGCGGGTACGACCCATGGGCGCGGGGCTTGACTTGTATGCCCTGCGGAAGGATGGCAGCGAGTTTCCAGTCGAGATCAGCCTTAGTCCGCTGCGCACGACCGATGGCATACTCGTGTCGACTTCCATTCGTGACATTTCGGCGCGCAAGAAGGCTGAGGACAAGTTCCGGTCGTTGCTGGAAGCCGCTCCCGATGCAATGGTGATTGTGGATTCGGTTGGCCGCATCGCGTTGGTGAACTCACAAACCGAGAAACTGTTCGGCTATAACCGCGCTGACCTGGTGGGGCAACCGGTTGAGCAACTCATGCCGGAGCGTTACCGGGATCGCCACGTCGACAACCGTGAATTGTTTTCGATCGACGCACGCGTTCGCCCGATGGGCGCTGGCCTGGAACTGTTTGGTTTGCGCAAGGACGCTACCGAATTTGCCGTCGAGATCAGCCTCAGTCCTCTGTCGACCGACGAGGGTCGATTTGTAACCGCTGCGATTCGCGACATCAGTGATCGCAAGCAGGCGGAGGACAAGATCAGGAACCTCAACGAGCAACTGCAGGAGGCACTGCGGCGATCCGAGAAGCTTGCCGCCACGGGCCGCCTGGCGACCACCGTCGCGCACGAGATCAACAACCCGCTCAATGCCATCTCTGGTTTGCTCTACCTGGCCCTGCAAGATCGCAATCTCAGTGATGAGGTCAGGCGTTCGTTACTGCAGATCGAGGAGCAGGCAAATCGGATTGCGACGATCACGAAATATACATTGGCCTCGCAACGACACCATAGGTCGCCGGTTGTCACGCGGATAAGCGACTTGATCGATGACGTCTGCGCCATGTTCAACAGGCGGATCGAGAAGAGAGGGATTGAAATCGTTCGCGACTTCGCCAGGGATGTCGAACTTACGATCTTCCCGAACGAACTGCGCCAGGTGTTGACCAACCTTGTCGCGAACGCCATAGATGCCATGCCCAATGGGGGGCAACTTCAACTGCGGATTGCGTCAGAGGGAAACCACGTGACGATTTCGGTTCGCGACACGGGCTGCGGCATTCAACCCGAGGACATGGCGAAGGTCTTTGAGCCGTTTTTCACCACCAAAGGGGAGAAGGGAACGGGCATCGGATTATGGGTTTCGCGGAAGATCTTAGAGGAAATGGGCGGCAGCATCGAGGTGCAAAGCTCCACATCCGGAGATTCATGCGGGACGGTATTCACCTTGATGTTCACGGCAGTTCAGAAATCGACCGGCGAAGAGGAGATGCAGGATTCTGCTTAGGGTAGAAGCGGCCGGATTTCCGACCCGTCCTGTCTCAGTTCTCAGGATGCCAGTTCATAGCCCGGCACGTGAGTGCCGGGGCCCCGAGCCCTCCATGATTCCGAGTCCCGGAGGGACGGCATATGGCGGGTGCCCCACACGTCGCGCCGCTTATCTCTCGACCTGACCACAACTCTCCAGCGCGATGTGTGGGCGTGTGTCTGCGCTGTTTCTTTTTTTGTTGGCTATATCTAAGAGCTATATATTACATAAAGTATTGCTACAATTAGAAATATTGTTCTTGACTCCATTCCCCTCTCGCGTGACCATAGATATGAAATCTACGAGTCGAGCGGCGCCCTCCTCGGCACTCCTTATTCCGTCTTCCGCGCCGCTCCCTCAGACCGCCTCCCGCGGTCTCCATGACCCGATGATGACCAGAGGAAAACACCAGACTCCCGGGTGCCCCACCCTGACCGCTTTTGGAAGGGTGGGCACGATGCGCCATGTGCCCTGCGCCAAGCGCTGTTCGCCAGTCTGTGGGATTTTTCAGTTTTCCGGCCATTTCTGTGGGACGTGTGGGATAACGGGGGAGGGGTGGAGAAATCATGGCTGACAATCATCGCAAAGCTAACGCAGCCCCGCGCTGCGCCTACACCCGTATGAACGACCAGCCCTGCCGGCAACCGGCATTGCAGGGCAACATCTTCTGCCGCTTCCACGACCTGCTCGAACACCCGCTGCCGCCGCAGGTCATCCCCTTCGTCGAGGACGCGACCAGCCTCCAGGTCGCCGTCTGCCAGGTCATCCGCTCGCTCCAGTTCGGTAAGCTCGACCGCCGCACCGCCGGCACCATCCTCTACGCCCTCCAGATCGCTGCCTCCAACCTCAAGCACTTCTGCGAGGAAAACGGCCATCCGTTCGCCGAACCGGCTCGCCGTCTGACCAAGCAGGAGCAGCGCGAGGAAGAACTATCGAAACAACCATCTCTCGCCGAATACCTGATCAAAGCGCTGGAACTCGAGCCTCCACCACAAGAGC
>CAZLJE010000009.1:0-150274 GCA_964559835.1 uncultured Terriglobales bacterium
AGCCGATCTCGGCGAGGAGCTTGGAGCCGACCAGGTGGCCGTGCGTGTCGTTCACCGACTTGAAGTGGTCGAGGTCGATGAAGAGCACGCTGAACTCGTAGCTGAAGCGGGCGGAGCGGTAGACCTCGGCCTCGAGCGTCTTGTAGAGATGGCGCGCGTTGTAGAGGCCGGTGCAGTCGTCGGTGATCGTCAGTTCCTGAATGCGTTCGACGGAGCGCGCGTTATCGATGGCGGCGTAGTCGCAGATGGCGCGCAGGAAGAACATCTCGTTGTCTGTGAAAGCCGACATCGGGACGTTAATGAGCTGGATAACACCGAGGACGCGCTGCTTCGCTTTGAGCGGGATGCAGATGATCGAGCGCGTTTGCCACTTGGTCATCTCGTCGATGCGTTTGGCGAAACGGACGTCGCTGTAGACGTCGGGCACGACCAGAGCCTCACCATTCTTGGCCACCCATCCGGCGATGCCCTCGCCGACATGGAGACGGACGGATTTCAGCGCGTCGGCCGCGTCGCCGACCGCAATGGCGAAATACAGCTCGTCGGCGGCCTCGTCGACCATGAGCAGGGACCAGTTGTCGGGCTTAAAGTACTCGGCCACCTTGGCCATGATGGTCTGGAGGATGGAATCGAGGTTGAGGGACGAGGTGAGCGCCTTGGCGACGTCGTGGAAAATCGCCAATTCCTGCAAATGCCGCATGCGGTCGGTAGCTGTGGCGTTGGCGTCGCTCATGGTCCCCTGCAGTGTGGCTGATTATAGTGTGGAAGCGTAACCCAGTCATCAGGCGTCAGTCGCGAGTTGTCGAAAAAACCAACAACCGGCACAAGGCTCAGGGCTCATGGCGCATGGCCGATGGCGCAGGGGATCCGGTAATTCCGGGTTCCATACACCTAAGCCATGCGCCATATGCCATTAGCCCTACGCCCTAAGCCATGCGCCCTGAGCCTGTTTTTCTTTGACACGTGAGGCACGTAAACCTAAGATGCTGTTGCTCGATTCCCCAATAACTGGGTGTGGACTAAGTGGTCGAGCGAGGTTGTGTGCGTGGGCACTTTCGGAGAGCGGCTGCAGCGTGAGCGGGAGATGCGGGGCATCACGCTGGAAGAGATCGCGGAAGCTACCAAGATAGGCACGCGGTCCCTGCGCGCGCTCGAAGAACAGGATTTCGACAAACTCCCGGGCGGCATATTCAACAAGGGATTTGTCAGGGCATATTCCAAGTATCTCGGAATCGACGAGGACCAGGCCGTAGCGGATTACCAGACAGCCGTGAACGACGCGCAGTCGTCGGGAAAGCTCACGCGTCCGGAGTCTGCGCTGCCTAAGAGCGAAGAATCCGAGGAGACGGCGGAGCCGGTTCGGATCCCCTGGGGATTGCTGATCCTCATCGCGCTGATCGTGGTGGTCGGGTTCGCCGCCAAATCGTACTACGCGCAGCACGGCTGGGCAAAGCTGCGGCGCGAACCAAGCCCAACGACGAAGCCCGCACAAACAGCGCCCACACCTGCGACCCCCGTGCAACAGCCGGCCGTGGCGACGACTGCGACAGCCCAAACTCCCACCGTTCCTGCCGCGGATACGACGCAGAACGTTGTGGCGCCTCCCGTCGATTCCGGAGCGAACCAGCCGCCCGCGCCCGACCCGGCGTCGAATTCGAGCGCGCCGGCGGACGGGTTCGTGGTGAAAGTGCGGGCGAAAGAGAAGTCCTGGGTGTGGATCAAAGCCGATGGCAATATCGTGTTCCAGGAGACAATGGCCGCAAACTCCGACCACGTGGTCAGGGCGGGGAAGCAGGTCATCGTCGTCACCGGAAACGCCGGCGGGATAGAACTCAGCCAGAACGACAAACTGCTGCCGTCCATCGGCCAAGAGGGCGAAAAGAAAACGGTTGTGCTGACGGCGCAGGGAATGCAGCAACACTAGACAACTGACAAACTGGCGATTGGCGGTGCGGCGCACATTGGCGCAACCATTCAAGACTTGGAAATCGCCATTCGCTGATTCCACAGCGTCAAACGCCGTGACTTTGGTTTTAATGGTGTAGTTCAGGAGATCACAAAGGCGTTGCGGTCGCAGACGCACTCTGGTACTTTTTGAAGAGGATTCCCCTCCCGCAGAGTAGCAGTTTGAGTCCTTCTTCCCGGTGAAACCGGGCACAGCAGATCGCAGCGCAATCTTAGGAGGAGAAGTTGTCGACAAACCGTGTTTTGTTCACTTCCGAGTCGGTCACGGAAGGTCACCCTGATAAGATCGCAGACCAGATTTCCGATTCCATCCTGGATGCCTGCCTGGAGCAGGACCCCTACAGCCGCGTTGCGTGCGAGACGCTGACCGCCACCGGGCTGGTGGTGATTGCGGGCGAGATCACGACCAAGGCGTACGTGGATTTCCAGACGCTGGTGCGGGGCGTGGTCGCGTCCATCGGCTACGATAACGCGCTCTACGGATTCGATTCGAACACCTGCGCCGTGATTTCCAGCATTAACAAGCAGTCGGGCGACATCGCCATGGGCGTGGATACCGGCGGCGCCGGCGACCAGGGCATGATGTTCGGCTTCGCCACCAACGAGACGCCGGAGCTGATGCCGACCGCTATCTCTCTGGCCCACAAGCTGTGCGAGAAGCTGACCGAAGTGCGCAAGAGCGGCAAGTTGACGTACCTCCGGCCGGACGGCAAATCGCAGGTGACTGTCGAATACGACGCGAATATGAAGCCGGTCCGGGTGGATGCGGTCGTCATCTCGACCCAGCACGCCGAGACCGTCAGCAACGAAGAGCTTCGCGCCGACATCCTCAAGCACGTTATCCAGGCCACCATTCCCGCCAACCTCCTCGACGCCGACACCAAGTACCACATCAATCCGACCGGACGCTTCGTCATCGGCGGACCGATGGGCGACACCGGCCTGACCGGGCGCAAGATCATCGTCGATACCTACGGCGGCATGGGCCGTCACGGCGGCGGCGCCTTCAGCGGCAAGGACCCGACCAAGGTTGACCGCTCGGCGGCGTACATGGCGCGCTACATCGCGAAGAACATCGTGGCTGCCGGCCTGGCCGACCGCTGCGAAGTCCAGTTGGCGTACGCGATCGGCGTAGCTGAGCCGGTGAGCGTGCTGGTCGACACCTTCGGCACCGGCAAGGTGTCCAACGAGAAGCTGCAAGAGCTCGTGCGCGCGAACTTCACGCTTACGCCCAAGGGCATCATTGAGAGCCTGAAGCTGCGGCGTCCGATCTATCGTAAGACCGCAGCGTATGGGCACTTCGGCCGCAACGACAAGGACTTCACATGGGAGACCACCGACAAGGCGGCGGCGCTGAAGAGCGCGGCGACCTCGGCTGAAGTCGCGCACGCGGCGAAGAAGTAACAACAACGGTTGTAGGTTGCAGGTTGTACGTTTCCTACACGCTGCAACCTGCAACCTATAACGTACAACCGTTTTGAAACAGGAGAACATGGCGACCACACCCGCAACTACCGTAGCGTGCGATGTGAAGAGCATGGACCTGGCCGACCTGGGCCGGAGACGTATTGATTGGGCCAACCAGTCGATGAAAGTGCTCCAGAGCATCCGCAAAGACTTCATCAAGACACAGCCGCTGAAGGGCGTGCGCATCTCCGCCTGCCTGCACGTGACCGCCGAAACGGCGAACCTGATGGTCACGTTGCGCGATGGCGGCGCGGACGTCGCGCTGTGCGCTTCGAACCCGTTGTCCACGCAGGATGACGTGGCCGCTTGTCTGGTGCGCGATTTCAATATCCCGGTGTTCGCCATCAAGGGCGAGGACAACGATAGGTATTACTCGCACATCATGTCGGCGCTCGACCACAAGCCGAATATCACCATGGACGACGGCGCGGACCTTGTGTCGATCGCGCTGACCAAGCGGACCGAAGTGCTGGACGGGATCATCGGCGGTACCGAAGAGACGACGACCGGCGTCATCCGCCTGCGGGCGATGGCGAAGGACGGCGTGCTCAAGTACCCGATCATCGCCGTTAACGATGCCGACACCAAGCACATGTTCGATAACCGCTATGGCACGGGCCAGTCGACCATCGACGGCATCATCCGTGCGACCAACCTGCTGCTGGCGGGCTCGAAATTCGTGGTCGCCGGCTATGGCTGGTGCGGACGCGGCTTGGCGATGCGCGCTAAGGGTTTGGGCGCCGAGGTGATCGTCACCGAGATCGATCCGACGAAGGCGCTGGAAGCGGTCATGGATGGGTTCCGCGTCATGTCGATGACGGAAGCCGCCAAGATCGGCGACATCTTCTGCACCGTTACCGGCAATAAGAGCGTCCTGCGCGCCGAGCACTACGCGCACATGAAGGACGGCGCGGTCATCAGCAACTCCGGACACTTCAACGTCGAGATTGATATTCCGGCGCTGGAGAAGCTGTCGTCGTCAAAGCGGACGACGCGCGAGTTCCTCGAGGAGTATTCGCTGAAGGATGGCCGCAAGATCAACCTGTTGGGCGAAGGCCGCCTCATCAACCTCGCTGCGGCGGAAGGTCACCCCGCCAGCGTGATGGACATGAGCTTTGCCGACCAGGCGCTCTCCGTCGAGTACATGGTGAAGAACCACAAAAACCTGGAGAAGAAGGTCTACGTGGTGCCGGTGGAACTCGATAAGCGCGTGGCCAAGCTGAAGCTGGAGTCGATGGGCGTCAAGATCGACAAGCTCACGCCCGAGCAGGAAGAGTACCTGGCGAGCTGGTCAGAAGGAACATAGTCGTCAGTTTCAGTCACAAGCAATGTAGGCCGGTCGCCCTCGACCGGCCTTGTTCTTTTCCTTTGTGAACCTTCCTGTCCTTTGTGGTGAATTCTTGTGGCTTCCCGCGGGTGGCCCACCCTAACTGGTCTTGCTAGGGTGGCAAGATGACAAAATTTGTTGTCAAGCCTCCGTTTGTCACAAATCATGCCTAAGTTGCTGAGTCCGCTCGTAATTTTCTTTCGCAAATAGTGAGGGAATCACCCCATCCAATTTGTTATTCTTAAGGTAGAGGATTGATCGAAAGCTCGCTCCACGGGGCGGGCTTTTGCCTTTCCTCTGCGTTCCTTTGCGTCCCCTGCGGTGACTGTCGTAACTCCAATCGTGCAGGGATTTTGCAAATTGTGATGCCTAAGTCCAATGACTCCGGCGATCTGGAACCGGCTCCGGCTAAATCCCCGGCGTTAGGGAACTTACAGATCCCACCCCCTACCCCGTCCTGCCGAGGCGGAGGAAAATGTCCCGCAGGGGACCGTGCTCGCGCATGAGACGGAGGTACTCCCATTCTTCGGGCGCGGCTTTGGCGCGGATGATGTCGACCAACGCGCCCTTGTCGGCGGCGCTCCAGCGGCTAACGTCGGTCGCGGGATGCAGCGCCGGCGCGAAGCTCTCAAAAGCTTCACGTTCGCAGGCGCTGAGCCGATCAGGAGAGACTCGCAGCAGCTTCGCGAGTGATTCGGTCGCAGCCTGACGATATCGCTCGGTGTTGCCGTCGAACCGCTCGCCGATGTGCCGGTTCACCGCCAAGCCCAGGTAGCGCGTGCGGAAGTTGTCCCACTGCTTCGGCGCGGCGCCGGGTAGTTCGTAGAAGATGTGGCCTTCGGCGAGGCGTCGCAGATTACGCGCCGAAGTGCGGTGCGTTTTGTCTGCGGCGATCTTCTTTTCTTCCGCTTCGCAGAGTGCCGCGAGATCGGGTCGCCCGGGCCGAAAGCCCAGCTTCCGATAGAACCAGAACGCGCCCGACTTGATCGCCTCTTCGTTCTCGTAGCCGATCTGGTACGGGTACACCGACACGACGTAGAAGCCGAGTAGCGGGCGTAGCGCGCGGAGAACCTGCGCATACACCCACGCAGTCTCGCCCTCGCGAAACGCGTAGTAAGTGTTGAACCCGACCTCGACCCAATCGAAGAGCGCGATAGCTTCCAGGTAATTGATCGGGACGCCGTTCTTCAACGTGATCCCGCAAGCGTAGGCGCGCAATGGGAGACGGCGCTCGGGCGTTACGCCCCAGAGGAATATCTGCAGACCACGTCCGGGCGAGGCTTCGTACACCGGCAGGTTCGGGAAGGTCATCCCATACAGCCCGCGATATCGGACGGTGAGCGCCGCGCGCGCCATGTCGATGATCTCGGCTGCGTCCTTGTTGCTGAGCTTGCGCAGCTTGAGCGGCGATGACAGTTCGCGATCGAGCGAGACGTCTCGGCGCTGCAGGAGCGGCGTGTCGTGGACATAAAGTTGATTCACGGCGCGACGAGCGTGCGTGCGCGTTGCCGGAAGATCCTGAAGGTCGAGGCGGATGGGAAGTTCGAGCGACTCGAACAGGTCCGTCTTCTCGCGTTCGGGCAGTTCGAGAGCGCAGAAGCCATCCACCAGCCACTCCACTTCGTTCTGCCAGCCGCGACTGGCATCGATCCAGGCGCGCCAGTCCACGTCGGGTTCCACCGTCGCATCTTCGTCGAGGAGCGGAATGAGCCTTGGCAGCGTGTTGGCAAGACGCGGTTCGTTGAGTTCTCCGTCCCAGTAGATGCTCACGTTGTCGCGGTACTTGTGCACGAGCCAGCGCGCGATGTTGTACTCCCAGCTTTCGACGATCTCGCTGCCGGCGATGCCGGAGACGGACTCGTCGTCGAGCAGCGAGAAATCAGCGTCACGTCTCATCAGTTCTGCGACCCGTGCCGAAGTCGAGGCAAGCAGTTCATCGGCGAGACGCACAACTTTCGCGCTCTGCGGGAATGCGCGCAGGAAGAGCAGAGCGTCGTGCCAGCGCAGGAGACTGGCTGTGCTGCGCAACTGCACCGATCCGAGCTGGCGAAGAAGTTCCTGGACACGGCGATTGCAACCCGGTCCGTAGAGTCGGCGGGCTTCTTCCAACTGCTCGAGCAGGCGCGACACGGTTGTACTCATGCGATGAACCGAAAGTGTAGCAGGAGCTATAAAGTGCCTTGGCGTAGAGTGGAGTTCGCAATCCCGGTGTTAGAACGTGGCAGCAACACGCGCCCGGAGGCAGGTATGAGAACGTCATACGTGTGCAGTACGCTTTTCGTCGTTGTGGTCGCCGTTTCGTCGCTAGCACAGGAGGGAATGCAACAGCAACCGACCGCCGCTCAGCCACAGCAAACGCGCTCGAAGGTGTACACGATCGCAGTGACCGTTCAATCTAGAGATCCGCGGGTGAAGGCAATCAGCCCCACCCTGAACAACGAAGCCGCGGACGAGGTCGAGCGGCAGAACAAGAACGTTCGCGCCCTGATTACGACTGGCACCAAGGCCGAAGCCGCGGGGCAGGCGCGCCACCGCAATGCCGACTACCTGATCACCATCGATTTCCAGCCTTCCCCTACCGCGGCGATTGCGATCGGCGGTCAAGACCAAACACGCAGTCAACCGGAGATATACGGCTCCGACCGCGCCAAAATGCAGGGTGACATGCACATTGCCTGGACCGTAGATTCGCTCAACGGCAACCGACTGAAGCTGCACGATTCGCGGACAGTACAGCCGGCGGAGTACCCATTAGCGGGCAGGCGGCCGACGGGAGGCGTCGTAGGTTGGGATTGGGTGTCAAGTATCGCCTCGCGCGCTGTGCGGGACGCAGTCATGAACGCGATGGACAAGCTGAAGCTGAAAAAGGGACTTGGTCTGGAGATCGACGTCAAGGGCACGACCGGCCATGAATCCAAGCAGCCCTGATCATCGGAGCCTGAGCCCATCCTCCGTTACAGTACGACAATCGTTATGCCGCGATTGGCGCGGTTGAGGTCAGAGTCCTGCTTCAGTTCGGGGCAGCGTTTCAGCAGGTCCCAGGAGAACTCATTCGAAATACGCCACTCCTCACCGGGGATGAAGGCGCGGATCTCTTTGGCGGCAAATCTCTGGGCAAGCGTTTTCTGCACGGCGATTCGGATATCTCCCCCGACCCCGGAGGAGCCGTAGCCGTGGATGAGTTTCACGGCCGTGAACCTTTCGCTGCGCGCGATCCGGAGAGCGTCTTCCAGCAACGACAGCGCCGTCGGCACCGTCGGGCGGTTCAGCTCGAGGTTGACGATCTTGAGTGCGGTTCGCGGCACGGATGATTGTACTTTGCCGGTTGCCGCGCTCGCGCTCTACAACGCTGATTTAGGCAGCTTTGCCGAGCGGTTGTCGGCCGAGTTGCGAATAGAAGCTGACGTTGTCCCAATAGGCCGTAACGTGTTCGATCCGCTCGCCCTCGACGATAAAGATAAAAGCGTGGGGCAGTTCGTAATGCTTGCCCTGGCTGGGAATGTCGAGGAAGTCTTTTTTCTGGGTCCCGCCGATGACGACTTCAGCAGCGGCATTGGTCTCGTTGCCAAACACCTCGTCAGCCGTAACGTGCAGGTCGGGGAAGGCGTCGATCAAGCCGGACCAGATCTTCTTTCCCACTTCGCGCACTAGACCCTGTCCCTGATCTTCCATGGGGACGTAGTGGATCTCGGCGTCTTCGCTAAAGAGCTTAAGCATTGCCTCGACGTCGTGCCGGTTGTAAGCGTCTAGAAACGCGGTTGCTGCGCCAACGCTGGCGGGTTCAGTCACAGCCATGGGAGCCTCCTGGCGGTTGGACGGTTGCGACGATACCGTTGTTGTCGGGCGATGAAGCGACAATTAGCGCCACGAGAAGATGCACCACAAAGGACACGAAGGGAAACACAAGGTCCCTCGACTCGGACTGACGTTCCTTCGACTGCGCTCAGGACAGGCTCTCGCTCGGGATGACAGGAAATTGAGTATGATTGTTCGTTTGGCCGGGTAGTGCCGGGGTGATCTGAATGAGCATGAAAGAGATTGCGTCGTGGGCGCTGAACGTCTGCAACGCGCGCGGGGTACAGTTCGCCGATCTGCGCATCGTGGACGAGCGGCAGCGAGGGCTGGCGACGAAGAACGGGAAGATCGCGCAAGCGTCGGACAGCGACTCGATGGGCATCGGGATCCGCGTGCTCGCGAACGGCTCGTGGGGTTTTGCCGCAACCGAGGACCTGACGCGCGAGGGCGTTGAGATTACGGCGCAACAGGCGGTAGAGATTGCGCGCGCGTCGGCCCAGGTGAAAGAGCACGACGTCGTGCTGGCTCCGGAGAAAGCGCACGTGGATGACTGGGCCAGCCCATGCAAGATCGATCCGTTCGGGATCTCGGTGGAGCAGAACCTCGAATTGCTGATGAAGATCGATGCGGAATTGCTCAAGGTGAAGGGCATCACGCTGGCGGAGACGAGCATGAGTTTCCGCCGCTACGAGCAGTGGTACTACTCGAGCGACGGCGCCGACATCCACCAGGTGAAAACCACGACGGGCGCGGGATACACATGCATGTCGTTCGCCGGGACGGAGATTCAGAAGCGCTCGTATCCGAATTCTTTCGGCGGACAGCATCAGGACAAGGGATACGAACTGGTCCACGAGTTGAAGCTGCTGGAGAATGCGCAGCGGGTCGCCGAGGAGTGCGTCGCGCTGCACAAGGCGGACCAGTGTCCGGAAGGCAAGTTCACGATCATCCTGGACTCCTCGCAATTGGGGTTGCAGATCCATGAATCCATCGGGCACCCGATCGAACTGGACCGCGTACTGGGCATGGAAGCGAACTTCGCCGGGACATCGTTCCTGACGCTGGAGAAATTGCGTAAGCTGCGATACGGGAGCGACCTGGTGAACGTGGTCGCCGACGCGACGGAGAAACACGGACCGGGATTGGGCTCGTTCAAGTATGACGACGAGGGCGTCGAGGCGCAGTGCACGCCTATCATCAGCAACGGGCTATTCACAGGATATTTGAGTTCGCGAGAAACGGCGCCCATGATCGGATTAAACCGCAGCGGCGGGACGGTGCGCGCCGAGGGGTGGAACCGGCTGCCGATGATCCGGATGACGAACATCAGCATCCGGCCCGGCGAGAAGCCGCTCACGCAAGAGCAACTCATCGCCGACACCGACCATGGAATCTTTTTCCAGACGAACCGGTCGTGGTCGATCGACGACAAGCGCTACAACTTCCAGTTCGGTACCGAGATCGGTTGGGAGATCAAGGGCGGAAAACTGGGACGGATGTTGAAGAACCCGTCATATTCGGGGATCACCACGGAGTTTTGGAATTCGATGGACGCGATCTGCTCGCGCGACCAGTGGACGTTGTGGGGTACGCCGAACTGTGGCAAAGGACAACCTCAACAAGTCATGGGGACAGGACATGGCGCGAGCCCGGCGCGATTCAGGAACGTGACGGTCGGGACTGCGTACAAGGGCAGTTAAGGAAAAAGCGGTTCACACGAAGGTCACGAAGTGCACACGAAGGCCACGAAGGAAAGACGTCGATGCTCACGCAAGACAAAGTCCAGGACACCTTCGACCGCATCAAGAAGTTCGCGACGGCGGATGAAGTTGAGTTGCTGATCGCCGGCGGCAAGAGCGCGCTGACGCGGTTCGCGAACAACACCATTCACCAGAACGTTGCGGAAGAGAATTATCACGTATCGGTTCGCACGGTTTTCGGCGGAAAAACGGCGCGGGCGACGACCAACAAATTTGATGACGAGAGTGTCCGCCAGTGCGTGAAAGCCAGCGAGGCTCTGGCGCGCGTGCAGCACGACGATCCCGACCTGCTGCCGATGGCCGGGCCCGAAGCATTTGGCGACGGCCCGCAAGTCGGGCGCGCGTTCTTTGAGACGGCGAGTCTCGGTCCGGCGGAGCGTGCAGCCGGAGTGGCGAAGATCGTCGAGATAGCAAAGCGCCAGGCGCTGACGACAGCCGGAATCTTCTCGAGTTCGGAGTCGGTCGAAGCGGTCGTGAACTCGCGCGGGCTCCTGGCGTTTCACACGCACACATCGGCGGAGATCTCGGTCACCATGCTGGACACGGATTCTTCGGGCTGGCAGAAGTTCAATTCGCCGGACGCGCGGATTCTCGACCCGGTGGCACTGGCAGAGACGGCGGCGAAAAAGGCGCGCGCTTCGGCGGGACCCCAGGAATTGGCGCCGGGGAAGTACACGGTCATCCTGGAGCCCGCGGCGGTCCTGGATATGGTTGGGTTCATGTTCTGGGACTGGGGCGGGCAGGCGATCCTGGACGAGCGGTCGTTCCTCAACAACCGCATCGGGACGCAGTTGTTCGGGCAGAACATCACGATCAGAGACGATGCCTATCATCCGTTGCAATCGGGCGCGCCGTTTGACGGCGAAGGCGTCCGGAGAAAGCAAGTGGCGCTGGTCGAGAACGGAGTGCCGCGCCGGCTGGTGTACGCGCGAGGAACGGCGGAAAAAATGAAGAAGAGTGAGCACGCGGCGAAAGTCGGCCCGGTGGAGGCGACCGGGCACGGCTTCCCGCTGCCCAACGAGATCGGCGAGATACCGATGAACATCGTGTTCGGCGGCGGGTCGAAATCACTGGCCGACATGATCGCCGGTACCGAGCGCGGGGTGCTGGTGACGCGGCTGTGGTATATCCGCGAGGTCGATCCGTACGAGAAGATCCTGACGGGGATGACGCGGGATGGCACGTTCTACGTCGAGAACGGCAAAGTCAAGCACGGGATCCGGAACTTCCGGTTCAACGAGAGCCTGGTGCACATGCTCGCCAACGTCGAGGAGATGGGGGAACCGGTTCGGGCCAGCGGGGAGGAATCGTTCGACATGGTCGTCCCGCCGATGAAAGTGCGGGAGTTCAATTTCACCGAGGTGACGAAGTTCTAGGAGGAGGAGCGCGGAGCGCGGGGCGCGGTACCCAACTGCCGGTTAGAGTTCAGACAAAGAAATGCGCTCTGGGTGGGGTTTTGGGAGAGATTACCCCCGCTTCCAAAACCAGTCAGGGTGGGGCACCCAACGAGCCGAAGTGGGGCACTCGGCGGTAACCACATGAGTCACAAGGCCGTCATCACTTTGGTAACTTTCAAATATTCGATAAGCCGTATAATCTCTAGCCCTTGCGCATGAAAGCCCAAGCAGAACAATCCGAATTACGGGGTGCAGTCCGGTTCCCCGTCAAGCTCCCCATCTCGGTCACGGTTGGAGGAGAACAGGTCACGGCGGAGACATTTAACATGTCGGCCGGAGGGATGCTGTTCCACCTCGAATCGGATATGCAGGTCGGTTCTAATATCGAATTCCAGATTGCCATGCCGGCGGCGGTACTCGGTTCCGCCACGGACGTCATGGTGACGGGTTCGGCGCGAGTAGTACGCTGCAATGCGGAAGGCGAACGGCGTGCAGTCGCGGCGGTGATCGACGAATATAAATTCGAACGACGCCAGTAGACACCGTTCAGTTTTCCCGGGGGAGAGAGGTCGATGGCCGAAGCGGCCAAGGCAATGCCGTCGCCTAAACAAGAGCCGGACGCTCGTCCACAGCCCATCCGCGTCATTCTCGTTGATTCCCAGGCCATTTTCCGAGTCGGTGTCCGCAAGGTAGTCGCGGTCGAGGACGATCTGCGTGTGGTGGCGCAGGCCGAATCGCTGGGTCAAGCGCTTGCCGCTATTGCCAAGTTTCCCGCAGATATCCTGCTGTTCGAGTCGCGGATCTCACCCAACCCGCCGGAGGCAGTGTCGGAAATCCTGAAGAAGGCGCCGGAATTGAGGGTCGTGGTGGTCACGGGCGATCTCGATGCCGACACCACCGTGGAATATCTACGGCGAGGAGTGAAGGGAATCGTGAACCGGGCGATCACGCCGGACCTGCTGATCCGTTGCGTGCGGCGCGTCGCCGAAGGAGAGATCTGGCTGGAGAACCGCGGCGTGAACTGGGTGATCGAGGCGTACAAGTCGCAGGCTTCGATGCTGACATCGCCGCGCCCCAAGAACCGCCTGACCGACAAGGAACTGCTGATCGTCTCCTGCGTTACGCAGGGCATGCGCAACAAGGAGATCGCGCAGGAAGTCGGGACGACCGAGCAGGTGATCAAGAACTACCTGCGCAAGGTGTACGACAAGCTCGGTGTGTCCGACCGGCTGGAACTCGCGCTCTACTGCATTCATCACCGTCTGCTCGAAAAAAACGCCGCTGAAAATGGGACCGAAACCGGCGCCGCTGACGCCACGCAATAGGCGCAAGGCTCAAGGAATAAGGCTCAAGCAAAGACAGTTTCGGGGAGTGCTGACTCCTGACGCGCAATTGTCCTCCGGCTGCTAAAATAGATACGCCCGCCTAGTTTTTCCCCGGCCTGCGCAATTGCGGCGCGAGCCAGGGCCTCCGAGCGGAGAGATGGCCGAGTGGCTGAAGGCGCACGCTTGGAAAGCGTGTATACGGGAAACTGTATCCAGGGTTCGAATCCCTGTCTCTCCGCCAGCATTTTTGATTTGTGTAACTTAGCGGCATGTGATACCTTCCCTGATACCGAAACCAGGGAGGGCCGATGCACCGCGAAGTCAATCTCACCAAACGCGTAATGACGGAAGCGGGGCTGCGCTACTGCCCCGTCGTGATGTCCAACAATGGCCGCGTTAAGCCCGATTGGGTCAAGGTAGGCGAAGAATCTGAACACCACCCGGAGGGTGCCTACTATCTTGAATGGCGCGAGAACGGTAAGCGCCGCCGCTTGTCCGTGGGCAACAACGCACAGGATGCAGCCGCGCGCCGTCTCGCCAAAGAAGCCGAACTGAACGCCCGCAACCACGGCTTGCAAGTCACCGCGCCAGACGAAGCGAACGGGAGGCGCTCACTCTCTGAAGCTGCCAATCGTTACCTCACCGAAACGGAGATCACGAAAAAGGCGAAGACATACGCGGCCTATTCCACGGCGCTCCAATATTTTCGGGAGTCCTGCGCGAAGCAGCACCTGGAGGAAATCGAGCGCCACGACCTTGTGAAATTCATCGGGTATCTGAGGGACACGAAAAAGCAGTCGCCGCGCAGCACGTACAACAAATTTGCGAACATAATCATGTTCCTTAAGGCGCAAGGGATTCGCGGGCTGGCAAACAAAAACGATTGGCCGCGCTTCACACAAGAAACGCCCGAGATATACGAGCAGGCGGAATTGGATACGCTGTTCTCCGCGTGCGAGGCCGACGAGCGGCTGTGGTTTGAGTTCTTCCTGTACACGGGGATGCGCGAGCAGGAAGTCATGCACTGCTACTGGCGGGACGTGAACCTGAAGGCGCGCACTGTCCGCGTGACACACAAGCCGGATCGCGGGTGGACGCCGAAGGCATATAAAGAACGGGAAATTCCTATCCCCGACAAACTCGCCGTCGCGCTGGAAGCGCACAAGCCACGCACCGAAGCGGGGAAAGCCTGTCCACTGCTGTTTCCAACGGCGGGCTGTAAACCGAAGCTCGATTTCCTCGACTGCCTGAAGGCGGTCGCCAAGCGCGCGAAGCTCGATCCTGAGAATTTCTGGTTGCACAAGTTCCGCGCGACGTTCGCAACGCGCTGCCTTTGGGAAGGTGTGGACTTGCGGACAGTGCAAGCGTGGATGGGGCACTCTGATTTGGAATCAACCATGCGCTACCTGAAGCCGCAACGGAACGAGTCAGTTCGCGCGAAGGTGAATGAGATTTGGGCCTGAGTCACTTCCGAACGTAAAAAAGCCCGGACGGTAATCCCGTTCCGGGTTTTGTTTTGTGCGTGTGGCGCTCTGCTGCGTCACTACATCGCGTCACGATATTTAGGGCTTGACGGCGCTAATAGGTTTGATATCGTGCGGCCCGCTATGACCGCGAAGATCATCCCATTTCCCACGACGCCCGCCTGCCACATCCTCCCCAAGCTCCGCGACGGATCGCCGCGCGCACCGCTGCCGAAAGAACCAGACGAGCCGTGCCGCGTGCTACAGATGCCCGCGCCCCTGAGTGGCGCGGCGTAACCGAATCGTGTGTCGGACATCCGACATATACTTGGGGATATGAACGACGAACATCCGATGGAGAACGAACAACAGGAAGATTGGAAAAGCGACTACACGGCCTTTGAGATGTGGCCTTACGCGCGAGTGTTTCAGCACGATCCGACACCGAAGACGTGGGTTGACTTCACTGAAAGCTATTTCAGGGCAGCGAAGGCACTCATTGATAGCGTGATTGCCGGAGCACTATTTGAGGACGTTGAGGGCATCGCTGCCGTATTCCTGTTCAGGCACTATCTTGAACTGAAGCTGAAACAGATGATCCTAGCGGGTAGATGGATCAGGCCGGACGGAACCAATGCAAGTCGTGGTGAAGTCGAAGCCGTCAGGAACATTCACGGGCTCGAACAGCTCTGGGGGTCGGTGTTGGCGGACGTTAAGCCGAAGATTGCGCGCGATTGGGAGAAGTTCGACGTTCATTACGTTGAGCGGTGTGTACAGGAGTTCGCGCAGGTTGACCCGAAGGGCTTTACGCTTCGCTATTCAGGACAGGGGGCGGAGAAACTGTCCATCAATTTTGAGGCACTCCGTGCCGGTATGGATCACGTCCGACAGGTTCTAGAAGCCATTGCCGTATATTTAAGCGAAACATACGGCCAAAACGCCGAGTATGAGGCCATCCTCAGGGACGAAGTTGGCAGCCTCGACTGGCTCGCGTGAGATGCAGCACAAAGGCGCGCCATCGAAGCGGAAAACGAAGCTCCCGCCAGTGCCGACGTGGACGTGTCCGCACTGCTCGTTCGTCCACACGCCCGCGAACCTGATGCGGATCGACGGCGAGAAGTTCAGGTGTCAGCAGTGCGGGCGCGACTTCGCCGCGAAGCCTTCTACGTCTTCCGAATGATCGCAACGGCCCGCTTCGCGCACGGGCGATCCAGGACGCAAAAAGAGCCCCCGGCGACTTGCTTGGCCGGGGGCTTATAAATCGCCCGGATTGCGCGCGGGCGTCTAACACCGAGCAGGGTACAAAACTCTCTGTCGGGCGGCAAGCGTCAACTAACGTCCGACAAGCAGACATCCCACTCTCAACGCGCGCACTCGAATTACCTAACTACGCACGGGGGACACTCAGTTCCGCTGAGTTTGCCCGCCTCCCCTCTTCCGACCTATCGCAACGACGCTCCGCGTCACGGCGATGGCGTCCGACGTTCAGAAAAGATCACGATGCGCTCACCGTCGTGGTATACCGTGAACACGTTATAGTCCCCGCGCGGTGGAGTGCGCCATCGCGGTTTAGCGAGTGGGCTGCTCGCCCGCCGCAATCACCTGATCGAGCGAACGAGCGATCATGTCGGCGGCGATGCTGTAGAGCGGCGCAAGCTCTGGGTTGCGCGGCAAAACATTCCACACGGTTTCCAGCAGTTCAACGCGGAGCGGCTCATCCAGGCCGCGCCAAATCATGAGTTGTACAGCTACTCTGTCTTCGTTCGTCATCGCATTTCCCTTCGACAGTTCCCGCACAGTGGTCGCTTCGGACTGCCGTCGCTCTCGCAACGCACCCCACACTCACGACATGGCCGAAACCAGCCGCGCCGCTCGTACACAGCGGCGATTGCGGGGCGGCGCGCAATGCCGTGCAAGTCATTCCAACTCGACTCCGGCTTCGTCATCCCTGCCTCCGCGCGGCCCAGGCAGACGGCTCGTAGCTGACGCCCGGATTCTCTGCCGCATGTTCGCGGAGGAACTCATCGGCTTCGTCCAACAATTCGCGCAGAGAGCCGCTAGACGCGCGCGGTGCGTCGTCGTTCGGGGCGCTGCTGAGTGATAGGTCTTCGGCGGGCAGGCGCTTCACGATTTCGTCGTACGCGGCCTGTTCTTCTGCTTCCGACATCTGCTCCTTGTCCATCCACGCGGCTGCGCGCCAGCCCGTCACGGTTTCCGTCAAGTCGTCTGTCGGGATGTAGTCGGCATCAACCAGCTTTTTTTCGATCATCTCGCCAATAACGCTTTGCTCGTAAGGATCGGAGCTGAAGTTGCGTAGGTCGGGCTGCTGGACTGAAACTCCGCGCGCACCGACAGCGGCGAGCAACTGTTCCACGCCTTCGTGTGTCATCGTGCGGGGAAGCTCAATCTCAAACCAGTCCGCGCCGTCGATATAGCTCCCGTCTTCGCGCTGCTTCGGTTTGCAGCCGTATTCGGCAATCGCCTTCAAGGCGTGCTTCGCTTGGCTCTTGGCCGCGAAGATGTCGTCGGCGGGGTTTATGTAGACTCGCATTGTTATTCGACTCCTAGCGGGGATTTCCCGTGTTTCTGTTGCTGCTCCGCGATGTATTCGCGGATGTAATCGGGCGTGTCTTCCGGAAGTGGTTTGCCCGCGAAGTGCGCCGCCCAGGCGCGGCCCGCGATTTCGGCGCTCGTGGTGCGTTCCTCGATCTCGCGCATCAGTTCTTCGTCTTCCGCGCGCTCGACGCGCTCCGGCTCAGGTTCGGGCTTGCGGCTGTGTTCGCGTTCGGGATAATCAACGGCCCGCGCGCGCGTGTCGTGTCCTTCCAAGCGGGCCAGCAGCGTAATCAATCGCGTGCGCTGCGGATCGCCCGGAGCGAGCGCCGCGATTTGCTCTTGGTAGAGTTCACGCAGCGCCCGCTTGGACGTGGGCTTTTTGTATGAAGCGCGGGGCATCAGTCGTCACTCCCGCGTACGTGTCGAATCAGAAGCGACAGCAGCGCCGCCACTTCTCTCGCCTTCGCGAGATGTTCCGGGCTTGGCTCGTCAATCACGGTTGTGCCGTCCAGAAACATCGCGGGCGCGGCGAGTTCGGCTTCGGGTGTTCCACGGTGCTCGCGCTTCCAACGCGCGCACGCCGCAGTTGCTTGCGCTCGCAGTTCAGGTGTCGTCATTTATTCGGCTCCTAGAAAATCACGGATCACTTTGAAACCAGCTCCCGCCGCAGTTCCACTCAGTGCGCCGCCCAGGACGAGCTTGCCCGCCTTTGTGACGAGCTGACCGCGCCGCGCTGCCTTCACTGCCGTTGCGAGTGCATCGTGATAGCTGTCGTAATCGCTCCCGAACAGGGCCTTGGCCGCGTCGCCGCGCCGCTCGAACCGCTTCAGCGCATCAGCCCAATCCGTCGCGCCGTTTGACGTAGAGCGTTCGAGCATGTCTTTGAACACGCCGTCTCGGACGGTCTGCACTTCGTCGGGCTTGAAATCCTTCAAGTACGAACTGACAACGGTTGCGTCGGTTGATGGATAGGACAGCTTGCGAATGGCCGCTTCAGGCGTCTTCGCTTGGAACAGCGACTTTGCAGGCCCACGCGTTTGGTTGTTCACCACGTCGGCGTAATCCTTCGCGGCGCTCTGTAGCTCGCCTGCGGCTGCGGGGCCGGAAGTTTCAGACACAGCGGAGTACATGTCGCTGTCGAGCGCGGACTTGATTTGCTTAAGCAGGCGCGATACGTCTCCCGTCGCGCTGCCGTTTCGCGCCGCCGCGTCCGCGCGAGTGATTTGGGAGTTGAGCTGGTCACGGACAGCGGCGAGCTGTTGCGCGTTGAACGTCTTATCCGGATCGCTCAGTTCAGACGCGACGTTGCGGACAATGTCGAGCTGCGGATCGCGGAGACTCTCAAGTCCGCCTGACTCCGCGCCGATGTTCTTCGTGATGTCGGCCAGCGTGGAGTTCAGGTTCTTCGCGTCGCCCAGCTTGAGCGAAAAGTTATCTGGGATCGCCGCCGCTTTTGCTGTGCCCACAGCCGCGCCTGCCTCTTGCTTCACGCGCGCCGCCGCAGCTTGTGCCGCTTCGCCCGCGTCGGCTTGCGAAGGCCCGTTCTTTAGAAGCTCCGGCAAGTTCACCGCGTTCTTTCCACGGAGGATGCCAGCAATTGATTCGAACAGCTCTGGTAAGCCAGACACGAAGGATGCTGCGCCCGCCGCTGTTGTGGCGTCGTTGAACACTTGGCTTCCCGCCGCTTCCGCGTCGTCTTTTGGTTGCAGCGCCGCGTTCACCTTAGCTTGCGTGTCCTTGCTGGATTGCGGCGCGACGGCCTTTGCGAGCTTGGGGCCGACGCCGAGTGTCGCCACATCCGGCAGGTTCAGAACTGCCGATGCAGCGGCCTTCGCCGCGCCCTTGTAGTTGCCCGTAATCGTGTCAGGATCAATGGACGCCTCATACTCACCAGGCGCCCCAGGCCCACCATTCGGGCCGATAATATCGCTGTAACGCTGGCGTTTCGCGTCATCGTTCAGGATGGCGTTCGGCGGCGCGGGCATTGGAGGAGGTGCGAGCTGGAAACCGCCTGTGGCAAGCGCGTCGTGTACTTTGTCGAGAGGTACGACACCGCGCCTGCCGTCCGATGCGATGAGTTCCTGCCCGACCTTGAAACCGTTCCGGACAGCATCACCAACGCTGGCGTTAGGAACGTCCCCGATGCGGCCATCGGGCGCAATCATGGTCGTCGTGGTGTTCGTCGAAATTGACGGAGTGACAATCGGTGTGGACATGGTTTACTTCAGCCTCCCGCCAAACCGCGCGAACGGATCGTCGCTGCTGCTGTTCTGCCGTGGCTGCGCGGACTGTTGCTGCTGCGCGGGTGAGTTCTGCGGAGTTGAGCCGCCGAATTGACGGAGGAGGTAACGGTTGCCGCCAATCATTTCGGCTTTGCGGTTTCCGAGCAGGTTCCGGAGCGTGTCAGCGGTTGATTTCACCTGATCCTTACTGAAGCCCACGTTAAACAGGTCTTGCGCCTGCTTCAGCTTCGCATCCGACGTGCCGCTGCCCGTGCCTCCACCCTGAAGGATTTTGGCGACTTGATCCGCGACTTCGGTAATCGCGCCTTTGTATGCCGCGATGTTTGGATCGCCGCTTTCGAGGTTTGCCCACTGCTGCGTTTTATTCAGAGCGGGGAAGTTCGTGCGCGAGATGCCGTCGCTCATGGCGACGAGCGCGCCCAGGTTGCCGCTTTTGTTGTCGCTGCCCGTCAGGGAGTTCAGATAGCGGAGCGTGTTCTGCGTCTGCGGCGACGTGGCGAATTTATAGTCGGAACTCGCTTGCGCTATATCGAAGGGTTTGCCCGTTTTTTCCAAGCTGTACCTGTTCGCGGCTTCCAGCGTCGCGCCGTAGGTGCTGCCGCGCTTGCTTAACTGGCTCGGGTCAATCGTGCCTTCAACGAGGCCGACAGGTAACGAAGCCGCGTCCCACGTTCCGTCAGGGGCTTTCCCGCTGACGCGGCGCGTAGCTGCCTCAATTGCGGCCTTCTGCCTGTCGTGTGCATCGAAAAACGCCATCGTGTTTTTTGCTTCAGCGATTCGCGCGTCAAACCGTTGAAGCATTTCCGCTTTGTCTTTGCGCCAGTCGGGGACGGTCGCGTTAAACAGGTCTTTGTGTGCCTGCAAATTGGCGAGCTGTGCGGTCACGGCTTTGGGCGTGAATGGTTCCGAGAAGATGCGCGCGGCGCTATCGAGAGCGTTAATTTTCTGCTCAGGAGTAAGCGCGTTGTAATCGTCGGACGTGAACGCGGGGAGTCCGTTCGCCTGACGCAGCTTGTTCACGGTTTCCAGATTGCCTGCCGCGCGGTCTAACGAAAACGTATAGGCCTTGCCGTTCATCTGCACGGTTGTGGTGTGCGGGAACTGTCCACCCGGCGACTTCGCGGCCACAGCGGCGAGCTGTGTCATGGCCGATGTGCCGTCGTCGGTCGTGTCAGAAATTGAAACCAGCGGTAAGCCCAACTGGTGGAAAGTTTGCATCGTCTGGCGCGCGGCTTCGTCGTGCTGCGCTGCCAGCTCGTCTGGCAGGTGCCGCAGGTGGTATTCGTCGGCTGCGGCCTGAGCCACGTTCTTGGCGGCTTGCGCGGTCAGGAAACGTACGGATGCGGCTTGCGTCTGGTTTCGCGCAGTCCGGACAGCCGCAGCAGCGCGCGGTTCGATTCCGCCCTGCACCGCGCCAGGAATGCCGCCTTCGGCCAGTCCCTCAATGAATGACTTCAGGCGACCGAGTACCCCGGGCCGAAAGTTCGGCTGCGCGGGCGTCGGCTGCCCAAGGTCGGGCGGCGCGGACGGCGGCAGTGACGATATCGGCGGCGCGGCAACGTCGGGCGTCGGCGCGGATGGTGTTCGAACAGGTTGGGTGTCGTTCGGCTGTGCGCTGGATACGTCGGCGGGTGCAACGGCGCTTATGTCGGGGGACGAGGTATCGTCGATTGGTTCAGGCATGGTTCTTTCGGGGTTCCTTCTGGAGAAAAAAGAGCGGCGGGGCGCGCTCAAAGGTGCGGAGGAGAGGGCAGGGTGGGGCGCGATGCAGGAGCCTATTCGAGCAGCGCGCCTTCTCTCTCCCCCTAAGGTATAAGGACGCATAGATCGCCGGAAATCGGCCACTGCTTTTGGAGAAAATCTCTTCGTCGTCCGCGCGGCTGTCGCGCCCAGACTCCCACGGGGTCGGACGAGCGCGCGGAGGACGTTAGAGCGTTTCGGCGGGTTGAGGGCTGCTGGATTTTCGGCCGCGCGTCAGCGGGCAACTCTGCGCGAACGCGGGTACGTTTACGCGAACAGATTCGGGGACCGAACAGGTAGCGGCGTCCGAGCGCGTCCGGGCAGTGTCCGGGCCGTCTGTGTCCGAGCGCTATGCATAGGCACGGGCCCGCAGCCCCCTGGATGAAGGGAGCGGGCCGTAATGCATATGTCCTATTCTGTCTGGGGGGTATATATAAAGGGGGGCGGACGCCGGACAAATGTGGTTAACCTGTTCGGAATCAATAACTTCGGGCGTCCGAGTGGGGTCGGACGGATTTTGGCAAAATCGTGGTTAAGCCCTTGATGGCGTTGGGCTTAAGTCTATCCGGACGCCGTTCGGACGCTTCCACGGCCCTTTGTTTTCAACAGCGCGGTCGGGAAGCCGTAATTTCGAGCCTAGCCGTACCACTGCGGCGAGCCCGTTGGGGCAATCCCCCCCCACCCCCTTGCCGGATTTGAAAGCAACCTTACCCTAAGCTGCTCGCTTTCAGTGGCTTACGCGGTAAGGCGCGCGGCGGTCGTGGGATTCCAGGCAGTTCTTAGGCTTCGGGCGCGTCGGCGGTTGGGGGAATCGTCGTGTTTTCAGTGGGTTGCGCGGGTATCGGCGCGGATCGGGTACGTTGTTCGCCCTCTGATACCGGAGCGCGTGATACCAAGCGGCGCGTAAACTTCTGAAAAAACAGCCATTAATGAGAGTGCGCCATTCTCCGCCAGATAGTAGTGTCACTACCAAAAAGGCGCTTCCGTGTCAAATGTGACACACTGGTGATACTTGCGAACGCGCCCGCTTAGGGCTTTTGTTATTCAGTTTTTGTCGTAAACTTGCGATTCTCCGAACAGCTTTAAGGAACGTGACCGCCATGTTGTGGTTTGTCCTCATCGCCGCCGTGCTGTACATCCTCGTAAAAATTGGCGGAGCGCTCACCACAAACCAACGCTCATCGGGCGCTGTTGCAATTCAGCATTCAGCGGGCGTGGAGTGGATGTTCCACACGAAAGTTGTCGGAGTGTCGCATCGCAACCAAGATCGCCACAGTCGTCAGAAGATCATTCGGGAGCATTGTTGCGAGGGCCAGCGCGTCCGGTTGGTGCCCGAACCAAACAACAAATTCGATTCAAACGCAATCAGCGTGTGGACAGACGGCGGACTCCAGATAGGTTACTTGAACGCAAACCTCGCGCGGATCGCTACAGAGAAACATGAAGTCGAAGATTTGATCGCAGAAATTTCAGCCGTGACGGGCGGCGGGTACAAAACATCGGGCGTGAATCTGCGAATCGGAAAGGCGAAACGCGCAGCCGCTCCAACTCACGCGCTCGTTCACGCACAAAACATCTCAAGTCCCGATGATGATGAGCCGTTCTAAACATCGAAGGGTCATGGAACGTCGGAGTGAATGATGAGCGACAATGAACCGCGCATCGAGCGGATCGAATTTATACGTTTGGCGGAAGGCTGGCACCACTTCGGGGATAAGTGCGAGGACTGCAACAACCAGGCTGAGTTTTCTTATGGCATCTGGTGCTCCCGCGAATTGGACACGAGCCCGGATTCTGATGGCGCGCTGTGTGGTGCGTGCGCTGCCGTCATACTGCTTCAGGAATCATGTGTACAGAAGGTGCTCCTTGAGAAACGCGGACTTGCAGTGCGCGCGGTTCGCTGATGGCGGTCAGCGCCACCCCAATATTGTGTGTCCCGCGTCCATACGTCTCGGTACGCCGCGACAGCATCTGCAAGGCGCTGCTTGAAACCTAGCCGCATCGCCTTGTTCAACGTCTCGAAAACCTCAATGACATGAATGTGGCCGGACACCAGAGCAGTGTCCACCCAATGAAGCGACGGTTCACCGAATGTCAACATGTCTCCATCGCGTTCGATGTGCGCGGCCACTCCTTCGGGCGCGCCGTGGTGGACGGAGGCCGCGATACTGTAGGGAGTCTCATACTGTGCTAATCGCCCAACTTCTTCGGCCATCTGTCGGAGAGACTTGCGATGCCACTGACGCCTGATGTTCCCATTGCGGCTTCTCAGGCGTGCTGCGCCACGAACATATCGCTGGCGCAGTCCCGCGACTGATTGTTTATCTACTTTGGCGGCCTTCTCGGGTGAGTCGTGCTTTAGACGAACATATCGTTCGTACTGCGAAACTGCGAGAGCGGCGATGTAGTCGTGAACCTCGCGCGGATGCAGTCGTATATACTCGGCCATCACCGCATATTCGAACATCCCGCGTGCAATGATTAGGCCCCCGAGCCCGCAGCCGTTCCCGACCAGGACAAGCAGATCGTTCAGTGAGCGGGCAGTGGTACGGGCGAACAAACGAATCAGGATTTGCGCCTTCGTTCCGTTTTTGTCCTCTCCAGCTTCCAGCATTTCGCTGATTAGAGATTCCAAAGCCTTAATCGCGTCGAACTGCGGCCTAAGCGATGAATAGACCTTCGGCCATAACTCAGGGCTGCCGAACTCAACTTCCGGTGTCTGTTCCATGTTTTACTCGCTGTCTGAGTTGTTCCGCAACGTGTTCCCGTGCCTGCGTCCGCGCACTTAAATGGAACACATCTGAACGCCGCAAACAAGTGTTCCGCCACTCCAAACAGTTGCAAACAGGGGATCTTCCAACAGGGGCGGAACACGCGCGGAACACACATATCTGACAGGGTATTGCGGAACGCGCTGGTGGGTGTGGTTTCACCACCCACCGCCGTACGCTAGCAGAAATAGGTAACTAACTCAGACAGGTTGGTTCTTCGGTTTCATCCTCCGCGCATAGTGCGCGGTGACAGTTTTTATGCGAGCTGCGCCCGCAGTTGTTCTGTGGCAGTGTTCAAGTAGCGTCGCGCTGTGCGTTCTGGTATTCCCGTCAGTTGTTCCACGTCTGCCCACGGGCGCGTTTCTCCGTCTTCCGTGTACCGCGCCTCAAACACGCGCCGTAGTGGTTCCGGCAATGCAGCGATAGCGCGCTGAATGTCGAGCCCCGGATCAAGTGCTGCGGACGCTTCCGGCCCGCTCCAGCGATCAACGGCGATAACGCCAGAACCTGCCGCGTCCGTGCCTAACGATTCTGGCTCGAAGTCGCTGCCGTCTTCCGCGTTGGTGACAGCGAGCGACTCACTGCCCTGCTCCACGCACCATCCGTGTTTTCGCGCGAGGTTGCTCGTCATACAGCCGCGCAGCACCCTGTGTATGTACGCGTGCATCTGAAGTGAATCCCACCCAAACTCTGCCGCGCGCCGCTCGATTACTTTGCGGTGCTTCAGAAGGTGCAGGCGTCCAAGGGCGCGCAAGTCTTCGCGGTCGTCTGCGCTGCTCGCCCACGTACCCGCTGCGATGTTCAGGTGAGGAGCGAACCCGAAGGCGATGCGGTCACCGTGCTGGCCGCGCAAGTCAGGATGTGGGCACGCCGGATAACACGTGGGACACAGCAGAGCGAACTCTACGTTTTCCGGAGGCGGATCGTCCGGGTGAACAGAAGCCCACCACTCCCTCACGATGTATAAGTGCTCGTCACGAATCTCGAACCCTTGCTCACACCAGCGATAGCGTCGGCGCGGCGCGCCCGCAGCGACAGCCGCAGCCACGATGAAGGGAACGTGCAGTAGCAGAACGAGCAGCTTGAGGATTGCGTTCACCGCGCACCCCGCTCATTAAGCCACTCCACGACGGCGCGCGGATCGAATCGCAGACAAGAGAAGATGCGAAAGGCGGGCAGTCGCCCACGCTTGACGGCGCGGTACACTGTCAACTTGTCAACGTTGAGAAGCGCGGCCAATTCGGCAGCGGTCAGGGCGCGGTCGGTTTGTGAAAGTCGCTCAATCAGCGACGCGGGGTAGGGTGTAGTTGCAGCGGCCATTACGAACACCAATCCTTTTGGGATTGGTTCGCGTTAGGCGCGTGTCACACGCGCCGTCAGGTCACACGACTGCATCGCGCTTCGCTGTGTTACGAGGGCCGTTAGGCGGCTCACCCTTTTTCTCGTCCACAGCGCCGCCCTTCCGGACGGCCCTTTCAACTTGACCACGCAACCTAATTGTTGTGAGTAGTTGCTGCGTCGTGGGCCCTCTTACCTAAGCCTGACGTACTCACCTTGCAGCCATGCTCGCAGCTCACGTCTTTCGTATGCGTGAGTTTCTCGCGTTAGCTGAAGGGGATTATTGCGCACTTCTGAAATCTGTCAATGAGCGGCGTTAGTGTTTCCGCCCCAGAAGCCGCGCGGAATTTCACTTAGAGCGCTCCGGGTCACGCGCTAGATGTTTTCCGCTACGTTGCCGCTCCGCAACATCTGTCGTAAGCTGCGCTTCACCATGAGAACTCTCGCCGCCCTGCTTTCACTTGCGCTGCTGGCGTCGTGCGCATCGAAACCCGAACCACAGTCCGTCAAGGCCGCGACAGCCGAGCCCGCAACAGAGTCGTCGCGTCCTTCACTTGCACAGCAGAAGATGTGTGCCGAGCAGGCGCAGAAGACGTTTGATGATTACAAGGTGGAAACCCGGAGCATGGCAGACCAAATCGTAAGGTTGGACTATACGAGCCACTTCGATCCACGACGAAACGTTTGCTATGTTCGGATTCAGCACATAAACCTTGCGGGCGGAGTCTCGACCACATCTACCTTTGTGCTCGACGCGTTCGAGCGGCGAATTTTCGCCAATTACGGCTGGAGCAATCCTCAACATAGGCCTGCTTCAGAAGTGACACCACTCATTTGCGAAGTCCACCCGCCCAACCAGGATAAGATCACTTGCGGTTCCGGCGATGAGTTCAATGCGCTTGCGGAGAAGTGGTTTGGCGTGGCTGAATAGCTGCCGCACAAGTGATACCAGTGATACCGAAAAGCAGCTCCCGCCCTGTATATGGCAGTATGCGGCGGATAATCACAGCCGAAGCTCAAATCTGCTTCAAGCCTGCATAAATAGCGGCTCTGACCGCTTTTCTCTCGCGCTGCCAATCACTTGCATTTTTGCCCGTGAGACAATCCCTGTCTCTCCGCCAGCAACATTCGTTTCCAATGCAGCGAACTTGGTGCGCGACTCCATCGCGCCGGAGCGTCTAGACACGCTTCCGTGGAACTTAGCGCGACGGGAGTATCGAAACGACGCGGCCGGGTCCACGAGGAGATTCCGTTTCGGGCTGGAACCATCTCTGCGCGAGGCTCACGGTGGACGTGGAACCGTCCCGCTGGGAGCACGCCTTCCCTGCCGCTTCCGCGACCACTTCACCTGCTTCGCGTGCTCGAACAGGTGGGCGGCGACAAAGTAAGGGCCGCCCAGATTTTGGGGATTGGCCGCACGACTGTCTACAACCTGCTCTCGAAGATGGAATCAAAACGCATCGATCAGATGAACTAAGCAAAGTGCGTGCGCCAACCAACGGTGTTGATCAGCGGTGCCGAAAGATACTGATATCAAGCGGTCTTCTTGTACGGATTACCGAACGTGATGAAGCTGAAACGGCGGAGTGCCTCGACATTTCCTGTTTCGGCCAGTTCGTAGACCTGTTCACCTAGCCAGCGAGTTTCCTCTGGCGTCATGCCGCGCGTTGCGGCCCAAAACTTTGCTGGATGAAACCAAATCCGGTCAGGATATTCAACTGTCATATACGAACAATTATCGCTGGCCGGCGAACACGAATGCAAGAAGCGGCATGCTAATCGCTGATTCCGCTTAGACCTGCTGCGGAGCAGAGATAAGCATTCGGCAGTTCATGCCGCGCGCTTGCGCCGGCTGGTTGCGATCACGTTCGCCGCGATGGCAGAGCCCCTTCGGCCCAGCACCTTCACGCGCACGCCGCGGACTGCCTGGTAGTTCACGAAAAACTTCTCGATCTGGTTCAGTATGGGTGGATTCAGGTCGGAAATTTCGCCGACATCAGCGTACATTTCGGAGGCCTTCGCGACCGCGATCAACCTGTCATTGCGATGGACCTCGCCCTCTTCTTCCTGCTCCGCTTCGATGACACCGATCAAGTGACACTCCACCACACACCCGGGGAAGGTCGGCTCGTCCATCAAGAGCAGGACGTCGACCGGATCTCCATCATCCGCCTGCGTGCCCGGGACGTAGCCAAAGTCGAAGGGAAAGATCATGCCTTGCGGAAGGACCTTGGAAAGCCTGAACTGATGCTGTTTCTCGTCGAACTTGAATTTATTCCTGCTGCCCTTGGGCGTCTCGATCACAACATCGACCGAGGTATCGTGCGGCGCATGATCTGTCCTGTTTTTTGGTGACTTGTTTGGCATGGGACTCTTCACGCGGCGATGATCGAGCGCACGACCAGGGTAGGCCCCGCTCCCGTTGCCGGCTTTCCCTTTCTTTTTTTCATCGGAGGTTTACTTACCTGAAACGAGGCCAGGTACCGATCGCGCAGTTGCTGGGCTACGCGCATCGCCTCTCGAAACTTGCTGTCCGCGGTCTTGTCGATCTTGCGAAGAAGGTCCTCTCTGGAGTTTTGTGTAATGTTTTCGCGGGTCACGGCGCCCAGTTGCAGCCAGTCGTGCCATTCTCCGACCTTGTCCTTCACCTCGCCGAGCGCCTTTACGAGCGCCGCGTCTTCGCTGCGCGCCATCTGCAGCATGTAGCGAACATGTTTCACGCGCAACCGAAACTCATGCAGGTTCGACTTGTTCAGAGCGGGGAAGCGGTTCAGTTCCGTGCAGATCTCGATCGCGCGGCCAGCGACGTTGGCGGCTGCGCGATTCCCGTCGGCTTGATCGCCGATCTGCTGTTCGATCGCATTACAGCAGCGCTTCAGTCTCTGGCGCAACACTGGTCCGTCAGCGCGCGCCAGTCTGTCAAACTTGCTTGCTTGTTTGTAGCGTTGCGCGCCGAGGGACTCGATCAACTCCAGGCCGCACTCGTTGTCAGCAGGGATATCGATGGACCTGGCCAAAACGCTCAGCACGTCCATATCGCGGACCTTACCGGCCAATCGCCGGAACTGTTTTTCTTCCCGCAGCGCTCGCTTTCCTGGCCGTTTGGACGCGAGTGCGAAGGCATCCAGCGCGGCTTCGATCCGGCGGAGGTTCGTTCTGAACTTGTGGACCCTCTCCGGCGTTATCTGCTGAGGAGGTTTTTTCAACTCCTTACGCACCTTGCGGAAAGGCTTCAGCACTTGTGCAGCGTCGAGGGACATGACTTTAGGTGTATTTGGATGTAACGCCGTGGTGGAAGTTGGCCTAACCCCGAGAGACATACAGCTACAGGATCACGGCGTGTGAAGCGCGCGTCGTCCACCACCACGATAAACCGGCTGCTCGGTTTCCGATCGTCCAATCCCGGTCTCCCTTGAATCCAGCGCCAGAAACAGACACCGTAGCACAGCGAAACTTAACCACTGTTACAGCAAGGCCGGATGTGTCGTAGCACGAACATGAGGTCGCAGCACGAGAATTCACGTGCCATTAACAAAGCATTGACTGTGCAGAAACATCGGCCGCGTATGTTCCTTTGCCGTGTGGGGAACTCCCCCTGGAGAGACATCGTGAAGCTCAAGGTTTTTGTTCCAGCGTTGTGCTTACTGCTCCTGACATCCCAATTGGCCCTGGCCGGCGACGCATCGGGAAAGAAGGCGCGCCACGTTCTTTTGATAAGCGTGGACGGACTTCACGCCCTGGACGTGTCGCGCTATGTCGATAGCCACCCGAACTCGGCGTTGGCGGAACTGTCGCGGCATGGGATCACCTACTCGAACGCACGCACTCCCGAGAATTCGGATTCCTTCCCGGGACTGCTTGCCTTGGTCACCGGCGGATCGCCAGTGACGACCGGCCTGTTTTACGACGTCAGCTATGACCGCACGATCTTCGATCCGACGAACACAACCTGCACCGGGCCGGCGGGCAACATGATGGTGTTCGACGAGAGCATCGACGCCTACAACAATCAGAACGTCTCTCTGAATACGATCGATCCCACCAAACTGCCGCGAGTCCTCGATCACGGCAACTGTGTGCCGCTGTATCCGCACAGCGCACTGCGCACCAATACCATTTTTGAGGTCGTCAAAGCAGCCGGCGGACACACTGCCTGGGCGGACAAGCATCCGGCTTATGACCTGGTGAACGGTCCTTCCGGCCACGGCGTGGATGACCTCTACACGCCGGAGATCACCAACGTGAATGGATTCGACGCTACCGTAAGCGCGGTTTGCACGGTTGCGAACGACAACCTGAAGGTCCAGGCCATCCTCAACGAGATCCATGGAAAAAACCATGATGGCTCCCCCGGGCCGGGAGTTCCGGAAGTGTTCGGCATGAACTTCCAGGCGGTCAGCGTCGGACAGAAGGTCGCGAAGGACAACAAGGACGGAAGCTGCACGCTGCCGGACCCCAGCGGGATCTACGGCAATCAGGGGGGATATGCAGACGGAAGCGGTACGCCTTCCAAAGTTCTTGCCTATGCTCTCGATAAGACTGATGCGGCTCTGGCACAGATGATCCAGGCTTTGAAGGATGTGGGGATTTATGACTCCACGCTCTTCATCGTCAGCGCGAAGCATGGCCAGTCGCCGATCAACATCGCGAAGCTCAACAAGCCCGGTCACTTTGGCGACATCGTCGGTGCACTATCGAATGGTGGCGCTCCGCAGGCGGCGATCGTCAACGCGAACAACTGCAGCACCGGTAATTGCGGCCTCGTTCAGGATGACGACGTGGCCCTCATCTGGCTGCAGGACCAAAGTCAGACTCAAGCGGTCGCGGATTATCTGAATGCCAACGCCAACACGTTGTTTATCGAAGAGGTCATGGCGGGAAACGAACTGCGGCTCAAGTTCAACAACCCCGCTACCGACAGCCGCACGCCGGACATCATCGTCCAGCCGGTGTACGGCACTATCTATACGGGATCGTCGAAAAAGATCGCGGAGCACGGCGGTTTCAGCTTCGCCGATACCAATGTCGGCCTGATCCTCTCGAATCCTGGCCTGGATCATGCTGTGGTGAAGACGCCGGTCGCCACTTCGCAAGTCGCTCCCACGATCCTGCGTGCGTTGGGCCTTGATCCAACGGAATTGAAGTCTGTGCGCGTCGAGGGCACCGAAGTGCTCCCCCGGCTCGACTCCGATCAACACTAACCATCGACCCTGCTCCCGCACAAAGCTAGTCGGGAGCAGGGTTCTTTCCACCACCCAGGCTCGACCACACCGGAGAGTACCCAGAAAGTAATCATCGTAATGAGATATTCACGCCGCGTTTACCTGACAACAACACGCGCTGGGTAGGGTTCGCTCATGTAGGTTTGACCGACAGCCACAACCGAACCTGGTTTGGCTGTCATTCATTTTGTGCGGCGCAGCGACCGAGGCTTTCAGCGAATTGG
Source organism: uncultured Terriglobales bacterium (assembly GCA_964559835.1). Classification (GTDB taxonomy): domain Bacteria; phylum Acidobacteriota; class Terriglobia; order Terriglobales; family Acidobacteriaceae; genus DAISJI01. The sequence continues at coordinate 30,594 of CAZLJE010000009.1, forward strand.
CGGGCATGTCGCCGGAAAGTTGGTACTGGTGGAACAACCACGTCGCATCGCATTCGTTTACTTCGACGCCGGCGGCGGACATCGCGCGACGATGAATGCGCTGACCGAAGTCATTCGGCGCGAGCAGCATTCCTGGGAGATCGTTCCCGTCGATCTGCAGGATGTCCTGAAACAGTTCGACCCCGTCCAGTTCCTGACCGGGCGAAACTTCGCCGAGATGTACACGCGGCTGGCAGGTTCGAAGTGGACGATCGGCGCGGTCCCCGGGCTCAAGTTGTTGCAAGCCTTCATCCGCTTGCGCCAATCGGAGGCCATCGCCACATTCAATGACTACTGGCGGCGCAACCCCGTCGACATGGTGGTCTCGGTCATTCCGCACTTCAATCGTGTTTTGGCGCTGACCGTCAAAGCGACGCTTCCGAAGGCGCCGTTCGTCACTATCCTCACCGATATGGCGAATTATCCGCCGCATTTCTGGATCGAGCGCGAGTCGGAGTACCTCATCTGCGGCAGTGAACGTGCCGTTCAACAGGCCAAGCAGGCGGGCCACGACGACCAGCACGTCTTCCATGCCTCCGGAATGGTCATCCATCCCCGGTTCTACGAAGCGCTGAATGGCAGTCGTTCCGAGCAGCGCGAACGCCTGGGTTTGAAGGCCGATCTACCCACTGGACTGGTGCTCTTCGGCGGTGGCGGTTCGTCCGCCATGCTCGAGATCGCGGAACGCCTCGAACACTGCCGTGAAGAGCTGCAACTGATCTTTATTTGCGGGCACAACGACGAACTCGTCGCTCGCCTGCGGGCGCGAAAGAGTAAGCACCCATTTTTCATCGAGGGCTTCACTCGAGAGGTGCCGTTTTACATGCACCTTTCCGATTTCTTCATCGGCAAGCCGGGACCGGGTTCGATCAGCGAAGCGCTGCAGTGCGGACTGCCGGTCATCCTGCAATTGAATCTGGCGACGTTGCCGCAGGAGCGTTACAACGCTGAGTGGGTGAGGGAAGCGCAGCTGGGGATCGTGGTGAGCAGCTTCGGGGACATCAATAGCGCTGTGTCCACACTGCTCTCGAATCCGATCTACCGCCAGAATGCGATGCAGGTGCGGAACCGTGCTGTGTTTGAGATCCCTGTAATGCTGCAGAAAATACTCGAGTCGCATGCTTCCGCGTCAGCCGACCGATCAAATGCTCACGGCGACTACGCACCGGTCGTGTAACACGAGCCGCTAACCCCCTTCATTTCGAACCCACCTGGATCAGGCGATCTGTCTCCTGCCGTCGAATCCCGGCTTGTGCCCGTTAACAATTTGGTTCTTCGCTCCGTTTGCAACAGGGAATTAACCGGATTGTAAACAGGCATTAATGCTGTCCGTTGTCCAATAGCGTATGGAGACAGTCATTGCCGATACGATCCTGATCTCCGACCTTCACCTGGGCTCGGAAGTCAGCCGGGCGCGCGAGGCCACCAGGTTCTTGCGCCATGCTGTTTTCAACCGCCTTGTGCTCTTGGGCGACATCTTCTGCGATCTCGACTTCGGCAGGTTGAAGAAGCACCACTGGCAATTCCTTTCGCTCATCCGCAAGCTCTCCAATCCGAAGCGTGGTGTGGAGGTGGTGTGGGTCGAGGGGAACCATGATCGCGGCCTGACGGACGTGATGTCGCACCTGGTCGGCGTTACGGTGTTCCAGGAATACGAGTGGCGTTATAACGGGCAGACGTATCTGGCTGTCCACGGCCACCAGTTCGACCGCTTTCTCGTCAACAATGCGCTGATGAGCGCGATCGGAGGATGGATCTATCTCCAGATCCAAAAGGTGGATCTGAAGAATGGCCCCATCGCCCATCTCCTGGACCACTTGAACTCGCAGTGGCTTCGCCTCACGCCAAAGGTGGCCAACGGTGCTCTGGCGCTGGGTCGGGCGCGCGGCGCCGATGTTGTCTTCTGCGGCCATACCCACGAGGTGTTCGAGTTGGAACGAGCGGGAGTCCGTTACTTCAATACCGGGTGCTGGATCCACGACCGCGTTTCGTACGCTGCCATCGATGCCAACGGAGTACGCCTTTGCACGTTTCCTGTCGATGCCAGTGCCGACAGTCAAGCCATCGCAGACGAGGACTTGTCCGACATCCCAGACCCGCTGTCCTCCGCCTCCTGATGAGAAGATTCGGCATTCTGGTCAATATTGCGAATGGCTTCGGGAACCGCAAAGAACGGCGGCTGCGTGCTTTTGAAGACGAGCTGCGAAAGCATGGTGCCGAAACACGAATCTTCCGTACGTCGAAGTCCGGTGTTGCCGGCGGGGCTCTCCAGGCGGCGCGTTTGGCTGGTTGCGACGCGCTCCTTGCCGCAGGAGGCGACGGCACATTCAATGACCTTTTGCAGGCGTCGATGGCCGCGGGGTCGGACCTGCCATTGGCAGTGCTGCCTTTCGGATCCGGCAACATCCTAGCCCAGGAACTTCATAAGGGCAGTGACCGTGACATCGCATCGCAGCTTCTTACCGCGCAGCCGCGGCCAGTCGCGATCGGCAAGATGACTTCTGAGACCAGTGGCGGCACAGTGATCCGCTACTTCGCTGTAGCTGCCGGGGTTGGAGCGGACGCCCGCGTCATCTGCGGCATCAACCCTCGCCACAAGATTCGCTTCGGCATCGCTGCCTACTACGTCGAGTCGGCACGACAATTGCTTTTCGACCGCAACCCTCTGCCCGAATTCCAGGTCCGCTTCTCCGATTCCGACTCCGGCCAAATCCGTGAGGAGCAGGTAACGCAGGTCGTCGTCGAGCGCGTGAGCTACTTTGGCCGTTGTCTTGCCGGGCGCAATGGTCATGGACTTCTCTCGGAGGCGTTCCGCCTGGTCCTGTTCAAGACAAACCGACGGTCAGCATTCCTCGCCTATGGCGCGCGGCTGGTGGAAGCGCGCTTTTCAACGGCAGCGCACCCGGTTCGCGATGTCGAGATCGCGCACGCTCGGGAAGTCACGTTTATGAACGCGGACCGCTCTCCTGCGCCCGTGCTTACCGAAGTGGACGGCGAGCCGGTCGGGCAATTGCCCGCGCACATAGAACTGGTCCACAGCGGAGTGCGCATGATGATCCCTGGAGTAGCCCATGCACGATCATAAGCGTCCAAGTGATCAGGCGATGTGGAGCAAGATCGTCCAGCTTCCGCGCCGTCGCAATGTCGTGGCCGCGGTTTGTTATCGAGAGGTGGGAACGGAATTCGAGTTCCTGCTGGTGCGGACCCGCTCCGGGCGCTGGACATTCCCCAAGGGCGGTATCGAGCGCGGCGAGACCCCTGCCTTTGCGGCCGCGCGGGAAGCCCAGGAAGAGGCAGGCGTGTTGGGCCACATCGAAAGCGAAGCATTCGCTCTGTATCGCTATTGCAAGTCGAACCTGTGCGGCCGGTCGCAGATGATCGCGGTCAAGGCATTCCTGTGCCGGGTGGTCGCCACGGTGGCGCCCATGGAGGACTTTCGCGATCCGACGTGGTTTACCGCGCCGGAGGCAAAGGTCCGACTGGGTGAAGGGCGTCCTCCGCAGTTCGCGACAGACATGAAGATGATCGTCGACGTCGCGATGGGTAAGCTGCTATGCCGAATGACCGGTAGCTGACGGGCCGGATCGATCCGCAACTTGCCAGGGAGCGCGTCCCGGCGCCTTGTTCGCCCGCGTGTACAAAGGCGCAAGAATACTCTGCCCGTGAACCTCGTTTTCTGCTTGCAGCCAATCTTCCAAGTCACGACCATCGGTGCCGCCCCTTTCCTGGAACAGTTCGTACGCCCGCAGCGCGATCTTGCGTTTGATGACGTCCATCAGTAGCTCGCGTAGTTCTTCGGTTTCGGCTCGCATGGACGATAGGGTAAACGGGAACTGTTTACCGCCGATGAATTGAGTATGAAATTATTGTGACTAGTGCGGGCCGAGCGCCCGGCGCTTTCATGGATGGCAGCTTTCGTTGGCCGTGCTCGGTGCTGGCGCGGTAGACACCTGTGGGTCCGTGCAGTAAGCTCCGGACGAAGAAGCCAAGGCCGAACATCTGGAGGCGTTCGCATGACGGAAACTGTTGACTGGATCCGAGAGGCTCAGACACTAAAGAGCCAGCTAGGCGCTATCGAACGGGCCGCAGTCGAGGCACTGATCCCACCGGAGACGATCGCGGATCTGAGGGGCGCAGTCGATCATTGCCGGACTGCGCTGTGGGACGTGGTGGTCGCATCGAGCGATGAAGGGAGCGGCCGAGAGGCGGTGATTCTCGCCTCGCGATTGTCACGCATCCAGGAGATGTGTTCCCGCGTCGTAGACGGGATAGCTGCCGGTCGCGTGTGGGCGGGGACGCCAGGGCTGGGCCGGTTCCTAGCCACATTGGATGTCACCGAGCGATGTGTCAAATCACTGCTCGAGGAGTCCGCCGCACCACAGAGTGGATGATCAAGGACTCGGACGAACAAAAATTCTGTAACTTTATCGAAAAGCCAGTAGTCTAAGCGTCTAGTTGTTGGGGACGTTATTTCCTGATTATGAATTCGTGCTCCGCCAATGCGATGTGCATGTGCGCTTGTTGTTGTCGCGCCATGGTGCCGCTTTGGCGAGCGTGAGAATGCAAGCGATCTGATCTTCTAAACCGATCGAGCATTATCCAGACCCACTCGCCGAAGTCGATGGCGGGTGGGTTTTCTATTTGGAGCTCAAAGTGAATACAGGCAGCAATGATGCGAAGCGGGAGACGAAAGCAGAGCGCGCCGAACGCCTGAAGCGCGAAAAGAACCCGTGGGAAGCGTTGTCGGAACTGCGGGGATATGCGCGGCGCGGCTTCGACGCAATTCCTCCGGAGTGGATCGGCACGTACCTGCGCTGGTGGGGCGTGTACACGCAGGGCGACGGCGCGGGCGTGGTCGGCGGGCGCGGCGGCGAGGGCAAGGCGTTGCCGTACTTCATGGTGCGGATACGAATCCCGAATGGGCAGCTGACCGCGGCGCAATTCCGAACCATCGGCGAGTTGTCGCGCGATTATGCGCGCGGGAGCGCCGATATCACCGTTCGGCAAAACATCCAGTTGCATTGGGTCACGGCCGAGGCGCTGCCGGAAGTTCTCGACGCCTTGCAACGCGCGGAGTTGTCGTCGATGGGCGCGTGCGGAGATGTCACTCGAAACGTGACGGGATGTCCCGTGGCGGGCGTCGATGCCGAGGAGATATGTGATGCGTCGCCGCTAGCGATTGCGGTGAATCAGCGGCTCGCCGGCAATCCTGATTTCTACAACCTGCCTCGCAAATTCAAGATCGGCATCTCGGGATGCCGCGCGTGGTGCAGCTATCCGGAGATCAATGATGTCGGGCTGACGGCGCTACGCCGCGAGCGCGATGGTCGCCTGGGATTCTCGGTGCGGGTCGGTGGCGGGTTGTCGACCGAACCGCATCTCGCGGTCCGCTTGAACGCATTCATTCGTTGGGAAGAAGTGGAACCGGTCGTAGTGGGGATCGCGTCGCTGTTCCGCGACGCCGGTCACTTGCGAGAAAGCCGCGACCGCGCAAGGTTGAAGTTTCTCTTCCTGCGCGAGGGCTGGACGGCCGAGACGTTCCTGAACGAAGTGGAACGGAGGATCGGATTCACCCTCGATCCGGCGGAGCCCGAGGAGATTCCTGACGATGTGCTGCGCGATCACGTCGGCGTGCATGCACAGAGACAACCCGGGCGTTCCTATGTCGGTGCGGCAGTGCTGCGGGGACGACTGACGCCAGACCAGATCTTGCGAACGGCGGAACTGGCCGAAGAATTGGGTAATGGCGAGGTCCGCGCCACGAACATGCAGAACCTGGTGATCACCGGCGTGCGGAACGAATTCGTGTCCGAGCTAACGTCGGAACTGGCGCGGATCGGGCTGCCGGTGAGCGGATCGCCATTCCTTCGTGGGGCCATCGCATGCAGCGGAACGGAATTCTGCAAGCTCGCGCTTACGGAGACAAAATCGTTCACGCGGTGGCTGGTGGAGGAACTGGAGGAGCGCGTGCCGGAGTTTGACCAGCCGCTGAAAATCCACGTCACGGGATGTCCCAACAGTTGCGGACAACATTGGATCGCCGACATTGGGATCGAAGGCAAGAAGATCAAGACCGACGGACGGATGGTGGATGCGTATTACTTCTGCATCGGCGGAGCGGTCGGATTGCACGCCGGCGTCGCGCGTTCGGTGGGATACCGGTGCCGCGCCGACGAGGTGCCCGACGCGATCGAGCGATTACTGCGGGTGTACTTGAACGAGCGGCGTGGACAAAACCTGCGTCAGTTCTTCGCGCGGCGGTCCAATGAGGAGCTCCGCACGATCCTGGCCGGAACTGAAGTACTACCGGTGGAGCGCGATCCGGCGATACGCGGCGCCGCGGCGCCAGAGGTCTGATATGGGCCTGTTCCCGATATTCGTGAAGATGGCGGCGCGTCCGGCGCTGGTCGTGGGCGGAGGACCGCTGGCGGCAGCCAAGATTGAGTCGCTACTGATGGCGGGTGCGGCCGTCACCGTGGTTGCGTCGGAGGTGACGCAGGAGATCGCGCGGCGGAGTGAAAGTGGCGAGATCGACTGGCTGGAGCGCGGCTTTCAGGAAAGCGACGTGAAAGGAAAGGTGATCGTGTTCGCGGCAACCGGCGTGCGTGAGTCCGACAGAGCAGTATTCCCAGCCTGCGTGAACGCCGGCGTCTGGTGCAACGCGATTGACGATCCCGAGTACTGCGATTTCTACATGCCGGCGATCGTTCGGCGTGGTGATTTGCAGATCGCGATCTCCACCAATGGCCAGAGTCCCGCGCTGGCGCAGCAGATCCGGAAAGACCTGGAAATGAAGTTCGACGCAAGCTGGAGCGCGAAGCTGCAACACCTGGGACGCCGCCGCCGCCAAGTGCTGGCAACCTTCGCGCCGGGAGAAGAACGGACGTCCATGCTGCACGAGCAGGCGAGGGCAGCGTTGGCGCCAGCGCGGAATGGAATCGTGCGGCGCTCGGCCGTCGCGGTGCGGAATTGGCTTAACAGGGAGGACGACAAGGTCGCGCTGATATGAGCGGCAAAGTCATTTTCGTTGGTGCGGGAAGCGGTTCCGCGGACCTGCTCACGCTCCGAGCGGTGCGTGCGCTGGAGTGCGCCGACGTGGTCCTGCACGATGACCTCGTCGCGCGCGACGTGCTGGAATTCGCCTCGTCGACCGCCGTCGTGCGCAGTGTCGGCAAACGGTGCGGGAAGGCAGGAATCTCGCAGGACGCGCTGAACGCATTGATGGTCGAATACGCGAGGCGCGGACGCACCGTCGTGCGGCTGAAAAGTGGAGACCCGGGGATCTTCGGGCGCTTGGGCGAAGAGATTGAAGCGTTGCAACAGGCGCGGATTTCGTTCGAAATCGTGCCCGGCGTGACGTCAGCTCTGGCGGCCGCGGCGGCGTGCCGGATCACGCTCACCGACCGGCGCTCGGCTTCTCGCGTGATGTTTGCGGCTGCGAGTCTCGCCGGCGGCAGACGACAGGATTGGCGCAGCATCGCGCAACCAGACACAACGCTGGTCATATATATGCCCGGCCGCGATTTCTCCGCCCTCGCGGTAGAGCTGGGCGACGCCGGTGTCGCACCGGACATGCCGTGCGCGGTCGTTTGGCGGGCTGGCGCAGTGGATGAAAGCACGACAGCCACAACCCTGTCGCAATTGAGCGCGGTCGAGGAAGAAGACGGCCCGGCGCTGGTGATCGTTGGGTACGTCGCCGCCGGGGCGCGGTCTAGTGCAGCGGAACGAGCCGAACTCTCCGCCACAAGCTAGAGTTGCCGCCGGACCGCAGTTCAGGTACAACCTCTCGGTATCATGCTCGACCCCGCCGCAGCTTTGCCCGAGCAATTCAATGCCGCTACGTTCTTTGTCGACCGGCATATGGCCGAGGGGCGCGCTGAGAACATCGCGATCGAATGCGGTGAGCGGAAGGTCACCTATCGCGAGCTCTTTGAGAAGGTGAATCAGACCGGAACCGCGTTGCGCAGCCAGCTTGGCGTCCGGATCGAAGAGCGCGTCCTGCTGCTATTGTTGGATTGTCCGGAGTTTGCATTCTGTTTTTTCGGAGCGATCAAGATCGGCGCCATCCCGGTGCCGGTCAGCACGCTGCTGAAGCCGCCCGACTACGAATTCCTGCTCAACGACAGCCGGGCGCGTGTAGCGATCGTCAGCGAGGGGCTGGCGCCTAACGTCGCGGCCATTACGCGCGAGAGGCTGCCCTGGCTACAGACGATCGTCGTGGTCGGACATGCGGACGGATGTATCACCTTCAACGAACTGATCGCGAAAGAAAGCACGTCATTCCAGGCAGCACCGACACACAAGGACGATGCGTGCTTCTGGAATTACTCGTCGGGGAGCACGGGGCCGCCGAAAGGATGCGTTCACCTGCAGCACGACATGGTCGTCACCGCAGAACTGTACGCGCGCAACGTGCTCGGCGTGCGCGAGAGCGATCGCTTCTTCAGCACGGCGAAGCTGTTCTTCGCCTACGGCATGGGGAATGCGTTGTATTTTCCGCTGCTGGTTGGCGGAACCTCGATCCTGCAAAGTGCGCCGGCGCGGCCGAGGGAAGTCTATGAAGCGATCGAGCGTTACCGGCCGACGTTGCTGTTTTCCGTTCCGTCGAGCTACGCGGCGGCGCTGAACTTCAAGCGGCCGGAAGGCGGCGAGTACGACCTTTCGTCTGTGCGACACGCGGTGTCGGCGGGCGAGAGCCTTCCAGCGGCGCTGTTCCACCGGTTCAAAGAGCGCTTCGGGATCGAGATCCTGGACGCGATCGGTTCGACCGAAGCGCTGCACATGTTCATCGCGAACCGTCCGGGAGCCGTGCGGCCGGGCTCCAGTGGACAAATCCTTCCTGGATGCGACGCAAGGATCCTCGACGAAGAGAAGAATCCTGTCACAACGGGCGAAGTCGGCAATCTCTATATCCGCAGCGACGCCGTGTGCGCGTACTACTGGCGCCAGCACGAAAAATCCAAGGAGACCTTTGACGGCCACTGGACGCGCACCGGGGACAAGTACAGCGTCGATGCCGACGGCTACTTCTGGTACGCCGGCCGCTCCGACGACATGCTCAAGGTCAGCGGCGCGTGGGTGAGCCCGGTCGAGATCGAGAACACACTCGTCGAGCATGAAGCCGTAGCAGAAGTTGCGGTCGTCGGCAGGCGCGACGCCGATGATCTGCTCAAGGTGGTCGCTTGGATCGTCGTGCGCGATGGCTATGAGCCCGGGCCCGAACTCGCGGTGCAATTGACCGATTTTGTCGCGACGCGGCTCCAGAAGTACAAGGCCCCGCGCTGGGTGGAATTTATTGACGAATTACCGAAGACCGCGACAGGGAAGCTGCAGAGGTTCAAGTTGCGCAAGTGAGGATGCGCGAGGAAGTCTTGCGGCGGACGAGGCGTCCGCCGCTTTCAGACTTTGCGACACGTCGAATGTGGCCCCGGGCGCCTCGCGGGCCTACTGGGTTATTTCATGAAGTCCGTGCGCTCCAGCGTGTCGTACAGTGGTTGGGCGGGAGTAACTGTCCCGGCCTCGTCGGCGACGCTGATGGCCAGGATGCGGATGCGATCGTTGTCCGGCAACGTAATGCTGGTCGCGCCTACGGGCACGTCGATCGGATACGCGAAAAGGTAAGCGTACTGATACGGCTCGTTCGCGCCGTCGGGACCGTGGCGATGCGAGGCGTACCACGCAATGTCGGCGCGCTTGATGAAACCGGGAACGAGGATTCCGGAGAACTCTTCGACCGTGCGCACGCGCGGCGCGTTCGGTGACAGCGTCTGCCCCGGACGCGGTTGCACCTTCTCCTGTCGCTGGTTCCAAGTGCGGTTGTCCCACTGTCCTACGTAGCCCGTCCAATTTTCGATCGTCATCGGGAACGACTGTTCGCCGACGCGGAAGGTTCCGCGCTGGTCGCCGACTCCCGCGGCGAGCGCGTACACGCGGTTGAAATTGCGCTTTGGCAATGCGATCGTCTGGCCTTTCGCCATCACGGCATTCAACCGGCCGTGGCCGGCGGGCGCGAGTTTAAAGTGAACGCCCGAAAATTCGATGTCGGCCGGGAGGCTCTCGGCCGGGAGCGCGCGTCCCTGCGCCGAAGCCGGGTTGTTGGGGAGGATGTCGAAGCTGCCCTCGGCGGGATGGCCGTCGGTGGTCGCCGCGGCGAGATCGTATTTCAGCTCGGCCGGCTGCGACGTGGGAGCAGTGAGCTTGGCCGGAGCGGCGCCGAGCTTGATCGCGAAGGTGCGCGGCTGGTAATCGTGCAGGTTAAATGTAAGCGTTCCGTTCGAGACCGACGCCGTGCCGACCGGCTGTTCCTGTCCGTTGACTTCGCGCGCCGATGCGATCGGGCCGGCAAAGCTGACGCCGACGTTGCGCTGGGTGCGGCCATCTAGTTCGACGATGCGCACGATCACTTCATCGCTCGCCTCCGCCTTCTTCAGTGCGAGCAGGCGCACGCGGTCGCTGCTGAGCTTCAGCAGCGAGAACTGTTTCCCAAGCGAGCCGGTGTGCCTGGCGCTCTCGAATGCGATCAGCGGCTGGTTCAGGCGGTAAGCCTGCCAGTCGGTCTGCGCCTTGCGGTAGTCGCCGTCGTGACCGGCGATACCGAAAATGATTTCGTGGTGGCCGAGGTCCTGCGAGCCCTGATCGGAATAGCCGCCGCGCGTTCCGGGCGTGCGGATGAGCGTCAGCCGCAGCGTGTTGTCGTTCAGCTTATCGGAAGCATTCTTGCAATCGGTGAGGATGGTCACTCCGAACTTACCGCCGTCGTCAGCCAGGTCGATCCACTGGTGCGACGCCACTTCGAACTGGCGGTCGAATTCGTTCGGTCGCTGGATGGTGCCGATGTCTTGGTTGTAAGTCGCGTTCTGGTTCTTCGCGGCGAGCGGGAAGACGGCCTTCAGGTTCGCTTCTTTGGTGTTCCAGTCGATCGCATTGACGAACTCGACGCGATTGCCGGCATCGCCCGCCGACAGGCGCACGGTCTGCACAAAGTGCGAGCCTTCCGTATCGCGAGCAATCTCAACCGCGACACGTGCCGGGCCGTTCTCGACGACGCGCATCTTCGCCGCGCCGGAAACATAGGCGCGCGGCGGACGCTGCTCGTCTTCGAAGTCCATGTTCCACGCCGGCCACTGCGCAGGATTGTCGGTCGAAATCGCAAGGCGGATGGGTCCGGACAGCAGTTCGCGATTCAGCTTCTTGTCGAATACGCTGGAGACGTCGCCATTGGAATCGATCTTGACCAGGTAGCGCGCGTTCTCCAGCGACGAGTCGCTCACCTTCAGTTCCGAAGACGCGCTCGGTGTGCCGGGCTGGACGTCGTAGACGGCGTAGCCGACCGAGGGCGTCTTCACGACAAAGATCGCCTTGCCGTTCGAGATCTGCGCCGGAACCTCTTTGCCATCGGGGCCGACGACGCGCACGGACTGCGTGCCCGCTGCAATAGCCGCTTCCACGATGTCCTCGCGCGCCACATTCAAGGGATTGAACGCGACGATCGCCTGCCCGCTGCCCCGCGTGTCCATGCCGGAAGTAACGGCGGCGGTCGCGCTGGTGAGCACACCGGCGAACTGGTTCATGGCGATGACGTCGTCATTCCAGACGAACTCGTACGCTTTGGGCGTCGAGGTGCCGGCCATGTTGTCATGGAAATGACCGCTCATGACGAGCGTCCAGGCGTCGTTCAGCCGCTGAATCGGGTACTTACGCCCACCCATCCAGTCGGCCGCGACCGAACTTTCCTCGGCTGCGGCAGCGAGCAATTCATTCATGCGATTCCAGCGCTTGTGGTACGCCTGGGAAGTCAGCGAACCCGCGGAGTGGTTGATCAACTCCAGGTCGCCTTTGTAGCGCGGCATGCGGTCTTTGTTGCAGCACTTCAGGATGTCGAGGAACATCTGATCGGCATTCGACCACATGACGTGCACCGGCCCGTCGCCAACCACAAGCGGGTCGCTCGGTCCGGGGGGTATGGGGTCGGACATGTGGCCGCCACCGAAGTTGAAGCGAAACGGCGGGACGACGGTCGCTTTGTGTGTCTGGATGGCTTCCATCAACTGGATGGAATTTTCCGTCGGCGCGCCGCCGGTATCGCCGGTGCCGACGTAGTGATAGTCGGCGTACACGCCGGTCAGCGTCCCGTCGATGGCGATGCGCTTGGGCCAGTCTTCCGGCGGGCGCGGCATCCGGAAATTGGGCGGCGCGTCGGCGGGAGCGGGTGGGTAGGGAGGCGGCGTCTTGCTCAAGTCGTAGGTGACGTCGCTCGTATAGCTGAGCGGATTCAGGGCTGCGAGGATAGTCGAGCCGTCCGGACCCTCCCAGACGCCTACGTTAAAGGGGATGCCGTCGGGCGTCTTCTCCGGCGAGTCGGGACCGCCGACATGCGGCGCGGGCTGCCACGCGGCGGAGAGTTTCTGGGTAGAGAAACCCTTGATGCCGGCGTGCGCAAGGATCGTCGGCAGCGATGACGGGAACCCGAAACAATCGGGCAGCATGAATTCCTGGCTCGCTTTGCCGAACTCCTTGCGGAACCAGTTATTGCCGTAGAGCACCTGCCGGATGATCGCCTCGGCGCTGGGTGCGTTGACGTCGCCCTCTTCCATCGACGATCCGGCCGGAAACCACCGTCCTGCTGCAACGTACTGCGTCAGGCGCGCGAAGTCCGCGGGGAAGTACTCCTTCATCAGCCGGTAGCGGTTCGCGCCGGTGAAATTAAAAATGTAGTGCGGATATTTTTCGAAATAAGTGAAGTTGTCCCGCATGGTCTTGGTCAGGTACTCGCTGATGACCTGCGGATACTCCCAGCGCCACTGCGTGTCGAGGTGGGCGTAGGCGACGACGTAGAGCGTCGACTGCCTGGTGAGGTCGGGCGCTGATGTCGGACGCAGGGCCTTGGCCATCGCGGCAGAGTTGGGGGCGGACTGCGCGCCGGGCGCCCTTTTCGTTGCGTTGGGAGTCTGGGCGTTAACGACTGCGCTATAACACAGGACCTGGGCAATCAGGACCGCGGCAAACCGGTTCATAGAGCTCCTCGAGGAAAACTGCGAATGCTATCACGACAGCGTCAGCGTTCGGCCTGGTAGGCGAAGCGTCCGCCATGCTTACGTGCGAACGATTCCGCGATGGCCAGGAACGCGCGCGCGGAATGCGATAGCGCGACGTTCTTCCGATAGACCATGCGCAGCTTGCGCTCGAACCGCAATTCCGGCACGGGGACGTGGACCAGGTCGCCCCGCTTGACCTCTTCATAAACTGTGATCAGTGGCAGCAAGGCCACGCCATTTCCGGCGGCGACAAACTTCTTGATCGCCTCGATCGACGGCAGTTCCACATCCATATTCAACGGAACGTTCCGCCGCGAGAACGTCTCCAGCACCTTCTCGCGATAGGGTGACGGCACGTTGTGGGCGACGAACATCTCCGCTCCCAGTTGGCGGATCGTCGCCTGCTTGCTGTGCGCGAGCGGGTGATGCGGCGGTACGACGAACGCGAGTTCGTCGCGGTAAACGGTCGTCGACTTCAGTTCCGGGTCCTGTGGCCGGTAGGTGACAACGCCCATCTCTGAATTGCGGTTCAGCACCTCGGCGGGGACGCGGCGCGCCAGCGTTCGCTGCACGCAGACGTGCACCATCGGGTGCAGGCGTCGGAATTCGTTGAGCAGTTCCAGGAGGTAGATGCAGGTCATCTCGTTGGCGGCGATAGAGAGCTTGCCGCGTTGCATGTGGCGCAGGGAATCGATGGCCGCAATCGCTTCGCTGCGGGTGTTGAGAAGTTTTTCGGCGTAATCGTGCAGCACGAGTCCGGCTTCGGTGAGCGCCCCGTCACGCGAAGAACGATCGAACAGAGGTTCGCCGAGCTCTTCTTCGAGACGGCGGATGGTCTGGCTGACGGCGGGCTGCGTGCGAAAGAGCTTTTGCGCGGCGCGCGAGAAGCTGTGCTCGCGCGCCACGGTCAGAAAAGTCTCCAGTTGGAACAGGTCGAGCGCCATAAAAGCTTATAGCATAAGGCAAAGTGATGAATCTAGAAGAATTATAACTTTGTCTTATTCGGATGCATCCGGCAACCTGTGTCGACCGGCGCGTCTCTCCGCGCGCCCAGGAGGATCTATGCAACGGGAACGGATCACGATCTTCGACACCACCTTGCGCGACGGCGAGCAGTCGCCCGGCTGTAGCATGAACTTGCCGGAGAAGCTGCGCATGGCGCGGCAGTTGGAACGCCTGGGCGTCGACATCATCGAAGCCGGTTTCCCGATCGCCTCCGCCGGCGACTACGAGGCCGTGCGGGCGGTCGCATCGGAGATCCGTAACACGCGGGTGGCCGCATTGGCACGGGCGCGATCGGAGGACATCGACCGGGCATGGGACGCTCTCAAGTCCGCCGCGCGGCCGCTGCTGCACATCTTTCTCGCCACGTCGGAGATCCATCTCGTATCCAAGCTGAAGATCAGCCGCGAGCAGTGCCTTCGCCAGTCGGCGGAGTCGGTGCGTCAAGCGCGCTCGTACTGCGATGACGTCGAGTTCTCGGCGGAGGACGCTACGCGGACGGAGCTGCCGTTCCTGCTCGAAGTGATCGACGCGGTCACCGAAGCGGGCGCGAGGACCATCAACCTGCCGGACACCGTCGGCTACAACGTTCCGTCGGAGATGACGCGCATCTTCAGCGTAGTGATGGAACACGTGCGCAAGCGCGGCTCGAAGGTCATTATTTCGACGCATTGCCACAACGACCTCGGGCTCGCGGCTGCGAACACGATCGCGGCGGTGCAGGCGGGTGCGCGGCAAGTGGAGTGCACGATCAACGGCATCGGCGAACGGGCTGGAAATGCCGCGCTGGAAGAGATCGTGATGGCGCTGGATGTCCGGCGCGACGTCCTTCCGTTCGAGACCACGATCAAGACCGAAGAGCTGTATCCGTCAAGCCAGTTGTTGACCGACATCACGCACGTCGCGGTGCAACCGAACAAAGCCGTTGTCGGACGTAACGCTTTCGCGCACGAGGCGGGTATCCACCAGGACGGCGTGCTCAAGAACCCGCTGACTTATGAGATTATGACCCCGCAATCGGTCGGTGTTCCGGCGAATGCACTGGTGCTCGGCAAGCACTCCGGGCGGCACGCGCTCGGCAAACGCTGCGCGCAACTCGGATATGAATTCTCGCGGCGCGATCTCGATGCCGTGTACAAGCGCTTTGTCGCACTCGCCGACCGGCTGAAAACCATCGAGGACCGTCACCTGATGCAGATCATCCGGGAAGAATTCCCGGCGCTCTTTGGTCATGCGGGCATGGCCAGCGCACAGGCAGACGGATGGGTCGAAGCTGCACATGGAAATGATTAGGTCATTCAAACTTACGGTACTGCCCGGCGATGGCATCGGGCCGGAAGTCACTCGAGAGGCCGTGGACGTGCTCCGGCATGTCGCCGAGCAACACGGGATCTCGGTCACGACCGAGGAACACGCGATCGGCGGCACGGCGGTCGACCAGTTCGGTTCGCCGTTCCCGGAGCAGACACGTTCGGCGTGCGTAGCGTCCGACGCCGTTTTGCTTGGCGCTGTCGGCGGACCGAAGTACGACACACTACCGCGCGCGCAGCGTCCGGAGACGGGCCTGCTGGCTTTGCGCAAGGCATTGGGCGGCTTCGCCAACCTGCGTCCGGCGAAGATGTACCGGCAATTGGAGTCGTGCTCGCCGCTGCGGCCGGATGTGGTCCGCGGCGCCGACATCCTCTTCGTCCGCGAACTGCTGGGCGGCCTCTACTTCGGCCAGCCACGCGGGATGTCGGAAGACGGCACGCGCGGCACGAACACCATGAGTTATACGCGCGCGGAAGTGGAGCGCGTATCGCGGATAGCGTTCGAGGCGGCGCGCGGACGGCGTAAGAAGATCACGTCTGTGGACAAGGCGAACGTGCTGGAGACATCGCAGCTCTGGCGCGACACAGTGAACGACATTGCGCGCGAATATCCGGACGTGACAGTCGAACACATGCTGGTGGATTCGTGCGCCATGAAATTGGTGACCGCGCCGGCGATCTTCGATGTCGTGCTCACGGAAAACTTATTCGGCGACATTCTCACCGACGAAGCCTCGGCGATCAGCGGCTCGCTCGGCATGCTGCCGTCGGCAACGATCGGCGGAAACGTGGACCTGTACGAGCCCATCCATGGTTCCGCGCCGGACATTGCGGGCAAGGGAATCGCGAATCCACTCGGCGCAATCGCGTCGGTGGCGATGATCTTTCGATACACGCTGAAATGCGAGGCCGCGGCCCGCGAGATCGAAGACGCCATCGACCGCGTGCTCGACAGCGGCTTGCGGACTGCCGACATTGCAGGCGGCGCCCGCAGCGCCGGCACGGCTGAGATGGCCGATGCGGTTCGCTCGTCGCTGCGCGCGCATGCGGCCGCGAGGAACTGAAATGGGCAGAACGCTGTTCGACAAGATCTGGGACGCTCACGTGGTACGCGCGGCTGAAGGCGAGCCGGCTCTGCTGTACATCGACCTGCACCTCGTGCACGAGGTGACGTCGCCGCAAGCGTTCGAAGGATTGCGGCTGGCTGGACGAAACGTGCGGCGGCCGGACCTCACGTTCGCGACCGTCGATCACAACGTCCCGACGGCGAAGAGCGATTTTCCGATCAAAGATCCCATCGCGAACCGCCAGATCGAGTGCCTGCGCGAGAACTGCCGCGAGTTCGGCGTGACGCTTGCCGACATCGGCTCCGAAGACCAGGGCATCGTGCACGTCATCGGTCCGGAGCTGGGCCTGACGCAGCCTGGCATGACAGTAGTCTGTGGCGACAGCCACACCAGCACGCACGGCGCGTTCGGCGCGCTGGCGTTTGGGATCGGCACTTCTGAAGTGGAGCACGTGCTGGCCACTCAGTGCCTGCCGCAATCGAAGCCGAAGACGATGCGCGTAAGTTTTGACGGCGCCATGCCCGCTGGAGTCACGGCGAAAGATCTGGCTCTCTACATGATCGGTCAGATCGGCACTGATGGCGCCACCGGATACGTCATCGAATACACGGGCGACGCCGTTCGCGCGCTGACGATGGAAGGTCGCATGACGCTGTCGAACCTGACGATCGAAGCCGGAGCGCGCGCCGGACTCGTTGCGCCCGACGAGACGACATTCCGCTATTTGTCGGGACGCCGCTTCGCGCCTCGCGCCGACGAATGGCAAGCCGCGCTCGACTACTGGCGCGAACTGCATTCCGATGCTGACGCGCATTTCGATCGCACCGTCCACATCGACGTACCAGCCATCGCGCCGCAGGTGACGTGGGGAACGAATCCGGCAATGGTCTGCGGTGTAGATGGCCGCGTCCCGGACCCGCGCGCCGCTCGCACGCCGGCGGACGCGCAGTCTGCCGAGCGAGCGCTGCAGTACATGGCGCTCACGTCGGGCACGAATATCGCTGACATTCCAATCGACGTCGTGTTCATCGGCTCCTGCACAAACTCGCGCATCGAGGACTTGCGCGAAGCTGCGAGGATCGTCGCAGGACACAAGGTGGCTCGTAGCGTGCGCGCTCTTGTAGTTCCTGGATCGCAGCGAGTGAAGCGCCAGGCGGAAGCGGAAGGACTCAACGAGATTTTCCGTGAAGCTGGATTCGAATGGCGCGAACCCGGATGTTCGATGTGCCTGGGCATGAACCCGGACATCCTGCAACCGGGCCAGCGCAGCGCGTCCACCAGCAATCGCAATTTCGAAGGACGGCAGGGAAGAGGCGGGCGCACGCACCTGGTGAGCCCGGCCACTGCTGCAGCCACGGCCGTCGCGGGACACTTCACCGACGTCCGCCACTGGGCTGTGCGCGAGACCGTCCGAGCGGGAGAAAGGTAATGCAGCCATTTCGCATTCACACCGGCATCGCGGCTCCGCTGGACCGCGCCAACGTCGATACCGACCAGATCATCCCCAAGCAGTTCCTGAAGCGCGTCGAGCGCACCGGATTCGGCCAGTTTCTCTTCTACGACTGGCGCTGCGAGCCGAATGGAACGCCCAGGCCGGAGTTCGTGCTGAATGACTCGCGCTACGCGGGCGCATCGGTGCTGATCGCCGGCAAGAATTTCGGGTGCGGGTCGTCGCGCGAACACGCGCCGTGGGCGCTCGCCGATTACGGATTCCGCGCCATTATCGCCCCGTCGTTCGCCGACATATTTGCCGGCAACTGCGCCAAGAACGGCATCGTGTTGTGCGCGCTCGATGAGCGGACCGTCGCCGACCTGATGCGCCGCGCGGCGGAAACAATCGGGTATCGCATCACGGTCGATCTGGAGAGCTGCGAAGTCCGCGACGGCTCCGGACTGCACGCCTCGTTCCAGTTGGACGCCTTCCGCCGCGAGTGCCTGCTCAACGGCTGGGACGACATCAGTCTGACGCTGCGACACGAGGACGCGATCCTCGTGTACGAGCGGTTGCGCAGGAGAGACCAGAAGAGCGCCTGATCCATATTGTGATTAACGCGCTTGACGGTTTGGCGAGTCTATGTGTACTCTGGGATTTCGATGAACGCGACCCACAACATCATGGCCATGTGCATGTCCACCATGCTCATGTGCATGCGTGTGACTGTGGGTAGCGGACGAGAGGCGAAGCGAAGTTAAGTAAATAACGCCAAAGTTCCCAGCGACCCACGGTCAAGCCGATCGTGGGTCGTTTTGTTTTTACACAAATTTTCATAAGGAGAAACAAAGTGAGCGACACAGCCCCGAAGTATCGCCCGGCGACACTCGCCGTCCACGGCGGGCAGACGCCCGATCCGACGACGCGGTCGCGCGCCGTTCCTATTTACCAGACCAGTTCCTACACCTTCGACGACGCCGACCACGCAGCCCGCCTTTTCGCGCTCCAGGAATTCGGCAACATTTACACCCGCATCATGAACCCGACGACCGACGTCTTCGAGAAGCGAATCGCAGCGCTCGAAGGCGGAGCAGCGGCGCTGGCCACGGCATCCGGTCAGGCTGCGGAGACGCTGGCGATCCTGACGCTGGCGAAAGCCGGCGACGAGATCGTCTCCGCGACGTCGCTTTACGGGGGTACTTACAACCTGTTCCGCTACACGTTGCCGAAGCTCGACATCAACGTGCGGTTCTTCGATCCGGACAACCTCGACGCGCTGCGTCCGCTCATCAATTACCGGACGAAGGCCATCTACGCAGAGACCCTGGGGAACCCGAAGCTGGACGTGGTCGATATCGAAGCGCTGGCGCGCATCGCCGAATCCGCCGGAGTACCGCTGATCATCGACAACACGCTGGCCTCGCCGGTACTTTGCCGTCCTTTCGATTTTGGCGCTCATATCGTGATCCATTCGGCTACGAAGTTCATCGGCGGCCACGGTACTTCGATTGGCGGCGTCATCGTCGACAGCGGGAGCTTCGACTGGAAGAAGTCCGGACGCTTTCCCGATTTCAGCGATCCCGATCCGTCCTATCACGGCGTGTCGTACACGGAAGCATTCGGGCCGCTGGCGTTCATCATCAAGGCGCGCGTGCAGGGATTGCGCGACACCGGCGCCTGTCTCTCGCCATTCAACGCTTTCCAATTCCTGCAAGGACTGGAAACACTCCCCCTGCGCATGCAGCGTCATTCGGAGAACGCGTTGCAGGTGGCGAAGTGGCTGGGGCAGCACCCGGAGGTGGCGTGGGTCAATTATCCGGGGCTGGAATCGAGCAACTACCGTCCGCTCGCGGCGAAGTATCTGCCGGATGGCGCGGGCTCGATCCTGACATTCGGCATCCGCGGCGGCTTCGAGGCGGGCAAGCGGTTCATCAATGCGCTGAAGCTGTTCAGCCTCCTCGCGAACGTCGGCGACGCCAAGTCGCTCGTCATCCATCCGGCTTCGACCACACACCAGCAACTGAGCGAGGCGGAGCAGCGCGACACGGGTGTCACGCCGGACCTGGTGCGGCTTTCGGTTGGGGTTGAGGATGTCCGCGACATCATCGAAGACCTCGACCAGGCGCTGTTTACGGCAGCGAAAAAGACGACAGCCTTGCCCGAACGCGAATCGGGCAGGCAGGCAGTGGCAGGAGACTGATCATGCGTGTACTCCAGGCAAACTGTACGTTCGCTGCCGACCGGCCATTCGCGCTGGAAGGCAGCGGTAAACTCCAACCGGTTACGTTGCGGTACGCCGTTTATGGCGAGCCGAACGACGATGGAAGCAACGTCATCCTCGTCTGCCACGCTCTGTCGGGATCTGCGAAGGTGGCGGATTGGTGGGGCGGACTCTTCGGGCGTGACGGCGTATTCGACATCGAGCGCGATTGCGTCGTCGGCATCAACATCCTCGGGTCGTGTTATGGCTCGACGGGGCCGAGGTCACTGAACCCTTCCACCGGCCGGCCGTACGGGCCCGACTTCCCAGTCGTCAGTGTCCGCGACATCGTCCGCGCACAAGCGCACATCCTCGACGAGCTCGCGATCCCCCGTGTGCGTGCGGTTGTAGGCGCGTCGATAGGTGGCATGCAGGCGCTGCAGTGGGCGGTGGAGTTTCCGGAGCGCATCGGCAAATGCATCGCAATCGGGGCGGCCCCGCTGAACGCGATGGGACTCGCGCTCAACCACCTCCAGCGCCAGGCGATCCAACTTGACCCGAAATGGCGCGGCGGAAAGTATGGCGACAACCCGCCGGTGAACGGTCTCGCGCTGGCGCGGGCCATCGCCATGTGCTCGTACAAGTCGCCGGAGCTTTTCGAAGAGCGCTTTGGCCGCAAACCGAACCGCAACGGCGAGGATCCGTTCCGCTCGCTCGGAGACCGCTTCGACGTCGGCGGCTACCTAGACCACCAGGGCGAGAAATTCAACGCCCGTTTCGACGCCAATTCGTACCTGGTGATCTCAAAGGCGATGGACACGTTCGACCTGGCACGCGGTTACGCGTCGGAACGTGCCGCGCTGAATCGGATCACGGCGCCGGTGCTGCTGGTCGGGATCTCGACCGACTGGCTATTCCCGCCCGCGGACGTTCGCGGTTTAGCAGAACGCATCGCCGATGCCGGCGGCCGCAGCGAGTACGTAGAGGTCGACTCCGCTCATGGGCACGACGGCTTCCTCGCCGACTTCCATCTGCTGGCGCCGATCCTGCGCGAACACTTGAGCAACGACCAACGTCTGCCGAAAGCAGGCACATGTGCGGCACCAATATCGGCCCAACAAGGAGGCTCGTATGCAGCAAGTTGCTGACCAGACGTGTAAATTGCCGGCAGACCTGCTGCGCGGACAAGTAGCGGTAGTTACTGGCGGCTCGCGGGGCATCGGACGCGCGACCGCAGTTAGACTTGCTGAGGCCGGCGCAAACGTCGCCATCAACTATCTGGAGCGCGACGAACAGGCGCGTTCCGCGATGCAGCAGATCACCGACGCCGGCGTGCATTCGGTGGCGGTGCGGGGCGATGTCAGCCGCACTGAAGATGCCGAGACGTTGATCGACGCCACACTTCGCCGGTTCGGCCAGATCGACATCCTCGTCGCGAACGCGGGCATATGGCAGGGTGCGCCCGTCGAAGATATGCCGGATGAACTCTGGGACCGCGTTCTCGACGCGAACTTGCGTGGCACATGGACTTGCTGCCGCGCGGCCGTGCCGGTGATGAAGTCGGCGGGCAAGGGATCGATCGTCATTGTGAGTTCCACGGCCGGACAGCGTGGCGAGGCGGGGTACTCGAATTACGCCGCGTCCAAAGGCGGCCAGATCAGTTTCGCGAAGTCGCTCGCCGTGGAACTGGCGCCGCACATTCGTGTCAACTGCGTCGCTCCGGGTTGGGTGGACACGGACATGAACAACGAGGTGTTCGCGTCGGAGCGGGCGAAGGCGAATGCCATCGACGGTATTCCGCTGAAGCGCATTGCCACCGCCGACGATGTCGCACTGGCGATCGCGTTCCTGGCGTCGAACTGGTCACGACACCTCACGGGTGAGGTCATCAACGTGAATGGCGGGGCGGTGCTCTGCGGCTGACTCCTTAAGGCGCGGCGCTCTCTTTGGTTTCGACGATCTTCGTACCCGGACGCTTGTGCAGCAGACCGACCACCGCCGCATCGATTCTGTTGCGAGTGGAGAACCGCTCGCCCGCCTGCGTGATGTAGCGCACGATAACATTCGTGCCGCTCATGGTCGGCCGCATGTTGACCGAAGGGGCGGCAGAGAAAGAGTG
The DNA here is from genome assembly GCA_964559835.1 of uncultured Terriglobales bacterium. GTDB lineage: Bacteria > Acidobacteriota > Terriglobia > Terriglobales > Acidobacteriaceae > DAISJI01. The sequence goes on from CAZLJE010000009.1 coordinate 52,797, forward strand.
CACGCCGTTATTGCGGGTCGCGTGCTGCCATTCTTTTTCGGCAACACGAGCATGCGGCTCCGTTTCCCTGGTGATGATATCGAGCAGCGACTCGGTGACCGCGTACGGATCTTCATCCGCGGGCACCATTAGTTCCAAGCTGTCCCAGAGCCATTGACCCGAAGTCGAGAAGTTGAAGTAGTGGCCCTCGATGGCGAAGCTGTTGGTGAACGTCACGCGACGTCCGGTCGGATGACCGGCCTCGGCCCAATTACCGGTCTCCAGCACTATCGTGCGCAGGAGACTGATGTCGATGACTTCGCCGACGATGCCGTTGATCTCCACCCAGTCGCCGACGCGGATGCCGTTCTTGCCCATGAGCACGAACCAGCCGAAAAACGCGACGATGAAGTCCTTGAGCGCGACGGTCAAACCAGCGCCCGCCAGCGCAATCACCGTCGAGAGCTGGCCCGGCGAACCGAGCACGACAAATAAGATCGCCACGAATCCCGTGCCTTGCACGGCGAATCGCCCGAGAAGGCGCATTGTCGCCAACCGCCGTCGGTCTGTGGCGATGCGCCGCGAGAGCGAATCGACGGCCATATTGCCGAACACCACAGCGAGGACGATAACCACGACCCACAGCGCCCCTCGCAGCAGTCCGTGGACGCACGCAGTCATCTGGGTCGCGACCGCGCCCGACCAGTCGGCATAAGCCTGCCCGAGCTGTTGCAGGTCGCCGATCCGCTGAGTGTATTCGGAAACGGTCTTGCGGTCCGCCGCCTCGTGCTGCATAACCTTCGCAGCGTCGGCAGCGGGCATGTCCCTGGTCCCGGCCCTCGCCTGCTTCATCTGGTCGAGGTGCCGCTCCAAGTCGTCATGCTTGCGGGTGAGATCTCCGACCGCTCCCAGCGCTTGCTGCTGCGCCTCCGCCAGGTCCTTCCGCTTTCCGCGCAACTGCAACCAGAGCTGCGCCTGCCCGATCATCGTTGGCGGCGTCTGGAACGCGGGCCGTTGGTAGAACGGCGTGGCTGGCGACTGGCCGCTGTGCATCTCCGACGCGTGATGCTGGTCGAACTGGCGCTGGATGCGCACGGCAGGGTCGCCGCCCGCCCGCAGCAGGTCAGTACGCGCATCGTCAAGTTCGTCCTCGTGCAACGACTGCTCCGCCTGCGCCAGTTGCAACTGGCCCGAGGCTTCGGCGGCCGGGCTCGCGGCGAGCTTCTTCAGCGTCTCCTGGTCCGTCTTGACCTCTGCCTCGAGCTCGCGAATGTGATCGTGCAGCGCCTTGGTCTTGGCGTCCTCCGCCGGCGGATGCTGCTGCGCGTCGCGCAACGCGCTGGTGAAGGCCAGGTCGACCGCGTGGTCCGCCAGGTTCATGGCATCGCGCGAGTAGCGGCCTTCGTCGCGCGTAACGGCGACCTTGTCCAGTTGCTGGGCGGTGGTGAGTGGCTGGGTATCGACCAGCCGCGCCCGGTTGTTCGGACGCCCTTGCGGGTTGGCAACCATGTCGGGGGCAGCCGTGAAATAGAGTCCAACAATGGCGGCGAATGCCAACAGGACGAGCAAGCCCGCGGCGATAAGACGGCGGTTGAATCGTTTCATAAAGTGGGACGGGCGCTGTCCAGCAGTATAAACGTGAGTCGCGACCCTTTGCTGACGCACTTTTCCAACCAAGTAGCCCCTGCCCCGATTAAGCGTGACCCTGGACAACTGTTCCTGCTCCCGATTCGTAGCTCTTGCGATAGAATCAAATGCAGAGGAAGAAGGGGGCGCTATGAGTTGCTGTGGTGGGGGGAGTCAGTTCGGCGGGCCACCCGCGGAGGCCCAGAACGCCTCCGGGCACAAGGTCTTCTGCGTCAAGTTCCAGCGCGAAATGCCCGGCTTGGACGAGGCGCCGTTCGATAGTCCACTGGGACAGCGCATCTACGACAACGTTTCGGCGGAAGCGTGGAAGCTCTGGGGCGATTACTGCAAGATGGTGCTCAACGAATACCGCCTCAATCCGGCGAACAAGGCCGACCAGGAAGTCATCCTCAAATACATGGAAGACTATTTCTTCGGCGAGACCGCTGCGTTCCCGCCGGGATACGTGCCGCCCAAAGCAAAAGGATAGTCGCTAGCTTCCGGTCATCAGTCGCTAGTCTCCTGTCACAAGTAAAGCCGAGTTTCGATACTCGGCTTTTTGCTTTTCAACTGACAACTGACAACTAGCGACTAGCGCCTAGCTACTGAATTTTCACCACTCCCGGTGCGACCTGCGGAAATCTCGTCATCTCCGCCGGATCATGTCCGGGGATGATGAACTTCGGATCGGACGCGAGCTGCTTCATCCGGTCCTGTGCGCGCAAGTTCGAGTCGGCGTCGAGCGTCTGCGCGATCGGCAGGTGCTTCTCCAGGTTCTCGTACAGGTACATGTTGTCGCTGGCGAGCACCACCGTTCCACTTGCCGTGCTAACGCCGACGAATTGCGACGCGTACGTGTGCTTGCCCCCGATATAACAGGTGATGCCCGGCAGGATCTCCTGCGCATCGCCGTTCACGAGCCCGACGCGTCCCTGCGTGTTCAGCTTGACGAGGGCCAGGACGTCTTCCGGATCGATGCCCCCATGTGTGCGCCGCGACTGCCATGCTTCACCCGCGTAATACTGCAACTCGTCTTTCTGTATCCATATCTTCGCATTCGGGAACAGGTCGGCGCCGTCGGCATGGTCCCAATGCGCATGCGTGATGATGACGTCGGTGATGTCATCAGGCTTCAACCCCAACCGTTGCACCGTCTCCGACGGTTTCGTGAAGTCGTTCACCTTCCAGCTCTTGAAGAACTGCGGACGATAGAAGCCGGAATCGACCAGAATGTTTTTGCCGTTGCCGCGCACCAGCCAGATGAGCATCGCGATATCAAGTTTGCGCGATTTGTCTGCGCCCGCGACGAGGCCGGAGACAGGGAAGTCCGGGAGCGTGGCGTAGCGGATCGCGTAGATCTCGTACTTCGGCTTGTCTTGTGCGAGCAGCGGCAGGACGCAGGCGAACAACAGCAAAGCAATCGTCAGGCGATTCGATTTCATGTCGCGCGAAGCTTATCAGAAACTCCAATCACCAATCACAAATCACTAAATCACAAATCGAAATCGGTCCAACTTTCCCAGATTTACATCACCGGGATCGCTGTCGAGATCTCGAACCGCAGCTTGGCATGTGCCTCGCGCAATGCCCGCTCGACCTGGTCCGGTGTCTCCGCACGCGCGAAGATGAAGCCCAGGTACGACGCGCCCTCCGGTAGCGGCGCCAGTTTCTGCCGCAGCTTTGCCGTGATCTCGATCCGCTCGATTCCCGGCACCCGCGCCGCATCGCTCAACCCTTCCACTCCTTCATAGAAGCCGGCCTGCTGAATCGGAATCATCATCACGCCCGAGGCGAGCGGCTCGCGAGCGAACCCACTGACGTCTTCACCGGCCGCGTGCCGCAGGATGAGTTCTTCAAGCGATATTGTGACCGCCGAGACGCCGGTGCTACGGAAACGCAGTGCGCCGGCGCACAGTCCGCCGATCGGACGCGCGGCGATGTCCAGCATCCACGCGCCTTCCTGGTTCAACCGCATTTCGAGATGCACGGGCCCGCGTGTGAGTTCGATGGCCCCGACTGCCTGCTCGGCGCATTCGACCAGCTCTCTCTGTTGCGCGTCGGACAGTCGTGAAGGCGTGACATAGATGGTCTCTTCGAAGAATGGACCGTCAAGCCGATCCGGCTTGTCAAAGATCGCGAGGATGCGAAGCTCTCCGTCGGTGACCAGCCCTTCGATGGCGAATTCGCGCCCTTCGATGAAACTCTCTACCTGGACCCATCCCGCGCTCTCCTCGCGCAGGACCTTGACCTCTTTATCTTGCAGCAGGTGGCGAATGCGCGCGAAAGCCGCCGCGAATTCCTGCTCATTGTTGGCGCGGATCACGCCGCGGCTCGCGCTCAGCCCGAGCGGCTTCAGCACGCAGGGATACGGCACCGCCCGGGCTGCCTGCCGTTCATCGGCATGCGCTTTGAACCGCATGTACCAAGGCACACGCATGTGCGCCGCTTTGTACTTCTCGCGCGCCAGGAACTTGTTCCGGCATGCCTCGGCCGCTTCCGGGGAATGGAACCTGAGTCCGAGTTCCCGCGCCGTTACTGCGGCGGTGAGCGTCGGCGCATCCCCGATCGCGACCACGCCGTCGATCGGCTGGTGCAACGCGAACTCACGGATCTTCGCCGCCGACGCTTGCGGCTGATGAAAACGCACGGACAGCGCGCCGTCGTTCCACGGATCGTCGAATTGGTGGCAGTTGTTGCTCGCCAGCACCAGCGGCATACCGATACGCTCCGCCGCCTCGCGAAACTGCTGCGCCTGATAGCCCGTTGTGGTCGTGAGTAGGAGTAGCCGCGGCATCGATTAAACCAATTCTACTGGTCGAGAGGTATCTCGGTATTTCGGTATATCAGTATGTAAGAGCCCTGAATACGAAAATACCGAAAAACCGATACACCTGTTTTATAATTCCGCGCTCCACTGGAGGGGTGAGAATGCGTTCAATGGGTCGTAGTGCGACAGTGTTGGGCATGGTATTGATGCTGGCGGCGGCGGCGACTCCGCAACGTCCGCAACGCGGCGGCGAACTCGCCGGCTATTCCGCCGACGCGGCACGCGAGCAGCGCGATTGGGAACAGAAGTTTCGCGCCATTCCCGTGCCCGCGAACATGAAGCAGTACATGCAACGTCTCGCCGCGCGCCCGCACCATGTTGGCTCGCCCTACGATCAGGACAACGCGCAGTGGCTGCTCAGTACCTTCAAGTCCTGGGGACTCGACGCGAAGATCGAGACCTTCGATGTGCTCTTTCCGACACCGAAGCAGCGCCTGGTCGAAATGACCGAACCGACGCGCTTCACTGCCAAGCTCCAGGAGCCACCTGTCGCGGTCGACCCGACCAGCAACCAGCAGGCGGAGCAGCTTCCCACATACAACGCGTACTCCGCCGACGGCGACGTCACCGCGCCGCTGGTGTACGTCAATTACGGGATTCCCGCCGACTACGAGCGCCTGGACCGCATGGGTATTTCGGTCAAAGGCGCAATCGTGATTGCTCGCTACGGACAATCGTGGCGAGGAATCAAACCGAAGGTAGCGGCCGAACACGGCGCCGTCGGCTGCTTGATCTACTCCGACCCGCGTGACGACGGATATTTCCAGGGCGACGTCTTCCCCAAGGGCGCCTATCGCAACAAGGACGGCGTGCAGCGCGGCAGCGTCATGGATATGCCGGTCTATCCTGGCGATCCTCTTACGCCTGGCGTCGGCGCTACGAAGGACGCCAAGCGGCTGGAGCTTTCCGAGGTCAAGACCTTTACCAAGATCCCGGTACTGCCGATCTCGTACGGCGATGCGCTGCCATTGCTCGAAAACTTGGGCGGTCCGGTCGCGCCGCAGGAATGGCGCGGTGCGCTCGGCATCACCTACCACGTAGGTCCGGGCGCGACGAAGGTCCACCTCATCGTGAAGTCGAACTGGGACCGCAAGCCGGTGAACGACGTCATTGTGACCATTCCGGGTTCGCAATATCCGGACGAATGGATCGTTCGCGGCAACCACCATGACGGCTGGGTCAACGGCGCTCAGGACCCGCTCTCCGGTCAGGTCGCCGAAATGGAAGAACTCCGCGCGTACTCCGAACTGTTGAAGCAGGGCTGGAAGCCGAAGCGCACGATCATCTATGCCGCATGGGACGGCGAAGAGCCGGGCCTGCTCGGCTCGACCGAATGGGGTGAGGCCCACGCGCAGGAGTTGCAACAACACGCCGTCGCGTACATCAACTCCGACGGCAACAGCCGCGGGTTCCTGGGGCTGGTCGGGTCGCATTCGCTGGAGACGTTCATCAACGATGTCGCGCGCGACGTGACCGATCCGGAGACGAACCTGTCCGTCTGGAAGCGCCTGCAGCTGCGCCGCATTCGTGATGCGAAGGAAGCGCGCGACCGCGAAGAACTGCGCCGCGGCGGGCCGCTCCACCTCGAGGCGCTGGGCTCGGGTTCGGACTACACGGTCTTCCTCGATCACCTTGGCGTAGCGTCGGTGAATCTGGGCTATGGCGGCGAAGCGGGCGGTGGGATCTATCACTCCATCTACGACGATTTCTACTGGTACACGCATTTCGACGATCCGGACTTCGTCTATGGCCGCGCGCTCTCGCAGACTGCGGGAACGGCTGTCATGCGGTTGGCCGATGCGGATGTGCTGCCGTTCAACTTCGGCAATCTCTCCGCAACGGTTCGCCGCTATTCCGACGAGTTGCAGAAGCTGGCGACCACCAAGCGCGACGAAGTCATCGAGCGCAACAAGGAGATCGACGAAGGCGCGTTCACAGCAGCAGCCGATCCGACCAGGAAGTACGTTCCTCCCGCGAAGGAGAAAGTTCCGCCGTTCCTGAATTTTGCGCCGTTGCAGAACGGAGTGGACGATCTGCAACACGCGGCAGAGCGCTACCAGTCGGCGTTCCAACAATCGCAAGGTGCGGCAAATCCGGCGGCGAACGCCAAGATCATGCAGTCGGAACGCGCGCTGCTGTCCGACGATGGACTTCCGGGGCGTCCGTGGTTCAGGCACCAGATCTACGCTCCAGGCTTCTACACCGGATACGGAGTCAAGACCATTCCAGCCGTACGCGAGGCGATCGAGCAGGGGCAATGGGACGTTGCCGAGCAGCAGATCGCGAAGGTCGCGAAGGTGCTGGAGAACGAAGCGGCCGTGATCAACGACGCTGCGGCCGCGCTGGAAAAGAAATAATCAGCCGCTGATGAACGCTGATTTTCTCTTGTCTTGATCAGCGTTCATCAGCGTTTATCAGCGGCGGATTGTTACTGTTGTATGCCCATCTGCGACAGGATGAAGGCATAATCGAAGGCGATCTCCTTCAGGTAATCGTAACGGCCTGACGAACCGCCGTGTCCCGCGGCCATGTTGGTCTTGAGCACGAGCGGGTTCGAGTCGGTCTTCAACGTCCGCAGCTTCGCCACATACTTCGCCGGCTCGTGGTACATCACCTGGCTGTCGTTGAAGCTGGTCTTCACCAGCATCGTCGGGTAAGCCTTCTTCTCCAGGTTGTCGTAGGGCGAGTACTTGCGCATGTACTCGTACTCTTCTTTCTTGTTCGGATTGCCCCACTCCTCGTATTCCGAGACCGTGAGCGGCAGGGAAGCGTCGAGCATGGTGTTGAGCACGTCGACGAACGGGACCTTGGCAATCACGATGTGGAAGAGATCAGGACGCATGTTGACCACCGCGCCCATCAGCAGACCGCCGGCGCTGCCGCCCTGGATGACCAGCTTGTCCTTTGACGTGTACTTCTGGGCAACCAGGAACTCGGCGGAATCGATGAAGTCGGTGAACGTGTTCATCTTGTTCATCATGCGGCCCTGGTCGTGCCACGGCTTGCCCATCTCGCCGCCGCCGCGGATGTGCGCGAGCGCGAAAGAGAAGCCGCGATCAAGCAGGGCGAGGATGTTCGCGTTGAAAGCGTCGGGCATCGGCGCGCCGTAGGAGCCGTAGGCAGTGAGGAACATCGGGCGCGAGCCGTCCTTGACGAAGTCCTTGCGATAGACGATCGCGATCGGGACCTTCGTGCCGTCCTTTGCCGTGGCCCAGAGCCGCTCGGAGGCATACTTGTTGGCGTCGTAGTTCGGGACTTCATACTGCTTGATCAGCTTCGAGGTGCGCGCAGTCGTGTCGTAATCGAAGACCGACGACGGCGTGACCATCGACTGATAGCTGTAGCGGAACAGTTTGGTGTCGTATACGCGGTTCGCGCTGGGAAACGCCGTGTAAACCGGTTCCGGATACGTGATACGGTGCGAAGCTCCGGACTTGAAGTCAACCACCGTCAGTTCCGGCAATCCGTGCTCGCGCTCCATGCGGACATAGAAGTCCTTGAACGCGTCGATTCCGGCGAGCATGACATCCGCGCGGTGGGGAACCAGTTCCTTCCAGTTCTTCTCCGATGGATCGCTCACCGGCGCGGAGACGAGGCGGAAGTTGCGGCCCTTGTCGTTGGTACGGACCAGGAACTCGCTGCCATGATGGTCGACATCGTATTCGTGGTCCTGGCGGCGAGCGGCGATCATCTTCCAATTGCCAGCAGGAGATTTGGCATCGAGGAATTGCACTTCCGACGTTGTGTGCGATCCTGAACTCAGCAGCAGGTAAGCGCCGCTGCGCGTGCGCTCGACGCCGATGTTGAAGCGCTCGTCTTTCTCCTCGAATACGAGCGCGTCGTCTTTCGTCCCGATGGTGTGGCGGTAAAGACGGTATTGCCGCTTGGCGGGATCCTCGACGGTGTAGAAGACGGTTTTGTTGTCCGCTGCCCAGGCGACGGAACCAGTCTTGTCGGCCACATGCTCCAGAACCTGGCCGTTGCGCAGGTCCTTGATGTAGAGCTTGTATTGGCGGAAGCCGGTATTGTCGGTCGAGTAGGCGAGCAGGTTGCCATCGTCGGATGGACGCAACGCGCCGACCGACATGAACTTCTCGCCTTTCGCCAATTCGTTCACGTCGAGATAAACCTGCTCGGGCGCGTCGAGCGTGGCCTTCTTCCGGCAGAGGATCGGGTACTGCTTTCCGGCCTCGACACGCGAATAATAGAAGTAGTCGCCTTCGCGATACGGCGGAGCGGCGTCGGTCTCCTTCACATGTCCGACGAGTTCCTTGTAGAGCGACTCCTGGAGACCTTCCGTGCCCTTCATCACCGACTCGGTGTAGGCGTTCTCGGCCTCGAGATAGGCCTTCACGTCGGGATTCGGCTTGTCGCGCAGCCAGAAGTACGGGTCGATGCGCTTATCGCCGTGGACGGTGACGTCCTTCGGATCGGTCTTGGCGATTGGAGGTTTGGCTTCGTTATCGGCGGCGATGAGAGGGGCGGAAAGAACAGTGCTCATGAATAGAAAGGCGAAGACAACTAGAATCATCTTCTTCATTGGATTCGAGGTCTCCTTCGGAGGATTCGCAGCGGGGACCGCCAACACGAGATTACCGATCGGTAAACCTTAGACAAAGGGGGTACCCCCCCCTACCCTGATACCACAGCTTGATTTCGCCTAAAACACTCAGGGATAGAGACTTAGGTGATTTTTGCAACCCAATGGGTAACCCATGGGTAACCCAAGCCGCCGCTGGGGTTCGGTTTAGGACAATCGCGTGTACCCTGCTCCAAGAACGATTACTCCTAAGTAACTCGCGACGAGGTGCACACAACAGCGTCCCACCGGACTGAGCGGCAGAGCCATACTCCCGCCGGGGTCAATGAGAGTCAAGCGATCCGGTCACCGATGCGTGTGACGAAGTATCGAATCGGGAACAAACAAACAAAAGGTCTCTGGACTCCGGCGCTCCTTCGCTGCGGTCGGTCGCGCCTGCGCTCGGGATGACAGGTGGTATACTCGCGCGATTTTCGGTGTTGATCGTTGGGTCGCGATTGGAGGATGGGATGAACCGCCGTACGATGCTGAAGACGACCGCGGGCGCAGGAGTGGCAGCTCTCGCGGCGCCGATGATGAACTTCGGCAGCTTTCAGGTATTCGCCGATACGCCTACAAAGTACTCGACACGTGCCGTTGACCTGGTGCAGCGCTCGACGGTGGTGGATATGCTGAATCCGTTGAGCTTGTACGCGGTGCTGGCGGGATTGACGGATCCCAAGGCACCGACCTGGTTCAGCGATCCGACATTGTTCACGGAAAAAGACTGGCAGCGGTTCAAGAACTCTGGATTCAACGTACTGCACATTGCAGTCGGAACGGGCGGGCCCGATGCTTACGAAGGCACTTTGCGCTTCCTCGCTACCTGGAACGGGTTCATCGCCCATCACAGCGACTGGTTTATGCGCATCGATTCGCCGGAGCGGCTGGAGAGTGTCAAGAAATCAGGAAAACTGGGAATCATCCTGGGGCTGCAGAATTCCGAGCATTTTCGCAAGCCGGACGACGTCGATTACTTCTATTCGATCGGGCAGCGGGTCTCGCTCCTTACTTACAACAGTCGAAATCTGATCGGCACCGGATCGACGGAGCGGACCGACAGCGCCATTACGGATTTCGGAGTCTCGATCATAGAGCGGATGAACAAAGTCGGAATGGCGGTGGACGTCGCGCACTGCGGCGATCTGACCTCGGCGGATGCGTGCACGGTGTCGAAGGCGCCGGTGCTGGTCACACACTCGAACTGCCGCGCGCTGTGTCCGCACCCGCGGTGCAAGCCCGATGATGTGCTGAAGAAGGTTGCGGCGACGGGGGGCGTGATTGGAATCACCGGTGTGCGTCCGTTCGTGAAGAACACCGAGCCGACCACGGTCGAGGATGTCCTCAACCACTACGACCACGTAGCCAAACTGGTTGGTGTCGAGCACCTCGGAACGGGAAGCGATATTGGTATCGACGGCTACGATGCCTTGCCGGAGCCGATCCGGAAGAAACTTCACGCCGGTTACAAAGCGAGTTACGGGTTCCGCGAGAAGGACGACGTCGAAGGACTGGATCATCCGCAGCGAACGTATGACCTGGCGGAAGGCCTGATCCGGCGCGGGTATTCCGATGCGCAGATCGAAGGAATACTGGGCGGGAATTTCAAACGCGTGCTGGCGCAGATATGGACGATGCGGGCCGCGGAGAAGGCGCCGGAGCGGGCGGGATAGAATCTAACGAATGCCGCCGAATTGGAAAAGTATCCTTTCGATCCTGGACAGCTGTTGTGAAGCTTTCACGTTTCCCATGTTGGATAACGGATACGTGTATTTGGCAGCAACACGTCTGTCGTTGTATCGCTCAAGTGAAGATTGGGCGATGGTGATCGAGGTCTTTGGATTTTCGCCCCGTTCTGGCGTTCCAGATACTCACATTTACTCCTTCGCAAGCAGCCTTGCTCACCGTCAGCCGCCAGCAAACTTTGCAAGTCGCAAAGGGTATGACAACTACATCGCGAACAATCCGAACAACGAATCGCGGTTTATTTACCCTATGACTGAGGGACCTTGGATCGATGAGCAGAACACCGAATTTGTAGCTGTTGAGGCGAACAGAATCCAAGTGCGATCCGAAGACATTCGGATTCCCTCGTTCGATGAGTACAAACAGTACGGCATCGCGCTCGCTGAATCACCGCGAGTCCACATTTTCGAACTCTGCCGGTATCTGGCGGAGATCTCGCGTAAGGCTTTGCTCGCGACCCCAGAAGAGAAGAGAATCAATGTTCCGGCCGAGCTCGAGCAGATCATGGAACTCGACGAATGGCATCATCCAAACGTAGTTGCTCTTGAGCATCCCAGTGAGACAGAGACGTTCCGCCAGCTCGCCGAAGTCTTGGCTACTGGGAATGTTGGTTTGTATAGACCTTCAGAGTCTCCGAACACGCATTGGCGGAACTGGCCTGACGGCGGGACGCTCTAGACGACCGCTTCTGCGGCCTGATCGGATGAACCAACCTAGTAAACCGCAAGCCCTTGTGGTTTTCCACAGTCCACCCACAAGCCCAAGACCCTGCCAGTCGCAAAGTGCGACTCGTTACCCTCACAATGTCCCTAAGTAACTGACCAGCAACAAATAACCTAAAAAATTCCTGTTGACATGCAACCGTTTAGGCGTAGGATGTGGTCGAAAGTGGTAGAAAGTGGTGAGAACGATTTTGGTCGGTGGGCAAGGCGTTCCGGTGAGGGGACGCTAGTGGAATGAGCAAAGAATTCCGCCAAAACGACCCCGAAATCGAAGTTAGGAACACGGTTCTGACCGCTTTTACCTCTTTCTTGGCCGTGACGGCCGGTGTGATTGCAAATGTTTCGCGGCAACGCTCCAACCCGGGTCGACGAAAAGGGACGGCTAAAGCTGCCCGCGGAATTCAAGCGCGTCGTGGAAGAGAAGTACGGCGAGAAATTCTACATCACGTCGCTGGACGGGAAGGTTGCACATGTTTATCCCTTAGAGGAATGGGAGCGGATCGAGCAGAAGCTGGCAGGGCTCTCCAATTTCAATCCGACGAAGAAAAAGTTCCTTACCCGCACGAACTATTACGGGCAGGTAGTGGAGATGGACGGCCAGGGGCGCCTGCTGATCCCGCAGTTGTTGAGGGAAGAGGCGGGACTGAAGGGCGATGTGGCCGTTCTGGGGTACTTGAACCACTTAGAAGTCCAGAACATGGAAGCTGTTCGCAAGGAAGTGGCCGAACCTTTCACGGGCGATGACGAAAAGAGTCTCGACGAGCTGGGCATTTAACGGTGGAAGACAGCGGGGAATCAGCCCCCAGGGGCAGACATGGACTGACCCAGCGAAGGCAAAAGCGGCCGTCGCCGGGCATCCGAGGATAAATGGAACACCTTGGCCATGTCCCAGTTCTTTTAAAAGAAGCGATCGAATTTCTGGCGGTCAAGCCTGGCGGGCTCTATGTGGACGCCACGGTCGGCATGGGCGGGCACTCGTACGAAGTCGCAAGACGCCTCGGCCGACAGGGTCGTTTGATTGGGCTCGATAAGGACCCGGCAGCGTTGGAGCGAGCTTCGGCTCGGCTAGCGCAGCTTGGCGACGAAGCGCCGCAGGTGGAGCTGGTGCATAGCTCGTTTGCGGAGTTGGGGTCGCGGGTCGAAGAGGCGAGCGTGGACGGGATCCTGGCGGACCTGGGCGTGAGCTCGTTGCAGTTCGACGATGCGTCGCGCGGGTTCAGTTTCAGGACGGATGCGCCGCTGGACATGCGGATGGATCCGCAGTCCGGGCAGACCGCAGAACAAGTGGTAAACCAGCTCAGCGAGCGCGAGCTCGCAGACCTGATTTACGAATTCGGTGAGGAAAGGAGGTCGCGGAGAATCGCCAGAGCCATTTGTCGGGCGCGGCCGATACGCAGCACGCAACATCTTGCTGATGTCGTATCGGCCGCGGCCCGGCCAATGAAACCCGGCATTCATCCGGCGACACAGACCTTTCAAGCTCTCCGGATCTGCGTGAATCGTGAGCTGGACGACCTGCGGAAGCTGCTGGAAAGCGCGCCGCGGGCGCTCAAGAAGGGCGGAAGGCTGGTGATCATCAGCTTCCACTCGCTCGAGGACCGAATGGTCAAGGACGCGATGCGCGAAGGGGCGCACGCGGCAGTTTACCGGCTTCTGACAAAAAAGCCGGTGGTTGCGGGCGCGGAAGAAACAGGACAGAACCCGAGGTCGCGGTCAGCAAAGCTGAGGGCAGCCGAGAAGTTGTGAATAAGTCTGTGGATTATGTGCAAAACATCGTGAAACGATAATATCGTTCGCGATGAGAGATTTGGAATCGTAGGTGGTAGGTCGTAGGTCGGAAAGCAAAGATTGACGTTGCACGACGTACGACGACGACCAACGATGTACGTAAAAAGTATCCGGGACGGCATCGCCTCTCTGACTAGGGCGAACAAAGCGGTTCCACCAGAAACCTTCCATTCGATGCCGTCCCGGAAGGGCCCCTGGTGGGCAGGAGGAGTCTATGTATAGCGGCAAACTGATGAGCGAACTGATGGCGATGGTGGCGAGGGCCGAGGAGCACGCCAGGGAACTACAGGCGGAGCAGGCCGAGCCGGAATCCTATTTCTTCCACGCTTCCCGCTTCATTTACGACGGCGCAACACAACAGCAATTGATGGTAGGAGCAGCGTAATGGCAGCAGGCGCTCTTGTCGGACAGTATCAACCCGTGGGTTCGGGCCGCAGGCATGCATGGAGCGGCACGCCCGAGGTGTACTTCACGCAAGCCATCGACAACTCGCGCCTGGTGAAAGTCGCGGACGTGAAGCGACGGCGGGAGATGGCGCAGTTCGCCATCGCGCTGGTGGTCCTGTTTGCGTTCGTGATGGTCTACGCGTGGCAGCACTTCAGCGCGATCGAGTACGGATACAAGATCGAAGCGGCCAAGACGCAGCGCGAAGCCCTGTCGGAAGGCAACCGCGAGCTGCGGCTGGAGCTCGCATCGCTGCGCGATCCGGAACGGATCGACGCAATCGCGAGAAAACTGGGATTGCAGACGCCGCAGGTAGGGCAGGTGGTGCGCATGGATCCGAGCGAGAAAGACCTCGGCGGACCGGTGATGGCGCGCGCCTCCGATGTGGCGGTGATTTCGACTCCGTAGGAAATTTCTTGGAGTCACACGGGCGGCGCCTCAACCAGGGCGCCGTTTGTTGTCTGTAAAAACGCTTAACGGTTGTTGGTTATTGGTTTTTGGTTCAGAAACATTCAGGCTAGTGGAGCATCGCCCCACACCAACGAAAAAACCAATAACCAACAACCAATAACCGGTGTGTGAGGCGACGTGGCAGACAAGGCAGCGCCCAATCCAACCCGGCGTCTTTATTATCTCGGCGGTTTTTTTGTTTTCTGGCTGCTGTTGATCGTCTTTCGGCTGACGTCGGTACAGGTCATTCATTACGGCGACTGGGTGCAGCGCGCATCACGGCAGCAGCAGCGCAGTATCGAAGTGTCGCCTCGTCGCGGGATCATCTACGACCGCAACGGCCACGAACTGGCGATGTCCATCAACGTGGACTCGGTGTTCGCGGTTCCCAGCGAAATTCCCGATCCCGACAACACCGCCGCACTGATCGGCCGCGTGCTGCACATGCCCGGCCCCGAGATCGCCGCGAAGATCAAAGGCGCGCACAACTTCACATGGATCGCGCGCAAAGTGGACGCAGACGAGAGCCAGCGGCTGCGCGCGATGAACCTGCGCGGTATCTACTTCGAAAAAGAGCCGAAGCGGTTTTATCCGAAGCGCGAATTAGCGGCGCAGACGTTGGGTTATGTCGGCGTGGACGATGAAGGACTCGGCGGCATCGAGCACGCGTTCGACCAGGACCTGCGCGGTAAGCCCGGACGGCTGCAAATCGTCATGGACGCGCGGCGGAAGTGGCTCGGGCGGGTGGAAAAGAATCCGGACCCGGGCGAGAACGTCGTCCTGACGATCGATGAAAAGATCCAGTACATCGCGGAGCGCGAACTCGAGCAGGCGATGCACGATACGCAAGCCGAGTCGGGGACGGTGGTGGTACAGAATCCGCACACGGGCGAGATCCTGGCGCTGGCGAGCCGGCCGACTTTCAATCCGAATGTCTTTAAGGACGTGCCTTCGCCGGCGCTGAAAAACCGCGCGGTGACCGACATTTTCGAACCGGGATCGGTATTCAAGATCGTGACGTATTCGGCGGCGCTGGACGAGCAGTTGATCAAGCCCGACGATCCGATCGATTGCCAGGGCGGAGTGATCACGCTGAGCGGCATCCGGATCCACGACCTGCACAAGATGGGAGTGGTGCCGATCTCGGAGGCGCTCGCGCATTCCAGCGACGTCGCGGCGGTGAAGGTCGGGATGAAGCTGGGCGACGAGCGCTTCTACAGCTATATCCATAATTACGGGTTCGGTCAGCAGACGGGCATCGAACTGCCGGGCGAGACGCGCGGCATGGCGAAGCCGGCGAACCGGTGGTCGAAGGTTTCGATCGGGGCCATTTCGATCGGGCAGGAAGTGGGGGTCACGCCGCTGCAACTGGTATCGATGGTGTCGTCGATCGCGAATGACGGTGTGTACACGCCGCCGCGGATCGTGGCCGGTGTCCTGCCGCCGAAGAGCACGCCGCAGACGGTGACATTCAAGCCTCCGCAGCAACGGCGCGTGATCTCCACGCTCACGGCGGCGGAGATGAAGAAGATGCTGGAAGGCGTGGTGCTGTTCGGGACGGCGCGGCGGGCAATCCTGGACGGATACAGCTCGGCGGGAAAGACCGGTACCGCGCAAAAAGTGGATCCGAACACCGGGACATATTCGAAGACGAAGTACGTGGCGACGTTCGCAGGATTTGCGCCGGTAAACAATCCTGCGGTGACCATCGCCGTGACACTCGATTCGGCGAAAGGTCTGCACCAGGGCGGACAGATCTCCGCGCCGGTGTTTGCGCGCGTTGCGCAACAGGTGCTGGCGTACATGAACGTGCCCCACGATGTGCCGGTGAATCCGAAGCGGCTGCAGATCCGGGCGTCGGTAAAGGATTCGGAGTTGGACGAAGGGTCACCGGACCGTGTCGGAGGGATCGAAGTGGCGCAGGAGAGCGCGCCGCAAGCTCCGGGCAAGGAAACCCCGCCGGTTACCGCGGCTGGCGCCAAGGTTGTGAACGCGTCGATAAGCACGGCGAAGGCGTCACCCCCGTCTGCGCCGGAGGCGATTGCGACGATCACGCCCGCGGCTGCGGACAAACCGTCGACCGGAACGGTGGTGCTGGATGTTGGAGGAGGGACGACGGTGCCCTCGTTCGTCGGCAAGACGCTGCGCGCGGCGATCGAGACGGCGCAGGATTCCGGGATCGAATTGCACGCCATTGGTAGCGGTGTCGCGCGCGACCAGTCACCGCCGGCGGGAAGCAAGATGGTCGGCAGTACGAGGGTCGTGGTCCGGTTCTCGCGATAGCACCACTTCAGTCACACAAGCGGTAGTTGCAGTCCCCGTATAATCCAAAATGACCATGCGCTTTCAGCAGCTACTGGACGGCGTCGAATACCTCTCCCAAAGCGGGGACACGGAGATCACAGGCATCGATTACGATTCGCGCCGCGTGCAGCCGGGGTTCTGCTTCGTCGCAATGAACGGCGAGAGCACCGACGGCAACCGCTACATCGGCAAGGCTATCGAGAAGGGCGCGGTGGCGGTAGTGAGCGACGATCCGAATCCCACCCTAGCAACAGCGGCTAGGGTGGGGCACCCCGGCGTTGCGTGGGCGCAAGTCAATCATGGACGGCGTGCGCTCGCGCGGGTGAGTGCCAATTTCTATAAGAAGCCCGCGGAGAAGCTGGCGAATACCGGGATCACGGGCACGAACGGGAAGACCACGACGTCGTTTCTGGTTGAATCGATGCTGTTGGCGGCGAAGCGGAAGACGGCGCTGATCGGGACGGTCGAATATCACGTCGCCGGACGCGTCGAACCGGCGCCGCACACGACGCCGGAGGCGCTGGAGATCAACCAGATTTTGAGCGCGGCATTGCGCGACGGGGCGAGCGAATCGGTGATGGAGGTTTCGTCGCACGCGCTGGCGCAGGAGCGGGTGTACGGAATCCCTTACGATGTCGCAATCTTCACCAACCTGACGCGCGACCACCTGGACTACCACAAGAATATCGACAGCTATTTCGGCGCCAAGCGCATGTTGTTCGAGGGTGTGGGGACGTTCCCGCCGCGCGTTGCGGTCATCAACATCGACGACGAACACGGAAGGAAGCTGGCAGATTTCAGCAAGTCGCGGTCGCAGGTGCTGACGTTCGGATGGTCAAGCGGCGATTTCCACTGTGAAAAGGGCGACATCGGGATGAACGGGACGCGGTTCGACCTGGCTACGCCCGACGGAACCATCCCGCTCTGGTCGCCGCTCATTGGCCGGGTGAACGTCTATAACATCACTGCGGCGGCGGCAGCGGCTTTTGCGCGCGGATGCACACGCGAGCAGATCATCGCCGGAGTCGAGCGCCTGAAGCGGGTTCCGGGGCGCTTCGAGCGCGTGGACAACGGGCAGCCGTTCGCGGTGGTGGTGGATTACGCGCACACCGACGACGCGCTGAAGAACCTGACGAGAGTGGCGCGCGAATTCGTCAGCCAGGCGGGCTCCGGACGCGTAATCACCGTGTTCGGGTGCGGCGGCGATCGAGATCGCACGAAGCGTCCGCTGATGGGAGAAGCTGCGGGTAAGGGAAGCGACTTCGTGATCCTCACATCAGACAATCCGCGAAGCGAAGATCCGCTGGCCATTATCAGGGAAGCGGAACCGGGGCTGGAGCGCACCGGGTGTCCGCATGCGATCGAACCGGACCGTGCGCAGGCGATCTCGGACGCGATCAAACGCGCGAAACCGGGAGACCTTGTGCTCATCGCCGGGAAGGGGCACGAGAAGATCCAGGTCACGCGCGAAGGAACGCATCCGTTCGACGATGTCGAGGTCGCGCGTGAGGCGTTGGCCGCCGCAGGATATGGCAAGAGCGGGGTGCCGGCGTGAAGCTGCCGCTGGGGCGGGTCGCGGATTTTATTCGCGCTGAAGGAAATTTCGATCGGGGCGAGATCGCGAGCGGGTACTCGATCGATTCGCGCACGATCCAGCCGGGCGAGTTGTTTTTTGCCGTCAAAGGCGAAAGGCTGGATGGCCACGACTTCGTCGAGGCGGCGCTGGATCGGGATGCAGCGGGCGCAGTGGTGGCGAGCGCCGAGGCGGGTCGATTCAAGCAAAAATCGCGCCTGTTGTCCGTTTCCGACCCGCTCGAAGCACTGCAACGGCTGGGGCGCGCGGTACGACGGCTGTGGAACAAGCCTCTGATCGCCGTCACCGGTTCAGCCGGCAAGACCACGACCAAAGAAGCCATCGCCAAGCTGCTGGAAACGAAATTCCGGGTGCTGAAATCGGAGGGAAACCTCAACAACCAGTTCGGATTGCCCCTGCAACTGCTGAAGCTCGAGGCGGAACACGAACTCGCAGTCGTCGAGTTGGGCATGAATCACGCGGGCGAGATCACCGCGCTCGCCGCCATTGCGCAGCCCGACATCGGAGTGGTGACGAACGTGGCGCCCGTCCACCTTGGCTTCTTCGACTCAGTCGCCGACATTGCGCGTGCGAAATACGAACTCATCCAGAGCCTGCCGGCGAACGGGACGGCGGTGCTCAACGCAGACGATGAATACGTATCGCAATTCGGCCGGGACTTCGCCGGCCACGTGATCACGTTCGGCATCGACAAACCCGCCGCGATCTCGGCGCGCAACATCCGTGAACTCGGGTTGGAAGGATCGCAGTTCAACGTCTGCGCCCAGGAATACTGCGTGCCCGCGCACCTTCCCTTGATCGGCCGACACAACATCTACAACGCGCTGGCGGCAGTCGCGATCGCCGTGGACCGCGGATTGTCGCTCGAGGAAGCGGCTGCTGGTCTGGCGCTTCTAAAGCCGTCCGATAAGCGTGGCCAGGTACTTGAGATCGGCGGGGCGACGGTCATCAACGACTGCTACAACTCGAATCCGCGAGCGCTGGACTCGGTCGTCGATGCGCTCGCAGGCATGCCGGCTAGCGGGCGGCGCATTGTCGTCGCAGGGGAGATGCTGGAGTTGGGGCCTGCGACCGAGGAACTTCACCGCGCCTCCGGCGAACATATGGCCGGACGCAAGATAGACGTTCTCATTGGCGTGCGCGGGGCGGCGCAGTACATCGTCGACGCCGCCAGGGCGCGCGGCACGCACGCGGAATTCGTGGACACTGCCGAGGCCGCGGGCGAGTGGTTGGCGCGCGAGGTGAGACCGGGAGACGTCGTGCTGCTGAAGGCATCGCGCGGTGTGAAACTGGAGAAGGCGCTGGAAAGATGGAAGGAGCTCTTAGCTGTTAGCTCTTAGCCTTTAGCTGCTGCTGGCGAGGGCGCCCGCGATCTTAGAGGTTTGGTTCATCTCCGGCCAACAGCTAAGAGCTAAAAGCTAATGGCTAAGAGCTACTTGCTGTATCCTGTACGCAATTTGGACGCAATTTTGAAGGGAGAGTAATTGCTCTACTGGCTTCTTTTTCAGGTGCTGTTCCGGTACTTCTCTCCTTTCCGCATTTTCCGGTACCTGACGTTCCGCGCCGCCTTCGCGTCTCTCACCGCACTGTTCATGGGACTGATCGTCGGGCCGGCGATCATCCGCCAGCTGCGGCAGTTCCAGATCGCGCAGTACATCCGCGAGGAAGGTCCGAAGGCACACCAGAAAAAAGCCGGCACGCCGACGATGGGCGGCCTGCTGATCGCGATCGCGATCATTGTTCCGACCCTCCTCTGGGCTGACCTGAGCAACATCTATATATGGATCGCGGTGTTCGCTACCACGGCTTTTGGCGCCATTGGGTTTGCGGACGATTATCTGAAGGTCGTCAATCGCCGCAACCTCGGTCTCACCGGGCGCAGCAAACTCATGCTGCAGATCCTGGTGAGCGTGATCGTGGCCGTGGTGCTGATCCTATTGCAGGCGAAGGGCACGTACTCAACGCACCTGATCGTTCCATTCTTTAAGAACTTCCGCCCCGACCTGGTGATCACCCCGCTCGTCGGAAATCCGTATCTGTGGCCGATCGCGTTTCTGCCATTCATAGGATTCGTGGTGCTTGTGATCGTCGGATCGAGCAATGCGGTGAATCTCACCGACGGTCTCGACGGACTCGCCATCGGGTGCACGGTGATTGCGGCGGGCGCGCTGACGGTGCTGACGTATGTCAGCGGTCATGCCACGTTCTCCGACTATCTCGAGTTGCAGCGCATGCCGCAGGTCGGCGAATTGACGATCTTCTGCGGCGCGATGGTCGGCTCCGCTATTGGCTTCCTCTGGTATAACGCGCACCCGGCCGAAGTGTTCATGGGGGACGTCGGATCGCTGGCCTTGGGCGGAGCAATCGGGACAGTCGCGGTGATCATCAAGCAGGAACTGCTGCTGCCGTTCATCGGCGGCGTGTTCGTGATCGAAGCGCTTTCGGTGATCCTGCAGGTGGGATCGTATAAGCTGCGCAAGAAACGGATCTTCAAGATGGCGCCGCTGCACCATCATTTCGAGTTGCTGGGCTGGTCGGAGTCGAAGGTGATCGTGCGCTTCTGGATCGCCTCGCTGGTGTTCGCGCTATTCGCGCTGACAACGCTGAAACTCAGGTAATCGGTAATCGGTGATCGGTAATCGGAACGTAAGATGGAAGTGAGCGGATTGGCCCAATTTAGATGAGGGCTGTTGTCAATCATGGCCGACGAAGCCAGGTTCACTGTTGTTGCTGCTGACTCGCTTGTTTGGCCTGAGTCTCTGAGCGGGCCATCGGCGCGGTTTCGGCTGTTCGTCGCAGCCGATACAGACAAGCTCTCAGTTGATCAGATCAGCACATTCGCAGAAGCCGCGCTGAGCCGGGGAATGGTGTACTTCTGTGCCTGGGGTACTGGTTGCGGACGTTTTCACGATATTGTGGACGAGACGCTCGTTGCAGATGAGGTGTTTGGGAAAAACCGTTTCGCTCCTCCAACTCCGAACGACACTGTTATGACTACGTGGCACGAAGGCGACTCGCTCGAAGAAGCACTCGATTTCTTCGCGACCTGTGCATTT
Organism: uncultured Terriglobales bacterium; assembly: GCA_964559835.1. GTDB lineage: Bacteria > Acidobacteriota > Terriglobia > Terriglobales > Acidobacteriaceae > DAISJI01. The sequence continues at coordinate 73,912 of CAZLJE010000009.1, forward strand.
CCTTCGGATGGGTACGCCAATGACAGCGATTACCGCGTAGCCATTTGTGTCGGTCACCCGGAGTGGGCTGTCGCAGCACGTGAGTTCCTGAAGTCAGCGCCATTTTTTGGCTGATGATCGACCGCATTCACGTACGCTATGCGATTCTGTCGTCCCTAGCGGGACTGGGGAGGGAATTGGGGCTGCTAACCCACGGCTTACGCCGTGGGCTACGTTCTGCCGCCGCTGCGCGGCTCAGCTCTGCGCGACCTTCTTCGCCGCCAGCGCCTGCACCAAGTCTTTGAACACGCGCCCCCTGTGTTCATAGTTGTCGAACTGGTCGAAGCTGGCGCAGGCAGGCGCAAGAACTACCACATCTCCGGATGCAGCCGATTCCGCGGCCTTGCGCACCGCGATGTCAAGCGTTCCCGCCTTGAGAATATCCACCGCCCCGCTAATCTCTTCTTCGATCTTCGGGGCCGCGGCGCCGATCGTGTACACGCGCTTGGCGCGCTCTTTCAGGAGCGGAATCAGCGGCGTGTAGGGCGCGCCCTTGTCTTTGCCGCCGAGAATGATGTGGATGTTGGCAGGGAACGACTCCAGCGCTTTTATGGTGGCGTCGACGTTCGTGGCTTTGGAATCGTTGTAGTACTCGACGCCATTCACGGTCGCGACGAACTCCAGCCGGTGCTCGACGGCCTTGAATTCCTTGACCGCGTTGCGGATGCGTCCGGGTTCGCAGCGCACGATGCCGCCGATGCATACCGTCGCCAGCACGTTCTCCAGGTTGTGCGCGCCCTTGAGTGGAATTTCGGCGATGGGCATGATCTCGTGCTCGCCTTCGGGGTCCCGCAGGAAAATGCGGTCACCGCGCACGAACGCGCCCTGGTCGACTTCCTTGTTTCGGCTGAACCAGTACAGCTGCGCTCGGACGTTCTTCGCCATCTGCACGCAGGTCGGATCGTCGGCGTTAAGCACGGCAAAGTCGTCCGCAGTCTGGTTCTCGAAGATGCGCGCCTTGGCGGCGGTGTAGGCCTCCATGCTGCCGTGGCGATCGAGGTGGTCGGGCGAAATATTCAGCACGACCGCGACATATGGCCGGAAGGTCTGAATGGTTTCAAGCTGGAAGCTGGAGACCTCGAGGATGTTGTAGGTGTCCGCGGTAGATTCGGCAACCAGCGAAATCGCGGGCGTCCCGATGTTGCCGCCGACCTGCGACTCCCATCCGCCCCACGCGACCACTTCGCCGGCGAGGCTGGTGGTGGTCGTCTTTCCGTTCGATCCGGTGATGGCGATGATGTGGCCCTTGAGGAAGCGCGAGGCGAGTTCGATCTCGCCGATGACGGGGATACCCAGCGACAGCGCCTGCTTGAGCGACTCGGAGTTGGTCGGGACGCCGGGGCTGACGACGATCAGGTCCTGCTGGCGAAATGTCCGCTCGCCGTGCCCGCCGGTCTCGACGGCAATGCCCGTGTCGAGCAACTTGGGAATCTCGCTGCGGAGTTGCTCTTCTGACTTCGCGTCGGAAACGGTCACGCGCGCGCCGCGTTCGTGCAGGAACAAAGCGGAAGCCACGCCGGACTTGCCCAGTCCGACGACCAGGACGCGCTTGCCTTTCACATCGAATGATTGCGCCATAAGAGAAACACGATAGTAATGCAAGGCAGGTCGCAGGTGGTAGGTCGTAAGTCGGAAGACCCAAGCCACGGATTACACGGATCAACACGGATCAGATTTGAAATGGTTTGGTTCGTGGAAATCCGCGTCAATCCGTGGCGGAATTAGTGTAACGACCTACGACCGCCGACCTACGACGGAAAGTGATACAGCACGTCCTGCTGCGAGGCGATGGGGCGGCCGTCCATGATCGCCGGACGGAAGCGCCAGTTGCGCACGGCGGCTTCGACCTTCTCGTCGATGCCGTAGCCGAGGCGCTGGAGGATCTTGGTGGCGGTCACATTTCCGACGTTGTCGATCGTGACCTCCACGACCACGGTCCCCTGGACACCGGAAGGAACTTCGGAACTGGATATCGCCGGATCAGGAAAGGTGATCGGCAGCGCAGGGCGGACGTCATGACCGGTCAGTGGGCCGTCGAGCACGGTGCCAAAAGGCTGGCCGGCGCGGGCGGCGTCGGCAACCGGCTGCGCAGGCTTGTTCTTCGGCTTCTTCGGAGCCTGCCGGTCCGGACGGCGGAGAGTGATGGTCTTTGCGTTGGGCGGTACGTATGCGAGGGTGTGGCGGGTTGGCGTCGCATCTTCGGGATCGGCGATTTCGTCGGTGTTGCGGCCGTCGAACACAAGCGCCGTGGAGTGCCCGTGATTCCCGAGTTGCACCGCGTATGGCTTAACAAACAGCGGCGTGGGTGGCGCCAACAGCAGGTAGGCAATCAGCGCGTGGGCGAAGAACGACAGCACCTGAGCGCGCGTACTGCGTTGCCTGGGCTGCGGCGAGTCGAACATAAGCCACCCCACGACCGAATCTTACACCGGTTTGGACGGGCTAAATGCAGCCGGGTGAGCGTAACTGCCTGCAGTTTTGTTAAAATCGTTCATCGCCCAGTGGCGCTATCGTCTAGGGGTTAGGACGGAAGATTCTCAATCTTCAAACCCGGGTTCGATTCCCGGTAGCGCTACCAACTCTCCTCTCACCTCCCTGATTTTTCTGGGCGATCATGCTCCTCAGTTGGGTTACGAGCAACCTGACGGTGGTGCGATTCGCTCTTAGTACCTAAAAGAGGTCCCTCATGCCAACTCGCCGTTCTAGCCGGAAGAAATCCCGCACACCGTCGAGTTCGCGCCGGAAGGTTGTCGCGATCAATACGACTACAGCGCAACCAGTTGTCGTAAAGCCCGTCAAAGACGTCGTCACCGAACAGACGGAAGTGACGACGGAGCCGGAGGTCGAGATTCGCAGGCCCGCAACCCTGGCACAGGCGCTAACCCAGCCACCCGTTGCGGTGGTCAAGCCGAAGACGAAGGTGCGCCGGAGAGTCGTAGAGCGGAAGCGCGTGTCTTAAAGCTCTCTGCGCCCAACCCCCTTTCGTAAGTGTGCGCTTTTCGTTCGTGCAATAACTTCCCCTTGCAAGCTCGTGGTGTAATCCCAGCGGTGCGCAGCGTCCGAGCTTCGGGGAGATGGCATCCGTCTGCACCGAGGGAGCGACAATTTAACATCGCGGACGCAGTCGCGGGAATCTGTTGTGCAGAGGTTCGTTATGGCGACAAACGTAACGCCTGTACAAAATGCGGCAGGTCGCTTCGGTAGCCAACCCTATGCGGGAAGCGGGTTGGCGTTGGTTCGCGTGACTATCGGCGCGATGCTGGTGTCGGTCTTTTTCGAGAATCTACGGAAAGGCCTCTACACACCGACGGGTTACGCCGGCCTGATCAACTACTACATCAAAGCGAGCCACTCGCCGGCCGCGTGGAAGGCGGTGATGGGCCTGGCAGCAAGCCACGCCGCGATGGCGGCTCCCATGCAGGCCCTGACCGAGATCGGCCTCGGTATCCTGCTAGTCATTGGCCTGCTAACGCGCCCGGCCGCGTTCGTAGCATTCCTGTACCTCGGAAGCCTATGGGTCTCGGAATGGGGCACGGCGTGGATCTGGGAACTCCTGGTTCCGGTGCTCGCATCGCTCGGAGTCGCGCTGGGACGCGGAGGTCGAACCTGGGGCGTCGACGCATTGCTGGCACGGCGGCGCCCCTCATCCCCGTGGTGGTGATGAGCGAATCTGGCGTGCGAGTGTCAGTCATTATTCCTACCCATAACGAAGCGCAGGCGATCGGACGTGTGCTCGCGGATCTGCCCTCCGATCTCGTCACCGAGGTCATCGTTGTCGACAGCAATTCGACGGACGGGACGCCCGCTGTGGCCCGCCAGATGGGCGCGAAGGTCATCCAGGAGCCTCGCCGCGGATACGGGCGCGCGTGTTTGACAGGGCTTGCGAACACGCAAGATCCTGATGTGGTCGTTTTCCTCGACGGAGACTACAGCGACCGTCCTTCGGAGTTGCCGATCATCCTGGCGCCGATCATCGAAGGGCGAGCCGACATCACGCTCGGTTCACGGCTCAGCGGCAATAGAAACCTCGATGCGCTACCGTGGCATCAATCGTTCGGGAATCGCCTCGCTGCCCGGTTGATCAGGGTTTTATACGGCGTGAAGGTGACTGACCTCGGTCCGTTTCGCGCCGGCCGCGCAGAGGTGTTACGCGCCATCGCCCTTGAAGAGACTACCTATGGTTGGGCGGTGGAGATGATCTTGAAAGGGGCCATCGCGGGATTTCGCATCATGGAAGTCCCGGTGAGCTACTACCCGCGTATCGGGAAATCAAAGATCAGCGGGACCGTGAAGGGGACGGTCGGCGCCGCCTGGTTCATACTCAGCTTGATACTGCGTTATTATTTCCGGCGCCGCAGAGCCGGGATACCACGGCCAGCGTAGGTCCGCGTCAATATTCTATGAAATCCGCAAGCGAGACGGTGGTGCGCTCTGCCCAGAGCGACCGTGTGCTGGTAATCATGGCGAAAGCACCGCGGCTGGGTGCGGTCAAGACTCGCCTCGTTCCCAGCCTTTCACCTGAGGCTGTGACGGATTTCTATTGCTGTCTCCTCACCGACACGCTGGCGCTGGCGCGGTCATTGGGCGATGTGGAAGTTGCCATCATGTGCCCGGACTCGGACGTAAGCGAGCTGACAGAATTGGCAGGCAGTGAAGCGACGATAGTTGCGCAGAAAGGCGAAGGGCTTGCTGCAGGCCTCACGTCGGTGTTTGCGCACTTCGCGGAAGATCATCGACGACGCACCATTGCCTTCAACAGCGACAGCCCACACCTGCCGCGCTCGGTTCTCGAAAACGCGTTCGAAACACTGGCCGCACATGACGTAGTCGTGGGACCAACGCATGACGGAGGCTACTATCTCGTAGGGGCAAGGGCTTTTCATCCGACGCTATTCGCACACGACGGAATGGGCACCCGTGATGCGCTGGAGACACTGCTGTCGCGCGCGCGAGCGCTCTCGCTTTCGGTAGGTTCCGTAGATCCTTTTTACGATATCGATATAGCGGACGACCTGGCTCGCCTCGCGGCGGAATTGCGTATCGCTCCGGCAAGAGCGCCACGAACAGCGCGCTGGCTGAAAGAGCGTGAGCTTGCGGCGGCACAATTGCCGACGGAAGAACTGTGAAGGTCACCCCCGAGCGGCGAGTGTATGCACTCGGGGCGGTCTTGCTTGTAGCGCTCACGATCTGCTCACGCAACTTCGGCGATCGGGGTGGGCCGTACTTCATGGTGTCGTTAGCGCTTGCGGACATTGCGTACCTCTTCGCGGTCCGTGAGATCTTCGCCACCAAAAGATTTGTCCGGCGCGTTGTTGTCATAGGGCTTGTCCTGGCCGGCGTGTGGCACATTGCATTTCTTCTGGTGCCCTCGGCCGCCGGTGATGATATCGATCGATACGTTTGGGACGGGCGCCTGCAGAGGCTCGGCTACAACCCGTATCTTGTCGTTCCCAGCGATCCTGCCGTTGCGGCGCTGCATACTCCGGAAACCCGCAATTTGAACAACCCGGATCTGCCGAGTCCATATCCAGCGGGAGCGCAGCTTTTTTTTCGCGCAGTGACGGCCATTCACGAATCTACATTCGCGCTGAAAATAGCGTTTGTACTTTGCGATTTCGGGATTGCGTTCATATTGCTTGATATTTTGCGCCGTACGGGCCGCTCAGAGCACCAGGTACTGGCGTACGCATGGAACCCATTACTGGCCGTCGAGGTGGCGGGAAGCGGACACATCGATATTGTTGGCGCGCTGCTTTTGCTGGTGTCCGCCGCTGCCCTGTTGCGGCGGTGGCGGACGATTGCGGCCGTGACGTTTGGTTTGGCGGTCGCGGTGAAGTTCCTGCCGATCGTACTGCTGCCTCTCTATTGGAAGCGGGTACGCATGCGCGACGCTGCGCTGGCAGTAGTGGTGGTCGGACTCCTGTACGTGCCATTTCTCGATCATGGCCGCATTCCGATCGGGTCGCTTGCCACTTATTTGCAGGGTTTCCGTTTTAATGGCCCCGTGTTCGCGGCACTCGCTCACGTGGCGTCTCCGCAATTGCTAGCGGGGCTGGCCGTACTCGCCGGATTACTCACTGCAGCCTGGCTGAGGAGCGCAGCGCCCGAGTGGTCTGCCGACGCATTTGCCTGGCCAATGGCAGCGTCTCTGTTGTGCGCACCCGTCGTATTTCCATGGTATCTGCTCTGGCTGCTGCCTTTTCTGACATCGGCGTCGACCTTCCTGATCATCCTCTGGACTGTGAGCATTATCCCCACTTACGTGATGTGGCACTTTCGCACGCTTGGGCGGCCGTGGGGGGCGCTTCCCGGTTGGGTAATGGTGCTGGAATACGGAACCCTCGCGGCAGCAGCCGCCATTCTCGCCTTGCGCCGTTGGGTGCGGCCGCCTGTGCCTCAAGAATGCGATCGAGCGGCGCTCCGGTAAATCTAGTGGACGCTTGAATCGGCGATGTCCTGCTATGAATCAATACCATCGTCTAATAGATTCGGTGTGGTGCGTCTGGCCTAATCGCGGCAGTGGGGAGGATGAACAATGACAACTTCGAAGCGCGTCACAACGATTGGCCTTCTCGCGATGGCGATGCTACTGTTCGCGGCAGATTCCTGGGCCCAGCAGCGCCCGCCAATTCTCGAAGAGATCGCCAAAACGTATGGTCTCGATTCGTACGGGCAGATTGACGCGATCCGCTACACATGGAATGGGGAAATCCCCGGAGTCTTCAAACTTGCCCACGCCTGGGAATGGGAGCCCAAGACCGGCAAGGTCTCGTACGAGGGGAAGGATAAAGACGGTAAGCCGGTCAAGGTTAATTACGTGAGTTCCCAGCTCAGCAGCCAGCCCGATAATGTGAAGAATGAAGTCGAACCGGCTTTCGTCAACGATAATTATTGGCTTTTGTTCCCCCTCCATGCTTACTGGGACAAGAGCGCTACGGTGACCGATCAAGGCATGCATAAACTGCCGATCGGCAACGGCTCGGCCAGGCTCGTGACGGTGAAATATCCTCAGGAGGCTGGCGGTTATACGCCCGGCGATACCTGGGACCTCTATGTCGGCAAAGACAACCGCGTCGAGCAAATGGTCTACCATCGTGGCGGGCCCAAGAAGCCGAGCGTCGTCACCGTAACCTGGGCAGGGTACAAAAAGGCAGGTCCTCTGCTGGTCGCAACCGACCACCGCGGTACCGCCGATGGCAAGCCCCTGCACATCTCCATTTCGGACCTGGCAGTTAAGCTGGCGGGTTCCGATACGTGGGTGAAGGCACAGTAATCGGGGAACGAACCTACGTGCAAGTGCTCTCGGATTCAAGAATGAGCCCAATCCGATGAAGGCTGACATCGATCTAGATATTGGTCAAAAGACCTTCGCGTCTGGCCTCTTGCCCGAATTGATCGCTGTGCTGCGCCGCAGCCGGCCGGGCGAGCTGGTCGCGGTGGTCGGCGACGAAGAGAGCGTCGGACCTGAGCTGGAAACGTGGTGCCGATTCACCGGCAATCCACTGCTCGAGGCTACGCTCGAAAGAGGCCGTTCGCGATGGGTTTTCCGTTGTGGCGCTCTTGCGGCGACTGCGGATGACAACCGGCCTGTGGGCTCGCGGCTTTGGCTCTATACGAATTTCGACTGCAACCTGCATTGCGACTACTGTTGTGTGCGTTCCTCGCCCACCGCGCCCCGACGAGAACTGGGGCTCACGCGTATACAGCGGATCGCTTGCGAAGCGGCGGAGCTTGGCGTCAGGGAGATATTCGTCACGGGAGGCGAGCCGTTCCTGCTGGATTATATCGGTGACATCCTGCTTGCGTGTGCCGCGGCCGCTCCGACGACGGTGCTGACCAACGGAATGCTGTTTACCGGGCGGCGCGCCGAAATCTTGCGAGCGTTGCCCCGCGATCGGATCGTCCTGCAAATCAGCCTGGACAGCGCGACGCCAGACCGGCACGACCTCCATCGCGGGCCCGGAACCTGGGCGCGAACACGCGAAGGTATTCAGCGCGCTCGTGCGCTTGGTTTTCGCGTGCGACTGGCCGCGACCGTCTCGACCGGTGCCGAGGCCGAGGAGTTCCGTCAATTTCTCGACGAGGAGAGGATTGCGGCCGAAGACCGAGTGATCCGTCTCATCGCGCTGCGAGGTGCTGCCAGCGAAGGTCTTGCCGTTGGTAGAGCTGATCTCGTGCCGGAAGTCACCATCACTGCCGAGGGAGTGTACTGGCATCCGGTCGGGGCGCAGGACACCGACCTACTTGTCACACGCGACATTTTCCCTCTGTCCGAATGTTTCGCTGCCGTCCGCCGCGCCTTCGACCGCGAAAGCGAACACGGAAACAAGCTGGCAAAAATCTTTAACTGCGCGTGAACGTCGTTCACGCTGGCGAGCAACACCCCGTTGGTTCAGCCCAGATCGCCTCAATCGCTCAGGCCGATTTGGCAAAGGCCTGGTCGAAGAATCCTTGTTCCGCCGCGGCCTGCCGCAAAGCAGCATAACCATCGAGATGAGGCGTTAGCCAACGCTGCAGGCCTTCGGCGTCGAGGATGGCGCGATGGACTGGGTTGTCGTAGCTCATCTTTGAGAGCGCTTCGGCGAACCGGCGCTCCTGTTCGGGGTCGAGGTCAGGTCGCGCCGTGAACATGCAGTGATTGTAGGTAGGAGAGGACCATATCTCACGCAGGCTGCCTTCGGGCACCAGGCGCTCGCTCTGGACACTGTTCCAGAAGCGGTTGCCGATGGCCCCGGCGTCGGCTCGCCCATCCAGGACGGCTCGCACCACTTCCACCTCGCTGGTCCCCGTATCACCATGTTTGCCCACGTCGCTGTCGAATCGCAGAGTCCGGTAGTCCGTGCCCTCGCGCATACCTTGCTGCTCCAAAAAGTGGACGGGCAGGATCGCCGCGTGGCCGCTGTCGCGGCTGCCGATCGCGAGCGTCCGACCTTTCAAATCCGCGAGCGTTGTAACGGGGCCTCCGCTGACCGCGACGATCTTGGTCATCCAGCCGAGATCGGTGTCGCGCATAGCGACCGCGCGGCAGGCATGGCCGCTCCATTCATCGGCCTGCAGGTAGGCAAGGTTCGTATTCCAGGCAATATCAATGTGCGGCACGGCCTCGCCCGCCGGCGCGAGAAGGGCAAGGACCTGCGTCTCATAACTCTGAAAAAGAACGACCTCAACGGGCAGACGCGCTTCGTCGTGAAAGTATCTGCGCATCCCTTCCCAGATCGTGACCACTTTCGGATTGTATGCGACAGCTCCCAGCCAGATTGACTTGCTCATAGATCCTCCACATTCTTTGTAGCGGCGTTACAAGACACTCTCCATGTCCGTCGGCGTGTGTCAGAAAAGTGGGATTCCCAACAGCGACTTCCCGATGAACTCGTGCAGAACATCGCCTGTCGGCGCCATGACAGCGCCCGCATGCGCATCGCGGAACAGGCGTTCGATATTCAAATGCTTCGAGAAGGCGGCGCCTCCGCAAATACGCATCGCTGCTGACGTGACGCTGATAGCGACTTCGCCTGCAGCTGCTTTGGTCTCGAGCACGCGGAGCATCGTGGTCTCGCGTGGCTTCTCGAGATGTTCGACCAAATCGTCAATGCGGGCCGATAAACCGTCGGTATCGATCTGCATCGCTGCGAGCTGCGCTCGTAGCGTGGGCAGGCTCTCGCCGAGGCTCTGGCCGAGATGTTCGAATCTCGCGCTTTTGAGGTGCGCCGTAGTTCCAGCAACGGCCGCCCGGCACAATCCCAAGGCCACTGCTGCCGTCCCCAAACAAAACAGCGGCAGCACCACGTTGAGCATGGCCGGAAAGCCCGCGCCGTCGTCCGTGAGCTGAAAATCGGAGGGGACCTCACAGTCGTCTAACGCAATCGGCGCAGAGGCATTGGCCCGAAGTCCAAGGCCGTCCCAGGACCCCGCAACCGACACGCCGCGTGTTTTCGCCGGAAGAAAATAGAGGGTCGAATCGGTAGGTCCCGCCCCTTCCGGCGAGAGCGTAGACACGACATAGCTCTGCGCGTGACCCGCGCTGGTCACCCACGATTTTTTGGCGCTTATGCAAACGCCGTCACCATTTCGACGCGCGCGGGATATAGGCGCCCAGAAATGGCTGCGCGAGCCGGCTTCACTGAAAGCGAGAGAGGATAAATGGCGGCCCGCACCAATTTCCTGCAGGATCGGCGTGAGTGCTTGATGCGCGCTGGGTCGCGCCGCGGCGATAGTCGCCGTGCCGAGGATGTGCATGAGATAGACCATGGCGACAGAAGCATCTGCCTCGGCGAGTGCCGCCGCCACAGCAGCAAACGTGCGCGGGCCCAGCCCTGAACCGCCAACGTCCGGGGGCAGCAACAGGCCAAGCAATCCGGCCTCACCAAGGGAGTCGACAGCCGCGGTAGAGAATTGTCCTGCTTTGTCGTTTTGCCCTGCGGATGGCGCCAGCACGTCACTAGCGATCTCGCGGGCTTTCGAAACGGCCGCATCATGAGTCATAGTGGCACCTATCGATCACCGACCTGCTGGATCGAGCAGGATTTTCGCACAATTCAACACACCTGGTTCTTGCCAGCCCACAGGCGCACGTTATTCGAACACAAATATTCGTCTTTGCGACCCATACTTTGGTATTAGGCGAGACCATCGTGCAATAGCAGGTGACTCAGGTCGCAATCACCAACTCTTGCCCTCCAGAGCAGGTCCCGTATCAGTCCCCGATTCAAGGCGTCTTTCGAGCAGGATCCCGCCTGCAACAATCACGACGATCACGACGACGAACACCAGCAGCCAGCCCCAGTACTGTGTTGGATGGCGGAGGACGCGAACGAAGTGTCGTCCGAAGTGATCGGCGATGAGCGCGACGCCTGAATATCGCGCTCCTCGTGAGATCGCAACGACAGTGACAAATTTTCGCCGGTCATACTCGGACGCACCGGCGGCGGCAAAGAAGACACTCGTGGGAAAAGGGAAGGGGATGGCCGTGGAGGCGACCAGAGCGCTCGTCCCATATTTCCGGAATATGTTCAATAATCTCGGGACCCGCTCCTGTCCAAATTTGCCGCGCAAATAAACCATTCCGGCGCGGCGTGCCAGGTGAAAAGTGATGTAGGCCCCGATGCTCGACCCGGCCGTTGCGACGGCGGCGTACTCGTACCAGGGATTGCGATGGCTTGCAGCGAGGATGGCGGTGAGGATGTCGGGGCCGCCAAATGTCGGGAGCGGCGAACTGTCCAGGATGGCGAGAAAAAACAGGCCGAGGGCTCCGAGATGACGCAGTGCCACGAGGAGGCGGCTGGGCGGTTGCCGGCGTGCCTGGATGAATTCGAAGATCGTCATCGCACCTATAGGATGCTGGAATGCACCGTCCTGCCGGGAAAAGTCTCCGTTCACATGCAGTTCCTACCGCTTCAGCGGACGTATGCACCCGTTCGCAGATTTAACAAACTTCCACATCTCCGTAACGTCTAATACGGGAGAGAGTCATTTAATACGGTGGAGAGTAATTACAAAAATTCGAAATCTTTTAATCAGGAATTCATGTTCATCTGCGAAGCTGTAAACACGTTGGAGGAAGGTTTGTTGAGAGTAGAATTCCAACATCATCCGGACACGACAGTGCTGCTCTGCTCGGGCCGCATCCTGCACGGCGATGGAGCTGAGACCCTGCGCAGGGCTGTGATGTCCCAGGAAAAACGCTATCTTGAGCTCGACCTCGGCGAGGTTGAGGGTATTGATGCGGGTGGATTAGGGACGCTGGTTGCGCTGGAAGAGTGGGCGCGGGAGCGGGACAAGACCCTTCAACTGACGAATGTGCCTAAGAGGGTGCTCGATGCAATCGAGATCACTCGGCTTACCCCCGTCCTCCTACGGGACGAGGTTATGCAGGACCATGATGACGCAGCGTAAGTGCGCGTTCATCCCAGGAACATCCTGGAAAACGCGGTAAACACCGCGGTCGGTAATTCTGCTTCGACCCGCTTCGACAATAACTCATGACCGGCGCCATTGACGGAGAATAACTCCGTCTGCGCCGGAATGAGTTTGATGGCGGCGCTGAGTTCTTCGGTCGAACCGAAGCCGTCGCGCGTGCCGTGGACGAACAGGGCAGGCGTGCGCAAGTCGGGGAAGTGGGCGGTCCGCATCTGCTCGCGCTTTTTCGGCGGATGCAGCGGATACGAGAGCAGAAGCAAGCCCGGCACGAGTGCCGGTTCGGCGGCTGCCAGCATCGTTGTCTGACGGCCACCATAGGAGTGTCCGCCGAGGAAGACGCGCCCGTCGACCTGTTGCCTCATGACTTCGACGGCCCGCCGTAGTCCCTGCTGGTCCTGTTCCGCGCTGCGCAACGGCGGACCGTGCGGCCGCAGTTGCCGGAAGGGAAGGTCGCAGCGCAGCACCGTGATTCCGCGCTCACAAAATACGCCGGCGACTTTCCGCAGCAGAGGCGACTGACAGTTCGCGCCCGCGCCGTGGGTGAGAACGAGTGCGTCGCCAGACGCGCGTGCGGGCGTGTGCAGAAACCCATAGACGCGGGGCTGACCGGCGGAAGCGTCGACGAACTCGCGGATGTCGCACATGCTATGGTCGCGTGAGTTACTAACGTCTACTTTTTCCTGCTGCTCATTCCAACCAACAGTATCTGCCCAAATAACCCGGAGATGTCCACGGGAGAATTCGCTGCGCAACAAAATCGGCGCCGGATAAGGATTTGCGGAGCGCAACCCGGTTGAGCTTAGCAGGTAATGAACCAGTGCTCATGGGGATTTCCACATTCAATAACTACTCTGTTAACAGAGTTTTCATCTCGTATTCACGAGCGAGAAATTTATCGTTGTTATGTTCTTTCCCTTGTGCTGCATCTTCTGCAGCCTGTGGGGGAGTTCATGACAAGTAAAAACTTTTTGTGGTGCATTTGTACCGTTTTCCTGCTGAATATTGCGCTCGTCGCGCAGGTCAATACAGCGAGCGTCAGTGGATTGGTTTCAGATCCTTCCCACGCCGTCATTCCAGGTGCGGTTGTTACCGCGACAAGCCGTGCGACTGCCGTGGTTCGCACCACGAAAGCCGATGCCAATGGCTATTACTCGTTTCCCAGCCTGCCGATCGGCGACTATGAGATGAAGATCGAACAGGCCGGATTCGCGCCGATGACCAAGTCCATCACGGTCGAATCTGCGCAGAAGAGCCGGCTTGATTTCGAACTGGCTCTCGGCACGATGTCCAATTCGGTGGAGGTATCCGCCGCCACTCAGGAACTTTCTCCCGACGACGCTTCGCTCGGTTCCGTGGTAGCGAATACCACGATTGCAGAGACGCCGCTTTATCTTCGTAACTGGGACGACCTGCTTCGGCTCGTCCCCGGTGTCCAGGCCGGCCGATACACCGACCAGAGCGGTGCGACCAGCGCCGGACGCACCGGCGGATTCAACGTTCACGGCATCCACTCGCTGCAGAATGATTTCATTCTCGACGGCGTCGACAACAACACCCTCTCGGAGAACGTGCAGGAGTTGTCGACGCAGGCTTCGCGTCCGTCCGTGGATGCGATCCAGGAATTCAAGGTCATCACGAACCCTTACTCATCCGAGTACGGTCGTTCACCCGGCGCGGCAGTCTCGGTCAATACCAAGAGCGGCAGTAATGCCTTCCATGGTCTGGCGTATGAATATCTTCGCAATCGCGTATTTGACGCTAACGACTGGTTCTCGAACCATAACGGCCTGAAGAAGCCGCAGAACATACAGAATCAGTTCGGTGGGGACTTCGGCGGACCGGTCCTCAAAGACAAGCTTTTCGGATACTTCAACTATGAAGGCACGCGCATCCGCCGGGGCGTTTCCCGACTGACGACCGTCCCGCTTCCCAACGAGCGCATCGGAGACTTCAGCGCAGCCGCCGCGGCTGCCGCCGGGACGACCTATCCGACCATCTACGATCCGCTCACCGGACAACCGTTCGCGAACAACATCATTCCGCAGAACCGAATCGATCCTTCGATGGCAAAGATCATGGCGCTGTTCCCGCAGCCGAATCTTCCTGGCGCGGTGAACAATTACACGCGCAACGCCGGACTGTTGGACGACAATAACAACTACACCGGGCGCGTTGACTGGTCGCCCACAGGGCGCGACACGGTCTTTGCCCGCTACACGTATTCGAGCCGTGCGCGACAGATCCCCGGCAACTTCGGCGGCATCGCGGACGGAACCACGACCTCGGCCTGGGGCAACCAGACGATGGTCGCGCACCACGCCGCCCTCGGATGGACGCATACCTTCTCTTCCAACCTGACCAATGATTTCCGTGTCGGTTTCAGCCGCAACGTTTCGATCGCGGTGCAGCAGGCGTTCGGACTCAATCATGTCGCCGACTACGTGCCCGGCGTTCCGATCAACCCGGCAGTGGATGGTGGCGTACCGAACACTTCATTTGCCGGCTTCAACACGCAGATCGGTTCGCCGGACTTCCTGCCGAAGAGCCAGATTCCAACCCAGTACGAATGGATCGACAGCGTTTCCTACCTGCGCGGTAGGCACAACTTTAAGTTCGGCGCAGACATTCACTGGCCTCTGCGCAACATCTTCCAGGATGAGCCCGGTGCGCGCGGAAGCCTCGGGTTCGACAAGATCTTTACCTGTCTTCGCTCCGGCAACGGCGCGTGCACCGCAAACACGGGCCTGTCCTACGCGGATGCACTGCTCGGCTACGTCAAGAGTTCGCAGCTGAGCAATGTGTTCTTCGTGGACCAGCGCCTGTATATGCTCTCCGGCTACGTGCAGGACGACTACAAGGTACGGCGTAACCTGACGCTCAACCTTGGCCTCCGCTACGACTTTGCGTCGCCTGCGACCGAAGGCAGGAACCAGATGGCGAATTTTAATCCCGCCGGAAACGGTTCCCTCGTCTTTGCCGCCGATGGTTCGCTTTCGCAGCGTTCGCTGGTGAACCCGCGGCACAACAATTTCGCCCCGCGTCTTGGGTTTGCGTACTCAGTGGGCAGCAAGACGGTCATCCGCGGCGGTTACGGTATCTATTACTCGCTCTTCGAGCGTATCGGCAGCGAAGACCAGCTTGCGCTGAATCCGCCGGGACTGGTGAACAATGTCGCCTCAGTCTCGTCCACTTCCACCGTTCCCGTATTCTTCCTGAAGAACGGTTTTCCGGCGAACTCGCTGGACCCGAACTCGCTCTTCAAGAACGGGACCGACTACACAAAAGTAAGAATTCGCGCCGTCGATCCGAACGTGAAGGCTCCGACGGTTCAGCAGTGGAGCATCGGCTTGCAACGCGAGCTGCCGGGCGGTTTCGTCAGCGAACTGGATTACGTTGGAACGCACTCCACGCATCTCGACGTCCTTACCGACTTTAACCAGCCGATTCCCACCTTCGGCAGCGCGCCGGGCGTGGTGACGGCCTTCACCGTTCCTTACACGAAATTCGGCTACATCGAGTACATGTCGGGCATCGGTCACGGCAGCTACAACGGGCTGGAAGCCTCGCTGTTGAGGCGTTTCAAAAACGGGTTCAACTTCCGCGCCGTTTATACGTATTCGCGCGCCTACGACAATGCGCCCGAAGAACTCAGCGCGAGCTCGGGCGCTGCGCCCGACGGCCGCAATTATGCCGCTTGGTGGGGACGGACCGATTTCGATACTCCGCACCGCCTGAACATCAGCTATCTCTACGAGCTGCCGTTCGGTAAGGGGAAACCGTTCGCGCGTTCGGGAGTCGCCGCGGCGATCTTCGGCGGATTCCGCACCTCGGGCGTGTATACATTCGCCAGCGGGCGCCCGTTCACCGTGAACTCCGGCAGCAGCCGCAAGAACGCAGTCGATCCCTATGGAGCGACCACAGCCGTGCCCTACGTGATCGGACCGGTCACCTACGTGGGAGACACGAACTGCTGGTACTACGCTTCGCAGAACAAATTCTGCAAGGCGCTTCTGCCGAGCGGCACCGATGCCTTCCGGCTTCAGAACAACGCGGCCGGCGAATTCTTTGGCAATGAGGTACGCAATAGCCTGCGCGGCCCTCACACCAACGTTTTCGACTTCGCACTACTGCGCGAAGTCCGGTTCACGGAGCGTGCGAACCTGGAGTTCCGTTGGGAGGTGTTCAACCTCCTCAACACTCCCCAGTTCGGCCAGCCCAACACCGACTTCAGCAGCTCGTCCGCTGGACAAATCACGTCACTCGCAGGCGACCCGCGCGTAATGCAATTCGCGCTGCGTTTCTCCTTCTAACTATGACGACCTACTCGAAGGCGCTGTGTGCTCGCACACAGCGCCGGTTGTTTCTTCTTATGTTCCTGCTCGCAACGTGCGGGTTGCGCGCGAGCGCGCAGGAAACTCAGCTTCACGGCACCCTCACGCACGCGGATTTCCAGCACTATCGTGAGGTGCCATTCACCGTCCCCGCTGGGACGCGGCGGATCACCGTCCAATTTTCCTACACGGGACGCGAGCAGGGCGCCATCGTCGACATCGGGCTTTGGGATCCCCAGGGTTTTCGCGGCTGGAGCGGCGGCAATAAGAGTTCTTTCACCGTCTCTGCGACAGACGCCACGCCGTCCTATCTGACGGGGCAGATCATTCCTGGGACCTGGCGGCTGATGCTTGGCGTTCCGAACATGCCCGAGGGCGCTTCCGCCGAATTCACCGCGACGGTGAGCTTCAACGATGCGGGTGCGGCGTTCTCTGCGGTGAAACGGGGAGCACGCTGGTATCGCGGCGATCTGCACATGCACAACGCGCATAGCGACGGCTCATGCAAGAGTGTCTCGGGCGAGAAAGTCCCGTGCCCGCTTTTTAAGACGCTCGAAATGGCCGAGGTGCGCGGGTTGGACTTCGTGGCCGTCAGCGACCACAACACAATTTCGCAGTTTGAAGCCGAGCGCGAACTCGCTCCTTACTTCGACAATCTTCTCCTGTTGCACGGTATCGAGATCACGACGTTTCAGGGGCATGCAAATGTCTTTGGAACAGATCGCTTCATCGACTTCCGCGTGGGCTCGACAGACGTTCCGGACATGAATGCCGTCCTGCGCCAGGTGCGCGCCGCAAACGCCATGATCTCGATCAATCATCCAGCGCGCGACTCAGGCGCGAAATGTACCGGCTGCGGCTGGACTCCGCATCCCGATTCCGACTACGGCATGGTGAGCTGCGTCGAAGCAGTCAACAGCATCGACGCGAATGCTGCGGACTCGGGCATCGCATTTTGGGAGCGGCTGCTCAACCGCGGCTTCCACTTGACCGGCATTGGCGGCAGCGACACGCACGACCCGACCGCGTATCCGATGCCGGGACCGGGAACGATCGGTTATCCGACGACCGTAGTCTTCGCGAATGAACTCTCCGAAGGCGCGATCCTCGCGGCCATTCGCGCCGGTCACGTATTCATCGACGTGGAAGGTACACGGGACCGTTCGCTCGAGATGACGGCCACAACCGCATCGGCAAAGGCGATGATGGGCGACGCCATCCCGGCGAGAAAGGGCGACCGGATCGCGATCTCGGTTCGCGTTGCACACGTATCCGGCGGAGTGCTGGAGATCATAGAGGACGGCTCCCCACTGCCCGACGCCCGGACGGCGATCGCATCCGATAGCGAATCGAAGCAAATCACGTTGGCGGCGGATGGCAACGGTCATTGGGTCCGCGCCAACGTGAGGTCCGTCGACGGCAAGCTGCTGCTCGTGGGCAATCCAATCTATCTTTCTGGCCAGGAGTAATGCTTGCGAACGGCTCGTCATTTCTTGTGGTGTTGTCTCCTTTTCATTACGGCGATGTCGTCCGCGCAGTCGAACTTTGCGCCCGGCGCGCGAGTGTTGATGGACGCGCACAACTGCTACCCGTATTCCGGACAGTGGAGTGACCGGATCAGCCGTGCGCTTTCCTCTGGCGTCCCACTCGCCATCGAGCAGGATGTTGCCCTGTACGACGACCCGGTTACGGGCAAGTCTCGCGTGGTCGTTACCCATGACCCGAAGACGCTGAACGGACAGGAGCCGACGCTGCGGGAGTATTTCTTTGAGCGAATTCGCCCCATGGTGGAACGCGCATTGAAGGATACCGACCGCTCGAAGTGGCCGCTCATTACGTTGAATCTCGACTTCAAGTCGGATTCGCCGGAGCTCATCACCGCGGTGCGCAGCATCCTGAACGACTACAGCTCATGGCTCACAACCACCACACGCGGTGCCGAAATCACGCAACGAAATCCGTTGCGCGTCGGCCCGGTGCTGGCGCTTACGGGAGATTCCGATACGCAGCAAAGGATCTTCTACGACGAGCTGCCGGTTGGGGCGGAAGTGCTCGTCTTCGGTGCCGTGCATGTGTACGGCAAGGACCGAATGGCGCCGCCCGAAGTGCTGGTCCCGGAGGCTGCGAATAACTATCGCCGGTGGTGGAACAACCCCTGGGCCGTGGTGGAAGACGGCGGACAGAGTAAGGCCGGAGAGTGGACGCATCGGGACCGCGACCGCCTGAAGACACTCGTGGAATATGCGCACCGTCGTGATTACTGGATACGCTTCTACACGCTCGACGGCGGCCCTACCGCGGAGTTCCGGCAAAACGGTTGGTTCGACGGGTACAACTTCGGGTCGCTCGAAGCCGCGGCGAAACGCTGGAAAGCTGCAAAAAAAGCGGGCGCAGACTTCATCGCGTCGGATCACTACGAAGCGCTGGCGGAAACGCTCGGGAGATGACGTTCGACCAGCAACACTGACGCCGACCCACCCTTTCCAAAACCGGAAGAACGTGGGAGCCCCAACTTCTTGCGTTCGAAGACATGCTGCCAGAGATCCGGCAGCGCGCATAGCCGAACCGCTCCCTCTGGTGTAAATTGTCGCGCAGCACTCAGCCTCATCTTCCAGGAGCATGGTCATGAAGCGCTCCGTATTCTTCGTACTTCTGCTCAGTTGCGTTGCATTCGCGCAAACGACCTCGCAACTGCGCGTCAATGCCGCTCGGCTCAACGATCACCTTGCCACGCTGTCGCAATACGGAAGCAATCCGCAAGGCGGCGTGAGTCGCGTCGCCTACACACCGGCCGACGTGCAAGGCCGCGAGTACGCCATGAAGTTGATGAAAGACGCGGGGCTCGAGGACGTTCACATCGACGCTGCGGGAAATATCGTGGGCTCGCGAGCGGGCAGCTATCCGACACTGAAGCCGCTGCTCATCGGCTCGCACATCGATTCTGTCCCCGAGGGCGGCAACTACGACGGCGCTCTCGGCTCGCTGTCGGCGATCGAAGTCGCTCAAACACTGAAAGAGCACAATGTCGCGCTGCGGCATCCGCTCAGGGTCTGCATCTGGCAGAACGAGGAAGGCGATACGATCGGCAGCCACGCCGTGGGTACCGGCCTCGACGAGAAGCTCCTGAACAAGGTTTCGCAATCCGGCAAGACCATCCGCGAAGGCATACGTTTCATTGGCGGCAACCCGGACCAGGTAGCATCGGCGCACCAGCAACCGGGCAGCATCGCCGGGTATTTCGAGTTGCACATTGAGCAGGGCGGCACCCTGGAGCGCGAAAAGATCGACATCGGCGTTGTGGAAGGGATCGTCGGCATCCTGCACTCTGAGGTCACCGTCGAGGGCTTTGCCAACCACGCCGGCACCACGCCCATGGATCAGCGTCATGATGCGCTGCTCTCGGCGTCACGTTTTATCGAGAAAGTGAACCAGATCGTGACGAGCATTCCCGGCCGCCAGGTCGGCACGGTCGGATGGATCAGGGTCCAGCCCGGCGCATATAACGTCATCCCCGGGAAAGTGACGCTCGGGCTCGAGTTGCGCGACCTCGACCAGAAGAAATTCTTCGCGATGTTCGACCAGGTCCGTACCGCGGCCGGCGCGATCGGGGAAATGAATCAGACAAGGTTCAGCTTCACGGAGCCGGTCGCCAGCGTCCCGGCGCTGACTGACAAAGGATTTCAGAAGTTAATCGACGACACCGCGAAATCGCTCGGGTTGACGACCAGGCTCATGCCCAGCGGCGCCGGCCATGACGGACAGGAACTCGCACCACTTGGCCCGATCGCCATGATCTTCATCCCCAGCATCGGCGGCATCAGCCACTCGCCCAAAGAATTTTCGCGCCCGCAGGACATCGAGAACGGCGCGAACGTCCTGCTGCAGACGGTCCTCCGTTGCGACCAGCAACACTGACATCCGAGCACACCCACATCTGCCAAAATCGGGCAGATGTGGGGCACCAAGAACACAAATTTGGCGCACAACACGCTCGTTCCTGACGCCATCCATGTACGTGCGCACTAGCACGTCCGGCGCGAATGGGAACGAAGCATGTCTCCTCTGAGCCGTCGTCATCTGCTGAAGTCCGCAGGTGCGGTGTTCTGCGCCTCTGCATTCAATCTTTCCTTCCTTGAGGAAAAACCGATGCAAGCTACGTCCGACCACTCCAGCAAGTTTTACGAAAAGGGCCTCGTCGGCATTCAACTGGGACACGAGCAATTCACGGTGCCCGAATTGATCGACCAGGGGATCGCGGCCGAGCAAGCGGGCTTCGACTTGATCACGATGAGCGACCATCTGCAGCCGTGGCAGCCGAACGAAGGTCACTCCGGACAGGCGTGGGTCGCGATGGCCGCGCTCGGACAACGCACGAAGCGCCTCCTGATGGGCACCACGGTAACCTGCCCGACGTTCCGCTATACGCCGCCGGTCGTGGCCGAGGGCTTCGCGTCGTTGAGCCTGCTGACGCCGGGGCGGATTTTTCTGGGCGTCGGATCGGGCGAAGCGCTCAACGAAGAAGCCGCAACCGGACAGTGGCCGAAGTGGCCGGAGCGGTCCGAGCGTCTGGTCGAGGCGACGGAGGTCATCCGCAAGCTTTGGGCCGGCGGCCAAATCAACCATGAAGGCAAGTACTACAAGGTGCAGGCGCGGCTGTACGACACGCCCGCCAAACCGATCCCACTCTTGATGGCAGGGAACGGACCGAAGGCGATGCGCCGGTGCGGCCAATACGCCGACGGCCTTGTCACCGACCCCAACACCTGGAAACAGCATAAATCGCTGTTCGAGGAGGGCGCGCGCGCCGGCGGCAAGGACCCGTCCAAAATGCCTGTGTACATCGAGTCATTCGTCGTCGTGGGCGGCAAGGAGGAGGCCGAATACGCGGCGAAGATGTGGCGGTTCATTCCCAAGGCGTGGAACCCGTATTACAACATCCGCGACCCGCGCGAGATCGAGCGGCGAGCGAACGCCGAGGTTCCGCTGGAACAGGTGATGAAGGACATGGCGATCGGCACCGATCCGGCAGTACACATCAAAAAGCTCAACGAGTTGTTCGAGAGCGGAGCGACTGAGGTTCACATCCACTCCGGGCAGCAGGACCAGAAGCGCGTCATCGACTTCTACGGCAAGGAAGTTCTGCCGAAAGTGCGGCACGCGAAAGCCGCGTAGGACACTCGCCACGGATTTACACGGATCGAACGGATACGAATATTCGATTATTTATCCGTCAACATCCGTGCAAATCCGTGGCTGGCTTTTCTGTGGATAATAGGGGGTTCGTGGTCCCGACTCTTTCCACTCCGCGCCTGGTCCTGCGCCCGCTCGAACTCTCCGATGCCGAGCAGGTCCAGGCGCTGTTTCCGCATTGGGAGATCGTGAAGTACCTCGCGAAGATCGTGCCCTGGCCATATCCGCCGGACGGCGCGCGCGCGTACATCGAAAATTTGGCGGTTCCGGCCATGGAGCGCGGCGAGGCGTGGCACTGGACGCTTCGCCTGAAGACCAGCCCTGCGCAACTGATCGGCTGCATCAATCTGGTTCGCGCGGGCGATACGAACCGCGGTTTCTGGATCACACCTCAATGGCAGAGGCAGGGTCTGATGACCGAGGCTGCCGATGTCGTCACCGATTACTGGTTTAACGACCTCGATTTTCCGCTGTTTCGCGTGACTAAGGCAGTGGACAACAGAGCGTCGTCGCGGGTTTCGGCGAAGCAGGGTATGCGGCTGGTCTCGATCGAGGAACGTGACTACGTCTGCGGACGCCTGCCGACTGAAATCTGGGAGATCACGGCGGAAGAGTGGCGCACTCGCCGTGCCGCCGCAAAATAAAATCCCACCGCGATAGCTGCGGTGGGATACCAATGTCGAGATCGATTACTGCTGCGGAGGTGGCGCAGGTGGCGGAGCCTGGTCGCCGTGCGTGTGATCGCCGCCCGGTCGGCGATGCCCGCCGGGGCCGCCCATCATGGTCTTCTGCATTTCGTCGAACTTGGTCTGCTGGTCCGCCGTAAGTTGGGCACGGACCTGGGCCATTGTGCTCTTGTGAATGTCGCGCATCTTCGACATGCGGTCCTGCTGCGACATTGAGGTGTCCTCGCGCAGCGCCTGCGCCTGTTTCTGCTGGTCGTCGAGGATGGTCTTGATCTTGGCCTGCTGGTCCGAACTGAGGTTGAGCTCTTTGGTCATGTGGTCGAGCATGCCCTGCGAGTTCATGCGGCCGCCGCCCATGTGTTCGCCGCGATGCTCACTGCCCTGGCCGGCATTCTGATCGGGTGGTTGTTGTGCAACCATCGCGACCGAACACAGCGCGGCGAGCGCTAAGATCAGCAGCGACGAAAGGATACGTTTGCTCATGCGTCCTCCTGGGGGATGCAAACAGTTGGTCCGGGCCGGGGAATTGCGGGCAAAAGGAGAGTAGAAACCCACAGTTTCCGCAGCCCATAAACCTTGGCAGCTAAGAACGCGACGGTCGCCGAAAGGTTGCGGGTCTTTACAGAGCTTTACTTAGGTGTCGCATTTTTCGCGGCTTTTGTGGGGCTTGACAACCCGGCCAGCGCGGCGCAGAATCCCAATCCATAGGCGAATAAAAAGCGAAAGTAAGTAGCTGAATCTCCGATCCGCCCAGCCGAGGTTCCCATGAGTGCCGCCCCCTCTAATGTCGTCCCCACCCTTGCAGAATCGGTCAGACTGTCACCCCATGACGCGCAAAACCGGCGCGTCATGGGGACCCCGGCGGTCGGCCACCCCGATTCCGTTTTGCTCGTCCGCCGGGCGCTTGAAATGGCCGGTGCACGCGTCGGACGCGACGGCGTGCTCGTTGTCCCCGCTTCCCGCATGGAAGATCGCCCGCCGGCAGTTACCGTCGCAACCGGGATCGCTGCGCTCGACGAGCTCAGCGGCGGCATTCCGCGCGGCGCGCTCACCGAGATCTGCGGACCGGCTTCGTCCGGGCGCACCAGCGTCCTGCTCTCGTTGATGGCGCGCATGACGCAGGCCAACGAAGTGTGCGCGCTCGTTGACGCCACCGACAGCTTCGACCCGCAGTCGGCCGAAGCGGCGGGAGTGGAGTTGAAGAGAGTGCTGTGGGTGAGGTGCTCGGAGGCGAAGAAAAACAAAACCAGTTCCGATTTTCGATTGCCGATTGCCGATGGCAAACCCGGCGCTCGAGACAATCGACAATCGGCAATCGGAAATCGGCCATGGGTTTCGAACCAAACATCCTCCGTGTCTCCGTGCCTCCGTGTTGATAAGTATTCCCGCCGTAAGTCCGAGTTCTCGCGCGTCGAGCAGGCGTTGAAGGCGACCGATCTTCTTCTTCAGGGTGGCGGGTTCGGATTGGTCGTCGTCGACCTGGCCGGCATTGCACCCGACGCCGCGCGCCGAGTGCCGCTGACGTCCTGGTTCCGCTTCCGCCGCACCGTCGAAAACACCGACACGGCGCTCGTCGTGCTTGAGCAGCAGCCCTACGCGAAGACTTGCGCGTCGCTGGTGATGCAGCTATCGGCGGTCAGCTCTCAGCACTCAGTGAAACGGCCCACACGCCAGCCGAGTCACGCTGCGCTGTTCGGCGGACTGGAGATCCGTGCCGAAGTCACGCGCGACCGCCAGCAGCGCAAGCCGGTGCAATCGGTGGCGGTGTGGGAAACGAAGACACGATTCGCCATCTAGTGCGAAGTGCCAAGTGCAAAGTGCGAAGTAAAACCCGAGAGCCGAACGCCGAGAGCCGTACGCCGTGTTTGCCGCCATCTACATCCCGGATTTTCCCGTCGAAGCCATCGTGCGCCTCAAGCCGGAGCTGCGCGAGCGCGCCGTGGCCGTCATGGAAGGAACGGCGCCGCTGTTGCGCGTGATCGCCGTCAACGAGCGCGCTGCCGATGCGGGACTGGAAGCGGGCATGACCAAGCTCCAGGCGGAAGAGCTTGCCGCCGCCTGCAAAGGCGTGCTGGTCCTGCGTTCCCCTGAACAGGAGGTTTCCGCGCAAGCCGCACTGCTGGACGCTGCCTGCGGATTTTCGCCGCGCGTCGAAGACACCGCTCCCGGCGTGTTGGTGATCGATCTTGACGGGCTGGAACGCATTTTCGGTCCCGTGTCGAAGATCGCGCGCGACCTTGCCCGTCGTTGCTCCGAGATCGGACTGGAAGCGCAAGTCGCTGTCGCCGCCAATCCCGATGCCGCCATCCACGCGGCGCGCGGATTTTCCGGCGTCACGGTGATCCCGGAAGGCCGCGAAGCCGAAAGGCTGGCGACGTTGCCGGTCGAAGTGCTGACGGTCACGCCTCTGCCGGAAATCAAAAATCAAAAATCGAAAATCAAAAATGAAAAAGGTCCTGATCTTCTAAATACGCTCGAGAGCTGGGGCGTGCGTAATCTCCGGGCACTGGCAGCGCTGCCCGAGGTCGCGGTCACCGAGCGCCTGGGGCAGGCAGGGCTGCTCTGGCAGCGCATGGCGCGCGGCGCGACGCAGCGCGCGCTCAAGCTGACCGAACCGCCCGCGCATTTCGAAGAGAACTGTGAGCTCGAATACCCGGTCGAATCACTGGAGCCGCTCTCGTTCCTGCTCCATCGCATGCTGGAGCAGTTGTGCGCAAGACTATCGGCGCGCGCGTTGGCGACGAATGAATTGCGAGTGACGTTCACATTGGATCCGGCAGAGGACATTGAAATCTCACCACGGAGGCACGGAAGCACGGAGAAAGACATTTCTGATTTGCGATTTTCGATTTTTGATTGTGAAAACCAGCCCGTACCGGACGGAAAAATCAAAAATCAAAAATCAAAAATCAAAAATCCTTCCGTGTCTCCGTGTCTCCGTGGTGAACAGCTTTTTACGCGTGCCCTGCGACTTCCGGTTCCCATGCTCGACGCGAAAGTCTTCCTGAAGCTGCTGCAACTGGATCTGCAGTCGCATCAGCCGGGCGCCCCCGTGGTGAAGATCTCGATCGAGGCGACGGCGGCCGAACCTCGCCGTACGCAACACGGACTCTTCCAGCCCAGCGCGCCGGAACCGGAGCGGCTGGAAGTAACGCTGGCGAGGATTGGCGGCATCGTCGACGGTGGAGAACCGGAAAAGAATTGCCGATTGCCGATTGACGATTGCCGATTGGAAACCGGCAGCGACCAGCGACCAGTGACCAGCGACCGTGTGGGTGTCGCGGAAATCCTGGATACGCACCGTCCGGACGCGTTCCGCATGAACAGGTTTATCGCCGGCGCTGCGAATCAAAAATCAAAAAACGAAAATCAAAAATATGTTTCCGCGCTGCGGCTGTTTCGTCCGGCATTGAATGCGCAGGTCACGATCCGAGCCGGCAAACCGGTACGCATCGAATGCGAAGGGATTACGGGCGAGATCACCTGGGCCGCCGGTCCATGGAAGTCCTCCGGCGAGTGGTGGAGCGACCAGCCGTGGGCGCGGGAAGAGTGGGATGTCTGCGCGGGCAATGCCTGCTACCGCATCTATCGCGAGCCGAAGGGGTGGTTTGTGGAGGGGACATACGACTGAAGAGTAATAAGTAATGAGTAATAGGTAATAAGTAATGAGCAAAGCGCGCTGCTCGAATCCACTTATTACTTATTACTTATTACTCATTACTTATTACTCCGATGTTTATCGAACTCCATGCCGTCTCCGCTTTCAGTTTCCTCGAGGGCGCCAGTGTGCCCGAGGAGATGGCCGCCGTGTGCCAGGAGCACGGCACGGCAGCGATGGCGTTGCTCGACCGCGACGGCCTCTACGGCTCTCCGCGGTTTCACTATGCCATGAAGACCGCCGGGCTGAAGGCGCATATCGGGTCGGAAATCACCATTTCACCACACCTGTCCGTTTCAGCTATTGACGACTGCAGATTGACGATTGACGATTGCAAACTGCGCGCCACCCGCAATCGTCAATCGTCAATTATCAATCGTCAATCTTATGCGCGTCTTCCTTTGCTCGTCGCGAATCGCCGTGGCTACCAAAATCTGTGCCACCTGATCACGCGCATGAAGTCCCGCGGGCCGAAGGACGCTCCGCCCGAAGTCATCGCCGCCGACGAACACGACCTGCAACAGCGCGCGGATGGATTGATCTGTCTTACGGGGGGCGACCACGGTCCGGTCGCGCAGGCACTGCAAACCGACGGCATGGAGGCCGCCAAGAAAGAAGCGAATCGCCTCATCCGCATCTTCGGACGCGAAAACGTCTACGTCGAACTTCAGCGCCATTACCTGCGCGACGAGGAAGCACGCAATCACGCGCTGATCGAATTAGCGGCGTCGCTCAACCTGCCGCTGCTGGCGACGAACGCTCCTCGTCACGCGCGTCCGGAGCAGCGTCAGCTTGCCGACGTCTTCACCTGCCTGGCGAATCACCGCATTCTCGCCACCGCTGGACGCCTACTCGCGCGCAACAACGAGCGGCACATCAAGTCGCCGCAGGACATGGCGCAACTGTTCGCCGACCTTCCCGACGCGATCGCCAATACGGTCGAAGTTTCCTCCCGTCTTCAATTCACACTCGAAGACCTTGGCTACGAGTTTCCGCGCTACCCGGTGCCCGATGGCGAGACGATGATGTCGTTCCTGCGCAAGCGCACCGAGGAAGGTTTTCAGTCGCGCTACGGGCGCAAGCCGCGCGACCTGCGCCAGCGCGCGCGCCGCCAGGTCGAACGCGAACTCACGCTGATCGAGAAACTCAAGCTCGAAGGCTACTTCCTGATCGTGTGGGACATCGTGCGCTACTGCCGCGAGCAGTCCATTCTCGTACAGGGGCGAGGCTCAGCCGCGAACAGCGCGGTCTGCTATTCGCTCGGCATTACCGCCGTCGATCCGGTGGGCATGGACTTGCTGTTCGAGCGCTTCCTCAGCGAGGAGCGCGGGGAGTGGCCCGACATCGATCTCGATCTTCCTTCCGGCGACCAGCGCGAGAAGGCGATTCAGTACGTCTACCAGCGCTACGGCGAGCGCGGCGCTGCCATGACAGCAAACGTCATCACCTATCGCGGACGCCTTGCCGCGCGCGAGATGGGCAAGGTGCTCGGCTTCGACAACGCGACCATCGACCGCCTCGGCGCGCTCGTCGGCACGTGGGAATACCGCGCGCCGGAGGACACGCTCGAAAACCAGTTCCGCCTGGCCGGCTTTGACTTGCGCCATCCGCGCATGCACAAGTTCCTCGAACTCTGCCTTGCCGTGCAGGACCTGCCGCGTCATCTCGGCCAGCACTCCGGCGGCATGGTCATTTGCCAGGGACAGTTCGATTCCGTCGTTCCGCTGGAGCCGGCGTCGATGCCGGGCCGCGTGGTGGTGCAGTGGGACAAGGAGGATTGCGCCGATCTCGGCATCATCAAGGTCGACCTGCTCGGGCTGGGCATGATGGCCGTGCTTGAAGATTCCATCCAACTCATCGGCGACCACTACAAGGAAGACGTGGACCTTGCGCAACTGCCAGCCGACGATCCCAAGATCTATTCCACGCTGCAAAAAGCGGACACCGTCGGCATGTTCCAGATCGAGAGCCGCGCGCAGATGTCGTGCCTGCCGCGCCTGCGTCCTCGGCACTTCTATGACATCGTGATCCAGATCGCGATCATCCGCCCGGGGCCGATCGTCGGCAAGATGGTGAACCCGTTTCTCGAACGCCGACAGGGCAGGCAGCAGGTGACGTATGCACACCCGTCGCTCGAGCCCGTACTGGAGCGGACTTTGGGCGTGCCGCTGTTCCAGGAACAACTGTTGCGCATGGCAATGATCACCGCGGGATTCAGCGGCGGCGAAGCCGAAGAACTGCGGCGCGCCATGGGCTTCAAACGCAGCGAGAAGCGCATGCACGACATCGAAGCCAAGCTCCGAGCGGGCATGACGCGCAACGGCATCTCACCCGAAGCGCAGGAAGAGATCATCCAGCAGATCACGTCGTTTGCGCTCTATGGTTTCCCCGAATCGCACTCCGCCAGCTTTGCACTCCTTGCGTATGCGAGCGCGTATTTGAAGGTCCACTACCTGGCCGCGTTCACCGCCGCGCTGCTCAACAACCAGCCGATGGGCTTTTATCACCCGTCCACCATCGTCAAGGACGCGCAACGCCACGGGCTGAAGATGCTGCCGGCGGATGTGGCGAAGTCGGACTGGAACTGCACGATTGAAAGAATCGATTCACCACGGAGGCACGGAGTCACGAAGGAACAGATTCGAAAAATTCAATTCGCGATTTCCGATGGCCAGAATCAATTCACCGTCACCCGCGCAATCGAAAATCAACCCGTGTCTCCGGGTTTCCGTGGTGAATTTGCAGTCCGCCTCGGTCTGCGGTACGTGCGCGGGTTACGAGAAGAAGCTGCTCGTGCTCTCCTTCGCGAGCGGGAAAAGCGCCCGTTCGACTCCATCACCCATCTCGCCCGCCGCGTCCCTGAACTGCGCAAGCCGGACCTGACGACGCTCGCGAAAGTCGGCGCATTGAACTCAGTGGGCAACAAAATTGACGATTGCAGATTGACGATTGACGATTACAAACCACCCCGAGTCAGCGTCAATCGTCAATCGTCAATCATCAATCGTCAATTTCACAGAAGAGACGCTCTCTGGCAGGTTGCGAAAGCTGCGCAGCCTGTGGGCCCTTTGCTCCACGACATCGCTGAGCCCGATGCAGCTTCGCCTCTGGCGCAGATGAATACCGAGGAGCGCCTCGTCGCCGACTACGCTGGAACCGGCCTGACGATCGGCGCTCACCCGATGGCGTATCACCGTGCCGAACTGCGCAAGCAAGGCGTGCTCACAGCGGTGGAACTGGAGACCGCGCCGAATGGAAAATGGGTCAAGGCCGCCGGATGCGTCATCGCTCGCCAGCGTCCCGGCACCGCGCATGGATTCGTGTTTCTGAGCCTGGAAGACGAGACCGGCATCGCCAACGCCATCATCACGCCGGACCTGTTTGAAAAATATCGTATCGAGCTGGTATCAGTCCGCTTCATGCTGATCGAGGGCGTACTCCAGCACCAGGACAACGTGATCTCCGTGCGCGCGCAGAAGATCAGCCGCCTGGATCTCACAGCCGCCGAAACCAGTTCGCACGATTTCCATTAGAAATATCGATTTGGATCGAGCAATCCGAATGGCGATTCCGAATCTCCATTCGTGCGCAGTCATACCCGACGTCAGATCGAACGCGCAGATTTTTCGTGCTTCGTGCAGGAATTCCCCACCACGATTTCCACAATTCCTTGAATCCCACGTCCAGCGTGCATTTGGTTTTGGTTCTGCGTTTGCCCCTGTTTGACGCAAATCGCCAAATAATAGTCGGGATGCTTTCATGCCCGGCACACTTCTATCTGGGCACGCGCTGCGGTTGAGCGCGTGTGTGTGGGAGAAAGGTGCGTTCGTGCGATCTAGGAGAACTCGCGGTGTCGGCCCTTGTGTCTGTTGCTTGTTAGCACTTCTGATCATCACCGTCGCTTGCGGCGGTGTTCCGCCTGCTTCACCGGCATCCACAACCGCTAGTCTGTCCGCAATATCTACGGCGGTTGCCAACACTGCAACGACGTCGACCACAACCACCACAACGGGCGGGACAACGGGTCCGCTGCCCGTCGAGCACAAAGCGCAGTTGTCGTGGGTCCCAAGTCCGTCGCTGGTCGACGGCTACTACGTCTACCGCAGTTCGCAAGCGGGAGGGCCATACTCGCGCATTACAAACACGCCGCAGGTGCTCACCAGCTATTCCGACACCGGCGTAAGCGCGGGGCAGACCTACTTCTACGTCGTCACGGCCGTCGCGAGCAACGTCGAGAGCGGCTACTCGAACGAAATGATGGCATTGATCCCGTCGCCGTGATCAGGCGCTCTTCTTCCGCCGGAGTGCGGCGACACCGCGACGCAATTCGGCCGTGAGGTCCTCGTTACGAGTTGCGATGGTCACCGCGGCCGGTGCGTGTGACTCCCGGCCGAGCCAACGGTTCAACTCTTCCGGCTGCGCGACAACGTTCCGTCCTTCGCGGCGGACGGGCATTCCATCCTTCGCCCAGCGCTGCGCCGTGCTCGCCGGCTGCGACAGGTATTCGGCGATCGCCTTCCACCCGCGCAGAACCTGGGTTCCGTTCTTCTTCACGGTTGGTTGGATGCTTGCCAAAGCACAAGTAAGGCGGCTCCGAAGAGCCGCCCTGGTTGCGTGTTGAGGTTGGATCAGCGTGTCTGTGCGCAGTAGCCGACGCCGTTCAGCGCCTGGTTACTCCACAACGTCTGCACCGGATACGTCTTGCCATCGTTGCCGACCAGGTTGAACGGCGAGCCGGGCATCGCGAGGCCATCGCCCACCCAGGCGCACTTGTCGCCGATCTCCCAGCCCTGATAGTCAAACCAGGCGCCATACTGCACCTGCTGCGGTTTCGATTCGGCGCCCGGATCGGTCCAGGTCTCCGCGATCTCGTGACCCAGGACGATAGTCACGCCGTCCTTATCGCCGGCCGGTGCGGCATTGACGAAGTCCTGGCCGCAACCGCCGCCGGCATTCAGGATGTACGGCATGTTGGTGAATACCAGGTCCGGCGTAACACCCGGATAGGACACCGGCGTCACGAAGTCGTGCCAGGCGCAATACGAGTTCTGGTTGAAGCCGGCGTCGTTGAACTTCTGCGGCGTCGCGACCACGATATTGGAGTTGATCAGGTCTTTGACGCCGAAGTGAGCAGCGCCACGGGCAGCCTCCTGCGCCAGTTCGTACGGGCTCAGGTTATCGTGGATGGGATTGGTGTTGTCCCACCAGACGCCGGCCAACTGCTGCTTGGGGTTGCCGACGGTCGAGTAGGTTGCGTTTCCGTTGTCCTGGTAGTACTGGGCGGCGATGTTCGCCCACGATGTCCCGCCGATTGCCGAGACGAAGCTCTTCATCAGCGAGCCGATTCCGTCAGGATCGTACGCGGGATTGGTGAGTGACGTGTGGTCGAACGCGCCCGCCTGCCCCCAGCCCCAATACACGATGTAGATCTTCGGATTCGTCTGCACCAGGCCGGTGAAGTACGCCATGTTCACCGGCATGGGCTGCCCCGCGGCCACGCCCGGCGGGCAGACACCGGTGGTCTGGCATACATCGGTCGCCGGAGGCGTGATACCGACCGGCGGCATCGCGTGCGGATTGGTCGGCGCAGAGCGGACGCAGCCGTCACCGGTAACGTCGAATGCATTGTTGCTCCACAGCGGCTGCACGGCGAAGCTCGTGTTGTTGTTCATACGAACGTTTGCCAGTTTTGTCCACGCGCATTTGTCGCCGTTCTCGCTGCCCTGCGCATCGTTCCAGCCGTCCTGCACGGAGGCGAAGTTGTCGGGGTCAGTGACGGCTTCGGCGTATTCATGGCCAACGACGATGCTGTAACCGTCGAAGACGCCGTGTCCGAAGCTGTCACTGACCACGTTTACGGAGTTCATGCCGCAGCCCTGAGTGCCGAGGAGCGGCCAGTTGGCATTGAGGAAGGGGATGAATGCGTACTGCAGGCGGTAGGGGTTCCCGAGACCGTTCACGCTGCTCGTCTGCGTGTGATATCCGCAATACACAGGCTGCCCGGTCGCGATGGTCGTGGGTGGCGTCAGGATGATGTAGGTTGCCTGCGGGTCATAGTTGAAGTGCGCGGAGGCGCGCATTGCTTCCATCGCAATGGGATCGTCGGAGAGATTCTGCGCCAGCCCGGAAGCAACGATGTCGCTCGGCACCGGCGTCGGATCGGTCCAGACACCCTTGAGCTGCTTCCGCGGGTTCGTGATGTAGTTCGCTCCGGATTGTCCGGCGCAACTCGTGCTCCCGGCAGGAATGTTGTTGCAATACTCGTTCTGGATGGCGGCCCAGGACGTCCCTCCCAGGTTGCTGAGGAATGACGTCACGTAATTCTGGAGCGTTTGGCTGGAATACGAGGCGCCATTGATGTCAGTGGTGGTGAAGCCGTTCGTCCAGTCGGGGCCCCAGAAGATCAGGTAAACGGCAGGCTTGGTCTCTACGCCGATGGCGCCGCTGCCGGCGTTGCCGCCGTGGTAGATCAGATCGCTGGCGAGCGCGGATGGATTGGGCGAATTGGGCTGGCCGGGAGCCCAGAAGAAGTGTTTCGGATTGGTTTGGGCAACTGCCGTCGCGGCGAACACGGCCACGAGTCCGATGATAAGGAGTTGTTTGGTTGTGAATCGGAAGGACAGGACAGGGAGGGAGCACAACATGTCCATGGCGGAGGGTTCTCCTTACAGAAGTACTTGAAATCCCGGGGACGTAAACGAGGCGGCTCGCAACAGTAGTATCACTACTGCACGAGAGATGCGGCAGTACCGAAGATGGTTGCTGGCCGGGAATGAAGATGTTAAGCGGGTTATGTACCAGCAGATTAGAAGCTATTGACTACTGAGAAGCGCGATGGAAAACCACCGGGTGAATACAGCCGCCAATGTCAGCCCGACTGCAAAGAGCAGGTGCCGGTAAGTCCTCCATTTGTGTCGCAGCGAGGAGGCTTGGACAAAAAGATCTACAGGGTATGAGGCGCAATAAGCGATGTTGGCGCCTACCGCAAGGACGAAAACGAAGAGCAACGTTTCCCTGGTGACGCTCGTCCTCGAACCCGGAAGGAACAGCACGTAATAGACCGCGACCTCGAATGCAAGCGCCGCGTTATAGACCAGGCGCATCGGCTCCCAATACTTCAAAGCCTCGGTGATGCGGTCCTTAAAGGAATCAGAAACCATTTAGTCTCCGACCGCGGCCTTCTCCATCACTTTCTTGAACGCTTTGAGGAACTTTTCGTTCTGCGCGGGCGTTCCGATGGTAACGCGGATCGCGGTCGGTGCGCCCCAGGAGCCGGTCAGCGGACGAATGATCACTCCTTCATCCTGTAAACGGCGACCTACTCCCGAAGCATCCTCGCCCAACTCGATATAAAGGAAGTTCGCCCAAGTCGGGACGATTCTAAAGCCCATCTCACGAACCTGCGCTTCCAGCCATTTCGCGCCGGCGGCATTGTTCTCCTGAGTGCGCCGGATGTGTTGCGCATCGTCGATGGCCGCCAGCGCTGCCGCTTCCGCCACGCCGGACACGGTGAACACAGTCTTCATCCGCACGAAGTACTGCATCAGCTCGGTCGGAGCGATCCCGTAACCGATTCGCAGGCCCGCGAGTCCTTGCGCCTTGGAGAACGTCCGCAGCACGGCGACGTTCCGTCCCTGTCGCACGTATTCCATGGAACGCGAATACGGCTGGCCGCGCTCGGCAGCGAAGTACTCCGCGAATTCCGCGTATGCTTCGTCGAGCACCACGCAGACGTGCTTCGGGATGCGTTCGATGAACCGGTCCATTGTCGCAACGTCGATCAGCGTTCCGGTTGGATTATTGGGATTGGCGACGAAGATCAGGCGGGTCTCAGGAGTGACGGCGGCGAGGATGGCGTCGAGATCGTAGCTGTCTCCTCGCATGGGGATGGTGGTAAATCGGGCGCCGGCGGCGCGCGTGACGACCGGATAAACGATAAAAGACCGCTCGCTGGTGATCGCTTCCAATCCCGGCGCCAGCAGCGTTCGGGCGATGATGTTCAGCATCGACGTAGATCCGGCGGTCACGAGTACCTGTTCGGGTTCCACGCCGTGCTTGGCGGCGAGACGCTTCCGCAATTCCGAGTTTTCTGCGTCTGGATAGAAGTTCGCTTCGCCGGCGGCATCGCGCACCGCGGCCTGCGCATTCGGCGAGGGGCCGAAAGGATTCTCGTTGGAGGCCATCTTGATACAGCGCACACCACTCTCCTGCTCCGCCTGCTTCACGGGCTTGCCCGGTACGTAAGGCCCGAGCGCCCTCACGAACGGCGGTACCAGATCATCGAATCGGTTCATCGTTCTCCCGTTTTCCCCTCACCCAACACATGGCGCATGGACCATGGCCAATGGCACATGGGCTTATGTCTCACGCCTTGAGCCTTGAGCCTTGCGCCCTGCACCTTTTTCCCGCACAGCTGCCTTCAATTGCTCGACTTCCTTCCGCGTCAAGTCCCGGTACTTGCCCGGTTCCACATCGAGTGCCAGCGGCCCGTATTTGACGCGGCGTATCTTCTCCACGTGATGCCCGACCTGCTCGAACATGCGGCGGATCTGCCGGTTGCGCCCTTCGATCAGCGTGACCTCGTACCACGGGTTCTCGGCCTCGCGGACCAGGCGGATCTTTGCCGGCGCCGTCCTCACCGGCTTGGCGTCCCGTGCAGGCTTCTTGCCATGACGCGGTTCCGGCGGCAACGTGACTCCCCGGCGCAAACGCTCGATCGCCTCACTCGTCGGTTGCCCGCTTACTTTAACGACGTACGTCTTCGGCAAGTGCGACGAGGCGTGCATCAGGCGTTCGGCAAGCGCGCCGTCGTTCGTCAGCAGCAGCAGGCCTTCGCTGTTGAAGTCGAGACGCCCGACCGGATAGACGCGCTCGCTGACCTTTCGTACCAGGTCCATTATCGTCGGCCGGCGTTCCGGGTCGGTGACGGTGGTCACGTAACCTTTGGGCTTGTTCAGAAGCAGGTAGATGGGCCGTTGCGAGCCTTTGAGGAGCTTGCCGTCGACGCGAATGTGGTCGTGCTCGAGATCGGCCTTGCTGCCCAGCTCGCTGACGATCTGCCCGTTCACCGAGACGCGCCCCTGCTCGATCAGCTCCTCGGCGTGGCGTCGAGAGGCGATCCCAGCGGCGGCGATGATCTTCTGTAAACGCTCAGCCGGCATAAAGAACCTTAGATGATACAGCAGCCTGAAAAAGCAGTTGTAAGTTGGAAGTTATAAGTTGCAAGTTAAAATACCGGCGACTCGCAATTCATAACTTTCAACTTCCAACTTACAACTGCTTTCACGCCGTGCCGCCATCGCCCCTCATAGTCTTTTCCAGTTCGCTTCTGAGGTTCGCAATCTCCTCCGTATCGCTATCGTCAAAAAAGTCGCGCAGGTGAGCGCGGCGTTCAGGACGTGCCATGATGGCTGACATCACGCGCTCACGAACGGCATCGGCGGAATCGACGCCGGCGACCATCGCGGCCAGGAGCGTGATGAAGTGGTTGTCGCAATTGCGCTCCACCTCGTTGGGATCCATGTTGGGATCGCTTATCAACAGTTCGGCTTCAAAGGCGACGGTCTGGGCTATAACGGCGCTGACTTGCTCGTAGGAAGGTTTGGGCAGACGCATCCCGGCACTCACTAAACAGGAGATGCTATATCGGGGCGAAGAAACTCGCTCGCGGTTTGATACGCCGCCGCCGTTAGCTCTGTGGTTCCGGAACCTTGGTCGAGTCCGGCTCCTGCTGCGGGAATTCCGATGCCGGCTCCGACGATTGCGAAGTTTCCTGTCCCGGAGCGAGCGACGGCGACGCCGGTTGTCCACCTTCGCCCTCGACCGCAGGCTGTTGCTGCTCCTCGAACAGGGCAGATTGTCCGTCGCCCGCGAGCTTTTCGAACTCCTCAAGACTGGGTAACTCGCTCACGTCCTTCAAACCGAAGCGGAGCAGGAAATCCTTGCTCGTCTTGTACATGATCGGCCGGCCGATGACCTGCTTCCGCCCGGCGGTGGTGATGAGCTTGCGTTCGAGCAACGTCGCCAGCACGCCGCTGGTATCGACGCCGCGGATCTCGGAGATTTCCGGCGCCGTGACCGGCTGCTTGTACGCGATAACGGCGAGCGTCTCCAGCGCGGGCAACGACAGTTTGACCGGCGGCTTGAGGCTCTTGGCGAAATGGCGGACGACGTCGTGGTGCTCGGGTTTCGTGCCCATGCGCCAGCCGCCCGCGACCTGGCGGATCTCCATGCCGCGCTCACCTTCGTAATCGTGCGCGAGCTCCTCGATCGCCGCCTTGATGCGCTTCTTGACCTCGGCATCGAGCGCCTTCGCGTCGAGACCTTCTTCAAAACCGCCCTCGGCGAGGACCGCGTCTTTCAGGACGGCGGTGATCTGCTCCAGCGTGACCGGTTCTTCCGCCGCGTAGATGATTGCTTCGATCTGTGGTTTCAATGACATTGTCTGTTCAAAAGCGAGTAATAAGTAACAAGTAATAAGTCACAAGGACACGCGCGAGCTGGCTGACATATTACTCATTACTTATTACTTATTACTCATTTCCAGTCATCCCGAATCTTCGCCTGCTCGTTCAATATCTGCTCGAATTCCGCGTGCTTCTTGACGACGATGTCGCCGAACATCCGCTCCTGCCGCAGCAATATCGCTTGCAGCCGCACCATCTCCAGCAGCGCCAGGAACGAACAGATCAGCGCCTGGCGGGATTGCACGCTGCCCAGCAGGTTTTTCAGCCGCACCGGGCGGTCGTCGAGCAAAAGTACACGGCGGAAGTAGCTCATCATTTGCGAGACGGTGACCGTCTCTTCATTCACGTCGATGATCGGCCGCGTCCGCGCACGGTCAAGGATCTGCTGAAACACGCGCACGAGGTCGACGACATCCGCCGCCAACTCAGGTTCCGTGCCTTCAGCGTCCTTGAACTCCTTCATTGCCGGATTCGTCCAGACTGCTTCCTCGATCTGCTGCTTCTGCATCAGCATTTGCGCCGCCGTGCGATAGCGCTCGTGCTCCAGCAGGCGGTCGACGAGTTCTGCGCGTGGGTCTTCCTGCTGGTCCGACGGAAGTGTCGGGTCGCGCGGCAGCAGCATGCGCGACTTGATCTGGATCAGCACCGACGCCATGAAGATGAACTCGGCGGCCACGTTCACGTCGAGCTGCTTCATGCGCTCGACATACGCCAGGTACTGCGCCGTGATCTGCGCGACGGGAATGTCGTAGATGTTGATGTTCTGCTTGCGGATCAGGTCCAGGAGCAGGTCGAGCGGGCCGTCGTACACCTCGCCCACGCTCACCGCGAAAGGGAACTCATTGTCCTTTTGGCGCTGGGCGCCCTGCGGAGCGGGTTGTTGAGCTTCTGGCATCAATTTTCACCACAAAGGTCACAAAGGAACACGAAGGACCTTTGTGATCCTTCGTGTCCTTTGTGGTGAATCATTCTGCGGTCACCGTTTTCAGCGGCGCTTCGTAGCTGCGCGACAGGTTCATCGCCGCTCTCACGTCCGACATGGTCACATCGCAGATCTTGCGCGCCTTGGCGCCGCCGGCCTCGATCACGTCCCACGCCAGCTTCGGGTTCTCCTCGTATTTCCGCCGGCGCTCCTGCATCGGGTTCAACACCGTCACGAGCGCATCCGCGGCCCAGCTTTTGCACTCGATGCATCCGATCCCCGCCGAACGGCATCCCTGGTCCACTTTCGCCAAAGTTTGCGGGTCGCTGAAGATCTTGTGCAAGTCGCCGACGGGACAGACATCCGGATTACCCGGATCGCTGCGCCGCACGCGCGCCGGATCGGTCACCATCGTCTTGAGTTTCTGCCGGACGACCGGCTCCGGGTCCGTCAGCATGATCGTGTTCCCGTACGACTTCGACATTTTGCGCCCATCGGTGCCGGGCAGCTTGGGTGTCGGCGTCAGCAACGGCTGCGGCTCGGGAAAGACGCCGTGCTTGCCGCCGTAGAACATGTTGAAGCGGCGCGCGATCTCGCGCGTGAGCTCCACGTGCGGCACCTGGTCTTCGCCAACGGGAACGTAGTCGGCTTTATAAATGAGGATGTCCGCCGACTGTAGCACGGGGTAGCCGAGAAAGCCGTACGTCCCGAGGTCCTTGTCCTTGATGTTTTCCTTCTGCTCTTTGTACGTCGGCACCCGCTCCAGCCAGCCCAGCGGCGTGATCATGGAGAACAGCAGGTGCAGTTCGGCGTGCTGCGGCACGTGCGACTGGATGAACATGGTGCAACGCTCGGGATCGAGGCCGGCTGCCAGCCAGTCGAGCAGAACCTCCAGGGAATTCTGCTTGAGCTTTGAGGTATCGGCGTAGTCGGTCGTCAGCGCATGCCAGTCGGCGACAAAGAAGAAGCAGTCGTAGCTGTCCTGGAGCTTGACCCAGTTGTCGAGCGCGCCGACGAAGTTGCCGAGGTGGAGCTTGCCGGTCGAGCGCATACCGCTCAGCACGCGAGGTTTTCTATTGTTCAGGGAACGTTCTGCCATCAGATTCTCATGAGCACATCAGTAAAGAAGTTCAGGAACGGCGAGATAAATACGCCGATCACCGGGCCGCCGAACAGGAACAGCGCGATGAGGGCGAACATGCCCAGCGTGTCATAGATCCTGCGCGCCCGTTCCGGCAGGAAATGACGCAGGACGTGGCTGCCATCGAGCGGCGGGATCGGGATCAGGTTGAACGCCGCCAGGATCACGTTGAGGAACATCAGCCAATACATCATCCCCGCGATCGGTAGCAGGATCGATGGCGTACCGGACAACGCTCCTACCGCCCGCCCGTAGCTGCCGGCCATCAACTGAACGATGAAGTGTCCGTCCTGGCTGGTGACCGAAATCATTGCCAAGCCCACCACAGCCGCGGTTGCCACCATGAGGTTGCTCACCGGTCCGGCGACGGAGGTCAGGATGTCGTCACGGACCTCGTTCTTGAAATTGCGCGGGTCTACCGGCGTCGGCTTCGCCCATCCGATCATCGGAAAATGCGAGATCAATGCCAGCAACGGCAGCACCACCGTGCCGATGGGATCGATATGTTTGATCGGATTCAGCGTGACGCGGCCCAGCATGCGCGCCGTCGGATCGCCGCACTTGTTCGCCGTCCACGCGTGCGCCGACTCGTGCACACTGATCGCGAACAGGAACGCGACGATCTGAAAGAAAATCTCGACGGGGTTGGTGCCGGACATTCGATTGATGGTATCACGCGGGAAAGCAGGCTTTGGGCTTTAGACGGTAGGCTTTGGGCGCCAGCTTAAGCCGAAAGCCGAAAGCCCTTACGCCTTCTTCTGCGGTTCCAGCAGCTCCGGCGGCGCGATCGTCTTCACCTTCACCGTGTGCGCCGGGATTCCGACCACGATGTGATACGGTTCGACGCGCTTCGGCACCACGCCCATCGATCCCACCATCCCATGCTCGCCGACGGTCGCTCCGCTCAACACCGTCGCATGGTAGGTCACGCGCGCGTTCGGTCCGATCTCGGTCTTTTGGTTGGTAACGATCATGCCGTCATTCAGATCGTGGGCGTGCGAGTACACGTTCGCGTAGTCGGAGATGGAACTGCCCTCGTGGATGATGATCTCGCCGCGGTCGTCGAGGAGCACGTATTTGTGGATGACGCAGTTGTCCTCGATCGTCAGGTTGTAGCCGAACGAGATCTCCA
The DNA here is from genome assembly GCA_964559835.1 of uncultured Terriglobales bacterium. Lineage (GTDB taxonomy): Bacteria > Acidobacteriota > Terriglobia > Terriglobales > Acidobacteriaceae > DAISJI01. The sequence goes on from CAZLJE010000009.1 coordinate 113,393, forward strand.
CGCCGTGGAAGATCTTCACGTTCTTACCGATGTGCTTCAACACCCGCTTCGCGATCATGTAGCGGACGCGGAAGCCGAGCCAGTGGTTTATCCCAACCGGCGAACGGTCGAACATCATCCAGAACCAGATCAGCGGCTTGCGCGCGGCATACTTCTGCGCGTCGACATCACCGTAGTACTCAGGCTCGAGCGAGGCATTGCGCGGATCGAATGAGTGGATGAGCGCCAGCGTCGCCAAATCGTGACGCGCCGGGTCGGGCGTCTCGTACGGACGTCCGAGATAAAGCTGGTGCAGCGCCTCGCGGACCACGACGCTCCGGCGGTCCGGGTCGGCGCTTTCGAAGTCGCGGTCCAACTGCGCGATCCACTCGGTGAATGACCGCTCCGCATCCGGAGTCGGCATGATGTTCCGGTACTCGTATCGTGGCATAGGCGCTTAGATGCTCTCACACCCGGGAAGCTACAGGAAAGCCGCCATAGCGGGACGCGGGGCGCGGCACGCGGAAAGGTGGTGGAGGCAGGAGAAGACGCGCCGTCGGTATTCCGCGCCCCCCGCCCCGGATCCCGAGTCCCCATCTATTTCTGCGTAACCGTCAGCGTTCCCTGTCCCACGGTGGCCGTATCGATCCGGTCCGGTAGCTCGAAGGTGCTGGTCATGCCGACGTCCGGGTATTTCGGCGTGACGTACTTGGAAACGAAATACTCCAGCGCCACACGAGGGACGGTCGTGCCATCGATGTCGACGCTCTGGATCTCGGCGCGGCCCTGGCCACCGCTGCCCTCGGCCTTCGCGACCGCGTGAACGTCATGCACACCGGAAAACAGCGACAGCAGCGGATTCGACGAGCCGTGCGCAGCCGTGATCTGGTCGAAATCCACGCGGGCCGTGGCGTCGACCACGCCTGGCCGCCCACTGAAGCGCACGCTCTTCACCCCTGCCGGCAGACTGACGTTTCCGCTGTTCACATAGGCGTTGATCTCGCGTTCGGTCAGCACAGTCGGCTGCTGATCGGGCGTAGAGCGCGCGCCATTTTCCTCGATGTGCTGAAACTTTTTCTCGGCGCTTGCGGCTGCCGACCGGTACATCGCTTCCGTCTGCGACGCGGGTCGGCGCGGCTGCTGTTGTTGTGCTGGAAGGTAGATTGCGACGAAAACAAGCAGGGTCGTGAATACTTTCATGGTCGTAAGCTGGCCTGCGTCTGCGGCGGCGGAACAACGGACGCCTTGACCGTGGGCTTTTCCAGCGTACCGGTGATCTCGTAAGCCGGAATATTGCCGCGCGTCAATGTCAGTCCGAGTTGCCGGTCGAGCGAAGCAGTGCCGCTGACTGTATAGATGCCGCTCGCACATTCCATTTTGCTTGGGGCGAAGCTGAATCGTCCGTCGCGGAGGGTGGCGGTGCCGCGGAAATCGCGGATGCGCAGCGGTCCGGCGCCGCCATCGAGCGCGAGCGCCATCGTCCCGTTCTTCCAGGTGTACGTGATGCTTCCGCCGGCCGACTTCACCAGCGACTCCGCATCCGCTCCGGCCGCGGTGAATGCAAAGCTGGCGTCCAACTTCCCGGTGCCCCAACTCTGCCGACGTGCACCGGAGAGCGCTGCGACCGATCCACCCTCGAGCTTGCCGCTAGCCTCGTATGCCGGCGGATTCACGCCAAGATTCGCGCGCAGCGTAGCGGACAGTTTTCCGCCCAGAGCGGCGGACACCACGTCTTTTGCGGACAATACTCCGCGTTCGAGCGTGACATTGCCGGAGACGTTCTTTGCGGACGTCGCGCCTGTCTTCAGTGTGCCGATGGTGAGCGTGCCGGAAGCCGCGATGCGCGCCAGCATCGGCGTCGTGTTGCTGCCGCTGGAGATGATCGCGTACCACGGGCGCTTTGCCGCCCGCGGATTCAGGAGAGCGTTCAGGTCTTCAACGTCGATGTCGTCGCTCCGGAGTTGGAACTGTACCGGACAGGTTTCGATCGTCGTGCACCGCCGCGGGACCTGGAGCGAACCGGAAACCATTAACCCCACCTTCGGCCATCCGAACGTAAGGTCCTGGACGGTGACGCCGTTTTGTCCCAGGGTGACCGTCGCAGAACTGATCTGCACCGGCGCATTGATGCCGTTCACAGTCGCCGTCGCTTTGATCTTCGCCGAACCGAGGACCAGAGGCTGCGCGAAACCGGCCCACTCGCCCGCCAACGAAAGATCGAGATTCGCTGCTCCTTCCGGCGCAAACCGCGGCGCCGCGACGCCCAGTGCCTCCGATACCTGCAACAACCGCTTGAGGCTGGATTCGCCGTTTACAGAAACGTGGTAACCGGCGCGCGAGAACACCGCCTGTGCGTGCGCCGGCGCTATTCCGCCCAAGTCGACTGCGAACGGATCGATGATCAATGCGTCCTGTGCCGGCGGCGCCATCGGATGTCCTTTTATAACTCGCAGCTTCGGCAACGAAGCAGGCAGTCCGAAGTGCACTTCGCCGATGGTGAGCGGTTCTTTCAGACGGCTCGAACGAAGAACGAACCCCGTCGCCACGCCTTGGCCAGACCACGCCGGCTCCAGTTCCGCCCCACGTTTTACCGAGAATTTCGCGCTCACCGATCCCTCGGCGGAGACGTCTTCCGGCAAATCTTTTTTCACATGCCGGAAGAGCACGGCGAGCTCGGAAGCCGGCACCTGGCGGGCGCTGAGCGACATTTCGTAAGACTGGACGGGCAGGAATCCAGCGACATCGCCATGCGCCTCGATGCTCCCGTTTCCGAGAGGGCCGGAGCAGTCGATGTCGCTCAGGGTCTGTGACATTGAACTGAACAACGCCGAACAGCGTGCTGCCAGGACCATGTTGCCGCGCGTCGTGATGTCGTAGCGGCGGAAATCTCCCACCGATGCGTCCAGCTTCACGCGCAGCGCTGCCGGTGTGCCCTCCAGACCCATGCTCACCGCCGTCGTGCCGCGCCATCCGCGATCGCGTCCATACACCAGCGTCGAGAGCTGCCCGAGTTGCGCGTCAGCTAGGCTGATTTGCAGCGAGAGCGGTGTTTCGCTGAGCGACGACCCGCGCCGTACCTTGCCTTGGACCTTTACAGTGCCGGTGTCGCCGAGGTTCGCGTCGGTACGTATCGGACGCGCGGCGAGGCGGAGGTTCCATTCGTCTTCGCTCGCCAGCCAAAGAGCGAAATCGGCGTCCATGAGCGCGTAAACGGTTTTGACGTTGCCGAGTTTCAGGTTGACGCGGCCGGCATTCGATTCGATATACGGGAAACGCAGCCGCTGCCCGCCGATGCGACGGGCGGTCGGCGCGACGGGAGTCTGCCGCGCGCGCTCCAACAGCGATTCCAGGTTCCAATGGCCATCGGCACGCCGGACCAGGTTCAGGCTCGGAGATTGGAAGGAAAGGTTTGCGATCTCCAGTCGTCCGCGCCACAGCGACGTAAGCCGCAACGACGCCGTGACTCCATCCGCCCTCAGCAGCGGTTCCTGGCTGAACGACGGATCGTCTTCGACCACCACGCGCGACAGGTTGAGTCCCGGCGAAGGGAACACGCGGAGCGTGACATCGCCGATCCTGACCTGCCGTCCCAGCGCTTGGGTGAGTGCGCCGGCGATCCGAGGTCGGAAACGGTTCACATTGATGTAAGGCGGAACAACGACTGCGGCGAGCACAAGCACACCAGCGAGCAGGACCACACGCCGGTTGAGGATGCGCGACATCAGCGCACCATGTGCAGCATACGGCGCCAGCGCGTCTGGTCGAAGAAGTGGATGATCACCTTCGCGATGAATGCGATGCGATCGCCCGCGCTGGTGCGCTGGTACTGGTCGGGCGGCGTCTCGAACGACCAGTAGATGAACATCGGACGCCCGATGACGTTCTCGCGCGGGATGAATCCCCAATACCGGCTATCGAGGCTGACGTCGCGGTTGTCGCCCATGCCGAAGTAGCTGTCCGGCGGCACCACGATATCGTCCCCCTGGATGTAGTTGCGCATCGTCAAGTGCCATTCGGGCGAGATGTTCTCGTTCCCGGTCGCCGGTACTGCGGGAAAGTTGTCGCGGTACGGGCTATAGCTGCCGTTGTGAATGACGTAGGGCTCATCCTGCTTGACGCCGTTCACGTAAAGCACGTTGTCCCGCAAGTGGATGCGGTCGCCCGGAACCCCGATGATGCGCTTCACCACGTACAGCCCCGGTTCAGCCGGAGAGAGGAAGACGACGATGTCATGGCGGTGGATCTGACGGTACGGGATCAGCGGCATCCAGTTCGTCTTCGGCCCCATGGTGTCGCGGTCCACGAAGACGTGGTCCCCGATGAGCAGCGTGTTCTCCATGGAACTCGACGGGATCTCGAACGCCTGCATGCAGAAGGTAATAATGAACAGGCCAACGACCAGCACCACCGCCATGGAAGCGATGAACTCCGGCGGAGTCTCCTTCTTCTTCTCGGGCTTGGCGGTTTCCGCCTTTTTCGCCACCGGTTTGTCGAGTACTTTAGCCATTCTCTTTTGGTCTACTCAGAAACAGAAAAAGAAACTGAAATGCCTAGCGGATCAGCCGGAGAGTGCGGTCCCATCGCGTGTCGTGATAGAGGCGCACCAGCAGGCCGGTCAATCTATTGAGTTTACCATCCGTGGAAGGCGGTTCGTCGGGGTCGTCCTGGCGGAACGACCAGTAGATCACGAGCGGGCGGCCGATGATGTTCTCGCGCGGCACGAATCCCCAGTAACGGCTGTCGAGGCTCTCGTCGCGGTTGTCGCCCAACACAAAGTACATGTTGTCCGGAACGATGAGTTCGCCCTCCTTAATGACTTGGCGCATCTGCAGCCACCAGGCCGCTTCCACGTTCGCCGAAACATAATTTGGGGCAGGGAAGTCGTCGCGGTAGGCGTCGGGCATCGGCGAGTGATACACCACGTACGGCTCCCGGACGGGATTGCCGTTTACGTACACCTGCTTGTTCACCAGCCGGATATGGTCTCCGGGCACGCCAATCACACGCTTCACGAAATGCTGCGCCGGGCGCACCGGGTAGCGGAACACGATGATGTCGAAGCGGTGGATCGTCGAGTACGGCAGGACGTGTCCCCAGAATCCGCCGCTAGAGTAGTGGACCTTGTCGACCAGCAGGTAATCGCCGATGAGCAGCGTGTTCTCCATCGACTCCGACGGGATCTGGAATGCCTGCACGATGAACGTGATGACGAATACGGCAATCACGATCGTCGTCGCGAGCGACTGGATGGATGTCAACCACAGCCACCGGAGCGTTCGGGAATGCTGCTTCTGCGCCGGATTCGGTGCGGGCGCCGCGGGCGTGGTTTCGGGCGTCGCGGCCGGAGAGACGGCATCGTTCGCCGCCCCGGGCTCTACTGCTCCGCTTGCGGCTGTGACGACGTCGGGTTGTTGTCCTTGAGATTCCGTAAGTACTCCAGAGCTTTGCGGGCCGCCCCTTGCTCCGCTTGTTTTTTCGTTGGCCCGTGCGCCTTGGCCGTGTAATCTCCGCCGGCACGGGCGCTGCGCAGGCGCGCCTCGATGGTAAAAGTCTTCTGATGCTCGGGCCCGCGTTCGCGGACCAGGATATAGGCCGGCTGGGACCAACCCAGCGAATGCGCTGCTTCCTGCAACGCTGACTTGAAGTCCGTGACCGGTACGCCCGGGCCACCGCGCGCCATGCGCCGGAACTCCGGCTCCAGCACCTTCTTCAGGATAAAACGCTGCGCCGCCTCCATGCCCGCATCGAGGTACAACGCCGCCAGAACCGCCTCGAGCGCGTCCACCAGCAAGGCCGGCTTGTCGCGCCCGCCGCTTTTGTCCTCGCCGTGTCCGAGGCGCAGGTAGTTTCCGAGCTTCAGCGCCTTCGCCGCCCGGATCAGGTGCTTCTCGCTGACCAGGTACGCCCGTAGCTTGGACAACTGCCCTTCCCGGAAATCGGGAAAGCGCCGGCAGAGTTCCTGGCTCGTTACGAAGCCGAGCACCGCGTCGCCCAGGAATTCCAGTTGCTCGTTGTCCGTTGCAGCGGAGCCGTCGCCCCGCGACTCGGCTTCCCGCGCGTGCGAGCTATGCGTGACCGCCTGCTCGAGCAATTCGGGGCGCGTGAACTTGTTTCCCAGCGCCTTTTCGAGTGCGGTCATGTCGAGGGCTTTCATGAACGGTAGGTACATTCCTTCGTAGCTCGTAGTTCGAAGCTCGGGCTTTCCCGAACTACCAACTACGAGCTACGAAAACTAACAACTAGCAACTGGCAACTACTTCGGTACGCTCGTGGTTGGTTGCGGCGACGTCGGAGCCGGCGCGGATGCCGCCGGTGGCGACTGCGTCAGCTTCATCAGCCGGTCGCGCTCAGTCTTGCATAGCGTCGCGATCTGCGGCTGGTCGGCCGCGTACTGGATGCAGTTGTTTGCCGGGGTGACGCCTTCGCCATACTTCTTCTGCTGGTCCAGGGCATAAGCCAGTCGCAGCCATACCAGGGGGTCACCGGAATCCAGTTGGCTCGCTTGCTTCAGGTTCTTCTCCGCTTCCGGCCAGTCCTTCTTCGCGATGGCGCCGGTGCCCAGCGCGGCATACGCCATGCCCTTCATCTGCGACTTCACCGCGGTCGCCTGCTGCTCCGTCATCGTCGCCGGCAACATGATGTCGGTATCGATGGATTGCAGGGCCTTGGTCGCGTCGCGGGTGGCTTCGGCCAGCCGCTCATCCCGGTCCAGGTCGGTGTCACGGGTGCGTTCGGCAAGGAATGTCGCCGTCATGACCAGCGCTTCGGGATTGTTCGGGTCCAGCGCGATCATCTTGCGGCCCATCTCGACCGCCTTGTCCGAGTTGTTGGCGTTCTGGTAGTCGTACAGCGCCTTACGATAAAGCAACACGCGCAGCTCGCTATCCGGAAACTTCTGCGCGAATGCATCGGCTGCGGCTTCCGTGTCGGCTGCGGTTGTCTTCGCATTTGCTTCCTGGAACGCCTTGAACTCGTCGGCGTTCTTGGCCTGGGGCGGGCGCTTGGAATTGCTGGGACCGGCCGGCTGCTGTGGCGGCGCCGCCTGGGGCTGTTGTCCAGGTGCGGTTTGCGCCGGTGGGGTTTGCGCGGGCTTCTGCTGCGTTCCCGAAGTCTGTGCAACGGCCAGCGCCGCTACCGTGATGAGTGCGAACAGCATGACTGCACGCTTCATATGTCTCCTGAGACTCACTTTCTGAGATGCCCGGCATACTGTACGAGGTCGGCCGGGAGTTCCGTTAATCAGATTCCTTCTTATTCGCGGGGCGCGGAGGCTCATATGCCTTGTTGATGCCTCTTTCCGCGGCTTCTTTTGTCTGCGGCTGAGGGTCCCCTGCGCCGAGCGCCGCCTTATATTGCAGCAGCGCCTCTTCGCGGTCCTCCTGGATATCCGCAATCCTTCCCAGGTAAATGTGCGACCACGCGATCACGTGCGGGTCCTTGCTCGCTCCGGCCGCGCGCGTGAAGTACGTCTTGGCGCCCTTGATGTCCTTGTTCAACGAGGCGACCTGGGCAAGCAGGAACAGCGCCCTGCCCTCGTCCCCGCTCTTGTCGTCGAGCGCCTGCTGCGCCAGCGCCTTGGCGGTGTCGTAGTCGCCCGCGCCGAAACGCTGCTCGGCCATCTCCAGCGGTCCGGGCGCGGCCTTCGCCCGCGCGAGAACCTCCTGCGGAGCGCGCGTCGTGAACTGCTGCGCCTGGGCGCGTTTCTTTTCGTGGTCGACGTCCAGGTTGTACAGGAAATCGCCGAGCGCATCCTGGAAACCGACCGTATCGGTCTCGAACTTCGCCAGCTGGTCGTAGAAGTAGCGGCTCAGGATGAGCCCTTCTGCCATTGCTTCGTTGACCTCGCGTTCTCGAACGGCTTCGTCCTTCTTGCCCTTGCCGGCCATGCGCGCTTCGATGGCGTGGATCAGCGATTCCTCCGTCAACATCGAAATGTCGTGCTTGTACTCGTCGTTCAACGGCGCCGACGCGACCGTCATCAGCAAAGGCTGGAGGCGTTTCATGGTCGACGACCGTTTCCGGATCATCGGGTCGATCATGAAGTGCAGGTACGTGTGCCGGATGTCATCCAGGCGCAGATTCGCCGCTGTGGGCGAAACGGTCAGGTAGTAGTCCGCTCCATAATTGCGCGCGTTCACCGGACCGGGCGCTTCCATCGGTTCGACATAGACCGTGAATGCGCGTCCCAGGTACGCACTCATGGGCAGGCGCAGGTACAAGTCGGTGGCGAGCAGCATGTTCGTCACCGGCGTGTGATAGCCGTCGATCAGCGCAGTGTAATCGGATTGGTGGTTGCGCCAGATCTCGTGCAGGCCCGCCGACTTCTCGAACTCGATCAATAATGGCCGCAAACCGAGCACGTACGTCGCGTCAGGCGGAAGGTCCGCCTCTTTTACTTTGAGGTCGAACTTCGGCGGCTCACCCATGTTCAGAGCCAGCGAAACGTACTGCGCCAGGTCGAGATTGGGGTCCGGCTGCCGGTGGTCGGCGTAAAAGACGCACAGCTCGCGGCTATCCGTCTTTGCCTGCTCGGAGTTGCCGACCGAAACGGCGATTTCGGCAAGGACTTGCAGCCGCTGTGGTGTCCCTGCTCCGGCCGCATATCCGCAATGGCTGATGGCCGCGACGACGCTGAACAGCGTCTCGTTGGCGTCGAGGGTGACCTTCGATGTGGCCTGTTGTGCCACGGCCGGCGCTACGAACAAGGCGCACAGAACCGCGGTCCACACGTGTCGAAAGCTACTGCGCAGCACAATCCTCCTGCAGGGGAAAAGCGGGCTGAAACTTAAGTTTACGGACTTTTGTCTGGTGCGGCAACACGGTTTCCGAGTGATCGGTGGTCGGTGTTCAGTCATCAGGCGGTCCAACCTGAGAAGTGATCAGATTGACGGCTCAAAACATTCAGGCCGCAACGTGCGGCCTGAGTCCAAGGACTGATCGCCGATTACTGAGCACTGATCGCTGCTTATCCCTTCACATCCATGGCCGCGAACGAGAGCAGCGCCTTGCCGCTGGTCGGACGGCCAAACGCCGTCGCCGGCTGGAACTGTGTGAAGATCAGCGCGTTTTCCAGTTCCGGGATGATGGATTTCGGGTCGCGCGATGAAGAGACGATGCGATATCCCTGCACGCGTCCGCCGGCATCAATGTCGGCCTCTACCGAAACCACGATCATCTCCGATTCGTTCGCGCCCACGCTCGTGGCGAAGGGCGCCGTCATCAACTGCGGAGGCGTGTACAGCATCGTGGGCACGTCGTTGGCCGACGCCCGCAACTGCGCCGGCAGCGCGAACAATCCGATCAGCAATCCGAAGATGATCACTGACGTCAGCACTCCCGCGGTCGCCGGCACCATGAAAGCGTTGAGGGTGTTCTCGAAGCGTACGCGGAAGCCGTCCCATCGTCCGCGGCGGCGTTCAGCCGCCTGTTGCGACAGGGCGACGCGCAGGCGCAGCGCCAACTCTGGCGGCACCTGCTTGCGGCCCAGGTTCGCGACCGCCCGCTGCGTATGCCGCAACAGGAGGTACTGCCGGTTGCACTCTTCGCAACCCGACAGGTGCTCGCCCAGCTTCCGCATCTGGACTCCCGTGAGCACGCCGTCCAGGTAGGGCGACAGCAGCGTTCGGGCTTCCGTACATCTCATGACGTCACCTCGATCTCGCTCCGCATCGATCCCACTCTGCCCGTCTTGTGCGGGGTGTGGGCTTGATATTCCGGGCCCAGCTTCGGCAGGTGCTTCTGCAGCCGTTTCTTCAGCGCTTCGCGTCCGCGCGTCAGCCGCGATTTCACCGTCCCCAGGGTCGTGTCCATGATCTCCGCGATCTCTTCGTACGACAGCTCCTCGATATCTCTCAGGACCACCGTCGTGCGGTACGGTTCCGTAACGTGGCGCAACTCGCTCTCGACCAGTTCCGCCACTTCACGGTGCGCGACGGTCTCCAGCGGAGATTCGCCGCGATCGACTAGCGTGTCCTTCAAGCCGCCCAGTTCGGTCTCTTCCGGCTCCATCGAGGATTCCTTCGACTTGTGCCGGAACCACCAGCGCTTGCGGTTGGACGCTTCGTGCACCGCGATCCGGTACACCCAGGTCTTCAGGCTGGAACCGCCGTTGAACTGTTTCATTCCGCGGAAGACCTTGAGGAACACTTCCTGCGTCGTGTCCGCCGCGTCGGCTGGGTCACTCACGATCCGGTAAACCAGGCTGTAGACGGGTTGCTGGAAGTGCGCGATGAGCCAGGCGTACGCATCCTCAGACCCCGCTTTCAGTTCGGCAACCAGTGCCGCCTCGTCGGCCGGAATCCCGAGCGCGCCTGCGTAGTTTCCCAAGGTGGATGCTCCCGCCATCGTCGTCATGGCGTCACCCCCACATTAGCACCATCGTTGGTCAACAACAACACGGCTACCGTGACCTAAGTACCCCAGAGCCGCTTTCTGTACACCTATTTAGACCCCACCCAGGCACGGAAAGTTCCTGAGCGTCCGATCTCTGAAAGACACGCCACCCCCTCTGTTTACCAACTTGCAACTCACAACGTAGAACTTACAACCGATATTCATGTCCTGTGCACCGAGTGTGTACTCCTGAGGAAAACTTTCCCTTGCGTTGACGGTCTAACCTACTGATAATGCAGTCACGAAGCCAGTTGACTGAGGCCATGCAGAGTTACCGTCGAGCCGACGTGTTACGCATCCTGCGCATAACGGCGCGCCAACTGGTCCAATGGCAAAAGGCCGGGCTGGTCGCCGATTCCGACCACTATTCTTTCTTCGATCTCCTGCAACTGAAAAAAGTCCGTGACCTCCGCGCCAAGCGCGTACGTCCCGCGGTCATTCGCGAGTCCCTGCAGGCCATGCTGAAGCAGGTTGCCGGCATGGAGAACCCGCTCATTGAAGCGGGCACCTTCTCCACGGGCACCAGACGTGTTGCTTTCCGCCATGCCGGTACGACCGTGGAACCTACGACCGGGCAGTTCGTGATGGATTTTGCTCCCGGCGAGCGCGTCGTGCCCTCGCATGTGGAGTCGATTCCTGCCGCGGAAACCGCCGCCGAACACTTTGCGCGCGGCGTGAATCTGGAAGAGGATCCGCATTCTCAGGCCGAGGCGATCGCTGCTTACGAGAATGTCCTGGAGCTGGAACCGGGTCATCCGGCGGCGCACATCAACTTGGGGACGCTCTACTACAATCGTCAGGATTACAAACTCGCGGAATTCCACTATCGTAAGGCAGTCGAATCGGATCCGCGTTATGCCTTGGCCTATTTCGATCTCGGCAATGTGCTGGATGAGACCGGCCGTGTGAGTGAGGCCATCCGTGCCTATGCCGGCGCGATCGCACTCGCGCCAACTTATGCCGACGCTCACTACAACCTCGCTCTCGCCTACGAGAAAGTTCGACGTCCCCGCCTGGCCCTAAAGCACTGGCGGGCCTATGTCCGACTTGACAGCTCCGGCCCATGGGCGCTGCATGCGCGGAATCAGATCCGTCGCATTTTGCAGCAGGATTCCCTGAAAGTCGTTTACAGGCGCGGTTAGAAACGATATAGAATCGGGCTGCGTTTCCCCCCAAAGGAACCTCTGGGCGTGCTTTTGCCCGGATATTCCGTATATAAATTCGGCCCGCTGAACCATTGTGTGAACTGTCACGTTGGTGCCGGCTCGGCTCATAATGTGATGTGTGCTAATCCATGACCGGAGCCAAGAAAAAACGCCTCGGTGAGGTGTTACGGGAACGCAAGCGTGTCTCGTTTGAAGCCCTCGAGGCCGCCCTCGACGATCAGCAGAAAGGTGCGGGTCTTCTTGGCGAACTCCTGATCCAGCGGGAAGCCTGTTCCAAAGACGACATCGTTTCCGCACTCGAGGAGATCACCCACTTCCGCTATGTGGACGCGCGCTTTGCGACGGTTGAACGCGAGCTGATCAAGCTCCTCCCGCAATCGGCGGCGGAACGCTACTGCGTGCTTCCGCTGGTGCGCGAGGGCAAGCGCATCGTCGCCGTCATGGCCGAGCCGCAAAACCTGCACCAGCTCGACGAACTCCGCTTTATGACCGGGATGGACGTCCTCCCGCGGCTGGGTTTCAAGACCGAGATCCAGGAAGCGATCAAGAAATGCTATGGCGAAGATGCGGCGGAGATCGCCGCCAACACGCCTCCGCTCCCGTTCATCGATCAGGTCGACGTCAGCGACATGCAGTTCTTTACCTCGGGCGCGAGCGAGCGCAGCAAAGCCGCCATGGAGGAATTTGAGGCGGAGTTGCGCAACGAGAAAACGCCGGCAGTGCGCCTCGTCTCCGCGATTCTGGCCAGCGCCGCGACCAAGAAGGCCAGCGACATCCATATCGAGCCGCAACCGCTGGGAACAGTCGTCCGCATCCGCGTGGACGGCGTGCTGCGCGAGTTGACGCACATACCGGCCGAACTCACGTCATTCCTGGTTTCACGCATCAAGATCCTGTCCGACATGGACATCTCCGAACGCCGCGTTCCGCAGGACGGCCGGTTCCTTTGCCAGATCGGAGGAGCGAATCTCGACCTCCGCGTCTCCACCCTGCCGACGCACTCGGGTGAAAAGGTCGTGATGAGGATCCTGGATCCAACGGCGAGTCGCGTCGGGTTCGAAAAACTCGGCCTGTCGCCCGACAATTCCGCCGCTTTGGGCGCCGTGTTGACCGCGCCGCAAGGCATGCTTCTGGTCACTGGTCCGACCGGTTCCGGCAAGAGCACGACGCTATACGCGGCGCTGAATAGCCTGCGCTCGCCCTCGGTGAACATCATCACCGTCGAGGACCCGATCGAGTACCGGGTCGAGGACATTAACCAGGTCCAGATCAATACCAAAGCTGGGTTAACGTTTGCCAACACCCTGCGCTCGATGCTGCGCCAGGATCCCAACGTCATCATGGTCGGCGAGATCCGCGACCAGGAGACGGCGGAAATCGCGCTACAAGCCGCGCAAACGGGCCACCTCGTCCTCTCGACGCTGCACACCAACGATTCCATCGCCGCCATCACGCGCCTGCTCGATCTCAACATCCAGGGCTTCCTGATCTCCGCGTCGGTTAGCGCGGTGGTCGCCCAGCGCCTCGTGCGCAAGCTGTGCGAGTGCGCGGAAAAAGTCCCCATGACCGACGAGCACGCCGCCCGCCTGCTTGCCGGCGGTATCGTCGATTTCGACAGCCACGTGCATATTCCCGCCGGGTGCAGCAAGTGCGACGGCTCCGGTTACAAAGGCCGCGTCGGTATCTACGAGTTGCTCCTGCTCGACGAGCAGATCCGCAGCGCCATCCGCTCCGGCGCGCGCGACGAAGAGATCCGCAACCTGGCGCGTTCGGGCGGCATGCGCCTTATGCAGGAAGACGCGCTGGAGAAGGTAAAAGTCGGGGTCACGACCATGGAAGAAGTGCTGCGCGTGGTGCCCTTCGATAACGCTCTCACCGTGCGCTGTCGCGCCTGCGGTCGCGCCCTCGCGCCGGCATTCCTGTTCTGTCCGTACTGCGGCGCCGGCACGCGCCAGACTGCCGCCGCTCCGCCGCGAACTGCACGCCGGGCTGTGGAAGGGATCGCATGAGTTCATCTCCGCAAAAAAATCCGTCGCGTGAAGCCGAACGCTTCGCCGCCTATCGCGGGCTCAACCTGGTCTATGAAGGGCGCAGCGAAAAGATGGAAGTTCGCGCTCCCGACATCAGCCCCAAGGGAATGTTCATCCATATTCCGCGTGCATTTCCCGAAGGCGCTGTGATCAAGGTCGAATTCTGGCTCAGCCGCTCCGGCCACCACGTGCAGGCGCGAGCGGAAGTCCGGTACTGCTTGCAGGGTGTCGGCATCGGCGTTGAGTTCGTGAACATCAAGCCGGAGGACAGGGACGCCATCGAGAGCGAGATCGACGACCTGATGGGCCGCTAAGAACGATTCAATCACACGCGATGGGGCGGCCGCTCGGCCGCCGTTTTAGTTGCCCTTTGTGTTGCAAAACCGGCAACGGGTAGTAGGATTGTGCCATTCCAAAACTTAAGAAGAAGCACTTCGAAGGAGGCCGGATATGCCAGGCCCAAGTGTGACCATCAATCCCAACAACTGCACCATCAACCCTCCCGGTCAAGTCCACGCGCCGAAAAAGAGTCAGAACGGTTTCGTGAATTTCAACGCTACCGCACCCTGCACGGTGCTGTTTGACCGGCCGGGCGTATTCAACCGAAGCAGCGCTCAACTCTCCCAGGGCAACAACCAGCTCAACATCGAGACCGAGGCCGACCACACCGTGGTGACCATCGCCGGATGCGAGGACAACGTGCCGAGGAATGTCGGAGCAGCCAGCAATCCAACCGACATCATCGTCCCGTAGGTTCCGCGTTCCATTCGCTCGTTGAGTTTCAGGCGGTCCGAATGACATGTCGCGCCGGTTAGTTCGCGGTGCGCGGGAAGCGTGCGCGCAAAACGCTGACGAACGCGGCATCAGCGCGCGACGAGAACAGTTCGATCTGCGAGTATCCTCTCGCCCACGCCAGCCAGAATGTCATCGCGAGCAGTAGCGCGGTGACGGTCATATTCTGCCAGCCGTTCAGCGCCCACTGTCCCTGCCAGGTGTAGGCCCATCGGGACACCGGTAGCAGATAAGGCACCGACCAGCAACCATCCGGCCCTTTCGATCCAGCAAAGTCCTCCAGCAGGTGCAGGTGGAACGCGAGGAACACGAATAGCGCGGTCTTCCATTTCTTCGGCGCCATTGCGAAGCCGGCGATCGTGACCGCCAGCGCGAACGCGAGGTTGTGCAGGATGTGGTGGTACTCGCTGAACCAGGTGAGCGGATGCGCCGAGTTGCTCGTCAGCCATTGCGGAACGGCGCCCAGTCCGTCCACGTCCGGGATGACGCACGCCCACGTCACCAGCGCGCGGTCCCGCTTTTCGAACGGCGTGAGGTTGACCAGCGCCCATCCGCTGAGGAAATGAGTTACCGGACTCGTGTGGGTGGCCCACCCTGGCCGACTTTGCCAAAGGTGGGGAACCGAAGTCTAGTCCTCGGCTGCGTCCGGGCCATCACCACAATCGGTCCTCTGTATAGCGCGCCGCCGTATAAGGCCGAGTGACCGCGAACTTCAGCATGATCGGCTTCACTAGCCGGATGAAGTCAGCGCAGCTCATCCGGGCCGTCTCCGTATGCGTTCCGGCGTTGAATGCGATCTCTTTCTGTCCGGCAACCGCCTCATCTACATACACGCACATCCCGTACAGATTGCCGAAGGGCGGCATGGCGCCGGCGTCGCAGTCGGGGAACTTCTCCTTGAACTCCAGTTCGCTTGCCAGGCGGACGGTGTGCGCTCCGATGTTGCTATGCAAAGCCGTCAGATCCACTCGCCGCGGCGCCGGAACCACCGCCATGGCAAAAGCCTCATCCACGATCACCATCACCGTTTTCGCAAGGATCTCCGGCGGCACATGACTCGATGTGGCGGTCAATTGTGCGGTGTATGTGGTCGGATGGGAAATGAGCTGGTATTTGATTTCGTTTTGGTCGAGGAAGCGTTTCAGCTTGGGGCAGGGCATTGCGACCTCCTGCGGAACTTCTTTGATATAAGTGTGCTCCCGCAGAGGGTGTGCCGCACAAAAATCGAGGTCAGGATTTTCCGAAATGAACTGCCGCACTCGCGAAGGCGCTGAGAAAAAGAAATGGTGGACCTGGTCGGGATCGAACCGACGACCTCTTCCATGCCATGGAAGCGCGCTCCCAGCTGCGCCACAGGCCCACACGTGGGTTGGACGGGTATTCCCGCTCCTTCTATTTTACGCGACGCACAAGGTTAGTCAAACGAGCTACACGGGTATCGGTCGCAATTTACGAAAAACCCTAATACCTTCTCGCCGCGCGCGGCATCTCACCAGACGTATGGCACGAATTGTTCCTTTGTTCTTTGCACTGATTTTGACGGCAACAGCGCAGGTCGCGGCGCCCGCGGCGGGTCCTCGCAATGGCGCCCAACCAGCAGGGACCGCGACGAACGCCAATCTCACCGCCACCCTTCCTCAGCTTCAACGCGCTGCCGAGAACGCGCGGGTCGACCTCGCCCGTCTGCGCGTCGATAAGTGGAAAGCGGATTCTTCCATCAAGCAGCAGACCTCATCGAACGTCGAGTCCCTCCAGCGCAATCTTAGCGGCGCGCTCCCGGCCCTTGTTACCGCGGCGCAGCAGAACCCGTCGAGCCTCAACGCGTCTTTCAAGCTCTACCGCAATCTAAACGTTCTCTATGATGTGCTTGGAAGTGTCGCCGAATCCGCCGGCGCTTTCGGCGCGAGAGACGATTACGCCGCGCTGGCTCGCGACCTCAACAACCTGGACACGGCGCGTCGCTCGCTGGCCGATGCCATGGATTCGATGACGGCCCAGCGTGACGCCGACTTCCTGCGCATCCAGCAGGCCGCGCAACGCGCGCAGCAACAGGCCGCCGCCGCACCGCCGAAGAAAGTCGTCATCGACGACACGGAACCCGCGCCGGCGCCGAAGAAGAAGAAGTCGCCCGCGAGGAAGAAGCCGCCGACGACCACCGCCGCCGAACCGAAGCAATAGGCTCGGCGAACATTCGCCGCGCGGCGCACAACCCTTTACGGATTCCTGCAACCACCGCTAGAATGGAACTCGGGCCGACGTAGCTCAGTTGGTAGAGCAGTCGATTCGTAATCGACAGGTCATCGGTTCAAGTCCGATCGTCGGCTCCAGAAAAACAGCCTTCAGCGATTAGCAATCAGCACTCAGCAATGAGCGGTTCCGTTTCCTTTGTTGTTTCCTCACAGGACTTCCACAATTTCTTCACAGCTATGTTGTCGTTTTCTCTGACGGGTGACAGGCTGATTGCTCTAACGAAAAAGCCGCCCGGCAAAAGGCGGCCTTTTCTTTAAGGGAGAATAGTTCCTTCCGGAGGGTTAGCTGCCGTCAGAAACTTTCGATGCCGGAATCTTATGAGCGTCCATAGGGGGTGTCAAGATTTTTTTCTAATTTAAATGCCTGTGTTATCAATGACTTAACTGCTCATGCGTTTTTCCTCTCTGTCTCAGAAAAACACCTGTCAGGTTGCGCCAATTGGCTTTATCTGCCCGTATTTTCTTCTACTTACCTCAGATTCAGCTCGATAAACTCGATGTCCTCGGGCCGGTCGAAGACCCGTCCGGGAAAGAACTTCCTGGACAGGATTCGCAGGCCACCAAACGCCAATCCGGCCACCAGCGCGAGTCCAAGGATCACTCCCGTCAGTACAACGAGGCTCACAAGCAACGACCCGACGTTCCCACTCTTACCCAATCCCGTGTCCTGGTTCCACGTCACGTCGGCGTCGTAGTGCACGAGCCCGATCAGCGACTTCGCTCGTTGCTGCGAGATCGGTCCCGTGACCACCGCCAGCAGTGGACCACTGCGCTTCAGAAGCAACGGTTGCGCGTCGGGCGAGGGCACTTCAGGATGCGCCGTCTGCAACGCCTTCAAGCGTTCACCCGCGATGGCCGGCGTCGGATACCCGATGAGCTCCATGGTCGCATTGCCGCCGTCGGTCGCATACTGCGCGACCGCCACTTCCGGCGACGATGAGAAATCAATCTCCTGCGGCGTCAACGGCGAACCCACGCTCGTCAATCCCTGCGGCCCAACGACGTACTTCACCGAGTTGTGCACGTAATCCTGACGCGGCAGGAACAGAGGCAACGTCGGCAGGTTCTTCGTCTGTCCGCTGGCGGGAGGAATATCGTCCGCAAGCTCGCGCAATTCGCCCGCCGACATCGGCGTCACCTTATCGAGGTCCGCCGAGATCAAAACATTGCCTTTGTAGAACAGCACCCGGTTATTGTTCGACGACGCCTGGTCGCCGATTTTCTCCGTCTGCATCTCGGGCGACTTGTAGAAGGTGAAGGCGCCGTAGGACCCGCTCGCGTCTTTGAAGCGGATCGCCTTGGCCGTCAGCTTTCGATCGCCGCGCGTATATGTGGCCGACTCGAAATCGGTGGAGCCGTACTCGGTCAGGACCTTTGCGGAAACGGGGTCGGCCGCCGCCGGATCTTTGCTGGCCTGCGCCCCGGGAGACTTCTGCCATCCCGCAAAGACATCGGGCAAGATGGTCTTGCTTTGAACCGTTGCGGCCGGCTTGCTCTGCGCGGTGGCGGCCACCGTCAACAGCAGTAACGCGAGTATAAGAAGATGCTTCATGCGGGAATACTGCAGACCCTGTCCTTATTAGACCACGGAGGCGCTCGGAAAGTTTCAGGACAGGCACGTAGCACCGGCGTCCGTAGCACCGGCGTCTCGCCGGTCACTCTGGTAGGGTGGGACTATTCGAGGTGCAGCGCGCTGACCGGATCCACCTTGGTCGCCCTACGTCCCGGTATCCAGCAGGCCATCAAGGCCACCGCCAGGAAGATCGCCGTCACGCCGGCAAACGTAGCTGGGTCGGTGGCACTGACTTCGAACAGTAGCGTCTTCATCACGCGCGTCAGCGCCAGCGACGCGACCAAGCCGAACGACAGCGCCAGCAAGGACAGGCGCAGTCCCTTGCCGATCACCATCGTCAGGATTTCTCCCGACCGCGCGCCGAGCGCCATGCGTATTCCTAACTCTCGCCGCTGCCGCGCCACGTTGTACGACAGCACGCCGTACGTTCCGATTGCCGCCAACAACAGAGCCGAAACGGCGAACAGTCCTAGCAGGAACGTATTAAACCTCCTTGGCGCCAGCGACGTCGAAATCACATTGTTCATCGGCAGCACCGGCCCGATCGGCTGCTCCGGGTCGATGCGCTGTACGACTTTTCGTATCTCTCCGGCCAGTTCTTTTGCCGGTCGTTGCGACCGCACGAACAGGAATCGCCCGCTGCACATCCGGGTATCCTGGCAAGCCTGCACGAACGGCTCGAACGTGTGTGGCTTCGTCGCGGCGTCGAGAGCTCCCTGCTTGATATCACCCGCTACGCCAACGATCGTGAACCATGGGTTGCTATTGTTCGCCCCACCCCACTTCAAGCGTTTGCCGATCGGGTCCGCCCCCGGCCAATAGTGTCGCGCCAAGCCCGCGCTGACGATCAGCACGTGCGCCGATCGGTGCATTTCCGTCGCGGTGAACATGCGTCCGCGAATGAGCGGAATGCCCAACGACTCGAAGTAGCCGGGACCCACCAGCGAGTGCCACGCGAAGGGCAATCCGGCCGTGCTCTGCTCGGATTCGTGACCCTCGGCGGTAAAAGTGTGGTTCCAGGTGCCTTGCAATGGAGTGTCGGTGCTGTCGGTCGCGGAAATCACCTCAGGCAGTGCCTGTGTCTCCGCGAGTAGCCGGTCGTAGAAGGCATCGATCTGAGATTCGTCCTTATATTGCGAAGCGGGCAATGCGAGCGATACAGCGACCAGGTTATCCGGACGAAACCCCGGATCCGTGTCGTGCGCTCGCACCAGGCTTCGCACCAGCAGGCCGGACCCGCTTACCAGCACCAAGGCGAGCGCCATCTGCAACACGACGAACAGGTCGCGAAGGCGGCGCTGGCCCCGCCCCGCCGACATGCCTCGTCCGCTCTCCTTCAACGCATCCTGGAACGCCGTCCGTGTAGCTGCAATCGCCGGCGCCGTCCCGAACAGCAGTCCGCACAGCAGGGAAATCGCAATGGCGAAGAGAAGCACGCGAATGTCGATGTTCAATTCACTTACGCGCGGCAGCACGAGCGCAGCCAATTGGCTCAGCACCTTCACTCCCGCAAAAGCGACAACAATCCCCAGAACACCGCCGACAATTGCCAGCACTGTGCTCTCCACCAGCAGTTGCCGGATGATCCGTTGTCGCGCCGCGCCCAGTGCTACTCGCACCGCGATCTCCTTCTGCCGCTCCGCTCCGCGGGCCAGCAATAGGTTGGCGACGTTGGCGCACGCGATCATCAACAGCAGCCCGACCGCGCCCAGCAGCAACCACAGTAGCGGTTTCGCTGGACCGATCAGGATCTCTCGCAACGGCGTGACGCTGGCTTCGAGATACAAGTTCAGCCCCGGTTCCGACGGGTAGTAGCGCTGCTGGATCTGCCGTGCCGTGACCAGTGTGTCCGCGTTTGCCGACGCAAGAGAAACGCCGGGCTTCAACCGCGCCAGAACTCCGTTGTCGAAGTTGTCTCCGCGGTCGGCCAGTTCCGAAGGCGTGAACGCGATCGGTACCCACACCTGGGCCGGCGAGAAATCTTTCATTCCTTGCGGCGGAAATTCGAAACTGCGTGGCATCACACCGATCACCGAATAGGGTTGGCGGCTCAGGTAGATGGTTTTACCGATGATCTGCGGATCGCCGGCGTAGCGCGTCTGCCACAGCGCGTGGCTCAGCACCGCGACATTGTGTCCGAGAAGGTCTTCGTTGTCGTCGAAGGTGCGCCCCATTTCCGGTTGCACACGCAGGATCCGGAATACCGCCGCCGACAGGTTCGTGGACTGTACCCGCTCAGGTGCTCCATTCCCGGTGAGATCTCGGGTGCCGGAGGCGAACGCGCCCAGGTCCTCGAACACGTGATTCAGCGCCCGAAAATCCCCGACATCAGGCGCCGACACCGAGAACTTCCCCGGCAGCACTTTCGGCATGCTCTCTTGCAGCAGAACGAGCCTGTCCGAATCCGGGAAGGGAAGCGGCCGCAACAGCACCGTATTCGCCACGCTGAAGATCGCAGTCGTGGCTCCGATGCCAAGCGCGAGCGTCAGCACCGCAACGATGGTCAGCCCGGGGTTACGCAGCAACGTCCGTATTCCGAAGCGAACGTCGCGGGTGACATCGTTCACATAATTGACCCGGCGAGCGTCCCGGCATTCCTCTTTCCGTTGCTCCAGCCCATCCATCGACCGCATCGCGGCGTGCCGCGCTTCTTCCGCGCTCATGCCGCGCGCGCGGTTCGCCTCAATGAGATGGTCCAGGTGGTCAAGTAGTTCTTCGTCCAGTTCCGCCTCGACCTGGCGCGACCGAAACAGCGAACGCAAGCGAAGGGGCAGTGTATAGAGCCATTTCTCCGGCTTCATCACGCCTCCTTCAGCTTCACGACTTGCGTGATCGCTCCGGACAGGCGGTTCCAGTTGGCCGTCTCCTTGTCGAGTTGACGCCGCCCCATGCGGGTCAGCGAATAGAACTTGGCACGGCGGTTGTTCTCGCTCGGACGCCACTCGGCGGTGATCCAGCCCTCCTGCTCCAACTTGTGCAGCGAGGGATAGAGCGAGCCGTCGCTGACTTGCAGCACGTCGCCGGACACTTGCCGCAGTCGCTGACTGACCGCCCAGCCGTTCAACGGCTGAAGCGCCAGGATTTTCAAGATGAGTAGGTCGAGAGTCCCCTGGACGAGGTCGGAAGGTTTGCTCATGACGCTCCCTCGGTTACCAAGAGGAACATATGCCGTCTCCTCTCGGTAAGCAAGGGGAAAGTTTTGTAGCGGAGCACGGCTTCAGCCGTGCCATTACCGCAATCTCGTCAACCCGGCATTAGCCGCTGGCTGCGTGCCCCACCCTAGCCGGTTTGCTAGGGTGGGCTCCGCACCCTATTTGGAAGGTATGAGCTACGCCGTCCGCAGACGCCGCCCGATCGCCCGCGCCCGCGTCAGCCCTTTTGGCTGCGCGACCGGAATGCTGGCCTCCCACGGTTCCTCGACACCCAGCAGCGCCAGCGCAGCGCCGGCCATCGCCATGTTCTTCGCGAAGTTGATCATGTCGTTCTGGCGCATCTGCGGGTCTTCCTGCTTCCAGAAGTCGTGCATAACCGGCGACACTCCGGCGAGGAATCCAAGGATTGCCAGAGTGCCGAGCTTTGGCTTCACTCCCAGCAGGATGCTCGCGCCACCCACCGCCATCGCCACACCGGATGCGACTACCCCGACGTCGGGCGCTGGGACACCCTTCGCCGCCGCATACTGTGCCAACTGCTTGCGCTGCCGGAAATGATTGATGCCGTTGTACAGGAAGAATCCGCCGAAGAGGAGCCGTCCGAGCAGGAAGGGAGCTTTCATATTGTCCTCCGAATCGTATGTTGGATTCACCAAGCGATCGCCGCGTGGCCCACCGAAACATTCAGCGGGACGTTCTCAACAGCGAATCGAGCGCTCTGCGAATGTCGTAAGCGATAATGTCGCACGTGGAGGAGCGAGTATGTCCGCAGCAGAATCCGTCCATTGTGCGCCCACATTTTTCGGAGGAGTGACTCCCGTTTTCCGCGTCGCCGACCTCGAAGCCAGCCTCGCTTACTACGTCAACGCTCTCGGCTTCAAGATCAACTTTCGCCACGAGACCTTCTTCGCCTCGATCTCTCGCGACCGTTGCAACATCTTCCTCTGCGTTGGCGACCAGGGGCACTTCGGTACCTGGGTGTGGATCGGCGTGGGTGACGTGGAACTTGTTGAGAAGGAAATACTCGCCAAAGGCGCAAAGGTCCGTCATCTTCCGACGAACTATCCCTGGGCTTTGGAAATGCAGGTGGAAGACCTCGACGGCAACGTCCTCCGCATCGGCTCCGATCCGCGCAAGGACGAGCCCTACGGCGAGTGGCTGGACATGAACGGTGTGCCCTGGTTGGATGGAAAGCGCTTAACCGCGGAGTGACTCAACTGCGAAACTAGCATCCGGCTCAAGCGCCTAAGCCTAGAGCCTAGCGCCTGTTTTACTGGCTCGCTTCGGTCGGCGCCGTTTTCGCCGCCACCTTCAGCCCGCTCAAGCCGTTCACGTACTTGCTGACGCCGCGATACAG
The DNA here is from genome assembly GCA_964559835.1 of uncultured Terriglobales bacterium. Taxonomy (GTDB): domain Bacteria; phylum Acidobacteriota; class Terriglobia; order Terriglobales; family Acidobacteriaceae; genus DAISJI01. Next base: position 136,083 of record CAZLJE010000009.1, read on the forward strand.
TGCTTCCGCGATCTTCTGCCGGTATTCAGGCGTCTTCAGCTTCTTTGCGTCGGTGGGATTGGAAACGAACGAGATCTCCGCCAATATCGACGGCATGTTTGCGCCGATCAGCACGATGAAAGGCGCTTTCTTCACGCCCCGATTCTTCATGCCCTTGGCCGCAAGCGATGTGTAGAGCGAATTCTGCACGTCGCTGGCGAACTCGCGCGACTCTTCGATCTTCTCTTTCAGCGCGATCTTCTTCACCAGGTCCTGCAGCTCGTGGATCGACTTCTCCGACACCGCGTTCTCGCGCGCTGCTACCTCGAGCGCGTCCGCATTGCTCGTGAAATTCAGGTAATACGTCTCGATCCCGCGCGCCTGCGGATCGCGGCTGGAGTTGGCGTGCACCGAGATGAACAGGTCCGCCTGGTTCTGGTTCGCGATGGCCGTCCGCGTCTCCAGCGGGATGAACGTGTCGTCATCGCGCGTGTACACGACTTCGGCGCCCAGCCGGTTCTCCAGCAACTTGCCCAGTCTTAGCGCGACTTCCAGCACCAGGTCTTTTTCCAGCAACCCGTTCGGACCGATCGTGCCCGTATCGTGCCCGCCGTGTCCCGCGTCGACCACGATCCGCCCGATCTTCAGTCCCAACGCCCGGATCAGCGACCGGTCGCCGCTGGCGTTTGGTTGCGCCTCACGTGCCAACGGTGGCGGTGGCTCTTTTATCGACGAACTCTTTCCCTTGCCGCTTCGCCTGCCGCTTAATTCCGGAACTTCGGTCCGCGCCGTCTTCGCCGCCGGTTGTTCTTCGCTTTTCGCGACCTTCACTTCCGGTATTTCAGTCGCAGTAACCGAGGCGGTCTCGACCGGCACATCGGCGTGCTTTGTTGCCGCTGTCTTTGTCGCAACGTCAGCCGTTTTCGATGGAGCCTTGGCTGCCGAAGGCGTCTCACGTTTTTCTGCAGCTTTGACCGCATCCGGCTCGCCTGGTACTTGGTACTTGTTACTTATTACTTCGTTTGCCGGCTTCTTGCTGCGGATGTCCACAATCAGCCGCGTCGGATTCGGCAGCAGGAACGCCGAGTATTCGCACTCGTGGTCCACCTCCAGCACCAACCGCGTCTCGCGCTCCTGGAACTGCGCGATTCGGATCTTGTGCAGGAACCCGTCTTCCACTTCGAAGGTCTTGCCCACCAGTGTCGACGACAGATGCGAGTTGCGCAGGTCGAAATAAATCCGTTCCGGGTTCGCGATGCGGTCCGACACGTACGTGACCTCGCCGCCGAGATCGACCGCGATCCGCGTATAGTCCGGCGTCGACCAGTGGCGGATCCCCGTCACGAGCACAGGCGGCCCCGCAGGCGCTTCCGCTTTCGCCGGCGCCTCGTCGTCAGGCTCGGGTGCCGTTGTTTTGGCCGTCTTCGTTTCGACAGCTTCCGCGTTCTTCGCCGCCTTCGCTTCGACCGGTTTCTCTTCCGCTTTCTTTTCCGTCTTTGCTACGCTCTTCGTCCCACCCGCGGAACCCGGAACTTTCTTTGGCTCGTCCAGTTCCTTGAGCGCCGCGCGCGCCTCCTTCACCTGCTCGCTTTTCGGATAGCGTTTGACGAATTCTTCCCATGTCTCGCGCGCCTTGACGGTGTCATTCAGGTCATCGCGATAGATCTGTCCGATGGTGAACAGCGCGTCCACGCGGTACACGCTGCCGGGATATTCGCGCCTCAGAAATTCGTATTCCCCGATCGCCGCCTGCGACGACTTTCCATCATGGAAGCGGCTGCCCATCTCGGCCAGCAGCTCGGCTACGGCGACGATGCTCGCGTCTGCCCTGATCGACGTCGGAGCCGTGTAATACACCTGCCGGTACGCGTCGATGACCTTTTTGTATTCGTGTTGGGTGCGCTCGCCGACGGGACGCCCGTTCAGCGCTTCGCGCATGCGCTCGGCGGTATCGAATTGCGTTCGCGCCGCCAGCTTCTTTTGCGCGACGGTGCGTTTCCTGGCTTCAGCGGGAACGAGCACGCAGAGAACTGCAAGCGCAACTGCCAGGAGCCGGATTCGGGAGGACGTCTTCACAAAGTACCGGGTACCCACTGGTACCAAGTATCAAGCCTGTTGCGCCGCCGCACTATTATCAGACGGAGCACCTGTCCATTGATGATTTAGCGATTGGTGATTTGTGATTGCAAACGGGGTGGACGCCGCGAGGCCCAATCACCAATCACAAATCACTAAATCACCAATGGGTCTCATTCCGTGTTGGTGATCCGCAGCACCCCATCGGCTCCCCGGTACATTTTCACCGGTGCCCGCGAAGGCCCGACCACCGTCGTTCCGGGTGCGTTCGCGTACCCGGCCCTTTCGGTGATGCGCTTCACGTAGTTCTGCGTCTCGCGGTACGGCGGCACGCCGTTGTTGCGCGCCACCGCTCCCTCGCCCGCGTTATACGCCGCGAGGCCCAGCCGCACGTCACCGTTATAGTTGTCGAGCAGCTGCTTGAGATGTTTAACCCCGGCGTCGACATTCTGTTGCGGGTCAAAAGGATCCGAAACGCCCAATTGGCGCGCCGTTCCAGGCATCAACTGCATCAGACCCATGGCGCCTTTGTTGGACACTGCCGACGGATTGAAGTTCGACTCCTGCTTGATGAGCGCGCGGACCAAGTTCGCGTCGACATTGTGCTTTTGCGCCGCCTTGTCGATCGCCTCATCGATCTCCTTGCTGCTCACCCGATACCCGCGCGAGAGCGTCACATAATTCGGGTTGGTCGAAAGGGAATCACCCTTCGGACGGCTGCTGACGTAGGTCTGCACTTCGGCGGCGGCATTGCGCGCCTTGGCCAGGACCCCGGCTGTGGGCGGAGGCACCGCCTTCCACCGCTGCTCCGCGTTGCTCCAGTACACCAGCACGCTGTGACGCTGTCGCTGCGGCGCCGCCGTCGGCTTGTTCACCCACACGGTGCGCCCGTTTTCCTTGACTGCCACCATTCCGGACTGGGTTGCGTTGTCGTCCGCCAAGGCAGGCACCGACGCCGCCATCGCAAGGAAAGCAAGACCGGCAAAAAGCCGCACAAATGGCTGGTTCGCGCTCATTCGAGTGGCGCGATTATGACATCCGGAGTTCCCGGAATCAACCGCAGAATCGTACCGAATCACCCCAATCATCGCCTAGGATACCCGGAGAACATCGGGCGAAAACGAGCATGCCCGCCCGTACACGAGTTGTCCGGTTACGGAAGGACAGTTATTTGGCCTGCGGTTGACTTACCTTGTTTGTACTCCTACGCTGTATTTGTCGGACCGTGCCCAGAACATCTGCAAACAGAGAAGGCGGCTGGAGTGTCCAGCCGCCATTAGCTCTGGCTTTCTCTGCCCCTCTGCGTCCTCTGCGCTGATCTTTTTTTCGAGAATCACCGGAATCGTTGTTGTTTCTCCCACACAATCCATCACTTTTCCCCGCATCCTTTCCCGGCACGGCGCATCTGAGAATCGCTGGAGGAGAATGAACGATGGCAGAACTTCCGCCCCTTCCTTATGACTTCGCGGCGCTCGAGCCTCACATCGACGCGCAGACCATGCAGATCCATCACGACGGCCACCATGGGGCCTACGTCAAAAACCTCAACGCCGCCCTCGACAAGCATCCCGAGCTGAAGAGCAAGTCGGCGGAAGAGCTACTCAAAGATATCGGTGCGATTCCCGACGATATCCGCGCTGCTGTCCGCAACAATGCCGGCGGCCACGTCAATCACTCCATGTTCTGGAAGATCATGAAGCAGGGTGGCGGCGGCAATCCCACGGGCGACATCGCCAAACTCATCAACGACCAACTTGGCGGTTTCGAAGCATTCAAGGAAAAGTTTAACGACAACGGCGTCAAGCGCTTCGGCAGCGGCTGGACCTGGCTCATCGCCAAGGACGGCAAGTACGAGCTCATCAGCAGCGCCAACCAGGACAGTCCCATCATGGAGGGCGCTTTCCCCATCATGGGCAACGACGTCTGGGAGCACGCCTACTATCTCAAGTACCAGAACCGCCGTCCTGACTACCTCAAGGCCTGGTGGAATGTCGTCAACTGGGACGAGATCAACACGCGCCTGAAACAGGCCACGCGCTAACCAAATTTTTTCCGTGGGGAAGAATGTAGTGTGGGAGCAAGCCCGGCTTCGGCCGGGCTTGCTGCTTGTTGTCCCTTTCTGCTCCTTCGTGTCCATTGTGGTGAAGTGCTTTTCTGAACTCCACCGCACCTTTAGCAGGGCGCCGCTCACTCGAAATGAACAAAAGCCGGGTGCGCTCTCGCACCCGGCCCAACTAGCAACTGATAACTAGCTACTGGTTTCCTGGCCCCGCGCCCTTCTCGCCCATCGGTTTGCCTTCGGCGTCCTGCGCTTCGGTCGGCATGTTGAGCGTCTTCAGGCTGCCCTCGATCTTCGAACGGTCGCCCGCAATCACGATCACCATCTTGTCCGGTGACAGGTACTTCGACGCCATCTCCTGGATTTTCGCCGCGTCCACCGCCTCGATCTTCTTCGGCAGGTCCACGTAATAAGTCAGCGGCAGATCGTAGATGAACAGGTTCGACATCGTCCCCGCCGTCTGCTGCGTCGTCTCGAAGATCCCCGTCAAGCTGCGGATGAAGCTTTCCTTCGCCGTGTTCACTTCCTCCGTCGTCGGTTGCGTCGTCCGCATCTTGTCGACTTCCTTGAAGACCTCCGTTACCGACGGCGCGGTAGCATCCTGGCGCACCATCGACCCGATCATCAGCGGCCCTTGCGCCCGCCGCGCCTGGAACTGCGAGAACGCGCCGTACGTGTAGCCGTGCACTTCGCGCAGGTTCATGTTGATTCGCGAGGAGAACAGCCCGCCGAGGATGTCGTTCATCACCACTACCGGCACGTAGTCGGGGTTGTTGCGCTCGATCCCGACCTCGCCGATGCGCAGCGCGCTTTGGTTCGCTCCCGGCTTATCGACGATCACCACTTTTTTCGCCGTATTGGCTTCGATCTGCGGCGGCGCCTGCTTGGTGGCTGTGCCCGTCCAGCCGCCAAAGTATTTCTCCGCCATGGATTTCAGTTGCGGTTGCGTGAAGTCGCCCGCGACGACCAGCACGGCGTTCTTCGGTCCGAAGCCCGCTTTGTAGAAGTTCATCATGTCGTCACGCGTGGTGGCTTTGGTCGCCCCCTCGGTGCCGATGTCGATGTACCCGTACGGGCTCTTGTCGCCGTACACCTCGTGGAAGAACACCTTGTTCGCCAGCGAATTGGGATTGTCTTTCTGCTGCATCAGGGTCACCAGCCGGCGTTGCCGCAGCCGGTCGATCTCCGCCTCCGGGAACACCGGATGCGTCGACACATCCGACAGCAGGTCGAACAACTGGTCCGCGCGCCACGTGAGTCCCGAGCTGGCGACCCACGACGCGTCGTAGCTGGAGTTGGCGTTCACCGACCCGCCCGTGCTTGCGATGGCGTCGGCCAGATTCAATTCGCTATCGTGCTTCTGCGTGCCTTCCATCAGCATCGCTGCGGTGAACGACGCCAGCCCCGGCTTGTCCGCCGGATTGGCATCCGCCCCACGGCGCACCACAACCTGCGCCGTCATAACCGGTAGCTTGTGGTCTTCCACCAGCAGCACGGTCATGCCGTTCGCCAGCTTGAATTCAGCCGGCGACGGCAGATGCGGCGCCTTCACCGCGCCCGCTTTCGGCTCGCTGTCGCGCCATTCGTCGTTGCCAGGTCCGCCCGGCATCGCTTGTGACTTCATGTTGGGATCGACCTTCTTCTGCGGCACATCCTCCAGTTCTTTCTTGCCGGGGACGCCGTACGCGACCACCCGCGAATTCGGCGTCAGCATTTGCGCGTACTTCTGCACGCTTGCCGCCGTCGCCTTTTCGTAGCGCGCGATGTCCTTCGCCATGAAGCCCGGGTCACCGGTGTAATGGTTGTAGAAGTTGAGCTGGTCGGCGACGCCGCCAAACCCGCCCAGCCGCTGCATGCCCGAGATGCGCTGGGTCAGGATCGTGTTCCGCGCCCGCTCCAGTTCTTCCGCCGTCGGCCCGTTCTTCTGGATGTTGGCCAGTTCTTCGTCGATCGCCGCCTGCACGTCCTCGAGCTTCACGCCGGGTTTCGCCGTCGCGTTGATCTGGAACACCGACCCCAGCATCAGGTTCTGCTGGTTCGCCGAAACGCTCTGCGCGATCTGCTTGTCGTAGACCAGCTTCTTGTAGAGCCGGCCGGAACGCCCGCCCGCCAGCACGTATTGCAGCAGGTCCAGCTCTGCATCCCCGGGTTTGAAGATCGCCGGCGTCTGCCACGCGATGTACAACCGCGGTAACTGGATGGTGTCGGTGACCGTGATCTTCTTTTCCGACGTGATCTCCGGCTGTCTGACGTTTACCTTCTCCGGCGTTACCGGTGCCGGCGGGATCGGCCCGAAGTATTTTTCCACGAGCTGCTTGATCGTCTTCGGATCGTAGTCGCCGACAATCGCCATCGTCGCGTTGTTGGGCGCGTAGTACGCCTTGAAGAAATCGCGTAGATCGCCCAGATCCGCCGCCTCGATGTCGGCGTGCGAGCCGATCACATCGCCGTAATACGGATGTCCCTTTGGGAACAACTGGTGCCACATGGCTTCATCCACGACTTCGTAGGGGCTGTTCTCGCCCTGCCGCCGCTCATTGCGCACCACGTCGCGCTGGTTCGCCAGCTTCTTTTCGTCCAGCTTGTCGAGCAGCCAGCCCATGCGGTCCGACTCCAGCCACAAAGCCGTCTCCAGCTTGTTCGACGGCATAGTCTCGAAATAATTCGTGCGGTCGAAATCGGTCGTTCCGTTGATGGTCAGCGCGCCCGCGCCTTCCAGCACCACCAGCTGTTTGTCCACGTGCTTCGAGCCCTGGAACATCATGTGTTCGAACAGGTGCGCGAAGCCCGTGCGTCCCGGCTTTTCGTACGCCGGCCCGACGTGGTACCAGATGTCCACCGCCACCAGCGGCAGCCGGTGGTCTTCGCTGAGGATGACCTCCAGCCCGTTCTTCAGTTTGTACTTCTCGTACTTGATCTCAGGCAGCTTCTGTTGACTGGTTTGGACTGCGGGTGCCCCACCCTGACCGGTTTTGGAAGGGTGGGTCTGTCCGAATACGCTCAGCCCAAAGGCCAATAGGCCGACTACGAGCACCCGCCCCAAACGGTGCATTCCTCTCATAAAGACTCCTCTCTGAATTCTTATAACGATTGACGGACTTGATCGCGCGAGCTACAGACCGCGCCGTGCCACCGCTGATAGCTGATTGCTGAGAGCTGATGGCTGTTTTCGAACCGCTAACTATACCAGCGACATTGCCCCGTGTCTTGGGCACACTCCCGCGATCGCGCGAGCGTTATCACTCAGACTTCGTATACGGAATTAGGTGAGCGGGGGGCGCTTCAGGGGCCTTCGTGGCCTTTGTGGTGGATTTTTCGAATGCATCTTTGCCCGCTCGCCGCGCAACTACCTGATTATGCTCTCTCGCGTCGCTCGCATTCCCGACCTCGTCTGGGGTCCGTTCTGGGAGGCCGTGCTCATCCTCATCGCAGGCCTGACCGCGCTCTGGTCCGGTCATCCCTGGTTGTTCGCCTCGCTGGGTCCGACCGCCTACGAGATGGCCGAAAAACCTGAACTGCGCAGCGCGCGTGCCTACAACATTATCGTCGGACATCTTGTCGGCATGGCATGTGGATTCGCCGCCGTCGCTTTGACGAAGTCCTGGTTCGTTCCGAGCGTAAGTGCGCACACGTTCCTTACACCCGCGCGCGTATGTGCCGCCATCCTTGCAGTCTTCGCCACCGTCCTGTTCAATCTGCTCCTGAAATCCGGTCAGCCTGCCGCGCTGGCCACGACGCTGCTCATCGCTCTCGGCAACATGCAGACCGCAGCCTCCACCCTGTGGATCATGATCGGCGTCCTCATGATTACGGTCGTTGGCGAACCCGTGCGACGCGTGCGCCTCAACGCGCTGCACGCGGCAGGCAAACTGCCGCGCGACCTCACTTGCCAAGTTCAGCGCCGCACAAAAGAAAAAGGCGGCGAAACCCACGAATCACCCCTAGCCGCCTGACTCTGTGCTCCTCTGTGCCCTCTGTGGTGAAGCCTTTCTTCGGATCCTTCGTGAATACCTTCGCGCCCTCGTGGAGGGTTTTTCGATCACCAGATGACCAGATGACCAGATCACCAGATCACTCAGATTCCTACGGCTTTTTCACGACCACCCCATCCTTCATCACAAAGTTCACCTTCTCCAGCAAACTGATATCGGCCAGCGGGTCCCCCGGCACGGCCACGATATCCGCCAGCTTTCCCGTCTCTATCGACCCGATCTGCTTGTCCATTCCCAGCAGTGTCGCCGCATCGATCGTCGCGGACCGGATCGCCGCCGCCGGCGACTGTCCCCACTTCACGCGCACCGAGAACTCCTTAGCCGGATTGATCGCCCAATCGAAGCCACCGGCATCGGTCCCAAACGCGATCTTCACACCTGCCTGTAACGCGCGCTTGAACGTATCGCCGTTGATGTTCACCATCTGCACCCACACCGGCGCGCCCGCCTGCGCTCGTCCTTGCGACACGTACTCGCCGACGAACATCGTCGGCACATACCAGATGCCTTTCTGCTTCATCGTCGCCATGTCTTCCGGCGAGATGTAATCGCCGTGTTCGATCGAATCCACACCGGCCTCGACCGCGTTGTGCACGCCGTACAGCGCCATCGCGTGCGCCGCGACATGCTTTCGCTCGCGATGCGCCTCGTCGACGATGGCCTTCAGTTCGTCCAACGTGAAGGTCGGCACATCCAGCAGGATCGGCTTGGGGCCAGTCTTCGCCTTCTCGTACACATCGCGCTGGTCAAACTCCCGCGCGGCGACGGTCGCGACCGGAACGCTCTGGCTCGAAGTCAGCGGACCTTTGCCGTCATCGACGTAGTAGCTGCGATCGACGTACACCTTGATCCAATCCGCCCCGTGCCCGGTCTGCTCGCGTACCGCAACACGGCACTCCTCTGCGCTGTCGCAGAACTGCAACCCATGTGGCACCTGGATCTGCCAGTTGTACCCTTGCAGCGGATACGAACCGGTTACGTCGAGCGCCCTTGTCGCCACCTGCATCCGCGGCCCCGGCACGATGCCGCGATTAATCGCCGTCTTCAGATCGACATCCGAGTACCCCGCGCCCTCCGTCTCCACATCGCGGATGGTCGTGAACCCATAGCTCAGCGCCCGCTTCGCATTTCGCGTCGCCAGGATCGCCCGATACGAATCGCTTTGCTTCAGTAACTGCTCGTCATAATCCTCGGCCGTGATGTCCCCATTCAGCAGCACATGCGTGTGCGCATCGATCAGTCCGGGGAGACAGGTTGCGTTTCGCAAATCCACAGTTACGTGCGGCGGCACCGGGCCGGCCCAGACGCTGGCGTCTTGAACTGCTTCGATCTTGTTTCCCCGCACTCGAATCAGGACGTGCTCGACGATTTTGCCTGTACTCACGTCCAACATCCGGCCGCACGTGACCCAGCTTTCCTGCTCCGTTGACTGTTGACCCGCGACTGCCGACTGCTCCACCGCCCCCGACGGACTCCCCATCGGCCGCTTCTGGTTCTTCGGCCGCCCCGCCGGCATCCCCGCCGCTTCTCCCTGCCCATACGCCATTGCGGCCGTCATCACAGCAACAAACAAAATGATTGCTCTCTTCATGTCCGCGACTCTCCACAATCAAAAATCAAACATCGAAAATGCTTTTCCCTGCGTTCCTCTGCGTCCCTGCGGTGAACGTTTTCCTTTGCGTTCCTTTGTGTCCTTTGCGGTGAAAGGTTTTTCAATCGACAATCGGCAATCGTCAATGCGTTTGCTCTTTGATCACGACCCCGTCCTTCATCACGAAGTCCACCTTCTTCAGCGTACTTATGTCTTTCAGCGGGTCCCCGCTCACCGCCACGATGTCCGCGAACTTTCCCGCCTCGACCGTCCCCACTTCCTTCTCCCATCCAAACAATTCCGCCGCAACCGAGGTCGCGCTCTGGATCGCCTGCATCGGCGTCATCCCATACCGAACCATTGTCGGGAACTGGCTCGCCGGCGTGATCGTCCACTCGAATGCGCCCGCGTCGGTCCCATAGGCGATGCGAACTCGCGCCGCCCGCGCCCGCTTGAATGTGTCTGCGTAGATTGCGTCGCTGCGCTTCATCGCCGCCGTCTGCTCCGGGAATTCCGTCCAGCGGTACTCGCTCAGCCACGGCGTCGGCACGTACCAGATCCCCTTCGCCGCCATCGTCTTCAGGTCGGCGTCGGCGATGTAGTTCCCGTGCTCGATCGAATCCACTCCGCCCTCGACCGCGTTGTGCACGCCCGTCAATCCGCTCGCATGCGCCGCCACCCGCCGCCGCTCCCGATGCGCTTCGTCGGTGATGGCCTTGATTTCTTCGACCGTGAACGTCGGACGCGAATCGATCGTGTTACTCGGGCCCGGGAACGTCCGCTGATCGGCATAGATCTTGATCCAGTCGGCGCCGTTGGATATCTGTTCCCGCACTGCTTTCCGGCATCCATCCGGCCCGTCGCACACCTGCACCCCGTGCGGAAAGTCGTACTCCCAGTTGTAACCCAGCAGCGCGTACGCCCCAGTCACATTCAGCGCGCGCGTTACGACTTCCATCCGCGGGCCCGGTACGATCCCGCGGTCGATCGCCTTCTTGATATCGACGTCCGTGTATCCCGCGCCCTCCGTCTCCAGGTCGCGAATCGCCGTGAACCCATGGTTCAAGCACATGTCCGCCGCGGCGACGGCCCGGATCGCACGGTACGGCGCGCTCTCCTTCAGCAACTGCTCGTCGTAATCGACGACGATGTCGCCCTGCAGCAGGATATGCGTGTGCACGTCGATCAGCCCCGGCAGACAAACGGCTTTCGACAGATCGACGATAGGGGGTGGCCCACCCGAACCGGTGTTGCTCGGGTGGGATTCACCGACACTTTCGATCTTGTTCCCCCGCACGGTGATCTGCACGTTTCGTCGGACATCATTGCTCCGCCCGTCGATCAGCGTCCCGCACTGAATCACGGTCACCTTCTCCGGCGCCCTCTGCCCCGCCGCCGTTTGCGCCACTGCGACCGCCGCCATCAACAAAATTCCTATGATCACCACCACCCTCTTCATCTCTGCCCCTCTGCGCGCTCTGCGCTAATCTTTTCCTTCGTGTACCTTCGTGTCCTTTGTGGTGCTGGCTTTTCGATCACCCCATCACCAGATCTGTTGAGAGTCGCACATTCTACTCCGCCGCTATTTGGTCGTACTATCTTGACCGCGTTTCCCACACCGATACTCACAACTTCTCCTCACTTGCACCGATATGCGTCATTGACCCTCGACTCACACCACCCTACATTCGCCTCACCAGCCGATTGCCGCTTGCCCGAGAGTGTCAGCCTTGTCTTTCGAAAGCCGAGAGCCGAAAGCCCGAACCCGTTCCAGTTTTCCACCGAAATTTTCTACCCTCCTGCACCATAACGTGGGCACCTTTCGAAACATCCGCTCTGTAACTTGTTGTGCGTCAAGCACCAATTTTGATTCCGTCGTAACACAGGAGATAACGTCAATGCGATACAATATATTGTGTTAGACACTTGACAGGCACAACATAGAGGCGTACTTTCACCATCCCAGGTGATGTAGACGCGATTTCGGAAACGGAACCTGGCCGCCGATTTCGCGATTGTGGGCGCCGGCAGCGCGGAGCTGTCAGCTGGAACTACCCCCGACGGTCCCCGTGACCGCCTAGAGCAGTTCTTTTCAAGTTCTTGATTTCGACCGCCAGGGGACTTGTGTCTCTGGCGTGACAACGGAAACGCCGCCGGGTTGCGGTGACACTCTCCCGGCGGATAGTCCGCTGAGCTTTTTGTCTGAAGGTAGTCCCGAAGGGACGGCCCGCTTATGCCAGCGTTCGGAGAGATTAGTCCCGAAGGGACGGTTCGCTGGTGGCCCAGGACGAAGTCCTGGGTTCGGGTCGCGAACTTAACTGCCGAGTCCCGGAGGGACGACGCGAAGTAACTGACAACTAGCAACTAGCAACTGTTCGAGGAGATATAAAGATGGCCGACGTCACCACCAACGTCTCGACTGCCACAACGTCCAGCGCTCCCACCAAGTCCACCCGCAAGGCCCCCGGCCTCTCGTTCCGCCGTTACTTCACCGAGGCCGGCATTTCGCCCTACGACACCGTGGAATGGGAAAAGCGCACCGCTTCGATCACCGACGCCTCCGGCAAGGCGATCTTCGAGCAGAAGGACGTCGAAGTCCCCAAGGACTGGTCGATGACCGCCACCAACATCGTGGCCAGCAAGTATCTTCACGGACGCCTCAATACCCCCGAGCGCGAGACCGGCGTGCGCCAGCTCATCGGCCGCGTTGCCGAGACCATCCGCGACTGGGGTATCAAGGGCGGCTACTTCAAGTCCGCCGAAGACGCCGCCATCTTCCACGACGAGCTTGCCCACATCCTCGTCCACCAGATGGCCGCCTTCAACTCGCCCGTCTGGTTCAACGTCGGTTGCGACCGCATCGAGCCCAATGCCGACGGCGCGAACTGGCACTGGAATCCCCAGGCGCAGACGGTCGAGTTCGCGCCCAGCGGCTACCGCAATCCGCAGTGCTCCGCCTGCTTCATCAACGCCGTTCATGACTCGATGGAATCGATCATGACCTTGGCCAAGACCGAAGCCATGCTCTTCAAGTGGGGCAGCGGCACCGGCACGAATCTGAGCCCGTTGCGCGGCTCCGAGGAACCACTTTCCGGCGGCGGTACCGCCAGCGGCCCGCTCAGCTTCATGCGCGGCTTCGACGCCTTCGCCGGCGTCATCAAGTCCGGCGGCAAGACCCGCCGTGCAGCCAAGATGGTCATCCTCAATGTCGACCATCCCGACATCGAGCCTTTCATCTCCTGCAAGATGGAAGAGGAAGCCAAGGCGCACGCGCTCATCGCGCAGGGCTACGACGGTTCCAATCCCGACGCCCCCGCCTACAGCTCCATCTTCTTCCAGAATGCCAACAACTCCGTCCGCGTGACCGACGAATTCATGGTCGCCGTCGAGCGCGACGGCCAATTCAAAACGAAGAATGTCCAGGACGGCCAGCCGCACAAGTCTTACCGCGCTCGCGATCTGATGAACAAGATCGCCGAAGCAACCTGGCACTGCGGCGATCCCGGCATGCAGTACGACACCACCGTCAATCGCTGGCACACCTCGAAGAACACGAACCGGATCAACGCCTCGAATCCTTGCTCCGAGTACATGTTCCTCGACGACTCCGCCTGCAACCTGGCTTCGCTCAACCTGATGAAGTTCGCGCCCAACGGCCAGTTCGACGTGGAAGCCTATCGCTTCGCCGTCGACATCCTCATTACCGCGCAGGAGATCCTGGTCGACTTCTCCGGCTATCCGACCGAATCCATCGCGCGCAATTCGCACGACTACCGTCCGCTCGGCCTCGGCTACGCCAACCTCGGCGCCCTCCTGATGGCCAGCGGTCTGCCCTACGACTCCGATGCCGGCCGCGACTACGCCGCCTGCGTGACGGCCATCATGTGCGGCGAAGCCTATCTCCAGTCTTCGCGCATCGCCGAACTTTGCCCGACGCTCTCCGCCGCCACGGCTCCCACCAAGGGCGCCAACTACGATGGTGGCGCATGTCCCGGCTGGTACATCAACCGCGAGCCGTTCCTTGACGTCATCCGCATGCACCGCGCCTCGGTGAACAATATTGGCTCTGCGGCCTCTAGCGCCTCTGCGTCCTCTGCGCTGAAGGTTTTGACTGACGCCTCCAAAGAGTGTTGGGATGACGCGTTGTCCCACGGTGAGAAATTCGGCTACCGCAATTCCCAGGTCACGGTTTTAGCGCCAACCGGAACTATTGGCTTCATGATGGATTGCGACACCACCGGCGTCGAGCCCGACCTGGCGCTGGTCAAGTACAAAAAGCTGGTCGGCGGCGGCATGATCAAGATCGTGAACAACACGGTCCCCGCCGCGCTGTTCAAGCTCGGCTACACCTCCGAGCAGTGCGACGCCATCGTCTCCTACATCGACGCCACCGGCACCATCGAAGGCGCGCCGCACATCAAGGACGAGCACCTCGCGGTCTTCGATTGCTCGTTCAAGCCGGCGAAGGGCACGCGCAGCATCGCCTACATGGGCC